>NZ_LOPY01000051.1 GCF_001469895.1 Pseudoalteromonas sp. XI10 | reverse complement strand
TTGAGATGTTCCGTAAGCTTCTAGACGAAGGTCGTGCGGGTGAGAACATCGGTGCACTTCTACGTGGTACTAAGCGTGAAGACGTTGAGCGTGGTCAAGTACTAGCTAAGCCTGGTTCAATCACTCCACACACGAAGTTCACTTCAGAAGTATACGTACTTTCTAAAGATGAAGGTGGTCGTCACACTCCATTCTTCAAAGGTTACCGTCCACAGTTCTACTTCCGTACAACTGACGTAACAGGTGACGTACAGTTACCAGACGGCGTTGAAATGGTAATGCCTGGTGATAACATCAAGATGACTGTAGAACTAATCTGCCCAATCGCGATGGACGAAGGTTTACGCTTCGCTATCCGTGAAGGTGGCCGTACAGTTGGTGCTGGTGTTGTTGCAACTATCGTTGAGTAATATCAACAGATAGAGCTCTACAGCTTATAAAAAGGTCGCTTAGGCGGCCTTTTTTAATGTCTGTAGAAAAGCTATCAGCTTTCAGACGTCAGATTAGATTGGTGGAGTTGTTTTGTGCGGTGTCTCACTCAGCATTCGCCCTGTTCACTCTTCGGGTAGGTTGGTTTGAGCGAAGCGAAACCCAACATAATCCATGTAAACCTTTTCTTTGGTAAACCCAAACCATCATAAAGCACTCTCTCGAATAGGCTTGACCTAGAACCTAGAACCTTTACCCTCGCTAACTCGCTAACTCACCCCTAGAACCTAACCCTATTATTTCCTCTAAAACTAATTGCTTACCTTCTTGAACTACTTTTTTGGGTTTCATCATTTCGTCATGAAAACTCACTTTTTTAGTAACAATGCCTTCTTAGTATGGCTGCGCTAATTATCCAAGTGCAGTTTAGTTAGCACTCAAATTCTTAAAATAACGTACTAACGGAACGTAACGATGAAAATTAATAAAATTGCTACTGCAATTGGTTTAACGCTGGCATTGTCAGCGACGGCCAATGCAGGTGTGTTACCAGACAGTCAAAAACAAAATGATTGGTATAATGCTGCTGAAACAAAATTAACAGAAAAAGAGGCGGCGGCTCAGGTTGAGCAAACGTTTAAAGCTAAAAATGTCATTTTATTTGTTGGCGATGGTATGGGTATCTCAACGCTGACTGCATCGCGTATTATGGCGGGGCAAATGGAAGGCAAGTCAGGCGAAGAAGGCTTACTTAGCTTTGAAGAATTCCCTTACTCAGCGCAAATCAAAACTTATAACGTTGATGCGCAAACCCCTGACTCTGCAGGCACAATGACAGCAATTATTTCAGGTGTTAAAACCGATGTAGGTGTAATTGGTGTTAACGAAAATATCGAGCGTGGCGAGTGTGCAACTGTTGCAGGTAATGAGTTAATTACCGCAACAGAGCTGGCTGAAATTAAAGGTCTAGCAACAGGTGTTGTCTCAACGGCGCGTATTACTCACGCAACACCGGCTGCAACGTATGCAAAATCGGCTGACCGTAACTGGGAAGACGTATCAGATATGCCAGCTGATGCTGTGGAAGCCGGTTGTGAAGATATTGCCTCACAACTTGTTAATTTTGAGAAGAACCTAGAAGCACGCTTCGTAGGCACTGACGTAGATGGTCTTGAAGTTGTGATGGGCGGTGGACGTCGTCACTTCCTACCGAAAGATGCAGCGTTCAATTCAGCTGATGCAGTCAGTGAAGTAGAAGGCGACCGAACTGATGAGCGTGACCTAACGGCTGAATGGCAAGAAATGTACCCTGATGGTAAGTACGTTATGGACCAAGCTGGCTTCGATACGCTAAATGCTGACAGCAAACGTGTATTCGCATTATTTAACGAATCACACATGCAATACGAAGCAGATCGCGCTAACGATGTAGCGGGTGAGCCGTCATTATCTGAAATGACAGGTAAAGCGATCGACATCTTAAAGAGCAATGAAAAAGGCTTTTTCTTAACCGTTGAGTCTGGTCGTATCGACCATGGTCACCATGCGGGTAATGCTTATAACGCGTTAAACGATACCGTTGAATTTGCCAAAGCAGTGCAAACAGCAGTAGAGAACACCAACCCAGAAGAAACACTTATTCTTGTTACTGCTGACCACAGCCACGTATTTACTATCGCGGGTTATCCAAAGCGCGGTAATCCAATCTTAGGTCAAGTGGTTGCTATTGGTAGCGAAGAGCCAAGCCTTGCGGCAGATGGTATGCCGTACACCACAGTTGGTTATGCAAATGGTTTAGGTTTTCGCGATTTAGGTGATGAAACTGATGCAGATGCATCATATAGCGAAGCGGCATTTGCAGGTCGTGTTGATCTAACGGGTGTTGATACAACTACGCCTGGTTATCACCAAGAAGCTACCGTGCCATTAGGTTCTGAGACTCATGCGGGTGAAGATATTTCACTTCATGCAAAAGGTCCAGGTGCGCAACTAGCACAAGGCGTTGTGGAGCAAAACGTAATTTTCCACATCATTAACCAAGCTCTAGAACTAATTGAAGAATAATGGCGACGACGATGAAAAAACTAAATTTAATTTCTCTTGCTGTAGTAGTGGCATTAGCGGGTTGTTCTGATGACGATGACAACTCACCAAAAACATTAACCGTTGAAAATACATTAGCTGTTGGTTCTGAGCAGTGCGTAAACGGTGGTACAGAAACCCTAACAGGTGAAGATAGTAACGATAACGGTGAGCTAGACTCAGCAGAAGTAATGGATACAACCGTTGCTTGTAATGCACCAGCAACGTCGTTAACGGCATCGCAATTAGCGCCGTTGACCGATAATGAATGGTTCAAGTCAGCACAAGTTAAAGTCGCTACTAGCGAAGAAAACATTGCTGCCGTTGTAAAAGAGTCTGGTAAAGCGAAAAACGTGATTCTATTTGTTGGTGACGGCATGGGTATTTCAACCGTGACGGCAGCACGTATCATGGCCGGTCAGCTCGAAGGTAAGTTGGGTGAAGAGCATCAACTTAGCTTTGAAACCCTACCGTTCTCAGGGTTTGCTAAAACCTATAACGTTGATGCGCAAACACCTGATTCTGCGGGTACGATGACAGCAATGGCATCGGGCGTAAAAACAGATGCTGGCGTTATCGGTGTTGATGAAGACATCGAGCGTGGTAACTGTGCAACGGTTGCAGGAAATGAACTAGTCACAGCCACTGAGCTTGCTGAGATTGCCGGTAAGTCGACTGGTATTGTTTCGACAGCGCGTATCACTCACGCAACGCCTGCAGCAACGTATGCAAAATCGGCTGACCGTAACTGGGAAGACGTATCAGACATGCCAGAAGCAGCGGTTACCGCTGGCTGTGAAGATATTGCATCGCAATTAGTTAATTTTGAAGCAAACCTAGAAGCACGCTACGAAGGCCTCGATGTTGATGGTTTAGAGGTTGTGATGGGCGGCGGTCGTCGTCATTTCTTACCGAAAGACGCAGCTTTTAACTCAGCTGATGCTGTGAGCTCAGTCGAAGGTGACCGTACAGATGGTCGCGACCTAACTGCTGAATGGAAAGCTAAATACCCAGCAGGTCAATATGTGATGGACCAAGCTGGTTTTGATGCAATCGATGCAGAGTCAACAGAACGCGTATTTGGTTTATTTAATGAATCACATATGCAATACGAAGCAGATCGTGCAAACGATGTAGCTGGCGAACCTTCGCTTGCTGAGATGACAGCAAAAGCAATTGATGTGTTAGATAACAACGCCAATGGTTTCATGCTAACAGTTGAAGCTGGCCGTATTGACCACGGTCACCACGCTGGTAATGCTTACAATGCACTAAGCGATACTGTTGAGCTTTCTAAAGCAGTTCAAGTTGCTCTTGATAAAACTAGCATCGAAGACACGTTAATCATAGTAACAGCTGACCACAGCCACGTATTTACCATTGCAGGCTACCCAAAACGCGGTAACCCAATCTTAGGTAAAGTGGTACCTGTGGGTAGTGATGAACCATCACTTGCAGCAGATAACATGCCATACACAACGGTTGGTTATACAAATGGTGGCGGTTTCCGCGACTTAGGTGATGAGACTGATGCTGATGCAGGCTATAACTTTGCGCCGGTAACGGGTCGTGTTGATTTAACTGATGTTGACACAACAACACCAGGTTTCCACCAAGAAGCCGTCGTACCACTAGGCTCTGAAACACACGCAGCAGAAGATGTGGGTGTGTATGCAGTAGGCCCAGGTGCACATTTAGTAACAGGCACTAATGAGCAAAGTCTTATTTTCCATGTTATGGATTATGCCGCTGACCTTGTTAAACAAGCCGATGCTAAATTAGCACAATAATGAGTGTTTGGGAGGCTCTAAGCCTCCCTTACTCAATTAGTTATAAAGTAAACCAAGACAAAAGAGAATCCCGTGAAAGCAGCCATCTTACTTGCCTCATTACTTAGCCCACTTGCTGTTGCAGGGCAATGCGATATGAACACCGGTTTTACGCAAGCAGACTATACGGTCACAACAGATATAGTTGCTAATAAGCAGCATACTGAAAACACCTTTACCCTTTGGCGTACGCCTCACCAGGTGGCTAAGCAGAATCCACAGTTTGTTGAATTATGGCAACAGTTGCGCAATCAACAAATTCGCCCAATTCGTTATTTTCAGCATGCCCAGCGTGGTATTGAGTATCAACCATCGGAAGTGCAAGGTGAACAAGATTGGAGTAGCAAATATCAGTTAGTAAGTGATAAGTTTTTAGCCTCTATGACGCACCAAAAAAGCTTGGGGGAAGGCTGTGAGCTAACAGAATATTACACACAACAGCAGGGTGATAGCAAAATAGAGCTAAGCTGGCTTGCCAATCAAAAGTTACTCAAAGCAATTCGTATTTCAACACCAACATATAGCCGTGAAATAGCTTTAACAGCCAGTCATCACAACCAGCAAAAGATTCAGGCAGAATTTGCAAAATGGGATAACTATCAAACGACCGATTACGCAGATATCGGTGATAATGAAAGCGATCCGTTTTTAGCTAAAATGATCAACTTAGGGTTTGTTGAGCATGGTGCAAGCGGATTTTATGATGCGCAAGGTAATCAGCTCAAAGGTGAGCATGGCCATCACCACTAATTAATTATTACAATGCCGCTTTTTTAGCGGCATTTTTGTCTCTGTAACTCAGTGCTTCTAGAGCAGTTTATTGTTTGTTTAGTTAAGGCAAAATTACTTATTTCTACGAAGTGTTGCAACTATTGTCTGGTTTGATTGGTAAATTGTGCCATTGTTGCTTAAGTTTAACCAAGGAGGAACAGTCATGACAAAAATAAATACAAAACACCCAGCAGGTACTTTCTGCTGGGCCGAGTTATGCGCGAAAGACTGGCAAGCTGCAAAGCAGTTTTATACGCAACTTTTTGACTGGGGTTTTGATGACCAGCCGATAGGCGAAGATATGTATTACACCATGCTGAAAAAACAAGGTGATGATATTGCCGCTATGTATCAACTGCCAGCAAGTATGAGCGAGATGCCAACCCATTGGTTATTGTACATTGCTGTTGATGATGTTGACCAAAGCACAGAGCTGGCAAAATCATTAGGTGCAACTGTATTGGCAGGGCCGCATGATGTTATGACGGCAGGTCGCATGGTGATGCTACAAGAACCAGGCGGTGCAACATTTGCCTTATGGCAAGCCGGTGAGCATATCGGGGCAAAACGAGTGCAAGAGCTTAACCTGCCTTACTGGTTTGAGCTTGTGTCGAAAGACATGCAAACAAGTCGCGACTTTTATTGTCAGTTATTCGGATGGCAGTTTGAGGTGAAACCAATGGAGGGGATGGACTACACCTTATTTACCATTGATGAGCAACCGATTGCAGGCATGCTTGAAATGACAAATGAATGGCCAGATGATATTCCACCTCATTGGATGCCGTATTTTGCAGTAGCAGATTGCGATCAGGCTGTCGCTAAAGCAACGCAGCTTAATGGGGCTATTTGTGTGCCAGCAACAGATATCCCCGATGTTGGGCGCTTTAGTGTGATTACTGATCCACAAGGGGCCGTATTTTCTATACTTAAATCAACCATTGATGAATTAACTTAAGCTATTGGTTTTTGCCAATCTGTCCCAAGGTATATATATCTAAGCCACCTCAAAATGCACAAACTCGCACCTTGAGGTGGTTTGGGTATAAAAAGCTAATTAAGGAGCAGATTGATGACTAAGCATGTAGTGGTTACGGGGGCCAATAAAGGTATTGGTCTTAATTTTTGTAAACAGTATTCAGCCCAAGGTTACCGTGTTACTGCAGTGGTTCGCACGCCAAGTGAGGAGCTTCAAGCACTCGATGTGAAAATTATTAGCGATATTGATGTGGCTGATGCCGATGATGTTGCAACACTTGCCAATTACTTACACGGCGACAAGATTGATATTTTGGTTAACAACGCCGGTATTTTTCATAACGAAACATTAGCTGATATGGACTTTGCTGCTATAGAAAAGCAAATTAGTGTGAACAGTATCGCACCTATTCGCATTACTCATGCATTACAGCAAAGCTTAGGCATTGATGCCAAAGTGGCGATGATCACATCGCGCATGGGCTCAATTGCTGATAATGGCTCGGGCGGTTACATTGGCTATCGTATGTCAAAAGCGGCACTTAATGCCGCCAGTGTTAGTTTAGCCCATGAGTTAAAAGATAAAAAAATTGCCGTAGGGTTATTCCACCCGGGCTTTGTACAAACGCAAATGGTTAATTTTGCCGGCGATATTAGCCCTGAAACTGCAGCAGAGCGGCTCATCAAGCGGATTGACGAATTAAATCTTAGCAACACAGGTGGGTTTTGGCATTCAAACGGCGAAACGCTACCTTGGTAATGCATTTTTCACTGTTTTTATAATTCGGTTAGTTAGCGGCTAAAAAGCTGCTAACGGCTGATAAGTTTCGCTAATTATTGAACTTATAGTTTGCTATACTCGTACAATTAAAAGTCATTTTGATGTAGAGAGCAGCACATGGAATTAGAGCAAAATAGCGATTTAACCCTTCCTCTTTTTTATTTCGATGAAAACCTTCACAGCCGCGATATCGAATCTCCAGATTTACTATTACATGTAACGCTAAGCGAAGAGTTACTCGCGCAGCTTTGCCAAAATCCAGCTGTAGATAGCAGTGTCGCAATTGCCATTAATGAATATCGTCTTGAAGCGTTAAATGATGACTATCAAGCATTGATTGATGGTGAGCATTATGCGCAGCTGACACTCGTTCGTGGGCCATTATTGAGCGCTATGCTTAGTTGCGACAACGACCAAACCTTTGTATCGCCGCAAGTCGATATGATGCCAACCTTTGATTTAGGCGATGACGTTGAAGATATCGAGGAGGAAGGATGAGAAAACTCCTCACTACCGTATTTGGTCTTATTCTATTAAGTGGCTGTGCATATTTAGGTGCCGCTCATTACGATGAACTGTTTGGTGAAGAGCAACCAAGAGAGCGCGTTGTTGCTGCATCAACACTTGAAGGCGCGGAGTTTTTAAGTGATGTAAAGCCGGTACTCGACACTCGTTGTGTAGTTTGTCACGGCTGTTATGACGCACCATGTCAGCTTAAGTTATCTTCTGTGGAAGGTATTGACCGCGGCTTAAGTAAAGAGCGAGTTTATGACGGCACTCGCTTATTAGCCCAAGAGCCAAGCCGCTTACTGTTTGATGCGACTTCTACCGCCCAGTGGCGTGAAAAAGGCTTTACGCCAGTACTTAACGAGCGAGCACAAACCGAAGAAGCGAACCTAGCTGGTAGCGTGCTTTATAATGCCTTAGTACTTAAGCAAAGTAGCCCTCTTCCTAAGCAAGCTATTTTAGGCGATGAGTTTGATTTTTCACTCGATCGTGAACAAACATGTACCACAATGAATGAGTTTGACTCATTCGCTAAAGATAACCCACACAGTGGTATGCCTTATGGTTTGCCGGGGATCTCAAGCGAAGAGTTTCAACACCTTGCTAAATGGCTTAAGAAGGGCGGTTACCTTGCTCATATTGAGCCTCCTGAAGAAGGCGTACTAAAACAAGTTGAACGTTGGGAAGCGTTCTTAAATCAAGATGGTTTAAAGCATCAACTGGCTGCTCGCTATATTTATGAGCACTGGTATTTAGCGCATATTTACTTCCCTGAACATGGCGATAAACACAGCTACTTTAAGCTAGTTCGCTCTTCAACGCCGCCGGGTGAAGAGATCAAACACATTAGCACTCGTCGCCCTTATGAAGACCCTAAAGTTGAGCGTGTTTACTACCGTTTAATGCATGACCGCTCGACTATCTTAGCGAAAACACATTTACCTTTAGCATTAAATGACGAAAAGCTTGCACGCATCCATTCGCAATTTATTGAAGCTGATTATCAAGTAAATAAACTACCAAGCTATAAACCAGAAGTGGCTTCAAACCCATTTAAAGCCTTTGCTGCAATCCCAGTAAACTCACGTTATCAATTTATGCTTGATGAAGCTGAGCTTATTATTATGGGCTTTATTAAAGGGCCTGTTTGTCGAGGTCAAATCGCGTTAAACGTGATTAACGACCAGTTCTGGGTGGGGTTTGCTAAACCTGAAATGGCGGCGACACCTAAAGTGGGTGAATTGTTGTTACAACATGAAGATGCCTTAGCATTACCAGCAGAAGAAGAAAGCAACGCCTTGCCCATTTCTAGTTGGGTGAAGTATTCAAAACGCCAAAACAAATATTTGTCAGCCAAAGTTGCACTGGCTAATAAGATGTTTGAGAACGGTCAGCACCTAACAACCGATTTACTTTGGCAGGGTGATGGCCATAACCAAAATGCAGCACTTACAGTGTTCCGCCACTTTGATAGCGCAACAGTTGTAAAAGGCTGGATAGGCCAGCAACCAAAAACCGCCTGGATACTCGATTACGCACTATTTGAACGTATTCACTACTTGCTGGTGGCGGGGTTTGATGTGTATGGCAATATTGGTCATCAGTTATTAACTCGTTTGTATATGGACTTTTTACGTTTAGAGGGTGAAGCAAACTACCTTGCATTATTACCAGAAGCTAAGCGTAAAGAAATTAAAGCTCAGTGGTATCGTAAATCACCACCTAGCTTAACGAGTTTCTTTGAAGATGAATTGTCATTTAGCCAACCTACGGGCATTGAATACAAAACAATGGACCCGCAGTCAGAGTTGTTCAATATGCTAAAAGAGAAGCTTAAGCCAATTTTAAGCCCTCGTTATGACTATACGAAAGTACCTGAGCCACTTGCTAAAATTAACAACCTTCCGGTTAAAGCAGTGAACTTGCTGCCACAAATTTCGTTTGTGTTAGTCAAAGATGGCGATGATAAGCACAAGGCCTATACCCTGATCCATCATAATGCTCATTACAATATTTCGAGCTTATTGAATGAAGAAGGGCAACGAGCTTATGACGAAGATACAGTAACAATTGTGCCTGGATTCATAGGTGATTACCCAGAAGCCATTTGGTATTTACACAATGACCAGCAAATTGCAGCTTTTGCCACTGGGCTTGCTAAAGCAACAGATGAAGCAGCTTACAGAGATCTGAAAAGTGAGTTCGCTATTCGCCGAACACATCCACAGTTTTGGCAATACAGCGATATTTTACACCGTGTAGCGAAAGAGTATCGCGGCGTTGAATTTGGGTTATTTGACTATAACCGACTCGAAAATCGATAAATTTCTGTTAACTATCATGTTTAAAGCCCACTTCAAGTGGGCTTTCTTGTATTCTATGAACTACAATTATTTTAAAAAATAATGAGTAAAGCATGTTGCAGCTAGTCACAGATATCCGAAAACGATATCGCTGGGGGTTATTGGCGATTGCCATATTGATCTCTGTATCAGCCATCTTGATACAGAGCCTTTTGTATATCCAAAAGGGTGATGCCAAGGTTATCAATATTGCCGGTAAGCAACGCATGCTGTCACAAAAAATAGCCTTGTACGGCAATGCACTCATTTACCATGAATCCGATCATTTCCAACAGCAACACCGAAGGCTATTGCAACAAGCGGTTGAGCAATTTATTGCAGGGCATCAATTTTTAATTCAGCAGGATGAGCAAGGTCACTATATTCATTTAAATGAGGCGCTTGAGGCCCATTACTTCTCGCCGCCTACCGCATTAGATGAGCACGTGAAGCGCTATGTGAGTAAAGCGCAGCAGCTATTAAACAATACCGATAATTTTGCCTATGTGGACCGCTCAACATTTGTTAGCAATCAGCTTGAAGCACTACTCACAAAGCTAGACCAAGCGGTTAAATTACTTGAACAAAAATCAGTTCAAAAAGTCACATTTTTGGCGGTTTTAGAGCTATTGTTTTGGTTCATCGCCATGACGTTATTAGCCATTGAGTTATTTTTCATTTTTAAACCCATGGAGAAACTGGTCACTAAAAATATTGCTAAGTACAAAGAACAAAAAGAGTTTGCTGAGCGTGTTAATAAAAATAAAGAGCGCTTTATTGCCCGTACCAGTCATGAATTTAGAACACCATTGCAAGGTTTAACCGCATCCATCGAAGCGCTCGATATCAGCGACAGTCAGCAGCTGACTAAACAGCAGGCGCTTTATTGCGTTAACAGGCTGGTGGCTATGCTAGACGAATTAATGGACTTACAGCAGCTAACCTCGGGAGAATGGCAGTTAAGTTTTACTAGCAGCAATTTGTTATCAACATTAAAGCAAGCTATCTCACCCTATGAATATGCCTGTAACGATAAAGGTATTACCTTGAGCGTGAACTTAGCTGAGTCACTCAATAAAGAGGTGAGCACTGACCATGCAAGGTTGACTCAAATCGTTGCTGAAATCATTAACAATGCCGTTAAATTTACTCCAAGCCAAGGCCGTATTGCCGTAACAGCTGCATGCCAAGGTGAGCAGCACTTTGTAATGGAAATACAAGATAACGGTAAAGGCTTTGAAAAGCCGCCGACAGATTTACTTAGTTACGAAAATGACTCAGAGCAACATTTTCAAGGCTTAAAAACGGGGCTGCTTAGGGTTATGCACATTGTTAAAGCATTAAAAGGAGAAATTCAATTTCTCAATGCTGAGCCACATGGTGTGAAAGTGGTAATTAATTTAGAGCTAGAAAACACGGTTAACTCAGCAATGCCAGCGCTATTGCCACAGTCTTTACACTGCTTAATTGTTGAAGATAACCCGCTTAACGCCACTATTTTAGGACGCATGGTTAGCCATTTAAATTACAGCTTTGACGTGGCGGAAAATGGCTTAATTGCCACAGATAAAGCCTCAGATAAGCACTACGATTTAATTTTTATGGATTTAAATATGCCAGTTATGGATGGCTTTAAAGCGATTGATATTATTCGTAACGAGCAGGGGCAACAGGTGCCAATTTTGGTGGTGACCGCCAATACATCGAATGATGATTTACAACGAGTGTACGAGCTTGGGGCAAACTTGCACGTATATAAACCGATCTCGTTAGATTCAGTGCAAAAAGCTCTCAGCATTTTATTTACTGAGAGCTCACAGGGATAACCAAAGCGTTAAATTAGTTCGTTACTTTAATGTCGCCAACACCCACTTCGACTTCGATATCGTATTGGCCATTGCCACGATAGCTTGAATGCGAGCTAACCACTTTACGGCTAGTGTTACCGTCATTTATTAAGCCGCGAATTTTAGTGTCGCCCACACCTGTATCAAGCTCGATACGTTTGTAGTCATCAAGCGCGCTATCAATTCTTACCGCGCCCACACCAAGCTCAATCTCAACTGAATTACTTGCGTCGTTAATTTCAATATCGCCAACACCAAGTTCAACATCAATTGCCATCGATTTAGGCATTTTTACATGCCAGTTCTGTTGAATGTCGTCGTTATCTAATTTTAAGCTAAGTGAGCTGGCACTTTGCGAGTGGCTTAATTCAATATCTGATAAATCGACATCAGAGCTGAACCAGCTATTGTCATTTTTTGGTTCAATGCGAACCGTAACGACGACTTCGCTACCGTCATAGCTTTCGACTTCTAAGCTGCCCACCGGAAAATCAATATCAAGCTGGCTTGCGCCACTCACAGCAAAGTTGTGATTTAGTTCACGTGAATCTTTTGCCATTGCGTATGTTGTTGTTAGTGCTAAGCCAATTGCTGCTACACAAAGTAATTTTTTCATTGTCTGTTTCCTGTTGATGACCTTTTATACCTTAGTCGCAGCTGTGTTCAAAAAAGGTTTAAACGATTTTTAATTTTTTATCGAATACGGTAACGTCAAGTTAACGGTAACTTAGAATGAGGATTCAAAGTGCAACAAGTGCAGTTGGTTAATGTTAAAGCTAGCCTAAAGGGGCAGGGCAATGACGTTTATTATTTAGATGATCTCAATATCAATGTATCGCCATTGCAGCAATGGGTATTACTTGGTGCGAATGGGGCGGGTAAATCGGCGGTGGCAGCTGCCATTGCCGGTTTTGCGAAAATAGAAAAAGGCCAGTATGAGAATAGCTTTGAGTGTATTGCATTGGTTTCGCCAGACAGCCAAAAGCAGCTCCTTGCGGCTGAGCTAACAAAAGATCAAGATGATATTATTGATGGCGTTACGCCTTCGAGTACGGTTTATGAGTTAATTATTGCAGGTCGAGACGAGCAACAGCTTGATAGTGATTTGCTACAGCAGTTAATAAGCCTATTTGATTTTAGTGACAAACTTAGCAAGGCATTTCGCGATTTATCGACCGGTGAAACCCGCAAACTGATGCTGATCCAAGCCATAATAGGCCGACCAGATTTACTTGTGCTTGATGAGCCTTTTGATGGTTTAGATGTTACGGCAATGGCAGGGCTTAATCAGCTATTCGCAGAGCTTAGTAAAACAACAACCCTTATTTTTGTGCTCAATCGCTTAACTGAGATCCCTGACTTTGTTGATCATTACGCCTACGTTAAAGAGGGTCATGTCACAGAGCAATTAGCAAAGCCTACACCTGAGCAGCGCGATGATTTACTTAAGCTATTGCATCTCACTCATACTCAGTTACAAATACCTGAGACAGATATTGACCATCAAGCGCCTCCGCTCACAGATTCAATGCTGGTAAGACTCAATAACGCAGCAGTGAGTTATGGCGGTGAGACTGTATTTGAAAAACTCAACTGGCAAATTAACCAAGGCGAACATTGGCAGCTAACAGGTAAAAATGGCTCAGGTAAAACCTGTTTGCTGAACCTTATCACAGGTGATAACCCGCAGTGTTACAGCAACGATATCAAGGTGTTTGGCTACCAGCGTGGAAGCGGTGAGAGTATTTGGCAAATTAAACAGCACATTGGTTATATTTCTAACGCGCTGCATATGGATTATCGAGTGAGTATCACCGCGCTCAATACGGTTGTTTCGGGCTTTTATGACAGCATTGGTCTTTACCAAAAAGCCACCGATAAGCAACTTGCCATTGCCAAAAAGTGGTTAGCGTTATTAGGTTTAAGTGACAAACAAAGCAGTTCATTTAGCCAGCTGTCTTTTGGTGATCAGCGTTTATTGTTGATTGCTCGTGCTATGGTTAAACACCCTAACTTATTGATCCTTGATGAGCCTTGCTTAGGCCTCGATGAAGCGAATAGGCAACGCGTGTTATTACTAATAGAAAAAATCTGCGCTGCAGGCACCAGCACCGTGGTGTATGTTAATCACCACGCGAGTGACAAAATAGCCGGTATCAACAATTATTTAGAGATGGCAGATTTCACAAAAAAAGCGCCATAAGGCGCTTTTTTAATGATTTAAATCATTTAGATACGGGTAATGGTAAAACCTTTATCTGTTAATTGCTTCAATAAGCCGTGTTGCTCTGGTAAGTGCAAAGCGCCCACTGCAATGAACAGCTTTTCTTTACCTATGCGAGTCGATAGTTGATTAACCCAATCGTTGTTACGGTCTATCAACATCACTTGCTCGCTTAGTTGACCATATTGAGAGTCATCAAAGCTTTCATTGTAAAACTGCGTAAGTGTTTTCATATCACCCGATTTCCAAGCCTTGATAAGACCAAAAAAGTAGGTATCTACGTCTGCAAGTTGCTCGAATGTTTCTTCGATCATCTTGTCATTCATAATTGCTAAGTGCTCAAACATTTCCATTTGGCGTTCAAGAGTTTCGAGCTCACCAATAGATATTTTATGTTCTTGAGCGTAAGCAAGTACTTGCTTGTCAATGCCGTATTGATCTGAAAAACCAACACTTTGGAACTCCATCTGCATCATGGTGACCATCACCGCCCACGGTGCTAAGTTTTTAAACATCGCAATATCAATTGATTTATCAGCGAAGTACTTTTGCAGTTTTGCATAGTTTTCTGGTGATAATTCTGATTGTAAGGTTTTGCCATTTTTTAGCATCATAAATGGTAATGAGCGACGCTGCATTTCCATTGGTGAAATGGCGCTGATATCGACCTCAACAATGACTTTATCTGAGTTATCGAGTGCTTTTGTTACCTTACTTGGTAAGCCTTTCATGCTGTTGTCACCCACATGCACGGTACCGAATAAATAAGAAGTAACGCCGTTTTTTTCTACTTTCCATAACCCCGGCTCTGCAAGTGCATATTGGCTAAAACCAAGTAGTAGCACCATAAAAAACAGGGCATTAATACGCTGGACGAATTTCATAACTTTCCTTTTCATAACGTGGTTATTTTCAATACTAAACTAATTTTTCTTTGAGGCGTTAAATTAAATCGGCTTTATGCAGAAAAATCACATCAAATTGCTAAAAATTAATCAATCATAGAATGGCAAATAACGAGGTATGAAATTTCAATTTTTAGTAAATAGTGAAATATAAATCTTTATATGTGAAATTGTTGAATATTTATTTCTTTAATTTTGCTTTTCAGCCTTTTTTTTGAATTGATTTTTATGTTGACTTACAAGCCCCAGCGCGGTACTAATAGAAAAAGACAGCGGGATGGCTAGATTTCCGCTACAAATGAACAGAATTTGGTTACAGATAAATGCTTACAAACAAACTTTCTCTAATTCTAATTAACGTCGTGGTGATTATTATTACCGCGGGGGCTAGTTAGTGCTTAGAGAAAAGTGAAGCATTTAAAAAGCCCCCCGCACTTAACAGTCCGGGGGGCTTTTTCGTTTTAAGGTTTGAGTCGCAGCAAATACACAATGTCACTGAGGAATGAGGATTTACGATGACAGGCGCAGAGTTAACAATCGATTTATTAGCCAAACATGGCGTTAAGGATGTTTTTGGATACCCAGGTGGTGCCATCATGCCTATTTACGACGCCTTGTACGGTGCGCCAGTCAAACATTATTTGACGCGTCATGAACAAGGGGCTGGTTTTGCAGCTGTAGGGTTTGCCCGCAGCACAGGCAAGTTAGGTGTGTGCTTTGCAACTTCAGGCCCTGGTGCGACTAACTTAATAACAGCCCTTGCTGATGCGATGATGGATTCAGTGCCGTTACTTGCAATCACAGGGCAAGTACCTACCGCAGCGATAGGCTCCGACGCCTTTCAGGAAGTGGATGTGTTAGGTATGTCGTTATCATGTACTAAACATAGTTACATGGTTGAAAGAGCTGAAGATTTAGCCGAAATACTACAAGAAGCCATCCACCTAGCGCAAAGCGGCCGCCCTGGTCCAGTATTAGTTGATATCCCAAAAGACATCCAAATGGCGCAAGTACCATTTCACCCTTGGTTAGCCGCCGAAGATCATTTACCAAAATTAGACGCAAACCAAGTTGCGATAGCTAACCAAATCTTAAGTGAAGCGCAGCGCCCTGTGGCGTATATCGGTGGTGGTGTACAGGCTGCTGATGCACAAAACGAGCTTATGCAGTTTTTAGAAAAAACACATATGCCTGCGGTATCAACTCTAAAAGCGCTAGGCAGCGTATTACCTGATTATGAATATGATCTTGGCATGTTAGGTATGCATGGCGGTAAAGCGGCTAACTTAGCAGTGCAAGAATGTGATGTTTTGGTTTGTATCGGTGCTCGCTTTGACGACCGTGTTACTGGCAATTTAAGCAAGTTTGCCGCAAAAGCAAAAGTGATACACCTTGATATCGACGCGGCAGAGGTTGGTAAGCGTAAGCCTGCAAAAGCATCATTAGTCGCAGATTTAAAAACGTCATTACCGCAACTTGATTGCTTTGTAACTCCTGATGAGTGGTTAACGCACATCGAAAGCATGATGAAAGAGCATGCATGGCGTTATGACTATCCGGGCGAAAAAGTATTTGCCCCCTATTTATTAAACCAGCTAAGTCAAAAAATGCCATCAACTGGCGTCGTGTGCTGTGATGTTGGTCAGCACCAAATGTGGGTGGCACAGCACATGAAGTTTAGCCACCCAAGTAATCATTTAAGTAGTGGTGGTGCGGGTACCATGGGCTTTGGTTTACCGGCCGCTATCGGCGCCCAAGTTGCTCGCCCAAATGATTTTGTGATCACGGTGTCGGGCGATGGCTCAATCATGATGAACATTCAAGAACTGGCAACAATTCGCCGTAACAATCTGCCAGTTAAAATTCTAATCCTAGATAACCAGCGCTTAGGTATGGTACGTCAATGGCAGCAGCTATTTTTTGAAGGTCGTTATTCTGAAACAAACCTTTCAGATAATCCTGATTTTGTGCAGTTAGCAGCGGTGTTTGGCATTCCAGGTCAAACCATCACTAAAGCAGATGAAGTCGATGCTGCGGTTGATGCGTTAGTAAATAGTGAAGGTCCATACATTCTGCATGCCTGCATAGATGATAAAGAAAATGTATGGCCGCTTGTACCACCCGGTGCAGCTAATGATGAAATGATGACGGAGACAGTAAAATGAAACACACCCTAACGATTGCATTAAAGAATCAAAGTGTCGCTGTAGAGCGCTTTTTACGCGTTGCGCGTCATCGCGGCTTTGACCTAACAACCATGAATTTAGAAATGGCTGATGAAGCGTTTCACGTCACTATGACGGTAGACAGCGATAAGCCAATTTATCTACTAACATCACAATTGAATAAATTGGTTGATGTTAAACACGTCAATGTTGAAAACCAATTTCAACAACAAGCAATCTAGTAAAAATCAACAGGTAACTAAAGCAATCAGATTGATGCTTTAGTGAGAAATAAATTAGGAATGAGGAAGTCAGTGGCATGCCACTGCAACAACTGAGGTAATTATGGCTAAATTAAGAAGTGCAACAACAACAGAAGGTCGCAAACGTGCAGGGGCGCGTGCTTTATGGCGAGCAACAGGGATGACAGATAAAGACTTCGGTAAGCCAATTATCGCTGTTGTTAACTCATATACTCAGTTTGTACCGGGTCATGTTCACCTTAACCAACTTAGTGAGCTAATGGCTGAAACCATCACTGAAGCCGGTGGTGTACCAAAAGAATTTAATACTATTGCAATCGATGATGGTATCGCAATGGGTCACGGCGGCATGCTGTATTCACTACCATCGCGTGACTTAATTGCTGACTCTGTGGAATACATGGTTAATGCACACTGTGCCGATGCCATGATCTGTATTTCTAACTGCGACAAAATCACCCCAGGGATGATGCTAGCAGCACTGCGTTTAAATATTCCGGTTATTTTCGTATCAGGTGGTCCAATGGAAGCAGGTAAAACACGCCTTGCTGATATCGACATTAAACTTGATTTAGTGGATGCCATGGTAAAAGGCGCTGATACCACAGTAAGCGATGAAGACTCTGAAAAAGTAGAGCGCTCTGCGTGTCCTACTTGTGGTTCATGTTCGGGCATGTTTACTGCTAACTCGATGAACTGCTTATTAGAAGCGATTGGTTTAGCACTGCCGGGTAACGGTACCACACTTGCTACGCACAAAGACCGTAAGCAGCTTTACGTTGAAGCAGGTGCGCGCATTGTTGATTTATGTCGTGAGTATTATCAAAAAGATAATGCAGCAGTGTTACCTCGCGCTATTGCAAATCGTACTGCTTTTATGAATGCGATGGTGGTTGATATCGCGATGGGTGGCTCATCAAACACGGTTTTACACTTATTAGCTGCAGCGCAAGAAGCGGGTGTTGATTTTGATATGTCGCACATCGATGAGCTTTCTCGTAAAACACCTTTCCTTTGTAAAGTGGCACCTGCAACCAATAAATATCATATTGAAGATGTGCACCGTGCTGGTGGCATGATGGCAATTGTTCGTGAGCTTGGTAAAGCAGGCCTTGTCGATTTATCTGTTGATCACGTTGCAGGTCATACTATGGCTGAAATGGTGGCTAAATGGGATGCCACCGATCCTAATAATGAAGTAGCGCAAAAATTCTATAAAGCAGGTCCTGCCGGTATCCGCACTACAAAAGCAATGAGCCAAGAGTGCCGCTGGCCAGAACTTGATAACGACCGTGAAAACGGCTGTATCCGCAGTGTTGAAAATGCCTTTCGTCAAGATGGTGGTTTAGCTGTACTATCAGGTAACTTAGCTCTTGATGGCTGTATTGTTAAAAGTGCTGGTGTAGTTGAAGAAATGCTGCATTTTGAAGGCCCTGCGGTTGTTTATGAATCACAAGATGATTCGGTAGAGGGTATTCTTAACGGCGAAGTGAAAGCCGGTGATGTTGTGGTAATTCGCTACGAAGGACCAAAAGGTGGCCCAGGCATGCAAGAAATGCTATATCCAACGAGTTACTTAAAATCAGTGGGCTTAGGTGAAAAATGTGCGCTTATCACCGATGGTCGTTTCTCGGGTGGTACATCGGGTTTATCAATTGGTCACGTTTCACCAGAAGCAGCAAGTGGTGGTGCAATCGCTTATGTCGAAAATGGCGATAAAATAGTAATTGATATCGCAACCCGTGAAATCACTTTAGCGCTGTCTGATGAAGAGCTTGAAGCACGTAAACAAAAGCAACTTGCACGCGGTAAAGATGCTTATAAACCACTTGATCGTGACCGCTATGTTTCATCTGCACTTAAAGCCTATGCGTTACTTGCAACCAGTGCAGACAAAGGAGCTGTTCGCGATTTAGCAAAACTTGAGGAGCTAAGTTAATTATGGTTTCTCAAGAGCTCGATTACTTTCGCGCTATTATCCAAGCGAACATGGAGCCCCTTGCAAAAGTCACTGAGGTCAGCGAAATGGCTGATCTTAGTGCACGGCTAGGCAACCATGTATGGCTAAAGCGTGAAGACCAACAACCGGTTTACTCATTTAAGCTTCGTGGTGCTTTTCATAAACTAAGCAAGTTGCCAAAAGGTTCTGATGTAATCACAGCCTCAGCGGGTAACCATGCGCAAGGCGTTGCACTCAGTGCCTCATTTTTAGGCCATAAAGCAACGATTGTGATGCCAGTCACAACACCAGAAATTAAAGTGAATGCAGTACGTTCACTCGGTGGTGAAGTGGTATTACACGGCCATCATTTTGATGCGGCAAAAGCCCATGCCTTAGAGCTAACAGAGCAGCGTAATGGGGTGTTTGTACCACCGTTTGATGATCCTGATGTGATTGTTGGCCAAGGTACCGTTGCCCGTGAATTAATGCAGCAATTGAACGACCTTGATGCTGTCTTTATTCCTGTTGGCGGTGGTGGCTTGCTAGCAGGCATGGCAGTGTACATTAAGTCGTTACGCCCAGATATCAAAGTCATTGGTGTTGAAGCTGATGAGAGTGCTTGCCTAAAAGCAGCGCTTGAAGCAGGCAAGCCTGTTGAGCTTGAGCGTGTTGGTAGCTTTGCAGATGGTGTAGCCGTAAAAGTTATCGGCACAGAAACATTTCGTTTAGCGCAAAAGTTTTGTGATGAAGTGGTCACTGTAACGGGCGACGAAATCTGCGCCGCAATGCAAGATATCTTTGTTTCGACTCGTGCGATAGCAGAACCTTCTGGGGCGCTATCAACAGCGGGCCTTAAAAAGTGGTGCCAACAAAATGGTGTTAAAGGCTTAAACGTAGCTGCGATTTTATCGGGTGCAAACTTAAACTTTGACCGCTTACGCTATGTTGCTGAGCGAACGGCTCTCGGTGAAAAGAATGAAGCACTTCTTGCTGTGACTATTAAAGAAGAGAAGGGTAGCTTTAAGCAGTTTTGTAACTCATTAGGTGGCAGAGCTATCACCGAGTTTAATTACCGTTATGCAGGCCCCGGCGAAGCACAAATTTTTGTTGGTATTGCCTTAAGACAAGGGCAGCAAGAGCTTGATGAATTAAAAGCCGCACTGACAGAAAATGACTACACGTTTTGCGATCTATCAGATAACGAGCTGGCTAAATTGCATGTTCGTTATATGGTGGGTGGTAAAGCGCCAGCTCAACTTCATGAGCGTTTACTGCGCTTTGAGTTTCCTGAATACCCAGGTGCACTGGCACGATTCTTAGATACCCTTGGTAGTAATTGGAATATCACTTTATTCCATTATCGCAACCATGGTGGGGCAATTGGTAATGTGCTGGCGGCCTTTGCTATTGAACCGAGTGATTATGAGGTATTCAATGAGCATTTGAACCGTTTGGGATACAACGTTCAAGATGAAACAAACAACCCATGTTTCACCCAGTTCTTAACCAGCCAAGGTCAAGGACTTAGCGAAGTTAAAGCGGCAAATCAGTAGCTTAATATAATCAAGGCTGCTAATTAGCAGCCTTGTTTTTTTCTCTATTTTTCCTATAGTTAATGCACGGTTTCAAGCAAGGATGATGCGTGCAAGGTATAAAAAGCCTATTAGGGTTAATCTGTTTAATACTAACTATGAGCGCGCAGTGCGCTGATAAAGTTAGCTTACAGTTAAAATGGACTCACCAGTTTCAATTTGCAGGCTATTATATGGCTGCTGAAAAAGGCTTTTATAAGGAAGCTGGCCTTGATGTCTCTATTATTCCTGCTGATCCAAACCACCCAGATACCTTCCCTAAAGTACTAAGCGGTACAGCCGACTTCGCCATTACTCACTCAGGCATATTACAAAAGCGTCAGCAAGGCGCTCCGGTTGTTGCCCTAGGAGCCATACTGCAGTTTTCACCTTACTGCTGGATGGTAAAAAATAACTCAGATATTTTTCAGCCTAGAGACTTTGCTGGTAAAAAGCTAAGTAAAATCGGCTCAATTGAAAATGCTGAATTATTGGTGATGTTACAGCGCGCAGGATTGAGCCTAGAAAGCTTGATGGCAGCTAGCCATGAAGGCGGTATTAAAGAGTGGCTTGCTGGTGATTTAGATGCGGTGCAAGTTTATGTCACCAATGAGCCTTATACGATGACATTACAAGGAGTAGGTCACCGACTTATTTGCCCGCAAAAGTTTGGTTTGAATGTGTATGGCGATATTTTATATACCTCTGAGCGGTTTTTAGCGAAAAAGCCTGAGGTTGTAGAGCGCTTTTATCGTGCCAGCTTAAAAGGGTGGCGGTATGCCTTATTACACTTAGAAGAAAGCATCGACGTAACCAAGCAGCACTATGCCCCCCATAAAAGCGTACAAGAGCTGGCCTATGAAGCCCATGTTTTAGCGAGCTACATTCAACCACCGGGGATTAATTTAGGCAATATGTCGATGGCAAAGTGGCGTTTGATTGCAGATTTATATGGCTTAGATCAGGATGAGTTTGATCAGGCTTTTGATGGCTTTATGTATGATCAACAGCAAACAGAAGGGGTTGAGCTATCTTGGATGCTGATCCTAGCCATCATTTTAAGCATTGCATGTGTGCCATTGTACATTCGTTTGATCAGTAGTAACCGACGTTAAATAAGATAAATCTGTTATACTGCTTTTTATTTCTTGTCGCTAAGTAGTTATGACACTTGCCGAGCACTTTGCTGCCTTAGATGCACTGCTATTTTCAACCCGCCAATACTGGCAATGTACCGCATTTGATTTTGATGATCTTCCTTGGCCTGAATTAGCCAACTTATTATGGGCGCTTGATGACCAACAAGTGAGTGAACTTGATGCCGATCAGCAGGCTTTATATCGTTATTTTACTGATGAAATCGAACACATCGAAAAGCTGGCTGAATTGTGTGATTTACCAGCGATAAGTGCTGCCCGTAATGAATTTCCGTTTTGGATAAGTAATGGCATTAAAGGCCGTAAGTTTGAGCAACTACAAGACTTTGTCGCGGCGATCAGTCAGCAGTCATTAAACCAGCCTGTTTTAGAATGGTGCGCTGGTAAAGGGCATTTAGGTCGCATGTTGGCATTCAATGGTGCGCCAAGTGTACATAGTATTGAGCTACAACAACACTTGTGCGACCAAGGTCAACACAGTGCTAAGCAACAGCAATTGGCGATGCAGTTTTCACAAGCTGATGTATTAACCGATGACACTGATGGCTTTTTTGAAAGCCAGCAGCATGCAGTTGCTTTGCATGCTTGCGGTCGTTTGCATCAAACATTTATGCACCAAGCAAGCAAAGCGAAAACCCAACAAATCAGTTTTTCACCGTGCTGTTATCATTTATTCACAGATAACGCCTATCAAGCAATGAGCGAGCCTGCCATGCAAAGCCAACTTGCGCTTACTCATCGCGATTTAAAATTGGCGCTGCAAGAAACGGTAACAGCACCGAGCCGAGTTGATAAGGTAAGAAAAACAGAGGTTGAATGGCGTCTTGGATTTGATGCGTTACGTAAATCACTGACCGGTGAAATGCACTATGTGAGTGTGCCATCAGTGAACAAAGCGGTCTTCTCTGATTCGTTTAGCTCATTTTGTTTGTGGGCAGCTGAGAAAAAATCATTACATTTACCAGAAGGTATTGATTACAATAAATTTTTAGAGATAGGTAAAAAGCGCAAAAGGGTTACTGAGCGAGTTGAACTCGTCCGACATGTGTTCAGAAGGGCAATTGAAGTTTGGCTCGTGCTCGATCGTGCTTTATATTTGCAACAACAAGGGTATCAAGTAACGGTTAGTACGTTTTGCGAAAAGCAGCTGACACCAAGGAATATCTTGATCCAAGCTAATTATTAAATACCGTAAAGAGGCGCAATGAGAAAGTTAAAAAATTTATTCGAGAATAATAAACGTTGGGCAGCGCGTACGAGTGAAAATGATCCTGAGTTTTTCAAAATTCTATCAATGCAGCAAAATCCAGAGTACCTGTGGATCGGTTGTTCTGACTCGCGTGTACCTGCAAACGAAATCGTAGACTTGTTACCGGGTGAGCTATTTGTTCACCGTAACGTAGCAAATGTCGTTGTGCATACCGACCATAACTGCCTTTCTGTAATGCAATACGCTGTTGAAGTATTGAAAGTGAAGCACATCATGGTTGTTGGTCACTATGGCTGTGGTGGTGTTCAAGCAGTATTAAACGAAGCGCGTTTTGGCTTAATTGATAACTGGCTACGCCACGTAGGTGATGTAAAAGAAAAACACATCGAACAACTCAATGCATTACCTGAGCAAGAGCGTTTAAATAGCTTAATTGAACTAAACGTTATCGAACAAGTACGTAACGTTTGCCGTACTAACATTGTGCAAGATGCTTGGGCGAAAGGCCAAGAGTTAACAATTCATGGTTGGGTGTATGGCTTAGCAAATGGTCATCTTAATGATCTAGAGTCGGTAGTGACCTGTGCTGAAGAAGCTAGTGATACCTACGGTATTGCCGTTAAGCGCGTATTTGAACGTGTGGCAGAAAAAAGCTAATACCTAAACTAGCTAGGTAGAAAAAAGGAGAGCTAATTCGCTCTCCTTTTTTATTGTTCGTCTTGTTTGCTAGCAAGTTGCTGCTCGAGTAATGCAACTTTCTCTTCAAGCTCAGTGAGTTTTTCACGAGTACGAATAAGTACTTGGCTTTGAATATCAAACTCATCACGGCTTACAAAGTCCATCTCAGCAAGTTTGTTTTGAATAGCTTGCTTTGTTTTGCCTTCAACTGTTTCGGCAAGGTTTTTCACGCCTTGCGGCATGTTATCAGTAATTTGCTTAGCGATTTCTTCAAGTTTTGCTGGGTTGATCATCTTCGTCCCTTGAGTCACGTAAAAAAACAATCTTACCTTATTGGCTAGGCGTAGTGTAGTGATTACGGTAAAATTGCCCGTCCTGTCTTTGGATAATTTCTTTAGGGGCTTATGAAACTCAACCCAAAACAAGATGAAGCGGTAAAGTATATAAGTGGACCGTGCCTGGTATTAGCCGGTGCGGGATCTGGTAAAACGCGTGTTATTACTAATAAAATCGCTTACTTGGTGCAAAAGTGTGAGTATCAAGCGCGCAATATTGCGGCGGTAACCTTTACCAATAAAGCCGCAAAAGAAATGCGCGAGCGTGTAACGCAAACACTGGGTAAACAAGAGTCGAAAGGCTTATGGGTTTCAACGTTTCACACCCTTGGCCTTGAGATCATCAAAAAAGAATTAACGACGCTAGGTTTTAAACCTGGTTTTTCGTTGTTTGATGATCAAGATACCAACCAGTTACTAGCTGAGTTGACTGAAGAAGAGCTTAAAAAAGACAAAGATCTACTCAATCTACTGAAGATGCAAATAGGTAGCTGGAAGAACGAGTTGATTCTACCAGAGCGTGCCGTTCGCGAAGCCCGTGAGCCACAAAAAGCCTTGTTTGCTCAGCTATATGCGCGTTATCAAAATCAATTACGTGCTTACAACGCCCTAGATTTTGATGATCTGATCATGATCCCTACTTTGTTGCTGGGCCAAAATGCCACTGCGCGTGAGCGTTGGCAACAGCGTTTTCGTTACTTGCTGGTGGATGAGTATCAAGATACTAATACCAGTCAGTATCAGCTGGTTAAATTATTGGTGGGTGAGCGAGCTCGTTTTACCGTGGTAGGCGATGACGACCAATCAATTTACTCATGGCGCGGTGCTAAGCCTCAAAACCTTGTGCTATTGAGTAAAGATTTTCCGGGCTTACGTTTAATTAAGCTCGAACAAAACTACCGAAGCGCAGGGCGAATTCTAAAAGCGGCGAATATTTTGATTGCCAATAACCCTCACGAGTTTGATAAAAAGCTATTCAGTGAGCTTGGTTATGGTGAGCCTATCAAAGTAATTGGTTGTCGTGATGAAGAGCATGAATCAGAGCGAGTAGTGGCAGAGATAATTTCTCATAAATTCATGAAACGCACCAGCTATAAAGATTACGCGATTTTATATCGTGGTAATCACCAAGCGCGAGTGTTTGAAAAAGCACTTATGAGCAACCGCATTCCTTATAAAATCAGCGGCGGCATGTCATTTTTCTCGCGTTCAGAGATCAAAGATATCATGGCGTATTTACGCCTATTGGTGAACCAAGATGATGACAATGCTTTTTTACGTATTGTAAATACGCCACGCCGTGAGATTGGTACGGTCACACTTGAAAAACTAGGCACCCTTGCTAATGAAAAGCACATCAGTTTATTTGCAGCCTGTTTTGAACCTGAACTTGCACACCGCTTAAAAGGCCGTGGTTTTAATGCCTTAGCTGGTTTTGCCCGTTGGGTGGTTGAGCTTTCTGATAATGCGGTACGCGGCGATACCCTTGAGGCTGTGAAAGAGTTAGTTAGGCAAATTAACTACGAAGCATACCTTTATGAGTCATCACCGAGTGCAAAAGCCGCTGAAATGCGCATGAAAAACGTATCAGAGCTTTACCGTTGGATCACCGACATGCTAACGGGGGATGCAGACAATCCACCGCTGAACCTTGCTGAAGTGGTTAGTAAACTGACTTTGCGCGATATGCTTGAACGTAACGAAGAAGAAGATGAATCTGACGCGGTACAATTACTGACACTGCATGCTTCAAAAGGTTTGGAGTACCCGTATGTGTTCATGGTTGGTATGGAAGAAGGGTTATTACCGCACCAAGTAAGTATTGATGAAGATAACGTTGAAGAAGAGCGTCGTCTTGCTTATGTAGGTATCACACGTGCTCAGCAAGAGCTGGTAATGACTTATGCTAAGTTACGTCGTCAATTTGGTGAAACTTCAGATACTGAGCTCAGTCGCTTTGTACAGGAGTTACCACAAGATGATTTAGCCTTCGAAGCGAAAAAACCACCGTCTTCACAGGCTGAGCGCATGGAAAAAGGCCAAGCTCGTGTAGCTAATCTAAGAGCGATGCTTAAGAAGTAATAAATTGTGCGCTCGGTGCTTCGTGTTCGAAGGGCGCCAGCGCATGTTGCTTACCAATAAACAATGACAATCCGTGCTTATCGAGTAACGTGCGGTAGTTAAAAATTGACGGCCCTTTCGCGATTACTTGGATATTTTGCAGCTTAGTAATCGCCAGCACACCTTGCAGTTGTAGGTGATAGTTTTCTTGCTGTAGTACACGCTTACTGAACGTTGAACTTAATAACAAGTAATCGAATTGGAACTCTGTTAGTAAGTTTAACTCACAGCGATCTTTAGCAAATTCATTTAAACCAATCGAAAATCCTTGTGCAACCAAGTTTTTTAGATTTTCAATTTGTACTGCCGATGCATAACGAATTTCTTGTTCGTTGAATAATAAACACATTCTATTCGCATCGTGGGCTTTTAATAGCTTACACAGTGCTTGAAAATTAATACGTTCAAGGACTAAACCAGAGCAAGGGAACAATACTTTTTCTAGATTACTGTCACTTACTAAGCTGAAGGCTTGTTTTAATAAATTAAGTTCAACCTCAAAGTGCTGTACTCTATCGGTCGCAAACTTCTTAAGCACTTCAAAGCTGGTGCTACCAAGTACTGGGTGTTCACCAAATGCTTCGAGTAAAGACTCTGCGCGAGATTGTTCATCCAAGGTAATGATTTCGGCACTTCTAAAGTGCATAGGCAAATCATCTAAGTGATGCATATTGTCAGCATCATGCTGTACATTGCTGGCATTAAGCAGCGGATGGAAGCATTCAAAGCGATTACGGCCTGCATTTTTCGCGTAATACATGGCTGCATCTGCATCACGTATAATTTCATCGGTGTGTTTGTAGCTGGGTTTTGAGCAAGTAATACCAATACTGGCACCACTTTGAATGCACTGACCCTTCATACAGAAAGGTTTTCTCATAATTTCGATGATACGTTTGGCAACATCTTGGGCTTGCTGTTGCTCTGTTAAGTGAGTGAGCAATATCACAAACTCATCGCCACCTAAACGTGCAAGCAAATCATGCTCACGAATACAATGCGAGAAAGATTCAGCAACACCAATTAAAAATTGATCGCCCGCTTGATGACCGAGATGATCGTTGATGTCTTTAAATTTATCAAGGTCAATAAATAGCACTGCAAACTGCTGCTCTGGGTAGCGCTGGTAGTGCTGCAATGTTTTTTCAAGCTGAGTTAAGAATAAACTGCGATTCGGTAAACTGGTTAGTGAGTCATGGTGTGCATCGTGGTACAGCTGTTGTTCTATTTTTTTACGCTCTTCAATTTGCATTTGCAGGTGCATATTGGCTTGGCGAAGTTCTTTGGTTTTTTCAGTGACTCGGTGCTCAAGCTTTTGGTGACTAAGCTTTAACTCTTGGTTGGCTAGGTGAGTTTGAATAACGTTAGCAATTTGATGCGATACAAAGGTGATTAGCTCACAATCATCCTGACTAAATTCATGCTTATTATTGTAAGCTTGGCAAACAATGAGACCAATAACGCCCTGTGATGTTTTAAGCGGCGCACCTAACCAACTAGTCGCAGTGCGCTCTGGTGGTACATTAACCGGTCTTTCTACTACGCCTAGCTTGATAAGCTCTTTTGCTCTTTCACTATCTATGACTTGGCACTGTTCAGTGCTGAGCACTAGTTCACTGTAGCCTTTAGCAAATGGCCTTGGTTTACCATTATCGTTAAATTCATCGACGCAGTAAGGAAAACTCAACCAATGTGACTGTTGGTCATACAATGCGATGTATAAGTTATCTGCATAGGTAATATTTTTTATAATGTTATGAACATGCTGATATACATCGTCGAGGTTTTTACTTTGCGTTGCCAGCTCAGATATTTTAAACAAGATCTGTTGGCGTTCTAGCGCATTTTTACGTTGTTGAATTTCGTCGTTGAGCGCTTGGTTGCTTTGTGTCAGTGCTCGGGTGCGAATTTTTACTTCAGATTCGAGCAGCTCACGTTTTTTAACTCGTTCAATCGCTGTCGCTAAATATAATGACATCGCTTCGAGCAACTCAATTTGCTGCTCAGAGTAGCCTTGTTTATTGTCATAGCTTTGCGCGACCATGACGCCAATAATGACTTTATCGCGATAGACGGGTACTCCAACCCAATGCTCAGCTGGCGTACCAAAGCACTTAAGTAAGCCTTGTTCAACCGCTTGCTCTGTTTGTTGTTTGGTAAAGTAACAGGTTTTACCTTGTTTAAATACGTAACCCGTGAGGCCTTCTTTAAAGTACTGCTCATATTTTAACGGTACTGAAAGACCATCTTTTTCATCGGCGAAATAAGATAGCTCAAGGTTATCGTAAACCGGGTTATGCAACACAACGAAGAAGTTTTTACTTGGGATATAGTCTTGCAGAATGTTGTGGATAGCAGGGTAGAGCAGGGTTAATTCGGCAACAGTACTTGCTTGCTCTGATAATTGTAAAAGAGCATGTTGCAAGTGATGTGATTGCTTATACTTTTGTAAAAGCGATTTTAAGCGAGCATTTTTACGGCCTAGCTTATCAATGTGTGTTGCTGAATCTTCCAATGATTTAGAACCAGATCTTATTGTTGTTTAAATTTCGTCCTTTATAGTTCCACTTTTTTATTAGATCGTCAAGTAACAGGTGTTAACAAAATGGTAATTTATCATGGGTCTGAATTGGCTACAGGGCTAGCCTAGCGCGCTAAAAAAGACATAAAAAAAGGGCTTAATAAAATTAAGCCCTTAGTATTAGTTTTTGAACTGTTACTTGCTAGTCATGAAATCGATAGCAGCGCTGATCTCTTCATCAGAACAGTCCATACACGTACCTTTAGGAGGCATCGCGTTGAAACCGTTGATTGCATGGTCAAGTAGAGTGTCCATGCCTTTAGCAATACGCGGAGCCCAATCATCAGCTGATTTAGGTGCACCTAGTGCGCCAGTGCCATGACAAGCAAAACATGCTGCTTGGTAAACTTGTTCACCAGAACGAGGACCTGTAGGTTCAGCAGCGACCGCAGCTTTATCACCTTCTAGATATACAGAACCAATTGGCGCTAGACGCTTTTTAATTGCATCTTCAGTCAAAGAGTTGTCATACGCTTGTGCATATGCCGTTGTTGCTAGCAGTAATAATGCAGCTGATAGTTTTTTCATTTTGCCTTGCTCACTTCGATTTGAACGTGATCAATCACGATATCTGACGGAAATTAGAACGATTATAACGCTAAGCCACAATTTATAAAATGATCTAAAAGGCTTTTTCTTGAGAAAAACCGTCATTTTTTTGCGTTAGCGCAAGAAAAGCCAGCATTAAATACTGGCTCTTAGCTTGATGTTTAAGCAAGCTCTAATACTTTGTTGACCAATTTTTCGATACCCGCATCAGCATCTAAAATGCTTTGGGCCAACATATAGGCAGGGGTTGTGACCACTTTATGCTGAGGATCGACAACAATATCATTCACAGCACAGCTTTGGTGGGCTCCACCAAGTTGCTCGATAGCGGCAGCGGTGTCTGCATCGTTACCAATGGTTGTTTTTACACCTTTACCATAAATAAGCGGCAGCATGGCAGGAGCAATACACATATAACCAGCTGCTTTTTTGGCATCGACAAAGGCCTTCGCACTTGTCAGTACATCATCTTGAACTTGGGCATCTGCGCCTTTAACGGCAAAATCTGATAGGTTTTTCGCAGCGCCAAAGCCACCTGGTACGATCAAGGCATCGAATTCATCTACATTTAGCTCAGTGAGCGCTTTAATTTCACCACGGGCAATACGTGCGGCTTCAACTAGCACATTACGATTAGGTGTCATTTCTTCACCTGTTAGGTGATTAATGGTGTGCATTTGTTCTATATCGGGTGCGAAGCATTGATAGCTCGCGCCTGCTTTTGCGATATGTAATAAGGTTAATACGGCTTCATTGATTTCTGCGCCGTCGTAAACACCGCAACCAGCTAAAACTACAGCAACTTTTTTCATTTTTGAACTCTCCTTAATGCGACTAGCTTTAGTTTAACAAGGATACGAGCATGGCGACAAAATAAAAAATTTTCGTCGCTTGATAACTCGCAAAGCGTGATGAATAGCTGTTTATGCCTTTTTATAAATTACTAACGAAAAAAAAAGTATAAAGGATCGCTATGATCTTTGATCCATTATGCTAGAATACTCCTCCGGTTATGAAAAGGGATGTTAATTCGGTATCGAATAAGCAAAAGGTTATCGCTACTAAAACCGTTTTCCACATCGGACAAAAATAATAAAAAAAGAACGCCGTAATATCTTTTTTAAATCAAAACATGAACTTACTAAATTTTCCTAAATGTTTTTTCATTTTGGGAGAATTAACTCTGTCTGTTATCTACAAAGTTATCCACAGCTTGCTCTGTCATAAACCTTTATTGGTTAATAATTCACAGTCGTTTTCTTCATGGCCTTATGGCATGCTTACAAACAATTTAATGTTATTCAATTAGGATCCAATTTCACCATGGCTCAGATCCCTGAAAATCCACTTATTCTTGTAGATGGTTCTTCTTATTTATTCCGTGCATACCATTCGCCACCGCACCTTACTAACTCAAAAGGTGAAGCGACAGGCGCAATCTATGGCGTAGTTAATATGCTTAAGAGTTTGATCAAGCAATATGATCCGTCGCACATGGTGGTGGTATTTGATGCCAAGGGTAAAACCTTCAGAAATGACATGTACAGTGAATACAAAGCGAATCGTCCGCCAATGCCGGATGACTTACGCACACAGATCGCACCACTGCATAACATTATTAAAGCAATGGGTTTCCCGCTGATTAGTATTGAAGGTGTTGAGGCTGACGATGTTATTGGTACCTTTGCGCGTATAGCGTCAGAGCAGCAGCGTCATGTACTGATTTCAACTGGCGATAAAGATATGGCGCAGCTTGTTAATGAGCATGTTACGCTTATCAATACCATGACAGATAGCATTTCAGATCCAGAAACTGTGGTTGAAAAGTTTGGTGTTGGTCCTGAGTTGATCATTGATTACCTTGCTTTAATGGGTGATAAGGTCGATAACATCCCTGGTGTTGACGGCTGTGGTCCAAAAACAGCAGTGAAATGGCTACAAAAATATGGATCATTGCAAGGTGTTATTGATCATGCAGGTGAAATTAAAGGCAAGATTGGTGAAAAACTTGCTGCTGCACTTGATCATCTGCCACTTAGCTATGAATTAGCAACAATTAAGTGTGATGTTGTGGTTGAGTCAGATCTTGAAACCTTTAAGCTGCAAGAGCCTAATCGTGACGAACTGATTGCACTTTATGGTGAGTGTGAGTTCCGCCGTTGGTTAGCTGAACTACTTGATAACCCTAAAGACGCTGACACGCATTTAGATGTACCAACAGAAGCTAACGAACTACCAAAAGTTGCTGATGCGCACTACGAAACTATTTTAACTGAAGAGCAACTTGATACCTTAGTGGCGCAGTTAAATGACGCTGAATTATTTGCTTTTGATACAGAAACAACCAGCCTTGATTATATGCAAGCGCAATTGGTTGGTATGAGCTTTGCGGTTAAGGCGGGTGAAGCGGCTTATCTTCCGGTTGCTCACGATTACCCTGATGCGCCAGAGCAATTAAGCTTAGAAACAGTAATGGCAAAAATTGGCCCAATCTTAGCTGACGAAAACAAAGCGAAAGTGGGGCAAAACCTTAAATACGATAAAAGCGTGTTAGCAAATGCGGGCTTCGAGTTAAAGGGTATTAAATACGACACTATGTTGGAGTCGTATGTCTTTAATAGTGTAGGTAGCCGCCATGATATGGACTCGCTGGCACTGAAATACCTAGGCCACAAAAATATCAGTTTTGAAGATATTGCCGGTAAAGGTAAAAAGCAGTTAACGTTTAACCAAATTGAGCTAGAAAAAGCGGCGCCTTATGCTGCTGAAGATGCCGACATAACGCTACGTCTTCACCAAGTGTTATGGCCAAAAATTGATGCCGATAGCCAATTAAAATCAGTATTCGAAGATATTGAGTTACCACTTGTCACAGTGCTTTCTGATATTGAGCGTACTGGTGTTGCAATTGATAGCAACATGCTGGCAGCTCACAGCCAACGTTTAGGTGAACGCCTGTTAGAGCTTGAGCAAGAAGCTTATGATATTGCAGGTGAAAAATTTAACTTAGGCTCACCTAAGCAACTGCAAGCTATTTTGTTTGAAAAACTTGAGCTGCCTGTTATCAAGAAAACACCTAAGGGTGCACCTTCGACAGCAGAAGAAGTATTGCAAGAACTTGCTCATGATTATCCATTACCAAAAGTGATTATTGAGCACCGTGGTTTATCTAAACTTAAATCAACCTACACAGATAAACTTCCGCTAATGGTTGATGAGCGCACTAAGCGAGTGCATACCTCTTACCATCAAGCTGTAACAGCAACAGGGCGTTTAAGCTCAACGGATCCTAACTTACAGAATATTCCAATTCGTTCAGAAGAAGGCCGTCGAATTCGTGAAGCCTTTATTGCTGCACCTGGCCATAAAATTGTGGCTGCCGATTACAGCCAAATTGAATTACGTATCATGGCGCATTTATCACAAGATAAAGGCCTATTAACTGCGTTTGCGAATGGTTTAGATGTGCACAGCGCAACCGCTGCAGAAGTCTTTGGGGTTAGCCTTGAAGAGGTTACCAGCGATATGCGTCGTAAAGCCAAAGCGGTTAACTTTGGTTTAATTTATGGCATGTCGGCGTTTGGTTTATCACGCCAGTTAGATGTACCACGCCATGAAGCACAGCATTATATTGATAAATACTTCGAGCGTTTCCCTGGCGTACTTGAGTACATGGAAACAACTCGTGAAAAAGCAGCTGATAAAGGGTATGTAGAAACGATTTTTGGTCGTCGCTTACATTTACCAGAAATCAATGCCCGTAACGGCGCTCGTCGTAAAGCCGCTGAACGTGCTGCTATCAACGCCCCAATGCAAGGTACTGCTGCTGATATCATCAAAAAAGCGATGCTAAAAGTTCATCAGTGGGTGAACGCGCAAGCTGAAGGTTCAGTGAAGCTGCTAATGCAAGTGCACGATGAATTAGTGTTCGAAATTAAAGAAGAATCTGTGGACGACTATAAAGCTGAAATTTGTAAGCTAATGTCAGAAGCCGCGACTCTTGATGTGCCTCTGATTGTTGAAGCCGACAGCGGTGACAACTGGCAACAGGCCCACTAATAGTCGCAATAGATGAGAGCTGTCAGCTATCAGGTTAAAAGTTAGCGAGTTGCTAGGGGAAAGAGTAAAGTTAGTGAGTTACTTGACACAGATTGTAAGTTGTCTAGGGTTGCTAACTTGCTAACTTGCTAACTTGCTAACTTGCTAACTTGCTAACTTGCTAACTTGCTAACTTGCTAACTTGCTAACTTGCTAACTTGTTTATAACCCCAACTCCTGCAATCTCTTTACGTGTTCGCGATAAAGCTCAATAGGGTCAACTTCCCGAAAATTGTGCAAACCAATAAACTGATTAATCTCATCTAAGTGGTTCATTTCATAATCATCTTTGATGACATGTCCTAAATGACTGCTGCAGCGCGATACAAGGCCATCATCTTTTCCTAAAATAAGTAACGAACCAAGCAGTATGGGCAAGTCGGTTGGATCCAGTATATTGGTGAATGCTGCTGTACCACTCCACGAAAAATAATACACACCATTTTCGGCAACTAGCTGACCTTGCTCGCATTTATTTACCGGTAATCCTTCAGGGTATTTTTGATTAAATGCATGAGCACCCTGTGTACTTAAGCTATTTAATGCACCCAGTGTATTTTGTGGTAAATCACTGTTACCTGATAGTAGTGAAATAACACCACCGAATGCATCAAATATGAACCTCGCAGCATGTTCAGCTTGAGAATTTGCAGGTAGTTTTTGACTAATTAGATCAATAATGCCACTGCCATAGTTTGCACCACCAATACTAGTCACAGAGGCAATTAAATCAGGCCTGACTGAAGCAACATAGCGCACTGTTTGCGCACCTTGGCTATGGCCAATCAAGTTTACTTTTTTGGCGCCAGTCAGTGCTAAAATTGCTTTTACGCGAGTGAGTAACTGTTCGCCCCGTACTTCAGAGCTATTAATAGCCGAGACCGCTGGCGTGAATACCAAGGTACCCTCTTGGTTGAGACTTGTAGCAACATTATAAAAATAATCGAGGCCGAGTAGGTTATCGAATCCCATTAGCCCATGAACTAAAATTACCGGATATTGTGTCGTTGTTTTTTTTGCATGGCAGTAGGGGGTCATTAAAAAAAGTAAGGTAGCAAATAAAATTAAGGAGATTTTTTTCATACCTTTTACTCTTCTACTGCAATTTTTATCACTAACAAGCCTTAAAAAAGCCTTGTTTAAGTGTGCTTTTAATTCACCATACCCTAAATTACGGTTCGCTATAATGTTAGTTTTAAGTAAATAAGAAAAGAAGGTTTTAGTGTTTCGTTATATGTTTATCAATTTGTATTGTTTCTGCGGTTATGCAATTTATTTTTAATCTGGTATTTGCTAAAGTCCGCGCCGTCCTCATCCTGTAGGACATCCTGTTGATGATGCATCTGAAAGGATGCAACGTATTGATAGCTTCTCCCCAGTTTGCTATACCGGCTCACTCCTTGTTGAGTGAGTCGCTTTTTCTTTTCTTATCATGCAATTCATTGCACAAATATACGCAAGTGATACCATCAAAGTGATTCTCATTTACTTTCGAAGGAATGCGTTATGTTTAAATCTTTGGCAATTGCTGCCTTTTCATTATCGAGTATTTTAGTTGCCCCTTTAGCCAGCGCAAACTGGCAAGTTAATAATGAGCAAAGCAATGTGAGCTTTGTGTCTATCAAAAAGAATTCAGTTGCAGAAGCGCATCATTTCAAAAACGTGTCGGGTACACTTAACGAGCAAGGTCAATTTAAGTTGATGATCGATCTGACATCGGTTGAGACTCTGATCCCTATCCGCAATGAGCGCATGACCAAGTTGTTATTTGAGACAGCTAAATTCCCTAATGCAGTGTTAACTGCTGATTTAAGCAAAGCGCTGTTAACGCTAAAACCAGGTCAACATGTGCTTAAAGGTTTGAAAGCTGAATTAGACTTTCATGGCAACAAGAAAGAGCTAACAATTGATGTACTTGCCAATATGTCACCGAAAGGCGATGTTACTGTTTCATCGTTTACGCCGGTGATTATTAATGCAAGTGATTTCAAAGTAACAGAAGGTATTAGCGAGTTACAAAAACTTGCGGGTTTACCATCAATTGCGACAGCTGTTCCTGTAACATTTTCTTTGACGCTAGATAAAGAAAAATAATGCAATCACTTGCTGACTTAGAAGCCGCTCTTCAGGCACCCGATAAACCTTTTGATCAATGGCAGCCACAAAACTGTGGGCAAGTGCCTATATTGATTGATGCGCAAGGGCGGTGGTTTTATGCCGGCAGTGAAATAAAGCGCGAGGCAATGGTTAAACTCTTTGCCTCTGTGCTTTGCAAAGAAGCAGATAGTTATTTTTTAAAAACACCAGTCGAGAAAATGGCTATCACGGTCGAAGATGTGCCCTTTATTATTATTGATTGGCGCTTTGAAGAGACAGAACAAGGTCGAGCTCTTTGTTGCGTTGATAATTTACAGCGCGCTTGGTTGGTTTCAGCAAAGCAACCATTGGCATTATGTGAATTTGAAGGTGTCAGTGTGCCTTATCTTCAATTAGCACATGGCTTGGCTGCGAGGGTATCGAGAAATGTTTATTATCAGTGGGCCGAAATAGCCTGCTCAGACGAGCAGGGCTACTATATAGAATCATTAGCCAAGCGTTATTACTTGGCCTAAGCGATTAAGCTTCTGGCTGTTCGTCAGACTCAGGTGCTTGCGCTTCAATGGGTCCTAAGAACCACTCATCGAGCTTTTTAGCAACTTCAGGTAAGCCTGTGCCTTTTAGTGAAGAGAAGGCATGTACTGTAATATCACCATCTAAACTACTTAACTCACGACGAACTTGTAAAACTTGAGCTTTACGCGCGCCTTGTTTTAGCTTGTCGGCTTTAGTTAATAGTGCCAACACTGGAATTTCGCTGCCCACGGCCCAGTCGATTAAGTCACGGTCTAAATCTTTTAACGGGTGGCGAATATCCATCAAAACAACGATACCTTTTAAGCTTTGACGTTTTTGTAAGTATTCACCTAGCGATTTTTGCCATTTCTTCTTCATTTCGATAGGAACTTTAGCAAAACCATAGCCCGGTAAGTCGATAAGGCGTTTATCGGCATCAAGTTCAAAGGTATTGATCAGCTGAGTACGGCCGGGTGTTTTAGAAGTACGTGCTAACTTTTGATCTGTTAACGTGTTTAAAGCACTTGATTTACCCGCATTAGAGCGACCAGCAAACGCGACTTCAATCCCCGTATCAGCAGGTAAGCGTGAGATATCAGGTGCGCTGGTAACAAAGGACGCAGTATTGTATTTGATACGAGATTTGAGCACAGGCTCTCCTAGTCTTTTATAAAAAATAACAAACAGTGGCTAATTTCCACTTAAGGCACGTATTTTATACTATTAAAGCAGCATTCAAAAGCGTATTTAAGCGTGCTAAATTGGCTTTAAATTAGGAAAATTACTAGGTATAAACTTAATCTAAGTCAAATCCCTATAAATTATGAGCTTAATGTGGGCAGAAAACGTGCCAGAGAATTTATTATCGTGTAGAATATAGAAATCACAACATCCATATTGTAGATGATACAGGGTCGGAAACAGAGAATTCACCATGAAAAAAATAGCACTATCTTTAACTATATTGCTTGGTACGTTGTCAGCAAGCAACGCAACAGCATTTGATGGCGATGTAAACGCAGGTAAAGAGAAATCGGCAACGTGTGCGGCTTGTCACGGCCCAGACGGTAATGCACCGGTTAATATCTACCCTAAAATTGCAGGCCAACACGCAGATTATATCTATAAACAATTACAAGAGTTTAAATTAGGTATGACATCTGGCGGCAAAGAAGGTCGTATGGATCCAGTAATGAGTGGTATGGCTATGCCGCTTAGCGATCAAGACATGAAAGACCTAGCAGCTTACTTCTCTTCTTTAAATATGTCTGAAGGTACAACACCTAAAGATGTAGTAGAAGTAGGTCAGCAGCTTTATAAAGCCGGTGATGCTGAGCGTGGTATTCCAGCATGTGCTGCGTGTCACGGTCCTCGTGGTAACGGTACATCACTAGCTAAATTCCCGAAAGTTTCGTTCCAACATCCAGAATACATCAAGTCACAACTTGAAAAATTCCGTGATGGTACGCGTAATAACGACTTAAACGGTATGATGCAAGACATCGCTAAAAAGCTAACAGACAAAGACATCGAAGTACTTTCAAAATACTTAGGTGGCTTACACTAAAGTCTGATTGCGGGTAGAAATACTCCGCAGTAATATGTGATTAGTGTGAAAAAAGCAGCGCAAGCTGCTTTTTTTGTATTTAAACCATGTCGAAATCTCCCACGCCTTTGTGAGACATTGTCCATATCGAGCTGTAAGCTAAATCTTATTTTTATTTCAATTTTATAGATAACTCTTTGTTATTAAATAAGTTGGGCTTGTTGCAATATCTTATCTGTAAGAAAAATTATATAAATCAGTTGTAACAAAATTATTAATGAGTAAATTAACCACTGTCGCTGAGACAGCAAAAACAACATGGACAATGTAATAAGGAAAGTGACTGCGGCAAGTCTTTAGGGGTTGACACTGGTTAGGTGTCCTAAAGGAAATAACAAAAAAGCGTCAGGATTGACCGAGAATAATAAAAGCTCATGGAAGTTTAATAATAAAAACAAAATGGAATGCTACACGGAAGGTTAAAACAATAACAAAATGGATAAACAATAATAATAAAAATAATAAAGACTAAAAAGTCGAAGGGAGAAGTGTCCAGATAATTGGCGCTCAGATTAGTAGGCGGTAGAGATGTTTTCTCTACCGCCTTTTTATTTGTCCTGTTACAATAGCCACCGTTTGTACTAAAAGTATGAAAAGTGCGCAGTTCGTCAAGTTGACCAACCACATCCGCACATCGAATTCTTCTGGTTATGCCAGCATTACAATGCCACAAAGGCGTTGTGCACAACCTCTTAAGTGAGATGATCAAGATATGAGTAGAAAGAAAAAGTCGCGTAAAATTCCATCGAATGGTCCTGTACGTCTGAGCAAAGAAAAGCTTAGAGAGATGCGCGCGTTAAAAGAGCAGCGAGTTAAAAAGACCAAAGGTGCTAAACCTGGCTCTCGAAATGCACCTGATGCACAAAATGCAGAAAACACTGCTGCAAACAATCAACCTAAAGATAAGCGTGTTGGTAGTAAAAAGCCGGTTTCTTTAGTTGCGCCTAAGGCTGAGCCGAAAGTTGAAATGAAACGCAACTTAAAACCTATGGTTGAGCTTAAGAAAGTGGCTGAGCCTGAGTTAACGCCAGAGCAAGAGTTAGAAGCGCTAGAGAATGACGAGCGTCTACTTAAGCTGGTTGAGCGTCATGAGCGCGGTGAGTTATTAACAGGTAAAGACGCTAAGTACTTCAATAGCCGTATTGCTCGCCACCAAGCACTGTGTGAGTTATTAGGCATTGAAGATGAAGACGAGTACGAAGATGACTTTGAAGATGATTCATTTGATGAAGGTGAATCTGACTTCGATAAGTACTTATCTGATGACTTAGCCAATGAATGGTTTGATGACGAAGATGAGGATGAGCGATGAGCACAACCTTGATTATTGCCATCGTAATTGGTGCGGCAATTATCGCAGGGCTTGCGTTTTATGCAGGGCAACTTCTGTATAAATTAAAAGAGCAAAATAAGCTTATCGCCAAGAAGCAAGCTGAGCATGAGCAAAAGCTTGCGGCATCAAAAGCAAAGCGTAATGCAAAGTTAGCCGATAGCATTCATTTAATTGCCCGTGCAATGAATGAAGAGCAATGTGAGTTCTCAGAAGGCTGCTTACGTATTTGGGTGCTGATCTCTCAATACAGCTTTGCAGAAGAGTTTGAGCTAAGTGAGCGCTACCCAGGCATATTTAAAATGTACGAAGTTGTAAAAGATATGCCAACGCACGATGCCCGTAAGAAATACTCTAAAAAAGAGATTTTTAAAATGGACACTACCCGCTGGCGTGCTGAAGAGCAGCATAGCGATGAAATTAAAGCGGATTGTGCACGTATAATTGAAGAGTTTAAAGCCGCTCCAGGCAGTGAAAACGTAGTATTCAATTAAGTTGACGTATCGTTGAATTAAACAAAATAAAAAGCAGAGCCTAGGCTCTGCTTTTTGTTGGGCGTGATGATATCAAATAACTCGTGAGAAACGAGTTTGCTTGATTTGTTGTTGTAGGTGCGCATCAAAGCACATACAAATAATACGAATAAATAAATTACCGCGAGCTGTTACTGTGATCTTATCTTGGCTAACAGACACCAAGCCATCAGCTAGTAATGGGTCGAGTGCCTGTAGTGCCTCGCAGAAGTAGCTGGCAAAGTTAATATTAAACTGTTTTTCGATTGCTGGAATATCCAGCTCAAACTGGCAGATTAATTGTTTTATAACCGCTGCACGTAATGTATCGTCATCAGTTAAAGCAACACCTTTACAGATTGCACTGCCAAAGCCTTCTTGCACGGCTTTGTAATAGTGCTTTAGCTCTTTTTCGTTTTGTAAGATGGCATTGCCTATTTGCGAAATAGATGACACACCCAAACCTAATAAGTCACATTGGCCATGCGTTGTGTAACCTTGGAAATTACGATGTAATTGGCCTGCGTTTTGTGCAATTGCCAATTCATTGTCTTTGCGGGCAAAGTGATCCATACCAATAAACTGATAACCCGCCGCTAACATCTGCTCAAGGGTATTTTTGAACATAGTGAGCTTATCGCCCGCAGATGGTAAGTCAGCATCTTTAATTTTACGCTGTGCAGCGAATCTGTCTGGTAAGTGAGCATAGTTAAATACCGACACGCGATCAGGGTTTAACTCAATCAGCTGTGCAATTGTCTCTTTAAAGCTCTCTGGTGTTTGCAGTGGCAAACCGTAAATCATATCGGCATTAATAGATTTAAAGCCAAGTTCACGAGCCTCACTAATCAAACCTTTTACAGATTGCACGCTTTGCGGGCGATTAACTGCCAGTTGCACATCATCATTGAAATCTTGAATACCAAATGAGACACGATTGAAGCCAAGCTGACGTAGGTGTACTAGCATGCCATCAGCTAAAGAACGAGGGTCAATCTCAATACCGCGCTCAGCATCATCAGCAAAATTAAAATGCTGCTCAACCAATGCCATTAAGCGGCTCATTTGCTCTGCCGATAAGAACGTTGGCGTTCCACCCCCTAAATGCAGTTGCTCAACGTTATAATCGGCAAAAAGCGTTGCTTGCTCAGCAATTTCAAGCGCTAAATTATCTAGGTATAAATCGGCTTTAGATTGATGACGAGTGATCACCTTATTACAACCACAGTAATAACAAAGCTGACTGCAAAAAGGGATATGGATATACAAAGATAAAGAACGGCTTTTCGACGCCGCAATCGCGTTAATCATATCTTGTTGGTTATAACCGTCAGCTAAAGACAATGCTGTTGGGTAAGATGTATATCGAGGCCCAGAAATATTGTACTTGTTGATCAGAGATTGATCCCAGCTTGGTAAATTTATCACAGTCAGCACTCCGCAATTGATTGAGCGGCTATTTTAACGAGTTTAGTGATTTAGCTATTTGATCTAGAACAATGTCGGAGGCTAGAAACTAATCGGCATGCTTTAAGGTCGTTGTAAAAACAAAGAGTTTACTATTTGAGCAGTTGATTTAGTGATTGTTAAAATAAAAGGTTTTGCTAGTGACAAGGTTACAAAAACTTTTTATACTGCATCCCGCTTTAGTCAGTTAAACCTGCTAAACGCATCAAAAAATTTAGCTTTCGCTAATACAATGGCCCCTTAGCTCAGTTGGTTAGAGCACACGACTCATAATCGTTAGGTCCCCAGTTCAAGTCTGGGAGGGGCCACCATTTTCTCTCTGTAAAAATCCTAAAACCCAAAAATCAAAGCTTAAATCTATCTTAAATAGCTGCGTTCCACTATTGTTCCCCTCTTTTTTATCTTTAAAATTCAACGAAATAAAATTATTTTTAATTTTTTAAAAATATTTTGTCAGGTTTTCTGTGTTTGTCTCGTCTATAGCTGCAAATGACACGAAGTTGTTCTATTCGGTGGTAGCAATAGGCAGTGTCTTATGTATCTATTTTTACGAAAAGGACAAACTCATGACGACTACAACATCAACTGTGAATACGCTAAAACTTGATTCAACAAATGCACCATTTAGTGATGCTGCTCTTTGGTTAAAAGAAGGTTGGGGGCTATTTAAAAAAGCACCGTTTAAACTTTTTTTACTTATGACGCTGTTCGCTATTGTGCCAGGTTTAGTGCAGCTATTACCTGCACCTACAGGTTTAACGGTATCAAAGTGGTTAGCGCCTATGTTAATGGCAACGGTGTGGCCTTTGTTATTTAACCTGAATAATCAGCAAGGCTTTTCATTTAATCACAATGCAACATGGGCTAAGTGGGGGCGAGTTGCCGTGTGGTCAGTTGTTGGTATTTTACTGGCGCTGGTGCAATTTGCAGTAGGGAGTGCTTTGATTGGTAGTGAGCAGTTATCGGCTTTATTGTCAGGTCAGTTTGTTGATGTTGAGCGCTGGCGCGTAGGGGTCATGTTTGTATCAATTGTTCCTGTAAATATGTTGCTTATGTTTGTGGTACCTCTGTTACTTTTAAACAATGCTTCGCTTAGTGCAGCTGTTAAAGAAGGCATTACAACGGCACTAAAGGTGATTAAACCATTAAGCATGCTTTGTTTGATTAATATGCTCGTTACCTTTACTGCCCCTTATAGTCTTTTACCTATGTTGTTGGTAGGGCCGGTGTTAGCATGTACCTACTTTTGTGCCTATAATCGTTTGTTCAAATAATAATAAAAACACGGAAGTACAGTGAAAGCTGATGTTCAAATAAACACATTGCTGAATGAATACGCGCCGCTGTTGGCGCGTGTTGCTGCAACCTACGAGATCAATCAAGCGCTACAAGATGAGCTAATTCAAGAGATGTCGCTGGCTGTTTGGCGCGCTTTTGAAAGTAATGACTCATCACCCGATGTTGCCTTTCGTGGCGATGCCAGCATAAAAACCTATATTGCCCGAATAGCTCATAATAAAGCGGTTGATCATGTGATAAAAGAGCAAAACCGCAAAGAGGTGGCAAGCTCTGAAAGTATTGATTACACCCAAGCCTTAAGTGCGCATAAATCACCAGACGACAGTTTAGATTTAATGGCTGCCCTTCGTAAATTAACGCTGAAATACCGACAGGTGCTTGCCTTACAGCTTGAAGGGTTTAATCAAAGTGAGATAGCTCAAACGCTGGGACTGTCTGAAGACGCGGTTGCTAAACGTGTAAGTAGGGCAAGACAACAACTTGCGAGCCTAATGGAGTAAATAACGTGGATAAATTCGAAGCAGATGATCAATTAGCTAAGTGGCAGCAGGCATTCGTGCAGGCAACGCCGAAAGTGGATAGTGCAGCGTTAATAGCACAAACACAAAAGTCGCGAACTAAGTTAAAGCTAAAAGGGTTAATCGACTCATTTTTAGGTGTTGTGGTAACCGTATTTTGTATTTACGCCATGTTGTTTGAGGCAAAAAATACCTATGAAACCATTATGTTTGCGCTATTAGTACCTATTCCTTTAGGTTTTGGAATTTGGTCATACCGTTTAAGACGAAAGCTTTGGCGAGCAGAAACGCTAGACGTCAATGCAATGCTTAATTTTAAAGAGAATCAGCTGAAGCACCAAGTTCATTACTGGTATGTGAGTTTTATTGGCTGCGTTGTGCTTTGGTGTGCTTTGCTAATCGTTGCCTTGTTTAATATGGTTATGTTTAAAACATACAGCCTATGGCTTATCCAGCTAGGTATAAATGGTATTATCGTGCTGGTTGTTTATATACGCTATAAAAAACTAAAAACTCAGCTAGCTGTAGCGCTTGAGAGTATTCAAGCGATGCGCTGATGAGCGACTTGACGAGCTATTCCTAAAACTTATATAACTTACTATTCAAATAATATTAAAGGATATAGAGATGGAAGTTTTATACAGTATTTTGTTTTGGGGATCGCCTGTCGGCTTAGGGTTGTTCTTTTTCTTATCGTGCACGGGGGCTGGGATACTTTTCTGGGGTATTGCGCAGCTTAAGAAAGCCTCATCAAATTAAAAAGCCGATGTGTGAACATCGGCCTTATAATTTGTCTGACTATTTGTAACCGTTCGGGTTATTGCTTTGCCAGCGCCATGTATCTTGCATCATCTCATCGATACCACGCTCAGCTTGCCAGCCAAGCTCTTTTAACGCTTTTTCTGGAGCTGCGTAGCAAGCTGCAATATCGCCCGCTCGACGCGGCGAAATTTGGTATGGTACGGCTTGACCGCTGGCTTTCTCAAAAGCGGTAACCATTTGCAGTACTGAATAACCATTACCTGTGCCTAGGTTAAATACGTGCGCACCTGTATCACTTGCAATTCGGTTCAGCGCTTTTAAGTGACCTAATGCTAAATCAACGACATGGATATAGTCACGAACACCTGTACCATCTACAGTATCGTAGTCATCCCCAAATACACCTAGCTTTTCCAGCTTACCCACAGCTACTTGCGAAATATAAGGTAATAAGTTGTTAGGAATACCATTTGGGTCTTCACCAATAAGACCAGACTCATGTGCGCCGACAGGGTTAAAGTAACGTAGGATAACAAAGGCAAAGCGTTCATCTGATTTTGCGATATCTTGTAGCATCATCTCTACCATAAGCTTTGATGTGCCATACGGGTTAGTCGTGCCGCCAACTGGGAAGTCTTCACGAATTGGCAAGCTTGCAGGGTCACCGTAAACCGTTGCTGATGAGCTAAATACTAACTTAAATACGCCAGCATCACGCATAGCATCAACCAGAGTCAGTGTACCTTGTACGTTGTTTTGATAATACTCGATAGGTTTTACAACCGATTCACCAACCGCTTTTAAACCTGCGAAGTGAATAACACTATCAATAGTATGTTCACTGAAGATTTTGTCTAAGCAGGCTCTATCTAAAATATCACCTTGATAAAACGTGACGTCTTTGCCTGTTATTTTTTTTACGCGAGCCAATGACTCATTTGATGAATTGCTTAAGTTGTCGAGTACAACAACGTCAGAGCCTTGTTGTAATAACTCTAATACGGTGTGAGAACCGATGTATCCGGCTCCGCCGGTGACTAAAATGGTCATAAAATATCCATGAACTATACCTGGTTGAATTAGCCTTATTTCATCACATTTCGGCCTAAATTACATGAATTAATTGTGATTTACGGCGATAAAGCAAAAATATGAATCGCTTGTTTTTGATTACATTTTGCACCATATTGGTTACACCTAAGTGTTTAGATATTAAGCTATAGTTAATTGTCAGCAGCTAAAATTTAATCATTAGCTATACCTGTTAAGTGGAGAAACAGATGAATACAGTAAAAAAAATTGCCTTAGCAATGGTCATTGCACTACCCGCTTTTGCTCACGCAGGAGAAGCAAAAGTTAAATGGCATGACTTTAACGATTACCGCGATGTAGAACCTGGTAACAACTCACCGAAAGGTTCATTTCATAAAAATGTGGCAAAGAATTTTGAAAAACACTTTAATAAACTTGCTGAAAAGTTACCTGAAGGCTACACCTTCAATGTTGAAGTGACTGAGCTCGACCTAGCGGGTGATGTGCGTTTTGGTACTATGAATGAATTACGTATCGTTAAGCCAATTTATTTCCCGCGTATCGACCTAAATTATTCGATTACCGACAAAGACGGTAAAGTGATAAGTGAAGCAAACGATGTAAAGCTTAAAGACATGGGCTTCATGGATCGTATGAAAATGGGGCGCGATGAAGCCTATTATTACGACAAGCGCTTAATCACTGATTGGTTTGAAGATGAGTTACTGCCGTCGTTAAATTTGGGTGAATGATAACTTTAAGCTGTAAGCCTTAAGCCGTCAGTTTAAAGTTGAACTGTGTTGTTTGTTGGTCTTGTAAAAGACCTCTATCGTGGGAGGCGTTTTAACGCCGAAAAACAATTAACGGCCAAAGCTACCCCCACATGTAGGCGTGAAATTTATTTCGCGCGATAGCCTCTATTTACAATAAATAAAATAGAGGCTTCTACGTTACTTAAACGTCGCTAGCAGTTGTAATAACTGTTGCAGTTTAATAACGGTTTTTTTCAGTTTTTCTTCGTCCATACCGTCGTTGCTTAAGCTTTCTACATCAGCAGCAACATCGAGAACGTAAGGTTTAAAGCGTTTCGCTTCAAAATCAAAGCCAGCATCTTTTGCAAATAAGGCTTTGAATTTGCCATGGCCTTGCTGCTGTAAATCATCTAATTTTTTATCAGCATCAAGTGCCTGACGATAAACGATTTTTAGGTTAGCATTGAGTTGTTCAATAATTGAATCCATTTTTTTCCTAAAGCTTTAGACTGCAATGCCGATATAGTACGTGGATTGTCATAAAAAGTCAGGTAATGAACTATGAATATATCAGGATCAAGCTTACCAGCGATGAGTGGCGGTGGCGAAAGCGCAGAAGTTTACAGCGCATCGCTTGCTAAAAAACAGCAAAAGGCTGATGGTGCTGCGGCACTTGCACTTATCGAAGGTGCAGCAATGAACACCAGTGCTGCACAAACACCTGCTAAGTCGGTAACTGCGACACTAGGTAACAACGTAAACGTATACGTTTAGCTAAAGTATATTGAGATCGATAGGCGTTTTACTTTTTTCGCCGCCGATCTCGCGCACCAACTTAGGAACTAAGAACCCCGGCAATGCAGCTAGCATAGCCGTCACGATTTCCCGTGCCTGACTCTCAGCTATATCAAAATGGCTAGCACCCTCAACTTTATCTAGTAGATGTAAGTAGTAAGGAAGTATATCTGCCTCAAATAGCGCTTCACTTAGTGCAACTTGCGACTCGACAGAATCATTCACATCTTTTAGTAACACCGCCTGATTTAATAACGTAACCCCTGCAGCTTTTAACCTTTGCATGGCCGCTTTAAAGTCATCATCAATTTCGTTAGCGTGATTGATATGATTTATAAACACCACCTTTAAGGGCGATGCAGCAAAGCGTGCACATAGCTCATCGGTAATTCTTGCAGGGATCACAACAGGTAAGCGGCTGTGAATACGCATGCGTTTAATTTGCGGAAGCTGCTCTAACTCATCCATAAACCAACTAACAGCATCGTCTTTGGCCATCAATGGATCGCCACCACTTAAAATGACTTCGTTGATGTTGCTGTCTGCTTTTATGTAAGCCAGTGCGTCAATCAAGCTGCGTTTGTTTAATTGGTTTTCTTGATAAGGAAAATGGCGTCTAAAACAATAACGGCAATTTACGGCACAGCCGGTTTTAAACATCACTAAAACCCGAGAGCGATACTTGTGTAACAAACCAGGTTGGTTGTTATCTTGCTCTTTTAGAGGATCTTTGTCGTAACCTGTTTTTGCTAAAAATTCTTGGTGTCTTGGCATCACTTGCAGCAAAAGAGGGTCGTTTATGTCGCCATAACGCATTTTTTTGATGAAAGGCAGCGGCACGCGGACAGGAAAAAGACTGCGTGCTTTGAGGTCTTTTTCGTCTACTTTGCTTGATAATCCTAGCATTTCTAGCAAGCGTTCAGGACAAGTGACAACATTTGCCAATTCTTTTTGCCAGTTTTTATGCAAATTTACTTCATTTCTTTGTATCATTGACACGTAGATTACTCGAAATTATTTAGACAGAGGAAACGATGGCGAATTATAGCACCAATGAGTTCAAGGGCGGCCTAAAAATTATGTTAGACGGCGAACCTTGCAGCATCTTAGAAAATGAAATGGTAAAACCAGGTAAAGGCCAGGCGTTTAACCGTGTTCGTATTCGTAAACTTATCACAGGTAAAGTACTAGAAAAAACATTCAAGTCAGGTGAATCAGTTGAAGGTGCAGACGTAATGGATACAGATTTAGCGTATCTATACACTGACGGTGAGTTCTGGCACTTCATGAACAACGAAACATTTGAGCAAATCGCTGCTGACGAAAAAGCGCTTGGCGACAATGCAAAATGGTTAGTTGAAAATGACGTTTGTACAATCACGCTTTGGAACGGTAGCCCAATCGCAGTGACTCCACCAAACTTCGTTGAATTAGAAATCACTGAAACAGATCCAGGTCTAAAAGGTGATACAGCGGGTACTGGCGGTAAACCAGCAACATTAAGCACAGGTGCTGTTGTTCGTGTTCCTCTATTCGTACAAATCGGCGAAGTGATCAAAGTTGATACACGTAGCGGTGAATACGTGAGCCGTGTTAAGTAACAGGCTTTGTTAAGCAATTTATTATAAAATCCCAGCTTCTGCTGGGATTTTTTTTGGGAAACACTATGTCTAATGTCCTTTGGCAACCAAGCGCCGATATTGAAACTTTACGCCACCGTGCCGCTATCATCCGCCGTATTCGCGAGTTCTTTTATGCACGTGATGTTATGGAGGTTGAAACGCCAAGCTTAAGTGCGGCCAGTGTAACCGATGTGCATTTAGCGACATTTAGTACCGAGTTTGTTGGTCCTGGTCATGCTGGTGGCTTACCACTTTATTTGCAAACGTCACCTGAGTTTGCCATGAAGCGTTTACTTGCTGCAGGCTCTGGGGCTATTTTCCAGCTATGCAAAGCCTTTCGTAATGAAGAGGCGGGTAGTCATCATAATCCTGAATTTACAATGCTTGAGTGGTATCGTCCGGGTTTTGATGAATTTGCGCTTATGGATGAAATGGATGAGCTTATGCAATTAGTGCTTGGCGTAGAAAGCGCAGAGCGACTCACTTATCAGCAAGCCTTTGTAAACGCCTTAGGTGTTGATCCTTTAACTGCTGATATCAGCACATTGCAGCAACTAGCAACAGAGCAGGGCTTTGCCGATATTGCTGCGAATGAAACGCACCGCGATACCTTGTTACAGCTATTATTTTGTATGAAGGTAGAGCCAACGATTGGCCAAGAAAAGCCTTGTTTTGTTTATCATTTTCCAGCTTCGCAAGCAGCTCTTGCCCAAATTTGTCAGCACGATGAGCGAGTAGCAGGGCGCTTTGAGTTATATTTTAAAAATATGGAACTGGCAAACGGCTTTAATGAGCTGACCAATGGCAAAGAGCAAGCAGCTCGTTTTAGTGAAGATAATCAGTACCGTGAAGTAAATGGCTTAAAGCAAGTGCCAATGGATGAGCGTTTAATAGCTGCACTAGAGCATGGCTTACCACAATGTGCGGGTGTCGCACTGGGTATTGATCGACTCATTATGCTGGCAACGAATAAACAAAAGATTAAAGACGTACTCGCCTTTGATGTTGAAAGGGCTTAACTTATTTGGCTCTAGGCTCTAGGTGTTTGGGTGCTAGGTAAAAAAGCCTAGCACCTAATTGCTTATAGCTCGTAAATAAATGTCACACCGGCAACCATAGGTTCGCCAAGCTGTGTGTATGTATGAGTGGTGTAACCATCTAATGGGTCGTTACCAAACTCAAAACCACGAGTTGGTACGTCTTCGTCAAATAAGTTACGTGCCCATGCATTAATGCTCCAATTATCACTTTCATAACCAAATGAAGCATTCACTAAATTAGTGCTTGGTGCTTGTGAGTTATGGCTATCAGAGAAGTAGTAATCATCTTTACCTTCTACACCAATTGATGCATAAAGTGCTGGCGTAAAGTTATAACGCGCAGTGAATGCATATTGGTATTTAGGTGCTTGTGCTTGATCTCGACCATCTTGATCTAGGCCTGATTGCGCAACAAAGTCATTGATTTCTGTATGTAGATAACCTGCACTACCTGTTAGTAGCAAATTGTCAGTAGCTTGGAAGCTGCCTTCAATTTCTAAACCGTAGTTTTCTCCAGAGCTTGCGTTATCGATATAGCCTGTGAATTTTTGGCCTTCAACTTGCCACGATTTTAGCTGCATATCTTCACGGTACATGTAGAAAGCGGCAAGACGTAACACAAACTTATCGTCCAGAGAGCTGCCTTTCACACCAAATTCACCGCTCCATAGGTATTCAGGGGCAAATGATGTGTGATTAGCAAAGAAATCAGCATCTAGGTTTAAGCCTTCGTCTTTTGCTTTTGCTAACGCTTCAGAGTTAATACCGCCAGCCTTATAGCCACGAGTAATGCTGGTGTAGATCATAGTGCGATCAATGACTTGGTATTCAAGTGCAAGCTTACCGCCCACCATTACATCATCGGTTTCTTCAATAAAACCGTTATTGTCGGTGTAGTCACCTTGATACTGTTCAACACGCAGACCTGTAATTAAAGTTGTTTTTGGGCCGATAGGCGTTGCTAATTGACCGTATGCAGCAATATTGCTGGTTTCATAATTTGATGCAAATGGTTGCGCAAGCCAAGTGTATTGGCGTTCTAAGTCAACTTCGCGGCCTTGGTAGTAAATACCGGCAACCCATTCACCAGACTTGCCGCTAAATTGTAGTTCGGCTGCCTGATCTTGGCGATCGCGCAAATAAGTATCTGTTGAGCTATAGCCCCACTCATGCAAGCCTGCAGCACATAATTCAGGTTGGGCTTCATCATTACACACCCAGTCTTCGTCAAAGCTATATAACAGCTCACTGTCGATACCAGATAGGTTTAGGCTAACATCAAAAAAGTCAAAGCCGGTGTATATGTTTGCTAAACCAACCGCAATGCTTTCTTGGTTGTCTTGGCCTGGCTCATCAGCAACACTGTAACGGCTGTTATCTAGTGTGAAGGCGTCATAGCCGTTATTGATATCGATGTAATGTACATTGAGCTCTGTGCGTAGGTGATCAGTTAATTGGCTATGTAACTTAAAGCGAGAAACAAGCTCATCTTGTTGCTGGGTATCTTCACCTAAATAACGGTTTTCTACATAACCATCAGACTCACGTTGATAAATGCTGGCGCGTACTGCAGTGTCGTCGGTAATACCCGTACCTGCGGCAATACCTGCTTCATAGCTGTTGTAGTTGCCAGCACCTAATTGTATTTTCACACTTGGGTCAAGAGTGGGTGTTGCAGATTCCATTTGAATCATGCCTGCTAAGGCATCAGCACCAAAGCGAGTCCCTTGTGGGCCGCGATAAATTTCAACTTGGTCGATATCAAATAACAGTGAACTGCCGCCTAAACCAGAGTAGTTAATACCGTCGATCACTAAGCCAACCGAAGGATTAATAGGGTCAACAAACTGTGAGCGTAAACCAACACCACGAATTTGCACGAAACGACCACGAGATGCACCAGAGGTAAAGTTTACATTCGCTGCACTAGCAAGCATCTCATCTAAAAACTTTGCACCACGTTGATTGATTTCATGATCAGAAAACAAGCTTGCGCTGGCACTAAGGGTTTGAATGCTTTCTCTTTTGAAATCACCGGTAACTTCAATCGTTTCTAGATCACCGTCTTCAGCGTAAGCAATTGAAGATGCTGCAAATAAAGGCAGGATGGCAGCAGATAATAATGATAAACGTCGTTTCATGCGGATACTTAACTCCATTTTCGGGACTGCTATTCTAGCAACCTAGCTAGCCAAATGGCTATAAAATCAATTTTTATGGTATAAACGCAGGCAATTATACGTAAATTGATTAGGAATACGACTATGACCTTTAAAGTAGACTTTAAAGTGCGTGATTATGAGTGTGATTTACAAGGCATTGTTAATAACAGTGTTTATTTTAATTATCTAGAGCATGCTCGCCATGAGTTTTTACATGCTCAAGGTATCGATTTTGCAAAGCTAGCAAGAGAAAAAGTAAACCTTGTCGTGCTGCGTAGCGAAATGGATTACAAGGCATCACTAGTGCCGGGCGATGAGTTTTACGTTGCCGTTGAGCCTGAGCGTATCAGCCGTTTAAAGTTTGCTTTTAGGCAAACGGTGTATCGTAAACATGACGATAAAGTGATGCTGCAAGCTTTGGTGATTGGCACGTCGGTAAATGAAAAAGGTCGTCCTTTTTTACCAGAAGAAGTCGATAACTTATTCAAATAGTCTGCGTTGTTATTTAAAAAGCTAACTTAGAACAATTTTTTACAGATAAAACATGTTTTTTTAACGATCAATTGCGTTAAATGTTGTTATTATTACTACATTGAAATTTGAATCGTAAAAAAATATGAAGTTAGTAGCCTTGCCCCTCCTTTTAGTATTATTTTGCATGGGCTGCTCATCGACAGGGACAGTCACTAGTGAGCAATTAAAATATACACAGTGGCAATTATCAAAAGTGAATGGTTTAGCCATTCCTGTATCCCAAACAGCCTCGCTGCGTTTTATCGAAGCGATGCAGGTTAACGGCTTTGCTGGCTGTAATAAATTTTTTGGTGAAGGTGCGCTCAGCGAAGATACGCTAACAGTAAATAAGTTAGGTATGACACGTAAATCTTGTGGTGAGCAAGTTGATGCGCTTGAGCAGCAATTACTGTCAGCGCTAAAAGAAGGCGCAGCCATTACTTTAACTGGTGAGCAACTTACCCTACAAGGCGAGCACCATTTTACCTTCATTGCAAAAAACTAAAGTGGCTGAGCTTGCAGCAATTTTTTAACTGGCGTACACTCAGGGCGTTTTAAAAGAAACGAATCTATACTTGTCGGAGTGCCTTAAATAAGGCTGAGATCGCGAAAGCGGGATCCGTGAACCTGATCAGGCTAACACCTGCGTAGGGAACAAGCTGCCTCACTGGGCGCTTGTGCGCCAAATTTTTGGGGCATAAGCGGCACAGGCTGCACTAGTAAGCACTTAGCTTATTGACGATCCAATGGCGTTTGCCACTCTCTATTGCATTTGCAATATCTGACAAGACAACCCTTAAAGCAATGAGGTAAGTCATGTCAAACACAACAACTAAACCATCTCGCCGCGAAGTCCGCGCGGCTGCATCAGATTATATTTATAACTTAACGGGGCAACCGTTTCCTAATTCTCATAAAGTTTATGTAGAAGGTACACAAGACAATGTACGAGTAGGGATGCGTGAAATCACTCTCAGCGATACCTTTATCGGTGGTACAGAAGAAAACCCAGTATTTGAATCTAATGCGCCAATTCGTGTTTACGATACTTCGGGCCCATACACTGACCCAGATTTTAAACTTGATGTGCGCAAGGGCCTTGAGAAATACCGTGAAAAGTGGATTGAAAGCCGCGGCGACACTGAAATTTTAGACTCAGTGACTTCGCAATTTTCTCAACAGCGAATGGCAGATGAAGGGTTAGATCATATCCGCTTTGAACATCTACCAAAGATCCGCCGTGCAAAAGCTGGCAAAAACGTTACACAAATGCATTATGCGCGACAAGGCATTGTGACGCCTGAAATGGAATATGTGGCGATCCGTGAAAACATGGGACGCGCTAAAATTCGTGAAGAGTTACTTGCGGCCCAGCACAAAGGCGAATCGTTTGGCGCTAGTATTCCTGATTTTATTACCCCTGAATTTGTGCGTGATGAAATTGCCCGTGGCCGCGCCGTGCTTCCTAACAACATCAACCATCCAGAAACTGAGCCGATGATCATCGGCCGAAACTTCTTAGTTAAAGTGAACGCGAATATTGGTAATTCGTCGGTGACTTCATCAATCGAAGAAGAAGTAGAAAAAATGGTGTGGTCGACTCGTTGGGGCGCCGACACGGTAATGGACTTATCAACGGGTCGCTATATTCACGAAACCCGTGAGTGGGTAGTACGTAATTCGCCTGTGCCAATTGGTACCGTACCTATCTATCAAGCGCTTGAAAAAGTAAACGGTGTGGCTGAAGACCTAACGTGGGAGATTTTCCGCGATACTTTGATTGAACAAGCAGAACAGGGTGTGGATTACTTTACCATTCACGCTGGAGTATTACTGCGTTACGTGCCAATGACGGCAAAGCGTGTTACCGGTATTGTTTCCCGTGGTGGCTCAATCATGGCGAAATGGTGTTTAGCGCACCATAAAGAAAACTTCTTATACACGCACTTTGAAGAAATCTGTGAAATTTTAAAACAGTATGATGTGTGTTTCTCATTAGGTGATGGCTTGCGTCCGGGCTCTATTGCTGACGCTAATGACGAAGCCCAGTTCAGCGAATTACGTACTTTAGGTGAGCTGACAAAACTTGCTTGGAAACATGATGTGCAAGTGTTCATTGAAGGCCCTGGCCATGTGCCAATGCATATGATCAAAGAGAACATGGAAGAGCAGCTTAAACACTGTGAAGAAGCACCGTTTTATACTCTTGGTCCATTAACCACGGATATTGCACCGGGGTACGATCATTTCACATCAGGTATTGGCGCTGCGCAAATTGCTTGGTACGGCTGCGCTATGCTTTGTTATGTAACCCCTAAAGAGCATTTAGGCTTACCAAACAAAGAAGACGTTAAAGAAGGTTTAATCACTTACAAAATTGCTGCTCATGCTGCCGATTTGGCAAAAGGTCACCCGGGTGCGCAAGAGCGTGACAACGCATTATCAAAAGCGCGCTTTGAGTTCCGTTGGCACGACCAATTTAACCTAGGTTTAGACCCTGAACGCGCCCGCGAATATCACGACGAAACACTGCCACAAGAATCAGGCAAGATTGCACACTTCTGCTCTATGTGTGGCCCTAAGTTCTGCTCGATGAAGATCACTCAAGAAGTACGTGATTACGCCAAAGATCTTGAGGCAAGAGGCATAGATCCGAATAACGTAGGTGATGCTATCGAAATCAAAATGGTCGATGTTGAAGCCGAAATGAAAGCGAAATCAGACGAGTTCAAAAAAACAGGCTCTGAGATTTACCACAAAGCCGTTTAATTGATGGAGCTAGGCATCAGCGATAGGCTCTGGGTTTTTACCTAGAGCCTAGCGCCTAGAAAGTTTATGTCATTAAAGATAGCGATACTGGGTTTTGGTTTAACTGGCCGTTTAACTGCATTAGCACTTGCTAAAGAGCATCAGTTAAGTGTGTTTGAGCAAGATGATGAACATGCTAGCAACAGTGCCGGTAGCGTTGCTGCAGCAATGTTAGCCCCTCTTGCAGAATCAGTCCTGTGTGAACAGGATTTAGCCCTACAAGGACTTAATAGCATCACGCGTTGGCAGCAAATTTTAAGTGAGCTCGATGACGCTGTGTATTTTCAACAAACAGGCAGTTTAGTGGTTGCTCATCAGCAAGATAAGGGCGATTTACAAAGTTTTGTGAGCCGCTTGAAACCGCTTGAAAGCTATCAGGCACAGGCATTGGTTGGCACTCAAATCGCTGATCTTGAGCCAGAACTAGCTGGGCGTTTCCATCAAGGTGTGTATTTACCTTGTGAGGGGCAGCTCGATAATCAAGCATTTTATAGCGCTAGTTTTAAAAAGCTTACCTCGCAAGGAGTGCAATTTAACTTTGGCTGTAAAGTTGAATTGAACGCCCATCAAGTGAATGGCCAAAGCTATGATTATGTATTTGATTGTCGCGGCTTAGGTGCAAAACAGGCTGAACCCTTACTGCGTGGAGTAAGAGGGGAGGTGGCGCGTTTATATGCACCAGAGGTGAATCTAACCAGACCGATACGACTGATGCATCCGCGTTACCCAATTTATATTGCTCCTAAGCCAAACCATCAATTTGTGATTGGTGCGACTGAAATCGAATCGCAAGACCGCGGTAAAGTCACCGTGCGCTCGGCGCTGGAGTTATTGTCTGCTGCTTATACGGTGCATAGCGGCTTTGCTGAAGGGCGTATCGAGAGCTTGCAATCTGGGCTTCGCCCTGCGTTTGCAGACAACCGTCCGAAAGTCACAAAACAAGGTCGAGTGATCAGTATTAATGGCTTATATCGTCATGGCTATCTACTTGCGCCTCAGGTGGTTGATGATGCAGTAAGCTTAATTGCTTAAGGATAAAAATGAATATTTTAATTAATGGTCAGTCAGTTACAGTAAGCGAGAATACATCGCTCACTCAAGCGTTGAGCCAGTTTGGTGCAAGACCTCCTTTTGCCGTTGCCGTTAATGGTGACTTTGTACCGCGCAGTCAATGCGATGCTAAAACCCTCAACGAAGGCGACAGCATTGAGTTATTGTCGCCAATTCAAGGAGGCTAAGATGGATTGTTTTTCGGTTTATGGTGAGCAGTTTACGAGTCGGTTACTGATAGGCTCAGCATTGTATCCTTCACCTAGTGTTATGCAGGATTCGATAGTGGCCTCACAGGCTGAAATTGTCACGGTTTCATTAAGACGCCAGCAAAGCGCTGCTGCGGGTGATGATTTTTGGCAACTGATAAAAAACACTGGGTTAAAGGTGCTGCCAAATACGGCGGGTTGCCATAGTGTGAAAGAAGCAGTGACCTTGGCGCAAATGTGCCGCGAAGTGTTTGCCACTGACTGGATCAAGTTAGAACTAATTGGTGATGAATATAATTTACAGCCCGATCCTATCGCATTGCTCGAAGCCACTAAAATTTTATTGGCTGATGGCTTTAAAGTTTTGCCTTATTGCACAGATGATTTAGTGCTGTGTCAGCGCCTCGCTGATTTAGGCTGCGAAGTACTAATGCCTTGGGGCGCACCGATTGGCACGGGTAAAGGCTTGCTGAATCCTTACAACTTAAAAATGATCCGTGAGCGCTTGCCAAACCATACTTTAATTGTTGATGCGGGCTTAGGTTTACCATCTCATGCCTGCCAAGCGCTTGAATTAGGGTATGATGCCGTATTATTAAATTCGGCAATTGCGGGTGCAGGTTGCCCAGTGACGATGAGTAAAGCGTTTAAGAGTGCTGTAGAGGCGGGGCGATATAGCTATGTGGCTAAAGCGATGCCAGAAAAAGACGTCGCAAGCCCGTCAACGCCGACGCTCGGAATGCCATTTTGGCATCAAGAATAAAATGTGAGGAATAACATGAATCAGGTTGTATGGACCATAGCTGGCTCAGATTCGGGCGGCGGTGCAGGAATTCAAGCCGATATCAAGGCAATGCAAAGTTTTAATGTACATGGCTGTACGGTTATTACTGCTTTAACGGCACAAAATAGTTTAGGTGTAGAAGCGCTTAACCCGATTTCAACAGAAGTGATTGAGTCGCAACTATTAGCCTTAGCCAGTGATATGCCTGCCAGCGTGATTAAAATTGGTATGCTTGCCAATGTGCAGCAAATACAGCTTATTAGTGAGCATTTAAAACATTACAAAGCGACTTGGGCAGAGCCGCCTTTAGTTGTTTATGATCCGGTTGCCATTGCCTCAAGTGGTGATTTATTAACAGAAGAAGATACCGTTAGTGCCATCAAAGAGTGCTTATTGCCATTAGTCGATGTAGTAACACCGAACACCCACGAAACGCAGCAATTAACCGGTGTTTATTTGATTGGCCCAAGCGCAGTGAAAGAGGCCGCAGAAAAGTTAACCGGCTATGGTGCAAAAGCGGTGATTATCAAAGGGGGTCATTGGGATTACCCAAGTGGCTATTGCATTGATTACTGCCTGCAAGGTGAGCAGGAATATTGGCTTGGTAACGAAAAAATTCAAACTCCGCATAGTCACGGTACTGGATGCAGTATGGCCTCTGTGATTGCTGCGTGTTTAGCCAAACAGTATCCACTCAAAGATGCCTTTATTTTAGCGAAAGCCTATATCAACCAAGGATTAAAAGCAGCCGTTCGATATGGTGAAGGGATTGGCCCCGTTGCGCACACTTGCTTTCCAACAAATCTAGCAGATTACCCACAAGTCATCGAAGCGGGAAGTTGGCTCGGTGATGAACTCGACTTTGACTGCCCGGTTGATTTTACCATGGCAGCAGGTTTTGCCGAGTGCGACTCTAAACAGCTTGGGCTATATGCCGTTGTAGATACGGTTGATTGGTTAGAGAAGTGTTTAGCCGAAGGGGTTAAAACAGTTCAATTAAGAATGAAAAATGCAGACGATGCAGCACTTGATGAGTCGATTGCAAGTGCGGTTATGCTGGGGCAGAAGTACGATGCGCAGGTGTATATCAATGATTATTGGCAATTGGCGATTAAGCACGGCGCTTATGGTGTGCATTTAGGGCAAGAAGACTTACAAACCGCTAATTTAATTGCCATAAAAGAGGCGGGGTTACGCTTAGGTGTTTCGACTCATGGCTTTTATGAGATGCTGCGTGCACATAATTACAGACCAAGTTATATGGCGTTTGGTGCTATTTATCCAACCACCACCAAAGACATGACTGGGCAAATTCAGGGCTTAGAAAAGCTCGAAAAATTTGTGCCGTTAATGGCCGATTATCCAACGGTCGCGATTGGCGGGATTGACTTATCTCGTGCTGAGCAAGTTGCGAGTACGGGTGTTGGCAGTGTTGCCGTAGTACGTGCGATTACTGAAGCCGAAGACTACCAAGCCGCCATTGCCAAGTTAAAACAGCTGGTCGAAGGTCAGTGTTAATATGAGCGCGTTAAGCGACAAAGAGCAAATTCGTTATAGCCGCCACTTGCTATTAAAAGAGGTAGGGCTTGCGGGGCAGCAAAAGTTAAAGACTGCACATATTGTGGTTGTTGGAGTTGGTGGGCTTGGCTCACCAGCACTGTTTTATTTAGCGGCAGCAGGAATAGGAACGCTCACTTTGATTGACGACGATAAAGTTGAGCTTTCAAATCTACAGCGACAAATACTCTATAAAGTAAACCACATGGGGCAGGCAAAAGCACAGGCGGCTGCCAAGGTGTTAAGCAGTTTAAATAATCAAATTAAGGTTAAGCCTCTATGCCAAAAGCTTGATGAAAGTAACTGTGCTGAGCTACTTGAAGGTGCTGACATCATCCTTGATTGCAGTGATAACTTTGCTACCCGCTATTTGGTTAATCGCTATTGTTTAGCTAAGTCTATTCCGCTTGTTTCAGCTGCGGCTATTGCAACACAAGGGCAGGTGATGAGTTTTGATTTTCGTGATGAACAAAGCCCTTGCTATGGTTGTGTATTCCCGCAAACGGAGGACCAAACAGCACTTAATTGTGACAATGCTGGGGTATTGAGCCCGTTACTGGGTGCTATGGGAAGCATGCAAAGTTTATTGGCTATCAATATATTGCTTGGCCACAAAACGGGCAGCGAGTTTATTCAATTTGATGGACTAACACTAATGCAGCAGCGCTTTAATATTCAAAAAGACAGTGAGTGTTCAGAGTGTAATCGTGGGGTGTAGGCGCAATATTGTTGCGGAGATTAAGCAAACCACTTTTGCTCAAGTGGTTTGCTTAATTGAACTTATTAGTCGTTAATTTTCGCAAATGGTGTGCCCATTCGCGTCACTGTTTCTGGGTGTTGATCTGATAAGAACTCAGCTTGATTTGCACCCCAGGCTAAAATAACGGTAGAGCCTAACTTAAAGCGACCCATTTCTTCACCCTTCTTCAGAGTAATCGCGTTGTCACCTGTGGTTGGGTAATTCCAACTAAATACATCTTTACCTGCTGGTGGCGTGACTGTGCCTGCCCAAATAGTCTCGATGCTAGCAACAATTGTTGCACCAACAAGTACCATGGCTAGCGGGCCAATTTCAGTTTCGAAGATAGCCACAACACGCTCGTTACGAGCAAATAGGTTAGGTACATTTTGCGCTGTTAACGGGTTTACCGAAAATAAATCACCCGGTACGTAGATCATTTTGCTCAGCGTACCATCAACAGGCATGTGAATACGGTGGTAATCTTTTGGTGCTAAATAAATAGTCGCAAACTTACCGCCTAAAAACGGTGCTGTGTCTTCTTCTTTGCCACCAAGGAGTGCTTGTAAGCCGTAGTCATGGCCTTTTGCTTGGATGATTTGACCGTCTACTACATCGCCTAATTGGCTAATTGCACCATCAACTGGGTGAGCAATAATGTCGCTTTCTTCAGAAAGTGGACGAATACCTTCTTTTAACGGGCGAGTGAAAAACTCATTAAAAGTTTTGTAATGAGCTGGATCTGGGTATTTAGCTTCACTCATATCAATTTTGTATTGTTTGATGAACAATTTAATTAAGGCCGTTGTTAAGCCACCCGCTTTTGCTGCTGCTAACTTGCCAACCATGCGCGAAATGAAATGTTTTGGCATGGCATATTGCATAGCAATTTTGAATTTATCTAAACTCACTTGTTATTTCCTAAATAGTTATACGCGAGGAGCGCGTGCACCAGCACGGCCGTCGGCCATAGTTTCTAAAATTCGGTGGTAACTGTCAAAACGAAGTTCTGAAATTTCACCATCATCAACAGCTTGGCGAATTATACAGCCAGGATCGTTTAAATGCTTACAATCGCGAAAACGACAGCCACCAATAAAATCACGGAACTCTTTAAAGCACCAGGTAACACGCTCAACATCTAAATGCCATAAGCCAAACTCACGAATTCCTGGTGAGTCGATTAGGTTACCACCACTTGGTAAATGGTGTAATCGCGATACGGTTGTTGTGTGTTGACCAAGGCCGCTGTTCTCAGAGACTTCTTGGGTTAGGATGTCTGCATCAGGCAGTACCGTGTTTACTAAGGTTGATTTACCCACACCACTTTGACCAACAAAAATGCTGTTTTTATCGACCAGTTTTTGTTTAAGCTCAGCAATGCCTTGACCGGTTTTATTACTGACTAATAGTACTTGATAACCTAGCTCACGATAGATATCGAGAATTTCATCAATAAAAGCAAGGCCTTCATCGTCAATTAAATCTATTTTGTTAAGCACTAAAATAGGCTCAATACCCATGTCTTCACAGGCAACTAAATAGCGGTCGATAATGTTTGGTGTAAACTCAGGCAATACCGCAGAGACCATTAAAATTTGGTCGATATTGGCAGCGACGACTTTCACCCCGTCATAAAAATCAGGGCGCGTTAGTTGTGAGCGGCGCTCGTGGGTTGCTTCAATAACGCCTGCTAAGTCGCCTTCGCTAACTTTTGCACGGCGAAAAATAACTTCATCACCACATACAAGGCTCGATACAGTTCTGCGTATATTACAGCGCAATACTTCGCCTGATTCGGTTTCGATATCGGCATGTTGGCCAAATCGACTGATCACAACCGCATTTTCGGCAGGGCCTAAATTGTCATTTTGCCATTGCACAGTTGCCCCTTTCTGTTGCTTTTTGTCTGCATTAGAGAGGCGTTTTTGATGATTGGCCTTAATTCGACGCGATTGGCCTTTACTTAATTTCTTTTGTTTTGCCACTTTTGGCCTATAACTTGAGTAAATGTCGGGCTTTTTGAAAAAAAAGCTTTAGGTCGACTGATGATACTAATATGATATATCTAAATGCGTTGGATCTAAAGGAAAGCACCGCTAAGGTAACTATGTCTTTTCATAAATCAAATCTTATCTGGCTCGACCTGGAAATGACAGGCCTCGAACCAGCAACAGATAAAATACTCGAAATTGCCACTGTTGTCACCGACAGTGATTTAAACATCTTGGCTGAAGGCCCTGTTATTGCTATTCATCAAAGCGATGAACTGCTTGATGGCATGGACGAGTGGTGCACGACTCAGCACGGTCAATCTGGTTTAACAGCTCGTTGTAAAGCAAGCACATTCACTGAACAAGATGCTATTGATCAAACATTGGCATTTCTAAAGCAATGGGTACCTGCGGGTGCTTCACCTATGTGTGGTAATTCTATCGGCCAAGACCGCCGTTTTATGAATAAGTACATGCCTGAATTGGAAGACTACTTTCACTACCGTAACCTTGATGTGAGTACCGTTAAAGAACTTGCACGTCGTTGGAAACCTGACGTATTAGCGCAAGTGAACAAAAAAGGTTCACATCTAGCCCTCGACGATATCAAAGATTCGATCATGGAATTAAAGGTTTACCAAGAAAAATTCTTTAATTTGTAAAAAACATTTGCAAACACATCGGATTATTGTAGAATCCTGCCCCGCTTAAGACGTTAACCCCCGCGGGGTTGGTATGTCTCTAAGTAATTGAATGCGGCACTAGCTCAGTTGCCAGAACGTTTTACCGCAACCTTCAGGTTGTGCGACAACGGACAAATTACTGACTACTTATAAAGCGGCACTAGCTCAGTTGCCAGAACGTTTTACCGCAACCTTCAAGGTTGTGCACCAACGGACAAATTACTGACTACTTATAAAGCGGCACTAGCTCAGTTGGTAGAGCGCAACCTTGCCAAGGTTGAGGTCACGAGTTCGAGCCTCGTGTGCCGCTCCAATTTCTCACCAAAAGAAATTGGCTTAAGTTTCAAGGGGAAAGTAACTAACTTGAAGCTTGTAACTTAAAACTAGTAACTTATTGTGCGGCACTAGCTCAGTTGGTAGAGCGCAACCTTGCCAAGGTTGAGGTCACGAGTTCGAGCCTCGTGTGCCGCTCCAATTTCTCACCAAAAGAAATTGATATAAGTTTCAAGGGGAAAGTTGAAAGCTCCAAGCTATTCAAACTTGAATCTAGAAACTTGTAACTAGTAAATTATTGTGCGGCACTAGCTCAGTTGGTAGAGCGCAACCTTGCCAAGGTTGAGGTCACGAGTTCGAGCCTCGTGTGCCGCTCCAATTTCTCAGCAAAAGAAATTGATATAAGTTTCAAGGGGAAAGTAACTAACTTGAAGCTTGTAACTTAAAACTAGTAACTTATTGTGCGGCACTAGCTCAGTTGGTAGAGCGCAACCTTGCCAAGGTTGAGGTCACGAGTTCGAGCCTCGTGTGCCGCTCCAATCTCTAAATAAACCCCAAAACACTTTCTTAAATATAAAGCCAAGTTTTGCTTACAGCTTACAGCTAGTTTTAGATCTGGCCTTGAATCGTCGCGACAATACGTCTAGCGCCACCATGATCTCGGTGTTCACCTAAATAGATACCTTGCCAAGTACCTAGCATTAAACGGCCTTGGTTAATTGGAATAGTGAGTTCAGCACCTAATGTACTGCTTTTTATGTGGGCTGGCATGTCGTCATCACCTTCATAATCATGGCGGTAATAACTTTGTCGTTCTGGCACAAAATGATTGAAGTGACTTTCCATATCCATTCTCACTGTAGGATCTGCATTTTCGTTAATCGTTAAGCTTGCAGAAGTGTGTTGTATGAATAGGTGTAATAAGCCGACTTTGTATTGTGCTATCTCTGGAAGTTGACGAAGTAGCTCGTCATCAATGATGTGAAAGCCTCGTGAGCGAGGCTTTAATTGAATGGTTTTTTGCTGCCAGCTCATAGTTTATCAAAGCTAACTTCAATATTGGCGTTACCATCAGCAGACGTGAATGGAATTAACACCTTAGCGCCTTCACATTTATGTGCAATTGTATGTCCCTTACCAGACACTACAACTGGCGTTGCCATATCAAACTCATAGCCCTTTTCGCCAAGTAGGTTTTTAGCGCCACCTGTTACCATGTTAGTAATTTCACCTACCATGTCGGTTACTTCTTCGTTCACCGTATCAGGGCGTTCACCTAGCATTCTTTCCATAATGGTCAGAGCTAGATTTTCATCAAAGGTGATTGAAAGTGAACCTTTAGTTTGTGGGCCAACCATACCAATCAAACCTGATACATCGCCACGGGCTAGTTCGTCTTTCTTTAAACTAGGTTTGCCCGGCTTTAATTCTGTTTGAGCCATAGTGCTCAATACATTTAATAGTGATGATAAAAAAGGGTTGATGAACTCCACATTCATTATTTATTTTCCCTTAGGTTTCGAAATGCCGTTAATCATACTTTAAGTGTAGTGGTTGTTTCAAACACCGCACTTATTCTTTGCATTTTTCGCATTTACCGTGCGCTTCGATTGTTTGTCCTGAGACAATAAATCCACTTTCTGCCGCTAAGTTATTAAGTTCATGAGAAATTACTGTTGAATGTAATTCTTTTACATAACCACAGCTGTCACAAATTAATAACTGTACAGGGTGAATGTGATCAAAATGATGGCACAACATAAATGAGTTGGTGCTTTCAATTTTATGAATAAAGCCAAGTTCCGATAAGAAATCGAGCGCTCGATAAATAGTGGCTGGTTTTGCGCCTGACTCAGTTAATTTGAGTTGTTCTAATAAGTCATAAGCACCCACACCACCTTGCGCACTAGCTAATAGGCGGAATACTTTTTCACGGATAGGTGTGAAACGTGCACCACGATTATCGCATACTTGTTTTGCTTTACTGACGAGTGATTCTATATTCATCTTCTCTTATCCTTACGCTACCGTGATATACTAACATACTGTATTGTAGTTGCAGTGTTTTTATTCGCTAACACGTTTTCAGGGAGTTTTCTTAATGAGTGAATTGCTAGCTGCATTCATTTTCTTTTTTGCCGTCATTGATCCTATCGGGACCGTGCCTGTTTTTATTGCTGTTACACGCTGGGATGACGCCAAATTTAAGCGCAAAGTTGCTTTAAAAGCGGTTGGTGTTTCGGCATTAGTGCTATTATTTTTCGTTGTTGCGGGCGAGTTACTTTTAAACGCGATCAATATTCCACTTTCGGCATTTCAGATTGCCGGAGGTATCGTATTATTACTGTTTGCTTTGTCGATGATCTTTGGTGAAAGTAAACCAGAAACAGAAATCAAAAGTGTTCGAGATAGCACCGAAACCGCTATTTTTCCGTTGGCGATACCATCTATTGCCAGCCCCGGTGCCATGCTTGGTGCAGTACTGATGACTCGAAATACCGAATACACTTGGTATGAGCAACTTATAACCTCATCAATTATGCTTTCTGTACTAGTAATCGTATTGGTTTTATTACTGCTTGCCACGCATGTTCATAAGTTAATTGGTGATAGTGGCGCGAGTATTATCAGCCGGGTGATGGGCTTAATTTTATCGTCAGTGGCGGTGACTAATATCTTAGGCGGTATCGCTCACTACTTCGGTTTGAGTGTTGTCGGCTAGTTTTAATTTAAAGTGCATTTTCAGTGATTTAAACTTTGAATAATTGCCTTCTTTTATCTAACTTTAAAGAAGGCAATATAAAATTTAAGGAACAAAGAATGCTAATCAAAAATGTCGTCTTATCTGTTTTTCTGATTTTTAGTTTAGGTGCTTGCATGGAGCCGACCTATGATAGTGGTAAGCTAAAAGTTATCGAAGTAACAGATCATGATTTTAAAATTAATGGTGAAAGCGCAGTTACCGTAATTGTTGGTCATGCCAATGTGGCGGAATACAGCTTCTCACTTCGTAAAAGTGATTTAAAGAAAGGCACGCTTTTACAATCTGTGTCTGACAGTAATCCAAATGTACGTGCTGATGGTACCTTCTTTAGTGAATATTATGTGCAGTCTAAAGATCATGATACGCGTGCATCAATTGAAATTGTAGAAATAGACCCTGTTGAGAAAGTAGCACGAATTGCAGTGGGCGCTAAATTAGTTAACCTGAAAAACGAGGACTACAAAGAGCTTGAAATTACGATTTTGGAACTTACGGGCCAAAACCTTGAACACCTTCTTAGCAAAGTAAAAATGTAGTCTTAGCATTTTACCTTATTCATCAAAGAAGTGAGATCGCAGTACACTTCTTCGCCTCTTTTCATCATCTGATCTTTGATTAAGCCATGCCGCGAGCTAGCTTCGGTGGTATAATGGTCGCAATTTTTCATTTCGGTGCATGCCTACAGGGTATGTATCATCGCTATATTAAGCGTTAATCGTATTAGGTAATTTAAGTTGCAAGTAAATGCATTGATCTTTAAAGGGGCCATGTTATGAGCACAACGACATTAAACCGCCGTTTTTCCGTGGCACCCATGCTGGATTGGACTGATCGTCACTGTCGAACCTTTCACCGCAAAATGACTAAGCATGCTGTGCTATATACAGAGATGGTGACAACCGGTGCTATTTTATTTGGTAAAGGCGATTACTTACACTTTAATGAGCATGAAGGGCCAGTGGCACTGCAACTTGGTGGCTCAGATCCTGAAGCGTTGGCTAAGTGTGCAAAGTTAGCGGCAGAGCGCGGCTATCATGAAGTAAACTTAAATGTCGGCTGTCCGTCTGATCGCGTGCAAAATGGTCGTTTTGGTGCTTGTTTAATGGCTGAGCCTAAACTGGTTGCTGATTGCGTTGCTGCAATGAAGGCCGAAGTGACTATTCCTGTTACTGTTAAAACGCGCATTGGTATTGATGAGCAAGACTCGTATGAGTTTTTATGTGCTTTAATTGAAGCAAGTCATGATGTTGGCTGTGATGACTTTATTATTCATGCGCGTAAAGCATGGTTAAATGGCTTAAGCCCAAAAGAGAATCGTGAGATCCCACCTCTTGATTACCCGCGGGTTTACCAGTTGAAAAAAGATTATCCGCAACTTCACTTAAGCTTAAATGGTGGCGTGAAAACAATTGCTGATAGCGTAGCTCACCTTGATTATGTTGATGGCATTATGATTGGTCGTGAAGCGTATAGTAATCCGTTTATTTTGTCTGAGGTCGACGAAAACATTTATGGTGATGAAGCCTTTACGCTAAGTCGTCATCAGGTTGTGCGATCGATGTATGACTATATTGAAGATGAAATGAGCAAAGGCGCTAACTTTTGGCATATTGCTCGCCATATGTTGGGAATTTTTCAAGGCCAACCTGGTGCGCGTGGTTTTAGACGCCATCTTTCAGAAAAAGGCCATGGTAAAGCGGCCGATTTATCTGTTATGGATAAAGCCTTAAGTTTTGTTCCAGAAGCCTAATCACAAAGCCTATTAAAAAGCCACATTTTGTGGCTTTTTTTGATCCTAAAATTTGGTGAAAAAGTTAATTTTTTAGTCAAATTAGTTATTTTTCATTCAGTCACTAGTCAGCCTAAATCTAAATTCAATTAACTCAACTTATTGTATCTTAATAATAAATTTAATTTATTCGTTAGTTGGCACAAGAATTGGAATCTCCTAGCTGTATTAACCCAATAATCAACAGGAGAGTCACATGGGTGTATTAAATCGCGTAAATGACATTATTCAGGCAAACCTTTCTGCAGCACTAGACAAAGCTGAAGATCCTGAAAAGTTACTTAATCTACTCGTGCAAGAAATGCAGGATGCACTGACTGAATGCCGTGCAACTGCTGCGACATTTTTAACGCAAGAAAAGCAAATGAAGCGTGAAATTGTAGCGAAACAAGCGAAAGTAGCTGACTGGCAAGCGAAAGCAGAAAAAGCGTTGAGTAAAGATCGTGATGATCTTGCCAAAGCAGCATTAGTTGAAAAGCAGCGTTTAACGACAGAAATCGAAGCGCAACAAGCTGAAATGGATAAAGTGGCAGAGTCACTCGCTAAATTGACAGAAGATTGTCAGCGTTTACAAAACAAGCTTGCAGATGCAAAAGCCAAACAGCTGACTTACATGCAAAAAGAACGCGTTGTTACAGCACGCTTAAAAGTAAAAGACCAGCTGCATAGCAGTAAAGTTGAAGATGCATTAGCGCGTTTTGACTACTTAGAGCAGCGCGTTGAAAACATTGAGTCGCAAGTTGAAGCGTATGAACTTACACAAAGTGATGCTGCAAATTCAACAGCAGCACAATTCGCTGCCCTTGAGAAAGATGAAGCAATCGATAAAGAGCTTGCTGATTTGAAAGCAACGATGAAGCAGTCGGCTTAGGAGGTTAATAATGAATACTTATCACACATCGACACGTTGGTACCGTGATCTGAGTAATAAAAAGATCTCGGGTGTGTGTAGCGGACTCGCTGCGCGCTTGGGCTTCCCTGTATGGTCAACACGTTTGGTCATGATCATATTACTTATTCAAATGCCGCTGTTAATAGGCGTGGGTTATTTAGTGGCTCATTGCACTTTACCAGTGAAAGGTTACTAGGAGTAGGACATGAAAACGTTAGCTATCATCATTTTGGCAATGTTATTACTATGCACTGATGCGGTTTCATTTGTATCGTTTGACTCATGGCAATTACCTTTATCAATTGCTGATATGAGTTGGGCTGGGCTTGAGGTCATCGGTGCAATAGTGGCAGTCATTGCCGTCGTTGCAGGTGTTGCGCTATTCACTATTGGGCTGCTAGGCGCAGGTGTTGTTGCTTTGATTGGTGTTGTGCTTGCGTTTTTATTTGGCTCAGTAATGATTGCATGGCCACTTTTACTAATCGCAGCATTATGCTGGTTGATTGCCGATAACAAAAAATCGCCAGCTTAAGGTACTAATAAACTGCCTTAATACATAAAATATGCTAAATTTAGCGGGTAAGTTAATGTCTTAACAAGGATTAAAACATAATGAAACTGTGGCCCGCACTCTCTTTTCTTACCGCAAGTTTATTCTTTAGTACTTTTTCATCTGCCCATAGTGGCCATGATCATAGCCATGTTGCCGAAGTAACTGTAAGCAATGCGCAGGTACGTGAATTTTTACCAGCCAGTAAAGCCAGCGTGGCTTATTTAACTATTACTAACCCAAGTGAGCATGCAACGGTATTAACTAAAGCTGAGCTTGATGGTTTAGGACGTGTTGAAATTCATCAGCATACTCATGTTGATGGCATGATGAAAATGGAACAGGTTTTATCATTAAAGATTGATGGTCACAGCAGTGTTGAGTTTAAACCGGGTGGTTATCACTTAATGGTGTTTGAACCTGAAGATCAACTAAAAGCAGGGCAAGAACGAAAACTCACGCTATATTTTAATGATGGCAATCGAGTTTTTACTCAAGCCAAGGTTGTGTCTTTACAAGAAATGTCTGAGCAGGCATCAAAAAAAAGTAAAGAGCACTCACATCACTAGGAGGTATTATGTCTGAGCATAAAGGAAAAATAGCCAGTGCATTACTTATTATACTAATTATTTTTTACGCGATTGCTGTTTACTGGAGTAGTGAACCAGCTCGTATGGATGTTGTTAGCAAGGCAAAACAGGAAGCGCAAATGCGCGGTGAAAAGTTTGTCACCGGCTACACAACAACAACCACGTTGATCAATGTGGCAAGTACATTATTAAATAAGCCTGGCGGCTACTTATCTAACGATATGATGCCACCAAGTGTAATGATGGATAACATGCCTGCGTGGGAATATGGCGCGCTTGAGATGACCCGAGATTTAGTGTTGTCGATGCGTAAAGATTTCAGCCGTTCACAGTCTCAATCAACTGAGCACGAAGCGCTTAAAAAAGCACAGCCGCAATTTAATATAAGCTCGGTAGCATGGGCATGGCCTAGCGCAGAAACTGAATATCAAAAGGGTATTGATTTACTAGTTGTGTATCGCACTCAAATTGCGGATCAGAACGATCGAGATAGCCAGTTTTATGCCCGTGCCGATAACTTACGTGGCTGGTTAAAAGAAGCTGAAAAGCGCTTAGGTAGTTTAAGTCAGCGTTTAAGTGCAAGTGTTGGCCAAGATCGTTTGAACACTGATTTAGCTGGCGATACTGCGGCTCATCAAGCAACATACACCCCTTTGCAAAGCCAAGTAAAAACATCTTGGTGGCAAATTGATGATGTATTTTATGAATCGCGTGGTGCAACGTGGGCATTACTGCACTTTTTACAAGCGGTTGAATATGATTTTGCTGATGTCTTAGAAAAGAAAAATGCTCGTGTTAGTCTGCAACAAATTATTCGTGAATTAGAGGCCACGCAAGAAACTGTGTGGAGCCCAATGATCTTAAATGGCAGTGGTTTTGGTTTTGTTGCTAACCACTCACTGGTCATGGCGAATTATATTTCTCGAGCCAATGCGGCTCTAATTGAACTTAGCGAACTTTTAGCGCAAGGATAAAATGATGAAAAAGTACTGTTTAGCAGCCGCCCTTTCAATGGCCTGTTTAGCTCCAACAGCGCAAGCTGATACATTATTAGGTTTATACCTAGGTGTTGATGGCTGGCAATCAGATAACAGCGGTAGTTTTGCTCAAGACGGAAATCTACAAAGCTTTAAATTTGATGATGAAACGTTTACGAGCTACTACGCAGCACTTGAGCACCCAGTGCCGTTAGTACCAAACATTAAACTAAAATACACTGAACTTGAGTTAAATGGTGATACAACACTTGATGAAACATTTAGTTTTGGTGGTTCTGATTACGTTGTAGGCACACAAGTAGGCACAGTGAGTGATTTATCACATGTTGACTACATCCTATATTACGAAATCTTTGATAATGATTTGGTTTCAATTGATTTAGGTGTAAACGCTAAACAATTTGACGGTGAAATTACGGTAACGGGTACATCGCAAGATGGTGGCCAAAACACGACTGAGCGCGTTGATTTTTCTGGTTTCGTACCTTTAGTGTATGGTCGTGCTGAAGTTGGTTTGCCGTTAACAGGTTTAAGCGTATTCTTTGAAGGTAGCTTACTTGCTATCGACGATAGCAAAATCCAAGACTACCAAGCGGGTGTTGCATACGCTTTACTTGATAACTTAGCAATTGATATGGACATTAAAGCGGGTTACCGCTCAATGACTTTAGAGCTTGATGATATTGATGATATCTATACAGATTTAGATGCATCAGGTCCATTTGCGGGTATTCAAATCCACTTCTAATCGAGTTTTTCGGTTTATATTTAGCTGGCAGTTTTATTTTAAAGCTTGCCAGCTAACTTCAAATTCATCTTCTAGTGATGTTGAGAGTATCTGCTTATAAGCCTTATTTATTGGCGATGCGATTAGCTTTCTTAACTCGTCACCCGTTTGTGTAAATTTATAATAACTGAGTACTAAGTCATTACTTTTTGCTTTTAAAACCAAGCGTTGATTCATAAAGCTCAGTACTAGTTCTTGGCCTGCTTTTAAAACCGCTGATTCGATTTCTTTTCGATATAGTAAGTTAATATCCATCAGAGTAAGAATATCAGGAAAGCTAACAGGGGTTTTCCCTAAATTAAATGACACCTTGTTACCTTTTCTAAGTAAATCAAACAACGAAGGTTTTTTGTAAAAGCCGAGTAAAATCAGATGACTATTATCTTTTTCATTGAAGCCACACAGTGATGTACAGCGCTGAAGGGCATCTGCTTCGCGCTGAGTCATGTGTTTAAGTGTTTGTAAGCTTTTAATCGAGAAGGTACCCGGTGACACGGTTTCACCTGCGAGTATTTTTGCCCATAGCTTTTGCATTGAAGAATTAGCTGTGTCTTCACATAAACTGATAAAGCGCTCTATCCAATCAAAATCGGGTTGTTGTTGGCCTGTGACATCGGGGCAAAACGCCATGGCCATCGCCATAATGGTTTCGATATTTTCTTGGCGTTTTATAAATTGAATTTCTTGGCGAGTTTGAGCGCGCTCTAAAAGGCTTGCTTGCGCTTTAATTTGATAAGCTAACTGCTGTTGACCTTGTGCTGAGTAGCTGTCATCACCAGCATGGTTGATCCTAGCCGATGATGCCTTATGAATAGGGTAGCCAAGCTGGTTTTCTATGATATTAGCAAGATTAACTCTCGCCTGAGCTGCTTTCACTGTCATCGGTCACACTGTCCTTGCCTGTTGTTGCTAACTGCGCATGAGTTTTGATGTTATTGAGCGCCAGTTTTACTGTGTTGTTGAGAATATACTGACTTAGTAAAGCAAGGTAGCCACCAATAATAGGGGTGTTGACCTCACCTTTTAATGAACACTCAATGTTAACGCTATCGCCTTCAGGTAAGTAGCGGATTGTGCCTTGGGCAATGTGTTCTTTATTAAATAAGATATTAAATGAAAGCTGGCTGTTGTCGAGTTGGGTGATGGTCATTTCACCTTCGCCAAAGCGACTTTGCCAAAATTGATGTGCACCTACACCTTGGCTAGGTTCTGCAATGGTAAATTTAATACTCGGGTCGACAGCCTGCCATGGTTGCCATTTAGGCCATTGATTAAAGTCGCCTATAAGGCTTGCAATCTCAGCACTGCTCGCATTCACTTTAATTGATTTTTGAACGGTATATTGCGGTGAAAGCATAAGCCCAATCACAAGTGAGATCAGAATGCCGATAAAAATCGCTTTTAGGGTAAAAATGAGTATTTTAATAATCTCACCTCAGGCAATTGTTTTATAACTTTCATAACATTATACGTAACATAGACTATAATCTGTTTGGTACTATATAAGCTATCACTAATGTATCATAGTTAAATAAGTGATAGAATTTTGAGCATCGCTGTAAAATGGAGTGGCGCCATAGTTACAGTATTACGGGGATCACTCTAAGGAATTATTAATGGCATCAGAGAGTAACGACTTTTTGTTTAGTGACCAAGATGACGAACAGTTAGTGGATGAAACTGTCTCTGATTTTTGGGACGTATTAATTGTCGATGATGATCCAGAAATACATTCAGTTACTAAGCTTGCCCTCTCAGGCGTTGAGTTTTGGGATAAAGGGCTGCGATTCCATCATGCCTACTCAGGTGCAGAAGCGCTCGAATTACTTAAGAATGATCATTCGATTTCGGTAATACTCCTTGATGTGGTTATGGAGTCAGATGATGCAGGCTTGCAAGTTGTAAAGCAGGTTAGAGAGTGCCTCAATAATCACAATGTGCGCATTATTTTACGTACAGGGCAACCAGGCTATGCACCTGAAGAAAAAGTGATCCGCGAATACGATATCAACGACTACAAAACAAAAACAGAACTAACACGTAGTAAGCTTATCACATCCCTTGTAACTGCTATTCGCTCTTATGAGCAAGTATGTCAGCTCGAATTCCAAAGCCGTGCGTTAAATAATATTTTGTATGCATCTAAGGCTATTCTTGGTTTTACCGATATAAAAGCTTTTTCGATGGCAGTGATTAAGCAGCTCTCAATTATTTTAGATTGCGAACCGCAAGGTTTACTGTGTGGTTCAATCGAAGATGATAACCAGGTTTATGTTTTAGGTGGTTGTGCTGAATATAATGAGTTTATTGGCCAGGGTATTGAGCAGCTTGATGATGGCCGTATTATCATGCAAGTTAATAACTGCCTAGCCCAAGGTGAGCATCAGCACACCGATGTAGACAGTACGTATTTATTAAAAAGCAAAAACCGCCAAGCAGCTATTTACTTAGAAACCGAGCACACACCAAGTCCTTCGCAACTACAATTTGCAGAGATATTTTTAACCAATGTCAGTGTTGGTCTTGATAATGTTAGGTTGTTCAACCGTTTACGTGATGCAGCTTATAAAGATGTTTTAACTGGCTTATCGAATCGTAACGATTTCATGAATAAAGTGGAGCGTTACTACCAGCCGGGTAAAAGTGACTATGTCTTTTTATTAATTGATGTTGCGCAATTCTCTGATATTAACAATGGCTTAGGCCAAGAGATTGGTAACTTATTACTAAATGCCATTGTTGATAGACTGCATCAAGAATACCCAAATGCAAAGCTGCTCTCGCGTATTGGTGCAGATGTGTTTGGCTTACTGTTACCCGTTGGTGAATGTGATGTTGAGCTACTACGCGAGCATTTAAGTTTGCCGTTTAATGCCGGTGAACACATTTTACCAATCAACTTTAATATTGGCCTTTGTTATCAAGGTGACTTCCTGCAAGCAGGGATCGAGACCTTAAAGCTGGGCTACATTGCGCTTAATCAGGCTAAAAAACAATCTTCTGAAATGGTGGTGACGTATACCCCAGACATGGAAGAGCAAATGGCTTGGCGTTTAGGGATCATCAGACAACTTCGTCAAGATTTCGAGCAGCGTAAATTAGAGGTTTGGTTTCAGCCACAACTTGATTTAAATACACTTGAAATCATTGGCTGTGAAGCGCTACTGCGTTGGCCGTCAGGTAATGGTAAGTATATTTCGCCGGCGATTTTCGTTCCTATGGCAGAAGATGCCGGTTTAATTGTTGATATAGGGCAATGGGTGCTAGAGCAAGCATGTATGCAGCAAAAGCGCCTCGAAGCAATGGGCTTTGCAATTAGCATTGCTGTGAATGTTTCAGTGCCGCAGTTTAAAGTTAAAGGCTATGCTCAACAAGTAAAAGACACGCTTATTAAATACGATGTAAAGCCGCAGTTTATTGAACTCGAAGTGACCGAAAGCGTGGTAATGGATGAGCTAGCTAATGTGATCACCACATTAAAAGAGCTTAAAGAGTTTGGTATCGAGATTGCGATTGACGACTTTGGTACAGGGTTCTCATCGTTAAGTTACTTGCAAAAACTGCCACTAGACAGACTCAAAATTGATCGCGACTTTATTAAAGACTTACCAGGTCAAGATTGTCAGGCTATTGCAGCGTTAATTATTTCTTTAGGTGCAAGGCTGGGTTTAAAAACCATCGCAGAAGGGGTCGAAACACAAGCGCAAGCAGATTATTTAGCCCAGCTTGGCTGTGATGAAGTGCAAGGCTTCATGTATGCTAAGCCTATGCCAGAAAAAGAGTTAATTACCTACCTGCAAGCTAAACAATAGAAAGTTTCAACAAAAGCATATTAATTAAACAGCGCCCTCCATGTGAAGGGCGTTTTGTTTTCTATAATAATCTATAAGACTGAGGTATAATTCGCCCCTTTTGTTAGCAGAGTACACTTTATGAGCGCATTAAAAGCCGAGCGAGGCCTGTTTTCTTACCCTAAGTATTGGGCTGAATGCTATGGCACGGCGCCATTTTTACCAACCACTCGTGCAGAAATGGACGCGTTAGGCTGGGATAGCTGTGACGTGATCATTGTCAGTGGTGATGCGTATGTAGATCACCCAAGTTTCGGTATGGCTGTGATAGGGCGTATGCTTGAGTCACAGGGTTTTCGTGTTGGTATTATTGCGCAGCCTGATTGGAACTCAAAAGATGCCTTTATGGCGTTAGGTAAGCCTAACTTATTCTTTGGTGTTACAGCGGGTAATATGGACTCGATGATCAACCGTTATACTGCTGAAAAGCGTATGCGTCACGATGATGCTTATACGCCGGGTAACATAGGCGGTAAACGTCCTGACCGTGCGGTAGTTGTATATAGCCAACGCTGTCGCGAAGCTTATAAAGATGTGCCGCTGATCATTGGTGGTATTGAGGCGAGTTTACGCCGTATTGCTCATTATGATTATTGGCAAGAAAAAGTACGCCGTAGTGTGTTGTTTGATGCCAAAGCTGACATCCTAATTTACGGTAATGCTGAGCGCCCACTTGTTGAAGTTGCCCACCGAATTGCTGCGGGTGAGTCGGTTGAGACAATTCAAGATATTCGTGGTACAGCGGTTATTCGTAAAGAACCATTACCGGGTTGGCGTGGTAGTGACTCAACTGCAATTGATAAAATAGGTAAGATTGATCCAATTCCAAACCCGTATGGCGCAGATGATGTGGGTTGTAGTAAATCTGAATTTAAAAAAGCAGGTATTGATTTAAGTGCCGAGGCGGCTAAGCCAATCACTGTTCAGCCTGCGCGCCCTAAACCTTGGGAAAAGACCTACGTTAAGCTGCCAGCGTATGAGCAAGTAAGCGTAAACAAACCGCTTTATGCCCATGCCTCGCGTATTTTGCACCAAGAAACAAACCCAGGTTGTGCACGTGCATTATTTCAACGCCATGGCGACCGTTCTATTTGGGTTAACCCGCCTGCATTTCCGCTTGAAACTGAAGAAATGGATGGCGTATTTGGTTTGCCATATCAGCGTATTCCTCACCCAAGCTACGGCGATGAAAAAATCCCAGCCTATGAAATGATTAAAACCTCGGTGAACATCATGCGTGGTTGCTTTGGTGGCTGTTCTTTCTGTTCGATTACAGAGCACGAAGGACGTATTATTCAAAGCCGTTCTGAGCAATCAATTATTGATGAAATTGAGCAAATTCGTGACAGAGTACCGGGCTTCACTGGGGTTATCTCTGACTTAGGTGGACCGACAGCGAATATGTACAAGTTGCGCTGTAAGAGTAAAAAAGCAGAGAGTACGTGCCGACGTTTATCATGTGTTTATCCTGATATCTGTAAGCACATGGACACGGATCACACCCCAACTATTGAGCTTTATAAAAAAGCCCGTGATGTAAAAGGTGTGAAGAAAATCTTGATTGCGTCTGGCGTACGTTATGACTTAGCTGTAGAAGATCCGCGCTACGTAAAAGAGTTGGTTACCCATCACGTAGGCGGGTACTTAAAAATTGCCCCTGAGCATACTGAAGATGGTCCATTGTCTAAGATGATGAAGCCGGGCATGGGAGCTTACGATAAGTTTAAAGAGTTATTTGATAAATACTCAAAAGAAGCGGGTAAAAAGCAGTATTTGATCCCGTATTTTATTTCTGCTCACCCAGGAACGAAAGACGAAGATATGGTGAACATGGCGTTGTGGTTAAAGTCTAATGACTTTAAGCTTGATCAAGTGCAAAACTTTTATCCATCGCCGATGGCCAATGCAACCACGATTTATCACACTGAGATGAACTCGCTGCGTAATATTAAGAACAATACTGAGCAAGTGCCTGTTCCAAAAGGCGCACGCCAGCGTCGTTTACACAAAGCGATTTTACGTTACCACGATCCGGCTGGTTGGCCGATGATCCGTGAAGCACTAAGAAAAATGGGCAAAGCGAATCTAATCGGTAAAGGACCGAACTGTTTGGTACCTGAAGAAGGTCGTAACGAGAAAGCTGCTAGAGGAAAGGGCGGTAAAGGCCGTGCGGCATTGACTCGTCACACCGGTTTTAGCCAGTTTAAAAAGGCCAATACCAAACCTAGAGTAGGTAAAAATAAGCAGCGCGCAAAGTAAAAGATATAAATACGGCCCTTTAAGGGCCGTTTTTATTTATACCCATTCGCTTAACTAAGTATTATTGCGAATTGGTATTAGATTAATAACCAGGTTGCAGTGCCTAAAAAGGCAAAGATACCAACAATATCGGTCACGGTTGTCAGCACTACGCTCCCTGCAAGGGCTGGGTCTATTTTCATTTTCTTAAGAATTAATGGAATGCTCGCACCCGCAATACCAGCGGCAACAAGATTCATAAACATTGCAAAGGCCAGTACTGCGCCGAGCTTAAAGTCCCACTGCCATAGGGCAACCACACCAGCAATTAATATCGACCAAATAATGCCATTCAGAGCACCAATCGCTAACTCCTTAAGTAATAAGAAGCGTTGGTTGGTTTGGTTGATATGACCAACCGCTATACCACGAATGACCAGAGTTAGGGTTTGGCTACCCGCAACCCCCCCCATTGAAGGGACAATACCATTGAGTACCGCTAAAATAGGCAAGATTGCTAAGGTGTTTTCGAAAAAGCTTGCCACAATGGCTGCTAACAATGCGGTTAATAAGTTAACCCCAAGCCAAATAGAGCGACGCTGCGAACTTTTTAGCACTGGCGCAAAGGTATCTTCTTCGTCGTCAAGACCAGCGAGGCTTAGCATGCTGTGCTCTGCATCTTCACGGATTACGTCAACGATATCATCGATGGTAATACGACCAAGCAAGTGAGCGTTATCATCCACAACAGGGGCTGAAATCCAGTTGTGACGCTCGAACAGTTGCGCTACATCACTTTCATCCATAGAGATTAGGATTGACTCACAGTCTTCATCCATTAAATCACGAACAATTTTATCTGAAGGACTGGTCAGCAATGTAGTTAATGAAAGCGCGCCTAAAAAGCAGTTATGCTTATCAACTACATATAAGTCATCGGTACCCTCTGGTAGCTCACCTCGTAAGCGTAAATAGCGCAGTACAACATCGAGGGTAACGTCAGGACGAATGGTAACCGTATCGCTGTTCATCAAGGCACCGGCTGAGCGCTCTTGATAAGATAGTGCTTGAGTTGCCCTTTCTCTATCTTGCGAGTCCATGGCACTGACAACGTCTTGATATACGGTATCAGGAAGACTACGTAAAACCTCACCTAAGTCATCGTCGTCCATATCTTCAGTGGCAGCTGCAATGTGCTCAGGCTCCATCTGGGCAATAATGCCAAGACGTACGTCTTCAGAGAGTTCTTCTAGAACATCACCACGGACATCTGGATCAACCAGCTGCCAAAGCATACGACGAATTTTATGGGGAGAAGATTCAAGTAAAAGGGCTGTATCACAAGGTGCCGTTTTGGCTAACATACCACGCACTTGAACAAATTGACCACTATTGAGTGACTTGGTCACTTGTTTGAGTTGTTGTAGTGGGTAATCTTGTTCAAAGGCTTCTGGCATTGGCGTCCTTACAACTGAAAAAAGTTTAAATAGGCTAAGCAAATACAGCATAGTTGCTTTGTAGTGTATTTGCAGAGATATCGTCGCACTGCGATAAATTTATTAAGAGTTTTGTAATTTAGAAAAGCGAGCGATATAAAAGTAGGATATTTAAAGGGAATTTTAAATATCCGAATTAAGTTTACCGTAAACCTTGAAGTCTTAGCAAATGCTATTCTTGCTCGTGGAAGCGTTGTGCAATTAATTCGCCGATTGCCGTTAATGCAGCATCGGCGTCAGGGCCTTCGCACACAACGCGAACTTCTTTACCCTGACTACTTTCAAGTAGCATTAATGCTAACACGCTGTCGCCTTCAGCTTCTTTATCATCTTGATAAAGCGTAATTTTGGCATCAAATTGCAGTGCTAATTGCGCTAAAACAGTAGCAGCACGAGCATGTAAGCCAAGTTTGTTTTGAATTAAAAAGGTATCTTCAGCGTGCATTGTTGGTGCCTAATTAAATGTCTTGTTCGCGGTGGCGAATTTTTACATTAGCATGGCTTTTGGCAAAGCTCTCACCAATTGTTTGCGCTAAGTAAACAGAGCGATGCTGGCCGCCGGTACAACCAATAGCAATGGTCAGATAACTGCGGTTATTGCGCTCTAAATGCGGCAACCAAGTTTGCACAAAGGTTTGTATTTGCCACGTGAACTTTTGCACTATGCTGTGGCTAGCTAGGTAATCTTTTACTGGTTGATCAAGGCCGGTTAGTGGCTTTAAATCAGGTTCCCAGTGTGGGTTAGGTAAAAAGCGTGCATCAAAAACGTAGTCAGCTTCTTTAGGAATACCATGCTTAAAGCCAAACGACATAAAAGTAATAATTAGCTTTTTATCTTTTTTACCTAAAATCTTTTCGCGAATTGATTCTGCTAACTGATGAACACTCAGGTCAGTGGTATCAATCATAAAGTCAGCGCGAGTGATCAACACATCAAGCAGGATTTTTTCTTGTTTAATGGCCAGATCAAGCGGCAAAGAATCAATAGATAGTGGATGCAAGCGGCGTGTTTCTGAAAAGCGCTTGATCAGAGTTTGGTCATCACTGTCTAAATAGAAAAGTGTTGGGTTTGCGAAACCTGGCAGGTACTCAAGAATATCATTAAATTCTTGCTGCTCTTTCGGTAAGTTGCGCACGTCGATGCTGACCGCTATTTTATCGTAGTTATCAGACACACTTCGTACGAGCGAAGGCAGTAAATTAACCGGAATATTATCAACGCAATAATAGCCTAAGTCTTCAAGTACTCGTAAAGCGACCGATTTACCTGAGCCTGAGCGACCGCTGATAATTATTAATTCCATTTATGCCTCTGCTGATATGACCTGAAACAGTTGCTGATCAGTAGTAGCACTACGCAGCTGTTTACAAAATTCTTTATCTTTAAGTCTATCAGCAATTGTTGATAAGGTCTTTAGGTGAAGCTGACAGTCACCATCTGGTACGATGAGTGCCACAAAAATATCAACTGGACGATTATCAATTGCATCAAAATTAATAGGGGATTCACTCACTATCACAAATGCATGAGGCTCATCTGCGCCGCTCATTCGGCCATGTGGAATAGCAATACCTCGGCCAATGCCGGTGCTACCTAGTTTTTCTCGGTTGAGTAAAGCATCTAGGATATCTTGTTGCGATAAATGAGGAAGCTGCTGGTGGGCCAGTTCGCTGATATATTCAAGAATTCTTTTTTTGCTATTAAAAAGGACCGCAGCTTTGCTGCAGTCCTGGTTAGTAAGTGAACTTAGTTTCATAATTTAATGTCGAGCTAATTTCTCTTTGTGTTTAATGACTTGGCGATCAAGTTTATCGATCAGTGAGTCAATGGCTGCGTACATATCTTGATGCTGAGTAGAAGCGAACAATTCGCCTCCGTTTACATGTAAAGTTGCTTCTGCTTTTTGGCTTAATTTTTCTACATCTAGAATGACATGAACATTATTAATATGGTCAAAATGCCTTTCTAGTTTTGCAAACTTGGTGTTTACATAGTCTCTTAATGAATCTGTGATTTCTACATGACGACCAGTTAAATTTAGTTGCATAAGCATTTTTCCTTCTATGTAAAACGTCTAAATCAGACTCTTACGCTGATTAGACGGAGGTATTGCTAGAGACTCACGATATTTTGCAATTGTACGTCTAGCTACTTTAATTCCTTGCTCAGCCAATATATCTGCAATTTTGCTATCACTCAATGGTTTAGCTGAGTTTTCTGCAGCGACTAACTTCTTGATTAAAGCGCGTATTGCTGTAGAAGAACACTCACCACCATTTTCGGTGCTGACATGGCTCGAGAAGAAATATTTCAACTCAAAAATACCCCGAGGGGTATGCATATATTTTTGCGTTGTTACCCGTGAAATCGTCGATTCATGCATTTCGACCATTTCAGCAACATCATTTAGCACCATTGGCTTCATTGCCTCAGGGCCATGTTCAAAGAAAGCTTGTTGTTGTTGAACGATACAGTTGGTCACTTTTAATAGCGTATCGTTACGGCTTTCTAAGCTTTTAATAAACCACTTAGCTTCTTGTAAGTGAGAGCGAATAAATTGGCTGTCGCTACTTGATTTAACAGAGCGAGACATCGCTGCATATTGGCTGTTCACTCTAATCTTTGGCATACAGTCTGGGTTTAACTCGACTACCCAGCGACCTTTTACTTTTTTCACTGATACATCAGGTATGACGTACTCAGACTCTTCGCGCACTATGCTATCCGCAGGCTTAGGATTTAAGCTGTGGATGAGCGTCATCACTTCTTTAAGCTCGTTTTCTTTAAGCTTAGTCTTTTTCATCAAAGTTCGATAGTCGCGACTCGCTAATAATTCGATATGCTCAGATAAAACCATTTTAGTTTCAGCTAAATATGGCGTATTAGCATCGAATTGGCGTAACTGAATGCACAGACATTCTTGTAAACTGCGTGCGCCAATACCCACAGGATCAAATAACTGAATTCTTTTTAAGACCGCCTCGACTTCATCAAGTTCGATTTCTTCTTCATCGCTATTTTGATTAAAGCTTTCGACGATATCTTCACAGCTTACCGTTAAAATACCTGATTCATCGATAGCTTCTACAATTGCCACAGCAATCGCTTCATCGGTAGGGCTAAATGGCGTGAGTTGCAATTGCCACATTAGGTATTCGTGAAGGGTTTCGGTTGATGCACCTTGATAGATGGATTCATCTTCAGGCATTGGCCCTGACGATGTTGAAGGGGCGGCACTCATGTACTCATCCCAGGTAACATCCATTGCTAAGTCATCGCTTACGGTGTCTTTATTGAGAGCATCACTACTTTCTTGCTCGTACTCGCTAGGTGCTTCTTCGGCAGACGCGCTGACTTGTACATCGTCAGATTCAGCTTTTTGCTCATTCTTGCCGGTGCTTTCTTCGTTGTAATCCGCTTCTTCCACTTCAAGTAGAGGGTTACTATCAAGCGCTTCTTGAATTTCTTGCTGGAGATCCAATGTACTGAGCTGCAACAAACGAATAGCTTGTTGCAGTTGTGGAGTCATTGTAAGTTGCTGGCCCATGCGCAGCTGTAATGATTGCCTCATGTATCCCTAACAATCCTTTTTAAGTTATCGATAACTGTGCAAACACAGTTAAGTCATTATCGATTTATTGTCATTGTTATTAGTCTAGCAGATGCTCTAGTCGCTGGCGTAATGGTTACAGCCTGAATTGCTCGCCTAGATATACATCGCGTACAGTTTGGTCTGCTAATACGTGCTCAGGTGTGCCTGATGCAATTAGCTCCCCATGAGAAACAATGTAGGCTTTTTCACAAACATCAAGGGTTTCTCGAACATTATGGTCAGTAATTAGTACACCGATACCACGATTTTTTAGGTGCTCAATAATTTTCTTTATATCTAACACTGAAATTGGATCAACACCAGCAAAAGGCTCATCTAAAAGGATAAATTTAGGATTAGCGGCTAATGCACGGGCAATTTCAACGCGGCGGCGTTCACCACCTGACAGCGCCATACCTTGGCTATCGCGAATGTGTTGGATGCTAAATTCATCGAGCAAGCTATTTAGTGTTTCTTCGCGACCTGCTTTGTTTAGATCTTTACGGGTTTCTAAAATAGCCATCAAGTTTTGGTAAACCGTTAACTTTCGAAAAATTGACGATTCTTGTGGCAGATAGCCGATACCTAAGCGCGCACGATTGTGCATTGGTAAAAGGGTAATATCGTTATCATCAATGCTGATTTTACCTTTGTCGCTTGGTACTAAGCCTACAATCATGTAGAAGGTGGTGGTTTTACCTGCACCATTTGGGCCAAGCAAGCCAACAATGCTGCCTGCTTCAACTTCAAGACCGACATTTTTAACCACTTGGCGGCCTTTGTAGCTCTTAGCTAAAAGCTCTGCTTTTAATGTACTCATGGTTGGCCTTTATTGTCTTTTTTATTTTCAACAGGCACTAAAATAGTGTGAACACGATCTGTTGAGTTTTCGTCTTTTTCAGCACTGATCAGTTGCTGTGCCATATCATAGGTAATGCTTTTAGCTGTTACTTTTTGACCTGCTTGAGTAACTTCAGCTTCACCATTTAAGGTTAAGAAGCGTTTTGCAACATCATAACGAACTTCTTCGGCGCTGGCGCTCATCACGGTGCCATCAGTTTGCTTTTCTTCGAAGTAAGCTGGTGCGCCTGTGGCAATAATTAACTCTACTGTACCTTCGGTGTCACCGCCGTGTGCTTCAAGGCGTTCAGCGGTAATACGACGATTACCATGCACGATCTCTACGTTACCTTCGAATATGCCAACGCCATCTTTTAGTTTACCTACTTGGCGATCTGAGCTAATGCTAATTTGAGCGCCTGTTTGCTCGGCAGCTACGCCCGAAAAAGCAATCAATAAGCTTGGGATCAGGAGTAATTTCTTCAGTTTATTGGTCATAGTATATAGTTCGTGTATGGTTAGTTAACTCAACAATTTCGGCTTTTAAATCGGCTTTTAAGCCTTTACCGGTAATCTTTAAATTTGGTCCTGTTAGTGTTACAGGTTGCTTTGAAAACATGGTCATTTTATCAATATCGACATTAATGTTTTCTGCTTTTATATCTTCGATCATGCCGTTATGGGTTAAGTTTTTAGCAACTACATCCCCTTCAAAAATCAGCTGATCGTTTTCGTACAATGTGGCTTCTTTGGCTTTTACTTGCCAAACTTGCTGGTCGCCATAGATAGTAAAAATAGGTTGCTCAAAAAAGGTAAACCCTAATTGTTGATACAACTCCATTTTAGCAGCAGCCACTTTATGACTAATTTTGCCTTGCTCGTCATACGCTGTTTGCTTTAAGGCCACAGCGGTGTAATCAGGTGTTGCGATGATTTCGTCTTCACTAGTTATTGTGTCTGTTGATTGATTAAAGTACGGGTACCATAACCACACCATGCAACAAACAAAAACAATACTCAGTAAAATACGGGCTATATTCATGCGCTGGTTCCATCGCTAGTTAACGGCTTACCGTTTTCTAACATCAGTAAATCAGTTAATTCACGCACAGCTCCAAAGCCACCTGGTAATAATGTGGTGTAATGAGCCAGCTTTTTAATCAGTGGGTGTGCGTCATTTACAGCAACAGCAAACCCTACTTTTTCCATTACTGGTAAGTCTGGACCATCATCACCAATATAGGCAATTTGTTCATCAGTCAGCCCCAGTTTATCTTTTAACTCTTGATAAGCAATCAGCTTATTTTCTTGTCCCTGATAAATGTGCTGAACTGTTAGGCTAGTCATTCGCTGCTGAACTATTTGTGAATGGCGGCCAGTAATCACTGCCACTTCAAAGCCACTATTAATGAGCGCTTTAATGCCAAAGCCATCTTTAGTATTAAATGCTTTAAGCTCTTCGCCATCATTACCTAAATAAATTCGGCCATCAGAAAAAACGCCATCTATATCGCAGATTAGCAATTTTACTTTTTGTGCGCGCTGACTCACATCAGGGCTAAGAGGCTGGTATAGCTCGGCGAATGTCATTGCTTAAAGAACTCCTGCTTTTAATAGGTCTTGCATATTAAGGGCACCAATTGGCGTATTACTTTGATCTACCACAATTAAACCATTGATACGTTTACGTTCCATAATATTTAAAGCTTCAGCTGCAAGCATATCAGGGCGAGCAGTTGTACATGAACGGGTCATTACTTGGCTAATTGCCGTGTTATGAATATCGATGCGCTGCTCTAAAATACGGCGTAAGTCACCATCAGTGAATAATCCGGCTAACTTTTCATCTGCACCAATCACCGCGGTCATACCAAGGCCCTTGGCTGACATTTCGATTAGTGCGTCTTTAATGCTTTGGGTTTCGCTAACGATTGGCGTGGCGTCGCCTGCGTGCATCACATCATCTAATGTAAGCAATAAACGCTTACCTAAGCTGCCACCTGGGTGCGAAAGTGCAAAATCATCGGCTGTGAAACCACGGGTTTCAAGTAGTGCAACCGCCATAGCATCACCCATCACAAGTGTTGCTGTGGTACTTGCAGTTGGCGCAAGGCCTAACGGGCATGCCTCTTGGCTTACTTTAATGCACACATGTACATCAGACAGTTTTGCCATGGTTGAGTCTGGGTTGCCTGTGAGTGAAATCATCTTTGCGCCAATACGCTTGATAACAGGAATAATGCTAAGTACTTCGCTGGTCGCACCTGAGTTCGAAATACACATCACCACATCATCACGGGTGATCATGCCTAAATCACCGTGGCTTGCTTCGCCAGGATGAACAAAAAATGCTGGTGTGCCAGTACTTGCAAGGGTCGCCGCAATTTTATTACCAACGTGGCCAGACTTACCCATACCAATCACAATAATACGGCCTGTACATTGGAACATTAATTGGCAAGCGTTATCGAAATCTTGATTTATATATTGCTCAATTTCTTGTAAAGCTTGTGCTTCAATTTCGAGTACGCGCTTACCCTGCGCGATAAAGCTAGGTTGTGTCATTAATTATCCTACTTGGCTGAAAATATAGCCCTGATATGCAATAAATGCGACTAACAAGAAGCCACCTTCTACTCTATTGATACGACGAGCACCTTTAAAGTTCAATGACATGGCAATCAATACAATCGTTGCTGCAATCATGATAAGTGCATCGCGGTTTGCCGCAGAAGGATCAATAATTGATGGGTTGATAATACCCGCAAGTGGTAATACGGCGAGTAAATTGAAAATGTTTGAGCCAACGATATTACCAAGCGCTAAATCGTCTTCGTTTTTTAATACCCCTGCAATACAGGCTGCCAGCTCTGGTAAGCTGGTACCAATAGCAATAATGGTTAAGCCTATTACAAGGTCTGATAGACCAAAATATTTTGCGATATCAACGGCTGATTCAACTAAAAAATGTGAACTGACTGGTAATAAAATCATGCCGATGATTAACCAAAATACGGCTGATTTAGTACTGACATCGTTCGGAACGTCTTCACATGCTTCGCTGACGAATGGGTCATCTTGGTTTTTAGCACGCAGAGACACAATAACTAAGCCACCAATAAACACAGCAAAAGCAATCATCAAGGCAATGCCTTCAGCGAATGAAAAATAGTTATCTGAGAACACATACCAAGCTGCTACTGAGATTAACAATACCAGCGGCATTTCGCGTTTAAGTGTCATTGAAGATACTGAAAGAGGGCGTAGTAAGGCTGTGACACCAAGTACAAGTAAGATATTAGTAATGTTAGAACCTATAGCATTACCTACCGCAGTATCTGTTTTATCAGCAAGTGCTGCCGATGCAGATACCATCATTTCAGGGGCTGAAGAGCCCATAGCAACAACGGTTAAACCAATGATTAGGGTGGGGATCCCCATATTTTTTGCGAGTGCAGCCGCCCCATAAACAAACCGATCGGCACTCCAAACGAGTGCAGCAAAACCAATAATTAAAATGACAAAAGAAGTCACCATTGTGATACGCCAACATTACTTATACAGATGACTGCAAATAGTAACAAAAGCGAACCTGAAAGTATAAGTAAAAGAATGGGCTGGCGAGCATAAAGCGTGCTTAGCAAGGAAACTAAATTTCAGGTGTCGTTAAGCTCTTTAGAGCTAGCTTTAGAATTTATTGATAGAAAATATTACAAAATTTTACGATTTGTTTTTTCCATCTTGACTAAAAAACCCTTAAAATGGCAAAACTAGTGAAAAACGTTATGGAGAGCGACTTGTCGCAATCAATAGTAGAAATCAAGGATGTAACCTTTTCACGGGGCGATAGAATCATATATAAAAATATGAGTTTTAACATTCCGAAAGGCAAGATTACCGCTATCATGGGACCAAGCGGCATTGGTAAAACCACCATGTTGCGCTTAATTGGCGGTCAGCTTAAACCTGATTCTGGTGACATTTTATTTGAAAGCAATAGCATTCCTGGCATGACTCGCAAGGAGCTTTATGCTGCCCGCACCAAAATGAGTATGCTGTTTCAAAGTGGCGCTTTATTTACCGATATGTCAGTGTTTGACAATATCGCCTTTCCTTTGCGCGAACATACTCAACTCAGCGAAGACTTAATTCGTCTTGTCGTTTTAATGAAATTACAAGCAGTCGGCTTACGTGGTGCACAAGACTTAATGCCATCTGAGCTTTCTGGTGGTATGGCTCGCCGTGCTGCTTTAGCGCGTTCAATTGCTCTTGATCCAGAGCTTATCATGTACGATGAGCCATTTGCGGGCCAAGATCCTATCTCTATGGGTGTGTTAGTTAAGCTAATAAAATCACTGAATGAGGTGCTAGGTTTATCATCACTTATCGTGACCCATGATGTAACAGAGGTAATGAGCATTGCTGATCACGTGATCATTATTGCTGATCAAGGGGTGATAGGCGAAGGCTCTCCAGAGCAAATGCAAAACCATGAATCTGAACTTGTACAACAGTTCTTAAATGGTTTATCGGATGGCCCTGTACCATTCCATTTCCCAGCTCCTGCGTATGATGATGAATTACTAGGAGTGCATAATGCTTGATCTATTCCAGAAGTTAGGTCACAAAACATTAGGGCGCTTTGCAGCGCTTGGCCGTTCTACTCAGATGCTGTTTGGTGCACTCTTTAATGTGCCGAACTTCAAAAAAGGCACGCCTTTACTTGTTCGCCAATTATATATGGTGGGCTCGCAATCTCTTTTAATCATTATGGTGTCAGGCTTATTCATCGGTATGGTGCTCGCCCTGCAGGGTTACACCGTATTAGTAGGCTATGGTGCTGAAGATAGCTTAGGGCCTTTAGTGGCATTGAGCTTATTACGTGAGTTAGGCCCTGTAGTAACAGCGTTACTGTTTGCAGGGCGCGCGGGCAGTGCTCTTACTGCTGAAATCGGTTTAATGAAAGCAACCGAGCAATTATCAAGCTTAGAAATGATGGCTATTGATCCACTTAAACGCATTATTGCACCGCGTTTTTGGGCTGGCTTTATCAGTATGCCATTACTTGCATTAATATTTTCTGCGGTTGCTATTATCGGCGCTCATTTAGTGGGTGTTGATTGGCTTGGTGTTGACTCAGGAAGCTTCTGGTCAATCATGCAAGCGCAAGTGTCGTTCCAACAAGATATTGTGAACGGCATGATTAAGAGTTTTGTATTCGCCATGATTGTGACTTGGATTGCACTTTACAAAGGCTATGACTGTGTTCCTACATCTGAGGGGATCAGTAAAGCGACAACAGAAACCGTTGTGCACTCGTCATTGGCAGTATTAGGTTTTGACTTTATTTTAACAGCGGTAATGTTTACCAGCTAATTAGGGTATAAAGATGAATTCACGGAAATTAGAAATATTAGTTGGCTTTTTTGTAGCCCTTGGTATCGCTGCATTTGCATTATTAGCATTTAAAGTTGCGAATGCCGGCATTAGTGGTAGTGGTGAGACTTACCAATTGAACGCAAAGTTTGAAAACATTGGTTCTTTAAAAGCACGTGCGCCTATCAAAGTAGGTGGTGTAGTTGTTGGCCGAGTTGAGTCAATCTTTATTCACCCAAAAGAGTTTGTGCCTGTGGTTAATATGGCGATTGATGCAAATTACTTATGTAAGTTTTCAGACACAACATCAATCTCTATTTTGACATCAGGTATTTTAGGTGAGCAGTACTTAGGCATTAACCCTGTTATTGCTCCTGAATCTGCTGAGCAACGCTGTATGGGTGAAGATGTAACAGCAAGTGAGCATGATACAGATCTAGATGATTTATTTGGTGTTGAAAGCAAAGCGCTTGCAGACGGTGACTACATTACTGATACAAAATCAGCGCTTGTTTTAGAAGAGTTAATCGGTCAGTTCTTATTCAACCAGGGTGGTGAATAATTATGTTTAAGAAGTTTTTATTATGTATTGCTGTGCTGTTTAGCCTAAACGCACAAGCCGCTGAACCTAAGGTTGATTTAAAAGACCCGTACAAAATGGTTCGTACAGTGTCAGATAATACCTTTGCTCGTATTACTAAAGATCAACCTCTTATTGCGAAAGACAAAGAGCATCTACGCGTTATCGTAGAAGAAGAGCTAATGCCTTACATTGACTACAAGTATGCTGCACTGCGCGTATTAGGTAATCACGTGTCAAAGGTGCGTGCTATCGAAGATAAAGAGGAAAAAGCGAAAGCGATTAAAGAGTTACAACGCTTCATTGACGTTTTTCAAAAGTATTTAATTGCTACTTACGCAGGTGTGTTTACTCAATACACTAACCAAAGCGTTGAGTTTGCTCCGCCTCAGCCTTTCAAAGGCCAAGATGTGGTGGTTGTTAAAACTAAGATTGTTGAAGCCGGTAAACCTGATATCAGAATCGACTTTAAAGTACGTGAAGACCGCAGTGGTGACTGGGGCGCGTACGATATGATTGCAGAAGGTATTAGTTTGCTTGATGCTAAACAAAGTGAATTACAAGGTATTTTACGCCAACATGGTCTAGATTATGTAAGTGACTTACTAGAGCAGAAGAGCCAACTGCCAGTGCAATTTAGAGGTGATGGTGGCGATGAGTAAAGTCGAGATTACTCAACTTGAAGATAACCAGTTTCGAGTCAGTGGCGAACTGACTCGAAATTCAATTGGCCGTGAACGCCTTCTGAACGCCAAGCCAGATTCTAGCCATAAAACATGGTATTTTGACCTTTCTGGGCTATCTAGGGTTGACACGGCGGGCTTAGCTTGGTTAATTCACTCTTTCGCAGAATTAAAGCAGCAAGGTATTCACCTTGAACTGCAAAATAGCCCTGAACAATTGCAAAATTTAATGCAGTTGGGTCAGGTCACAAACCTATTTGAGTGAGATTTATGGAAACAAGCCAAGTCGAAACGTTATTACGCGACGAACTAAAACTAGATGAAGTGATTGTTAAAGCAAATGGTAGCCACTACGAAGTGATTGCTGTTGGTGAGTGTTTTGATGGTTTATCTCGCGTGAAGAAGCAACAGTTGGTTTATGCTCCGTTAATGTCAACAATCTCAGACGGTACAATCCACGCTGTATCTATCAAAGCGTTCACACCGACTGAATGGAAACGCGAACAAAAATTTATTTTACCTCAATAGTCGCAGGGCCTCCTAATGGATCAATTTGTTATTCAAGGTGGCACCTCGCTGGCAGGTGAAGTCACTATTTCTGGCGCTAAAAATGCCGCTCTTCCAATTCTTTTTGCTGCGCTTTTAGGGCAGGGTAAAAGTACCTTTAGTAATGTTCCTCGTTTACGCGATATTGGCACTACAGAAGCCTTGTTAAAAACATTGGGTGCAAATGTCGAATGGCAGCAAGACAAGCTAATCATTGATGGTGCGACGGTTGATAAAACACTTGCACCGTATGAGTTGGTAAAGCAAATGCGCGCCTCAGTACTTGCATTAGGCCCTTTAGTTGCCCGTTTTGGTGAAGCGCAAGTATCACTGCCTGGTGGTTGTGCAATTGGTGCTCGCCCAGTTGATATCCATATTCAAGGTCTTGAGCGCATGGGCGCTATCATCAAGGTTGAAAATGGTTACATTAATGCCAAGGTTGATGGTCGCTTAAAAGGCGCTGAAATCTTTATGGAGATGGTCAGTGTTGGCGCAACAGAAAACTTACTGATGGCAGCAACGCTGGCTGACGGTAAAACAGTACTGGAAAATGCAGCTCGTGAACCTGAAATTACTGATCTTGCTAATTGCTTAATTGCGATGGGTGCGAAGATCAGTGGTGCAGGCACTAGCCGTATCGAAATTGAAGGGGTTGAGTCACTATCGGGTTGTGAATACAGCATTCTTCCTGATCGCATTGAAACAGGCACTTTCTTGGTTGCGGCGGCAATGGCTGGCGGTGAAGTGCTTTGTAAAAATACAGACCACCATAGTCTTGATCCTGTGATTGAAAAGTTGCGTGCTACCAATGCTTTGGTTGAAGTCACTGATAACAGCATTTACCTTGATATGCGTGGCCGCGAACTAAAAGCGGTTAACATTAAGACTATGCCACACCCGGGTTTCCCTACCGATATGCAAGCGCAATTTACAGCTTTAAATGTGGTAGCGAAGGGCAGTGCAACCATCACAGAAACGATTTTCGAAAACCGTTTTATGCACGTGCCAGAGTTACAGCGTATGGGTGCAAACATTCGCTTAGAAGGTAATACGGCAATTTGTGGGGATACCGAAAGCTTATCGGGCGCACAGGTAATGGCAACTGATTTACGTGCCTCTGCAAGTCTAATTCTTACTGGCATCGTTGCTCAAGGTGAGACTATTGTTGATCGCATTTATCATGTAGATCGTGGTTATCAACGCATTGAAGATAAGTTGAGTGCTCTGGGTGCTAATATCAAGCGCCGTTCAAGCTAATCGCTAAATACTTACAAAAAAAGGCCTAACATCAGTTAGGCCTTTTTTATATCTGTGTTGTTTCAGTAACTACTGATCGTCTTCGAGTTCTGCAACAGTTACCATCACTTTTAAGACCTTACCATCGCGGTAAATCTCAAATTCAAGTTCTTTACCTGGCTCTGTATTCGCCAGTTTCTCAAGCACTTGTTGTGGGTTTGCTACAGGAATACCGCCAATTTTGATTACAATGTCAGTTTCTCTGATGCCTGCTTTCCAAGCTGGGCCAAATGGATCAAGTTGAGAAATACGCATGCCTGCAACAGGTGTAAAGCTATCGCTTACATCTTTGCCTGTGCTATCAATACCTGTGCCACTAAAGCCTAAATAGCCACGTACAACACGGCCATGTTTGATTAGCTTATCCATCACATCTTTGGCAATCGAGTAAGGTACCGCAAAGAAGATACCCTGAATATCGAGATTTTCATGAGTTTTAAATTGCGCCGAGGTAATACCGACTAAGTCACCTCGTGAATTGACTAACGCGCCACCTGAGTTACCTACGTTAATCGCAGCATCCATCTGTAACAGGCTGCTGTAAGGGCTATCGATTAAATTTTGTTTACCCGTCGCACTGATAATACCTTGGGTAATGGTTTGACCTAAGTTAAGTGGGTTACCAATCGCTAAAACAACATCACCAACACGTGGCTTAAATTTATCATTTACTGGAATTTTTGGTAAATGCTCAGCGCTGATCTTTAATAGCGCTAAATCTGTTTGCGTATCAAAACCAATCACTTGTACATCATAAAAACGACGGCCATCAGCGAGTGTAACAATAATGAGATCGGCATTTTTGATTACATGGTAGTTAGTCAGAATATAGCCGTCTTGGGTCATGATCACGCCGGAGCCAAGAGCTTGAACGGTGTTTTGGCGTTTATAGCGCGGTTGATTCGAAATGCTTTCTGAAAAAATAGTAACAACCGACGGTGCTGCTTTTTGCACTGCATCAGCAAAGCTCATGTGCTCCGATGATATCGCCGCAGGTAAATTCATATCTGGTAACAGTGTGCTACGAAGGCTTGGGCTAAATAACACCACTAAAAAGGCAATGCCTAAACCGGTGAAAAGCGGAGGAAGGATAAATTTAAAAAGTTTTAGCACAGTATTCTTATTATCAGTGAGCAATCCCTTAATGATGGCACAAAAAAAATAACAGCGGCAAGCACCGCTGTTATTTTTTCATGATTTATCAACTAGGTTTACTGGATCAGTACGAAAATAAGCTCTCTACCGCGTTTAACACCTAGTACGATGTTACCTTTGGTATTTTCGATGATCTTATTCATGTCACGAATTGTTTCAACGCGTTGACGGTTAACTTGCATGATCACGTCACCTTCTTCAAGGCCAACGCGAGCAGCGGGAGAACGTGCTTGCACGCCGGTTACTTCAACACCTTTACCATCACTCTTCTGAGTGTTTTCTAATGTTGCACCTTGGAAAGCTGGGTGTGTCTCTTCGCCTGCGGCAGTTGTGGCTGATGCACCATCGAGCGTGACATTAACAGTTTTAACTTTGCCATCTCGGTAAATGCCCAGTTTTACTTTTTTGCCTTCACCAAGTGTGGCAATTTTACTGCGTAGTTCATGGAAGCCACTAATTTCGGTGCCATCGACACTAATAATTACATCACCGGCTTTGATACCCGCTTTACTTGCTGCTGTATCATCCATTACTTGCATAACGTAAGCGCCTTGCTTAACGTCGAGTTGTTGTGCTTTAGCAAGGCCTGCATCAAGTGGGCGACCTGAAATCCCTAATGAACCACGGCGCACTTCACCGTGTTCGATAATTTGGTCAACAAGGTTTTTCATCATGGTAGATGGAATGGCAAAGCCAATCCCCACGTTACCGCCAGATGCACCTAAGATAGCGGTGTTGATACCAATTAGTTCACCATTAAGGTTAACTAACGCGCCGCCTGAGTTGCCTTGGTTGATAGCTGCATCGGTTTGAATAAAGTCTTCATAGCCTTCTATATTTAAACCGCTACGGCCAAGGGCACTGACGATACCTGATGTTACTGTGTGACTTAAACCAAATGGATTACCAATGGCAACTGCAAAATCACCTACACGTAACTGATCTGAATCGGCAATTTTAAGCGCTGTTAAGTCCTCTGCATCAATTTGCAATAAGGCAATATCTGATTCTTTGTCGCTACCGATTTTAGTTGCTTCATATTCGCGACCATCTTCTAAGGTCACCACCATTTTTTCGGCATCTTCGATAACATGGTTATTGGTTACCACGTAACCTTCGTCTGCATCAATGATCACACCTGAGCCTAGGCCACTAAATTCACGCTTTTGACTGCCCCCACGAGGAACACCAAAAAAGTCATCAAAAGGAGTCGCACGGCGGCGAACTTCTTTAGAGCCTGACACTTGAATACTCACCACACCTGGTGTGATCTGTTCAAGCATAGGTGCTAGGGTTGGCAATTGTTGACCATTTACAGCAACTGGAAGTTTTGCCATTGAAATTGCAGGACTTAATAATAAGCTAGAAGATAAAATAGCAGCACTGATAACAGATAATTTCATTTTCATAGTCTGGGTTTACTCCACTTCAGAGATAAAGCAAAAACTAAAAAGGGCTGCATAAGCAGCCCTTTTCTTGGTTTAGATATAAAGCTGTTATATCTAAAGACTATGGGGTCAAAAAAAAGTTCATCAAGAGGCTTTAGAATGTTCTGAAACTTTCTCTGAGCCAGTGAACAAGCCCGTTTCACCTACAACATAGTCAGCAGGTTGTGCTTCGGCACTTGAACGATCGCCTCTGCGGTCTTGTAATGAGTTTTGTAATTGCTCAGTCGTTTCTTTAGAAAAGAACGGCTCATTTGGATGCTGTTTTTTATCAGCAAGTAGTAGTTTATTTGTTTCTTCTACATGGTTCAGTAGCTGGTCGTAGTTATCTTTCATTTTAGATACTAGCTTACCTGTGCTCGCTAGATGATCAGCTACATCTTGACGATATTGTTCAAGCGCATTGTTAGCTTGCTCGACTTGTTGTTCTAGTTCGTCTTGCTTAAATTGTTTTTTGGTTACAAAAGCACCAATGAAGAATGCTGAAATTGCAACGATGATTAGAATACCTATCCAGGTAATTGTGCCCATAAATCTACCCCTTTGGGAAAAAATAACAAAAACAAATGCTTTAAAAGCATTTATAGTCCAATCATTATTAAAATATGCTTAATTTGATTGTGAAATCATACTGCGGGCTAATATACCCTGAGATACGATGCGTGTTAATATACTGTGCAAATTTAACTGTGTTTTATTGTAACGACCTATGACTCCTTGGCAGAAATACCAACAAGATTTACAACGTGAAGACTTTGTACATGATGCAGCGCAAGAAAATGCAGTGCGCCATTTGCAAAGACTCTATGATGACCTAACGGCAGACAAACCGGCCGCGAAGGGGTGGTTTGCCAAACTATTCTCTAAAGATAGCACGCCAAGTATAAAAGGGCTGTATTTTTGGGGCGGAGTAGGTAGAGGTAAGACCTATTTAGTTGATACTTTCTACGAAGCTCTACCTACTGATCGTAAGATGCGTGTGCACTTTCACCGTTTTATGCATCGCGTGCATGATGAGCTGAAAAAGTTAAAAAATACCAGTAATCCATTAAATGTGGTTGCAGATATCTTTAAATCAGAAACAGATATTATCTGTTTCGATGAATTTTTTGTGCAAGATATCACTGATGCAATGCTACTAGGTGGTTTGATGGAAGCATTATTTGAACGCGGCATTGTGCTAGTTGCGACATCAAACATCGTGCCTGATGACCTGTATAGAAACGGTTTACAACGTGCGCGTTTCTTACCAGCAATTGAGCTGGTAAAAGCCAACACCGAAATCGTAAATGTAGACTCGGGGGTTGATTATCGTTTACGTACCCTTGAGCAAGCCGAAATTTTCCATAGTCCGCTTGATAAGCAAGCTGATGATAATTTATTTGAATACTTCGATAAGTTGTCACCTGAGCCGGGTGTGCTCGATAAAGAAATTGAAATTGAAGGGCGGATGATCAAAACCCGTAAAGTTTCTGACTGTATTGCTATGTTTGAGTTTAGTGAGCTATGCGAAACAGCCCGCAGCCAAGTTGATTACATGGAAATAAGCCGACTTTATAACACGGTGATTTTGTCTAACGTAAAATCATTAGGCCAAGCCAATGATGATGCCGCACGTCGTTTTATCGCGTTAGTGGATGAATTCTACGAGCGTCATGTAACGCTGATTATCTCTGCAGAAAAGCCAATAACCGAGCTATATAGCGAAGGTAACTTAAATTTTGAATTTAAGCGTTGTATTAGCCGACTACAAGAAATGCAATCGCTAGAGTATTTAGCAAAAGAGCATCTAGCGTAGTAGAGCTGTCAGCCGTCAGCTTTCAGTTTTTAGCTGAACGGTGTTGAATGTAAGGCGCGCCAAGCAAGCGTGACGCCTACGATTGATGTAGGCGTGAAATTTATTTCGCGCGCACTTAGCTGATAGCTGATTTTCTCGAATAAAAAACAACCATCATATAGCAATGTGGTTCAAGTGCTGGTATACTCCCGCGTCTGCCACGTTGCGTTCTATTGCCAGATATTAGTTTAGCCTCTAATTGATGGCTCAAAGTCTTAAACTCGAAGGGGTTAAAGCATTCAACTTAGAGCGGTAATTAATAATAATTACCTGTGGTTTTAATTAAAAAACATTGGATTTTAATAAATGAAAACGTTTGTTGCTAAGCCAGAAACAGTAAAACGTGACTGGTACGTAGTTGACGCTGAAGGTAAAACTTTAGGTCGCATCGCTACTGAAATCGCTCGTCGCCTACGCGGTAAGCATAAAGCTGAATACACTCCTCACGTAGATACTGGTGATTACATCATCGTTATCAACGCTGAGAAAGTTACTGTTACTGGTAATAAAGCAAAAGACAAAATGTACTACGCTCATACTGGTTTCCCAGGTGGTCTTAAGTCTACTACTTTCGACAAGCTTCAAGCTGCAAAGCCTGAAATGATCATCGAAAAAGCTGTTAAAGGCATGTTGCCACGTGGTCCTTTAGGCCGCGCAATGTACCGTAAACTTAAAGTTTACTCAGGTACTGAGCACAACCATGCTGCACAACAGCCTCAGGTTCTAGACATTTAAGGAGCACTATCATGGCAAATCAATACTACGGTACAGGTCGTCGTAAAAGTTCAAGTGCTCGCGTATTCTTACGCCCAGGCACTGGTAACATCGTAATCAACAAGCGCTCTCTAGAAGAGTACTTCGGTCGTGAGACTGCTCGCATGGTTGTTCGTCAAGCATTAGAGCACGTAGAAATGACTGAAAAGTTTGACCTACACATCACTGTTTCAGGTGGTGGTACTACTGGTCAAGCTGGTGCTATCCGTCACGGTATCACTCGTGCACTTATGGAGTTTGACGAGTCTCTACGTCCTACACTTCGTAAAGCAGGTTTCGTTACACGTGATGCACGTAAAGTTGAGCGTAAGAAAGTGGGTCTTAAGAAAGCACGTAAGCGTCCACAATTCTCAAAACGTTAATATTTACGTTTATCAGAATACCAAAAACCCAGCTTCGGCTGGGTTTTTTGTTTTTCAGAGCTGTCAGCTTTCAGACGTCAGTTTTTAGCTGATCGAGAGAGGGCTCACTGCTTGAATGAACAAGTTCTTGCCAAGGCTTAATATTCCCATATACTTCTCGCATCTCGCATCTCGCATCTCGCATCTCGCATCTCGCATCTCGCATCTCGCATCTCGCTGAAGCGCAAAACCCTACCTTTTTTCGTTCGATATTTGACCACTGATAATAATTAGTACGTATTACAGTAAAAAAACTTCAAGATTTAGCAAAATTAGCTTAAATCCATCAGTTAATTGATGAAATTTTTTGCTACAATTGGGGGGCAAGTAATGTGAGTGAGTTCAACAACAGCTAATGCAGAATTCTGTTTCCTCTTAGTGAGGTTGATCTTGGTCAGTATATTGTTTTTTTATATGCGTTATCATAACCAGCGGCTTCATACTCGAGCTAACCTAAATTAATAATTCATTAAATAGGGTTTATTCGAGCATGAGACTGTGAATAACCTTGTTTTAATCAAGGGTTTTAATTATGATCGCGTCTATTTTGAAATTTCTAAAAATTAACCTGCTGTAACTGATGTTCTCAATATGGCAAGTGTTGGGAATCATAGTGGAGATAAGTGGATGAGCAATGCGCCTGTAGACAATGGCCGACGTCGCTTTTTAACCATAGCTACCTCTGTTGTTGGTGGTGTTGGTGCGGCTGGGGCTGCTGTTCCTTTTATTGCGTCTTGGAATCCAAGTGAGCGAGCTAAATCTGCGGGTGCGCCTGTAGAAGTAGATATCAGCAAGCTTGAGCCAGGACAATTAATACGTGTTGAGTGGCGAGGAAAACCTGTTTGGGTTATTAATCGTACACCAAGAATGCTTGAACAGATGAAAGAACATGAAGGTCAACTTCGTGATCCTGCGTCTGAAGAGCCTCAACAACCTGAATCATCAACCAATGAATATCGTTCGCAACGTCCTGAAATTTTCGTTGCTGTTGGTATTTGTACGCACTTAGGTTGTTCTCCTAGCTTCCTACAAGGTGGCTTTGGTGAGAAAGTAGAGGGCACAGACGACGGTTTCTTCTGTCCGTGTCACGGTTCTAAATTTGATATGGCTGGTCGTGTATTCCAATCTGTACCTGCACCATTAAATCTAGAAATTCCTCCGTATACCTTCCTTGATGACACGACTATTCTAGTCGGTGAAGAAAAAGGAGTGGCGTAATGTTTGGTAAAATTATTGGTTGGATCGACGATCGTATTCCAATGACACGTGTTTGGAACATGCATATTGCACAGTATCCAGCACCAAAAAACTTTAACTTCTGGTACTTCTTTGGCTCTTTAGCCATGTTAGTACTTGTTAACCAAATCGTAACTGGTATCTGGTTAACAATGAACTTCGTACCGTCTGCTGAAGGTGCTTTCGCATCGGTAGAATACATCATGCGTGATGTTGAATACGGTTGGTTACTTCGTTACCTTCACTCAACAGGTGCATCAGCGTTCTTTATCGTTGTATACCTGCACATGTTCCGTGGCATGATCTACGGTTCTTACCAAAAACCACGTGAATTACTGTGGTTATTCGGTATGTTCATCTTCTTAGCGCTTATGGCTGAAGCTTTCATGGGTTACTTACTACCTTGGGGACAAATGTCTTTCTGGGGTGCACAGGTAATCATTTCACTATTCGGTGCGATTCCGGTTATTGGTGATGACTTAACGCTTTGGATCCGTGGTGACTACGTAATTTCTGGTGCTACGCTTAACCGCTTCTTTGCACTACACGTAATTGCATTACCTTTAGTAATCGTTATCTTAGTATTCTTACACATTGTTGCACTACACGAAGTGGGTTCAAACAACCCTGATGGTGTTGAAATCAAGCGTAAGAAAGGCACTGTAGCTGAAGAAGATAAGTCTAAATTCAAATTCCACGAGTATTACACCAACAAGAAAGACATTGTTGATGCAATCCCGTTCCACCCTTACTACACAGTAAAAGATATTGTGGGTGTGGTTGGTTTCTTAATCTTATTCTGTTGGGTTGTATTCTTTATGCCTGCGATGAATGGTTTCTTCCTAGAAGCGCCAAACTTCGAAGCAGCTAACCCGCTGAAAACACCAGAGCATATTTTCCCAGTTTGGTACTTTACGCCATTCTACGCAATCCTACGTGCAATCCCTAACAAGTTAATGGGTGTTGTGGCGATGGGTGCATCTATCGTAGTGCTTGCGTTACTACCTTGGATTGACCGTGGTTCAGTTCGCTCTATTCGTTATCGTTGTGGTCTACACAAGTTAAACATCGCACAATTTGTGGTAACTTTCGTTATCTTGGGTTGGGTTGGTGCTACACCACAAACTGATTTCAAAACGCTGTTATCACAAATCACGACTGTGACATACTTCATGTTCTTCGTATTGTTATTTGTTTACAGCAAGAATGAGAAAACTAAGCCATTACCAACGAGGTTGACGAAATGATGAAAAAGCTAATTATCGGTTTATTCGCATTGTTGCCATCGTTGACAATGGCAGCAGGTCCTTCGGTTCCTTTAATGGATGCGAACATTGACCTTAAAGATAACGCGTCTTTACAGCGCGGTGCTAAATTGTTCATGAACTACTGTCTTGGTTGTCACCAAATGCAGTATCAACGTTATGAGCGTACGTTCCGCGATATCGGTATTCCTACTGAGATTGGTCAAGAGCAATTAATTTTTGATGGCTCAAAAGTAGGTAGCCACATCAAAAATGCGATTGATAAAGATGACGCAGCTAAATGGTTTGGCGCAGCGCCACCGGATCTTACGCTTGTTGCGCGAGTTCGTGGTACTGACTGGATCTACACTTATCTGAAGTCATTCTATAAAGACGAGTCTCGTCCGTTTGGCGTAAACAACGTTGTTTTCCCATCGGTAGGTATGCCTCACGTTCTTCAAGAACTGCAAGGTTTACCAACACCAATAACTGAAGAAGTGGAAGAACATGGTCACACTGTGACTAAAGTTGTTGGCGTTGAAACAGATGGTTCTGGTGAAATGAGTGTTGACGAGTACGATCGTGCTGCTCGTGACTTAACTAACTTCTTAGCTTACGTTGGCGAGCCGTCACGTTTAGAGTCAGAAGCGTTAGGTCTTAAGGTAATTGGTTTCCTAGTGATTCTATTTATCTTGGCATTCATGCTGAAGAAAGAATACTGGAGAGATGTTCACTAATCCTGGGCATTTTGAAAGGTAGTTTTGTGATAGGGGCTTAAGCCCCTATTGCTGTTTTTGTAATATAATGGAGGTAGGCATGGCCGTAGCTGCCAATAAGCGCCCTGTAATGACCCTGTTTTCTGGTGCTAACTGTATGTATAGCCATCAAGTACGTATCGTACTTGCTGAAAAAGGTGTAAGTGTTGACATTCACCTGGCTGAAAAGGATAACCTGCCAGAAGCACTTCATGAGATTAACCCTTACGGTACAGTACCAACACTGATCGATCGTGAGCTTGGTTTATATCAGGCAAACATCATCATGGAATACCTTGATGAACGTTTCCCTCATCCTCCACTAATGCCAGTTTATCCGGTTATGCGTGGCCGTAGTCGTCTGATGATGCATCGTATCGATACGGATTGGTATAGCCTAGCTAACAAAATCACTAGCGGTAGCAGCGAAGCTGCGCAAGCACGTAAAGAGCTTACAGAAGCGTTACTTGCAATTGCACCAATCTTCTCTGAAGCACCTTACTTCATGAGTGAAGAGTTCAGCTTAGTTGATTGTTACTTAGCACCACTACTTTGGCGTTTACCTGAGCTTGGCATTGAGCTTAATGGTGCAGGCGCGAAAGAGCTTAAAGAATACATGTTGCGTTTATTTGAGCGTGAATCATTCCAAGCTTCATTAACTGAAGCAGAGCGTGAGATCCGTTTATAATGACGCCTAATCGTCCTTATTTACTACGCGCTTTCTTTGATTGGATTGTTGATAATCAGTGCACACCACACTTAGTGGTTAACGCTGATTTTCCTGCTGTACAAGTACCAACACAGTTTGTGCAAGACGGTCAGATCGTTTTGAACATTAGCCCATCAGCGGTAACACAATTTGCAATGGACAACCAACAGCTGAGCTTCAATGCGCGCTTTGGTGGTCAACCAATGCAAGTGTACGTACCTATGGGTGCTGTGCTCGCAATTTATGCACGTGAGAATGGTGAAGGGACTGTATTTACTGCAGAAGAATTCATCGAGGACGAAGACGATTTTGCTCCGGTATTAGAAAGTGTTGAAACACCTGACGATATTACGCCAGATGATGAACCACCTGCTAAACCAGAGAAGAAAAAAGGTGCTCACTTACGAGTGATTAAGTAACCTTAGTCAGACAAAAGAAAACCCGCTATTAAGCGGGTTTTTTATTATCAATTTACGGTTGAATATTATAAATATTCAAACACTTTAATAACACGTTCAACGCCTGATACGTTACGTGCTACATCAACCGCTAAATTCGCTTCAGAATCGCTCACTAAGCCCATTAAAAAGACTTCGCCATTCTCTGTTACTACTTTGATGTTATTGCTGCTGATGCTTTCTGTGGTGAGCAATTGCGTTTTCACTTTAGAAGTTAACCAAGAGTCGTGCGTTTGCGTACTCATGCCAATATTTGAACCAATGCGAATTTGGTTGTGGATTTTACGAATACCATCAACGCCCTCAATAGCGCGTTGTGCTTCGTTTTTCATTTCTGCGTTAGCAACTTGACCAATCATAAGCACAATACCATTAACGCTAATGACGTTAACGTTAGCAAATTTGTGAAGACGCTCATTTTCGCTGATAGCAATAGAACTTTTAATTTCGATGTTGTTATCGTCAATTTGTGAACCAATCGTGCGGCGATCATTCGCAGCAGTTACAGCGCCTGCGGTACCGGCCACAACGGCAGCTGCACAGCCTTGCAGCAATAAAACGGTACCAAATACTAGTAAAGACTGTTTAAACATTAATTTTCTTCCTGTGGGAATAAGGTTAAATCGATAAGCTCACTGAGGCAGTGTAAATTCACTAAGTGTGACTCAACAATACGGCTTGGGCGTTTGGATGGCACGCGAATTTCAACATCATTTGGGCCAAGTAAGCCAACTAATTCACCGCCGTCATCACCAACAAGCACAATGACTTTCATATCACGGGTCAGTGCCGCTTCAACGGCTGAGATAATCTGCTTTTCATTACCATTGACAGCAATTGCTAGTAAAAGGTCGCCTTGCTGCGCAAATGCACGAATTTGTCGTGCAAAGGTTTCGTGCTCATCATTATTTGCGGCTGAGCCTAAGTTAACTTGATCTTGTGCAAGCGCAACTGCGGGTAGGCAAGGGCGCTCGGTTTCATAAAAGTTAATTAATAGCCCTGCCATATGCTGTGCCAACATGTGGCAGCTAGGAGTGCCACAACACAGCAGTTTATTGCCGTTAATGAGGCTTTGTGCAATGGTGAACGCTGCTGATTCAAGTGCGCTTGGCAGTACTTCACCCGCTGCTATTTGAACTTGAATATTTTCGGTAAAGATTTTTTTTATCGTTTCTTGCATAACCTACCAAATTAAGCCGACGCCAAACGGCGTTAGTAAACATTTTTAAACCAGTTTAGGGTGCTGTTAAGCTCTCCTGTTATAGCGACATAGTCTATTCGCATTGCCTGGTTTGAGATCTTTTTCTCGGCAAGATAATGGCTAATCGTGCGCCTTAATCGTTGCTGCTTTTGTTTGCTGAGCGCATAGTTTGCACCACCACGCAGGGTGTTTTTTCTAAATTTTACTTCTACAAATACCAGTGTTTGCCCGTCACGCATTATTAAATCGAGCTCGCCGTACTTGCATAAGTAATTGCGCTCAATGGCTTTTAAGCCATGTTGTATTAAATACTGTTCTGCCTGATGTTCGTAATACAGGCCTTTCTCGCGGCTATTTTGCCACAATTGCTTAAACCACAACATAGCTTCATCCTTGAGCTAATACTACGTTTAAAAAGGGTTATTCAGCGGCATTGATCCCAATAGCAGATTGCATAAATAGCGGGATTGGTTGCTCAGTCGCTAAATCGACCGCAATGATTTTCTTATTTTTGTACTGTGCCCAATCTAGGGTGCGTGTAACATAGCCATTACTAGCAATGCTCAATTGACCACTGATACCACTAAAGCGTTTGCCTTGTACCATACTCAGTTGTTTTACATCACCGAGCATACTGGCTGCATCGAACGCCATGGCAAATAAGCGCTGGCTTATATCTGCGTTTTCTGGCCATAAGCTTTCGTACTGCTGGCGTAAATTGTGTTGCTGAATTTGACCGTCAAGCATCCAAGGTAGTTCCGTAAAATAAAGGCCATCTAAGTCGCCTTTATCCGTTCTATCAATTTGTTTACTGTGGCTTTTTGAGCTGGCATAAAGCGGGATTCGATCTGCAAAGGTACTCACGTTAACGTCTAAATACGGCTTGATTAAGCGTGTTTCGGTGGCATCACCTAAAATATAAATCACGTCAATGTCGCTGCGTGAGCGGGTTTCACTTTCTACTTCTTGCTTGAATAATGATTTGACGACTTTAATACGCTCTTTACTTTGGTCTACTTCAAGTAAGCCAGTGATCGTTTTCGGCATATCATCTTTACCTGAGTAAAACCCTATTTGTGGTTTAACTTCGCTGTATCGTTGCCACTGCGTATTAAAGTGCTCAACTAAACGCTGACCGTTACTATTATTAGGGGCTAGCAACATCGGCTTTTGATAGCCTGCTGTTAAAAATCGCTCTAATGCTTGCTGAACTTCATGCTCAGGGCTTAGTGCAAAGAAAAAGTGCTGCTGTGAAATGCGCTCACCATCAAAGGTGTTTAAATGCATTACCGGGTAATCAACCAGTGTTTGTGCGCTAGTAAGCTTTTCGATATTGCTTTTTAGTAGTGGGCCAATAACAAAATCAGCATTAAATTCGCTTAGCTTGAGTGAGATCTCTGCAGCTGATAGTGATTCATCAATAAAAAGGGTTTGCTCTAATGACTGTCCATCTAGGGCCGCAAGCACACCGGCTTTTAAGGCATCACCTAATCGCTCATTAGCACCTGATTGTGGAATAAGTACAGCTAAACGGTTCACATTTAGAGGTTCAATTTGTACTAGCTCAGTCACTTTTTTTGGTAGTACCTCAGCAGCTGGGTGACCCGGGTAACGACGCAGCCAGTTATTCATTGCTTGGTGAAGTTCTACAGGCGCACCTAAATACACTTGATGATAAAGCGCTAAATTAACCCAACCTTGTTGCACCACAGAGCCTCGGTTAAAGCGCTCAAGTGCGTACGATGAAAGCTGGGTTAGGCTTTGCCATAAATCTTTGTTTAAATTGGCAACGGTAAAGTTATTTTCACTGCTAAGTGTTGATGCCTTAAAAAAGAAAGGCATTGCTTGTTTTGGCATACCTTGCGACGCGTAAACGCGCGCAGTCAGGTATTGATGCCATGCTTTATGCTCTGGCTGGCTTAACTGAGGCTCAAGTTGTTGTAACTGAGCTAAAGCTAAGTCGCTTTTGCCTTGATGCTCTTGCGCAAGGGCAATGTAAAGTTTGTTTTGAATTTGGTCGACACTTGGGGTTGCTTCAAGTTCGAGGCAGATTTTTTCTAGCAGTGCCCAGCGCTCTTCACTGATAGCCGCATCACGTGCAGTATATAAAAGCTGGATTTTATCGGCACCTTGACGGTTTAGCGCCGCTTGGTACATTGATTGTGCGTCGGTTAGCTGTGATAGCGCAATACTCGATTGGCTCGATTGATTTTCTGCACTATTTCGAGGTTTTTCGGTTGTGCTACAAGCCGATAACCCTGACAATACAATTAATAGACTAACAAGTTTAAGTCGCACAATGATTTCCCGATACGTTAACGCGATTTGCTTATATTACTGACTGACGCAGGAGACCTCAATGTTAAATGAGGACAATTCAGATAAAATCGGCACTCTTTACATTGTTGCCACGCCTATTGGTAACTTTGATGACATCAGCCAGCGTGCCATCCAAACCCTATCTGAGGTTGACTTAATAGCCGCTGAAGATACTCGTCACACAGGAAAGTTGTTAAGCCATTTTAATATCAAAGCAAAAACCTTTGCTTTACATGACCACAACGAGAAACAAAAAGCGCAACAAATTGTAGATTGGTTAGAGCAAGGAATGAACATTGCGCTGGTATCTGACGCCGGCACGCCACTTATTAGCGACCCAGGTTATGCGGTGGTCAATTTATGCCGTGAACAAGGCGCGCATGTTACGCCAGTGCCGGGAGCATGTGCTGCAATTACCGCTGTATGTTGTTCTGGTTTACCGACAGATCGTTTTCAGTTTATTGGTTTTACACCAGCAAAGAGTAAAGCAAGGCAGAGCTTTTTTATCGAAGCGGTAAACTCAGGTATTACTAGCATCATGTATGAAAGTACCCACCGTATAATGGCGAGCCTTGATGATTTAGAAGCAGCACTCGGTGCAGAACAGCCAGTAGTGTTTGCTAAAGAACTTACCAAAACTTTCGAAACCTTTTTTAATGGCACGGTTGCCGAATTAAAACAGTTCTTAACGGATGACCCAACTAAGCAACGTGGTGAAATCGTATTGATGCTACCGGGTAAAGCAAAGCAAAGTGACGATATTCCAGAAGATGCGCGACGCATGCTCGGTTTACTCGAAGCCGAAATGCCACTGAAAAAAGCCTGTGGTGTTGTGGCTGAGTATTTTGGTTTGAAGAAAAACGCACTTTATAAAGCAATTATTGACGAAAAAGACTAATTCTTTACTGCATAGACGTGCGCGCTCAGGTATACTGCGCGCCGAGTCAGCCGAGATAATCGCTGCCTGCAACGAAAATGCGCAGGGGGAGGAAAGTCCGGGCTCCACAGGGCAGGGTGCCAGCTAACGGCTGGGGGGCGCGAGCCTACGACAAGTGCAGCAGAGAGGAGACCGCCAACTTCGGTTGGTAAGGGTGAAAGGGTGCGGTAAGAGCGCACCGGGCCACTGGTAACAGTTGGTTGCAAGGTAAACTCCACCCGGAGCAAGACCAAATAGGGTTCCTTATGGCGTGGCCCACGTTGGAACCGGGTAGGTTGCTTGAGCCATAGAGCAATTTATGGCCTAGACGAATGATTATCCACGACAGAACCCGGCTTATTGGCTGACTCACCAAATCATATTAAAGCCCGTAGTGAATGCTACGGGCTTTTTGCTTTTTGGGGCGGAGAAAATCCACTCCGCGCATACAAAACAGCGGCTTACTGGCTGACTCACCAAATTAAAGAAAGCCTCGCAGCAATGCGGGGCTTTTTGCTATCTACATGGACACAAAATTAAGAAAATCCACTCCGCGCATACAAAACAGCGGCTTATTGGCTGATTCACCAAATTATACAAGGGCCTTGGTATTTACCGAGGCTTTTTGTTTTCTAAAAAAGCCATGTTCTCGAAACCCTCAAACCAAATCGAAATTGTTTGCTTTTTATTATCAAGAGGGCACTCTTCAGTTGTTTAACCATTCTCTGCAAACTAGGAATTTTTCTTAGGCTCACTAAGAAAGTCACTCATTATCATAACGGCTTGTTCTTTATATCCTTTAAATCTAATTTACTTATGCTTAATGGATTGAAAATGAGTGTTATTGAGGGAAGTACTAAGGAGTTTGGCAATACGACTATTCTTCTTCACAGCTTAGGCTCTTCTTGTTACAGAATTGAATGGTATAGCAGGATGACGGGGGCGTCGACGAGTTTAGCTAGGCTCAAGCAAGGCAAGTACGTTGTTATTCGTAAGTGGGCACAAGTGAAAAATATGTCTGATGTTTCGAGCGAATTTAGTAGTCGAAATAGCGCTTTGATACACTTTCTAAATAACGTTGATATTGTTAAATCCCATGATGACTGGATCAGTGCCGCTAAGCAGCATTGTCTAAATTTGTTTGTTGAAAACGAGGGGCTTAAACCTGTTACTAAAGCGAGTTTTCCTAAACCAAGGTTGCAAGGTGCAATTGGTAAAGAAGTTGTTGTTAAATCGAAGTTGGGCGAAAGGGAAATAGCGCATGGCTTGTTGTTACAGCTTATAGGCAATCAAGCAGAAATACAGCTTGCGAATATTAAGAAAAAATATCTTACCAAGCAGGTTTATTTAAGGTAACTAGTTGTATTTAAATATCAAAGTATACTTCAATTTTAAATCCATCTATTTCAGTAACCGTACATGTACCGCCAAGAGCAATAACCCGCTCTTCAATAAATGATAACCCGTAGCCACCAGACTCTTGCAGTGTGGTCTTGGTTTTTCCATTATCTATAATAGTAAGGCGTATATACTGTTCGTGAGCCAACAACCTGAGCCTTAGCTCTGTGGCTGTACTGTGCTTGATGCAGTTAGTGACTGCTTCTTGGCAAATTCTGTAAATAGCTGTTTGATGTTCATCTGATATTGCAGAACTTAAGTTTATTTCAGCTACGTATTTGATTGATGCTTTACTTAGCAGAGAGTTAAAGCGTCCTTCTTTAAGAGCTTGCTCTAGCCCAAGCTCATCAAGCTCTCTAGGTCTTAAGTGATGCATAATTTGATAAACAGAGTCATACATCGCCTTTGCATTTTCTTTTAGGCCTTCAACGAGGGTATTTTCATTATTTCGTTGCGCTATCGAAAGTACCGTCAGGTCAGTTTTAAGTGCTGTTAGATTTTGGCCTAATTCGTCATGGAGTTCTTGAGACAAGTACTTTCGCTCATTTTCTTGCACAGTTACCATGCGTTTAGCGAGCTGTTTATTTTTCTCAAGCAGCGCCGAGAGTTTTTCGTTACTGGCTTGTAGTTGATTATTTTTGATCTTTAACTCGTTAGTGGCGGTCCCTACCAGTAACCCTGTTACTGAATTGGCTAAAATAAATAATTGGCTAATATAAGTATTGGTCGCATCTTGGGTGAGGCCTGCTTGTGCAACGATCAGCGTATTACTTACCAAGGCGCTTGCTATTGCTCCTTTAATACCAAATTTATAAGAGAACCAAATTACCGGCAGAAGTGAGCAAAGGCGTAGCAAGGGATAAAGATCTGAGTGACCTAGGTAACTAACAATGTAAATAGATGCTAGTGCTAATAAGCTTAGTAAAATAACAGCATGATGACGAGAGGGCACAAGGCTGTAGCTTTGGCTAATTAACAATAATGCCGGGGCCACTAATAATGTTCCCGTTAAGTCGCCTAATGTCATATTCAGTTGATATTGTAGTACTTGTTTACCTTCTAACCAGGTTGTGAATTCAAAGGCGCTCGAAAACAAAAACCATTTAAAAGAAGCTGAAAAAACGGCAAGTAGAATTAACGACAAAGCCCCGGAATTAGAAGTGATTTTTGGTGGCCAGCGGCTTTTCTTAAAGCTGTAGACGATAGCCATATAGGTTAATTCTTGAAAGAAACCGTGAAATAAATCAAAGCTCCATTCACCATTGTAATAGACACCTAAATACGACGCATAAAGTCGAGAGGCAATCCAAAGCATTGGCCAAAATCGCACTGGAAAAATAACAAAGAATGCAAGCTTCACCCCTGCTGGCAGGTAAATCGCACTACTTTGGGCAACGGTTTCTAAATGATTACTCACCCAAGAGGATAAATATAAGGCTAAAAAGTAAAGCGCAAACACTAATAACTGGTTAAATATTTCAGTTATAAAGCTGCGTGAAGAATACTTTGTTGAAATGAGCTTATGCCAGTTCATCAAGTGTGATCATCCCGGAATCTATAGCAATTTTTAATAATTCAAATGAGTTAGTAACTTCAAGTTTGTTGTATATATTCGTTTTATGTACGTGGGCTGTTTTGGGCATCATATCGAGTTGTTGCGCAACTTGTTTAGCATTTAGCCCTTTGGCAAATAAGGGAAGTGCCTCTTTCTCTCTTGGTGTTAAAAAAGAAAGTTTGCTTACGGGGGAAGTAGTATTAAATTTCACATCTTCACTGATATAGCGCCCTCCTTTAATAACTGAATTGACTGCATCAATTAAAGCTTCTGATGCTGAGCGTTTAGAAACATAACCTTGAGCGCCCAGCTTTAAGGCGTTGCTAACGTAAGGCTCGTAGTCATACATAGAAGCAACAATGGTTTTTATGTCGGGAAAGTGAGTGTTTAGATAGGTAAGAAATGCGAGTCCGTTTTCACCGTCATGCATTGATATATCAACAATAAATACATTCGGTTGCTCTAAGTTAACAGCAAGTTTTGCCTCCGTGACTGAGCAGGCTTCTATGATAACTTGCCACCCGTTTTGTAGCTCTAATAATTTTTTAAAGCTATCTCTAACCAGTTGATGATCTTCAATGATTCCAATTCGCATAATCCCTCCATAGATTTTTATTATATCCCTAATTCAATAAGTTATGTCTAGGAATTATTCTTATATTAATTAAATACGCGTTCATGTGTCCTGATTTTAATGGGACTAAAGCTTAGGAACATTTCTAGTTTAAACGCTATATTTTCTAAATCGTTGTGATTATTGATCTCGGACAAGGTTACTGCGTTGACTCTGTATGTTGCAGTGGTACAGTGAAATTGAACTTAAATTCTAGCTAAAGGAGTTGCCCATGCTAGGCGAAAAACACTCGTTATTGAATGAATTCCCAGAGTTTAATGAATTAATCCATAGCCTCGCGAAACACGATGCTCACTTCAAGAAAACCATGCAACGTTATGATGATATGGATAAAGAAATTCGCTCTCTTGAGTTGCAAGACTCTCCAATAGAAGATGCGGACATGCATGAAAAGAAGCATCAACGCGCCGTGCTAAAAGATGAACTTTATGACTTTTTAAAAGCCAGTGCTTAATAAATGAATCGAATAATGCTCCTGCTAACTGCATTCTTACGGTAGGAGCTTTTTCTCTCCTCTATTTTTACTCTCCAATCGTATTTAATCGCAATATCCCTTTACTCAATCAAGGTTATGGTAGTCTTAGCGCGATTTTTTAAGGCAACAATGGAATAGTGCTTTGCACTGACTGGGATTAACATGATTAAAAAAAATATTATTACTACTTCATTAGCACTAATGGGTGTTGTCGCTGTAGGTAGCGCACACGCTGATGAAGGGCAGTGGCAACCGCATCAATTAAAACAATTACAAAGCGAGTTTGACCGCGTTGGTATTGAGTTACCGGCTTCACAAGTGGCAGATCTTAACCAATATCCACTCAATGCAGTGGTTGGTTTAGGCTATTGCTCTGCATCATTTGTTTCACCAAAAGGCTTAGCTGTAACTAATCATCACTGTGCTTATGGTGCGATCCAAAATAACAGCACACCAGAAAATAACTTAATTGAAAAAGGCTTTTTAGCAGCTGACTTGTCAAAAGAGTTACCTGCAGGCCCACAAGAGCGTTTGTACGTAACTGAACAAGTGGATGATGTAACTGATCGCGTTCTGGGTAACTTATCAGCAGATCTACACGGCAAAGCGCGTTATGAAGCGATTCAAGCAAACCGCAAAGCCTTGATCAGCGAGTGTGAGTCAGATCCTAACTACCGTTGTACGGTACGTGATTTTCACCATGGCTTAGAGTACTTCATGATCAAACAACTGATGATCAAAGATGTGCGCTTAGTGTATGCTCCGGCAGAAGCGCTAGGTAACTTTGGTGGTGACATTGATAACTTTGAATACCCACGTCACACGGCCGATTTTACCTTTGTACGTGGCTATGTTGGTAAAGATGGTAAGCCTGCAGATTACAGCGAAGATAACGTACCTTATGAGCCAAAGTCGTTCTTAAAAGTGAATGCGAACGGCGTAAGTTTAGGTGATGGCGTGCTGGTGGCAGGTTACCCAGGTCGCACTAGCCGCTATAAACTAGCAGATGAAGTAAATTATTCAGCGAGTTGGTATTACCCGACACTGCTTAATACTTACAACATGACTCTTGATGTGATTGCCAAGCAGAGTGAAGGCGATGAGCAAGCACAAGTTAAATATGCCTCTCGTGTAAAAAGCACTAACAACCGTTTAAAGAAACTGGAAGGCTTACAAGATGGCTTTAAAGTAACGGATATTCCGGGTATTAAAGCTGCGCAAGAACAAGAGTACCTCGCTTGGTTTGCACAAAGTGCTGAGCGTAAAGCTTACGCAGATTCATATCACGCATTAAAGTCATTATTAGTAGAAGCGCACGCACAGCAACAGAGCCATTTTTACTTTGATTACGCAAAACGCGCAGACTTATTAAGTACGGCAATTCGTTTATACCGCTTAGCTAAAGAAAGCGAAAAGCCAAATGCAGAGCGCGAAATGGGTTATCAAGAGCGCGATCTTCCTATGCTTAAAGCGCGTTTAGAGCGTTTACAAAAACAGTTTACGCCTGAAGTCGATAAAGCCTTATGGTTAAGCTACTTAGATAGCTATTTAGCGCAAGATAAAACAGCGCAAGTAGCGGCATTAAACGACGGCTTAGGTATTACAGATACCACTACACAAGCTGAGCTTGAAGCGATTATTGCTTCTTTTTATGCTAATACAGAGCTAACAGATGTAGAAGCACGTGTAAACTGGATTGGTAAATCTGTAGCCGAGTTTGAAGCATCAAACGACCCATTCATAAAGTTAGCTGTTGCTCTATACGATACCAACATGGCGCAAGAAGCTGATAAAAAAGAAATGGCGGGTCGTTTAGCAGAAATTCGCCCGCAGTATATGCAAGCCGTGATCGCTTTCAATAATGCTAAAGGTAAGCCAGTTTACCCAGATGCAAATGGCACACTACGCGTAAGCTATGCACAAGTTGATGGTTACCCAGCGGCAGATGCTGTTTATAAAACGCCATTTACATCCCTACGTGGTTTAGTGGCTAAACACACAGGTGAAAAACCATTTGTTGTTACTGATAAAGTACTTGAAGTTTACAAAAATCAAGCGTTTGGCGCGTACTACCGCGGTGACTTAGGTTTACCAGGTGTCAGCTGTAGTTTATTCAGCTTTGGTTGTGAGCCACAAGCGGCTAAACCTCTTGAAGTTAACTCAGTACCAGTCAACTTTTTAAGTAGCGCTGATACCACAGGTGGTAATTCAGGTTCGCCAGTCATGAATGGTAAAGGTGAATTAGTGGGCCTTAATTTTGACTCGACTTATGAATCAATCACCAAAGATTGGTACTTTAACGCCAAAATCACCCGTGCTATTCACGTTGATATTCGATACATGCTTTGGTTAATGGAAGAAGTTGATAACGCAGGTTACCTACTTGATGAAATGACCCTAGTTAAATAGCTCCGCTATGTTAATAATAACCGCAGCAATCGCTGCGGTTTTTTTATGTCTTTAATTTTTGCCAATCTAACGTTTTTAATTTGTTTATTTTCGATACTTTTGTAATGTACAAATCAGATACTTTCATTTGGGAAAAATAATGAGCGCCAAACAAATAATAAAAGCCATTTCAGTGAGTGTTGTGGCAATAACGGCAAGCTTTAATGCCAGTGCAGCGAATACCGAAGCAATGTGGCCGGGCACGGCTTATAATCAGCAAATACCAACATTTAAACAAGTACTCGGATACGATGTAGGTGAGCGTATCACCAATTACAACGATATGCGTCGTTATCTTAGCGCTTTAGAGCAAGCTGCGCCTGATCGTATTAAAGTTTTTAAGTACGCAAACAGCTGGGAAGGTCGTGAACTGGTTTATGCGGTGGTTGGCACTGCGGAGCATATTCGCTCATTAGAAACTCTCGCCAATAACACCCAAGCCTTGGCTGATCCGCGTATCACCTCTGAAAAAGAAGCTAAGTCGCTAATTAAAAATTTACCGACGTCTGTGTGGCTTCAGTATGCCGTGCACGGTAATGAAATTAGCTCAACCGATGCTGCATTATTTACTGCATATCACTTGCTAGCAGCCCCGAATGATGCCGTTAACAGCAAAATTTTAGATAACACAGTGGTGTTTATCGACCCATTACAAAACCCTGATGGTCGTGAGCGCTTTGTTACTCGTTATTATGCAACTGTGGGTCTTGAGCACAGTGCAGATAGGTTAAGTGCAGAGCATAATGAGCCGTGGCCAAGAGGCCGAACAAATCATTATTTGTTTGATATGAACCGTGATTGGTTAGCGCTTACTCAACCTGAAAGTAAAGGCAGAGTTGCTGCAATCAATAAATATAAACCACAAGTGGTGGTTGATATTCACGAGATGGGCGGCGACCAATCTTACTACTTTGCACCGGCTGCTCAGCCATTTAATCCGCATATGACGAAAACCCAAATCGCCAACATGGATGCGATTGGGCAAAATCATGCGAAGTATTTTGATGAGTTTGGCTTTGATTACTTTACCCGTGAAATCTTTGATGCCTTTTATCCAGGTTACGGTGATAGCTGGCCAGTATTTTATGGTGCATCAGCATCAACTTACGAAGTAGGCTCTGCACGTGGCCACGTGTTTGAGAAAAATACCGGTGAACTACTCACCTATTTTAATACTGTAAAGCGTCAATTTGTGGCCTCAATTTCGACCGCCGAAGGGGCTGCCAACCAACGTGAAAAACTACTAGGTGACTTTTATCAATATCAAGTTGATGCAATTGATTCGGGTAAAGATAGCAAAGAGCGAGTTTATATCTTACCTAAGCAAAGTAACCGTGAAGGCGCTCATAGACTCGCAACCTTAATGGCTGAGCATGGTGTTGAAGTTAAACAAGCAACTGAAGACTTCAAAGCCTGTGGCGTTAAGTATAAAGCGGGTAGCTATTTTATTGATACTGCACAGCCACGCGGGGTATTTGTACGTACCACATTTACAGACCAAGTAGATATGGCTGAAGCATTTGTAAAAGAGCAAGAAAGACGTCGTGCTCGTAACCTAGGTGATGAAATTTACGATGTCACAGGTTGGTCACTGCCGATGATGTTTAATGTAGATAGCGATAGTTGTGGTCGCGCAGTTAGCGCAGATAGCAAAGCAGTTCAGGCCGACGACACATTGCTTGGCAAAGTGAATAATCCAGAAGCCTCAGTAGCTTATATTGTTGCTTGGGGTGATACGGCCGCAGCACGCTTTTTAACAGCAGCACTGCAAGCTGGCATTAAACTGAAAAGTGCTGACCAAGCATTTGTATTAGGTGATAAAACTAACTATCCAGCGGGTAGCTTAGTAATCGAAAAGCGCCTAAACGATAAAAACTTACTGACTAAAATTAGCCAAATTGCCGAGCAAACAGGTGCAATAGTTGATGGTGTTGATTCAAGTTGGGTGATTGAAGGCCCAAGCTTTGGTAGTAACAAAACAGTGCCTATGCTGGCACCTAAAGTGGCGATTGCATGGGATGCAGCTACTCGTGAGCTAAGCGCCGGTAACACTCGTTTTGTTATCGAAAGACAGCTTGGCTACCCGGTGACAGCTATTCGCACACCCATGCTTGCTTGGGCCGATTTAAGTGATTACCAAGTGCTTATTTTACCAGAAGGTAATTACGAGCAAGCACTCGGTAAATCGGGTGCAGCTAATTTGAAAAGCTGGGTTGAAGCGGGTGGCGTGTTGATTGCCTTAGGTAATGCTAACCGCTTTACCACTAATGCTGATTACGGTTTGTTAGATGTTAAACGCGAGCAAGCTTATCGAGAAGATAAAGCAAGTAGCAATGATGATAAAAGTAGTAAAGTGGCAGGGCAGTTATTCACTTCTCGCGATGATTTAAAAGCAGCGAGCATTGAGCCACATACATCGCCAGACTATGTAGCTGGTGTACTTGCAAATGTTGAAGTAGACCAAGAGCATTGGTTAACCGCTGGGGTTGATAAAGACCTTGTTGCGGTAGCTTACGGTAATGATATTTACACGCCAATAAAACTGAACTCAGGTAAAAACTTAGCCTGGTTTACAGGTAAAGATGATGTGCTAGCAAGTGGTTATCTATGGCAGCAAAATAAAGCACAGCTTGCGTATAAGCCATTGCTTGTTCATCAACCGCAAGGCAAAGGCATGGTGATAGGCTTTACACAATCACCAACTTATCGCGCTTACCTTGAAGGCATGAATGTGCTGTTAACTAACACGATTTTCCGCGCTGCAGCACATGCTCAGTAAGCTAAAGGCCTAATCAAAAAGCCCGCTGACGTTGCGGGCTTTTTTTGTGGGCAAAGTTGATTCAGCATTAATCAAACGGTAATTATCGAAAAGTTTCTCAACAGTAGCTAGAACCACTCTGCAGTAAAGTTCATTGATTGCATACCTAATTCATAATTACTTATCTATACAAACAAAAAGGGCTAAATATTTAAGGTGTAAGATTGTAGCGACTTAAAAATGCGCTTAGGATGAAGGGGAAGTGTTAAGTCATATAATAATAAATAGGAAATCCGATGAAAAAATTAGCATTAAGTATGTTAGCTGTTGGTGTTTTAGTTTCTCAGTCTGCACAGGCAAGTAATGAGCAACAGCGTGTTAGTGGTTATTTTGATGATCTTAAAAAGCCCGCGATTAATATTGCCGATAATTTATGGAACTGGGCAGAGGTTGGATTTCAAGAGCATAAAAGTAGCGCGTTAATGCAGCAAACTCTTAAAGACGCTGGTTTTGATATTCAATCAGGCGTTGCAGGTATGCCAACAGCTTTCGTTGCAAGTTATGGTGATTCAGGCCCTGTGATTGGTATTTTGGCTGAAATGGATGCCTTGCCTGGGCTATCGCAAGACGCGAAACCCGCTCACTCCCCAATTGCAGGCAAGCAAGCGGGCCATGCCTGTGGTCATCACTTATTTGCTGGTGGCTCTGTGACAGCTGCAATGGCAATCAAGCGCTGGCTTGAAGAAACAGGTACGCAAGGGCAAGTAAGGGTTTATGGTACCCCTGCTGAGGAAGGTGGAGCAGGTAAAGTGTATATGGTTCGTGATGGTTTGTTTGATGATGTTGATATTGCTCTACATTGGCATGCCGGATCACAAAACAATGCGGATGCGACATCGTCATTAGCAAACAAAGGGGCAAAATTCCGTTTTAAAGGGATTGCTGCGCATGCCGCCGTGATGCCAGAAAGAGGCCGCTCAGCACTCGATGGTGTCGAGGCAATGAACTACATGGTTAATATGATGCGTGAGCATGTGCCTTCTGATACGCGTATTCATTACGTGATTACTAATGGTGGTGGTGCACCTAATGTTGTGCCTGAGTTTGCAGAGGTTTATTACTACCTTCGTACGCCAAGAGCCGCAGATCTCGCAGAGCTTTGGCAGCGCTTAGAAAACACCGCAAAAGCAGCTGCGCTCGGTACTGGCACCAAAGCAGAGTGGGAAGTCGTCTCGGGGGTATGGGATATTTTACCTAATATGACGTTAGCCCATGTTATGCACGAAAGCATGAGTGAGTTTGGTGGTATTGAATACTCTAAAAAAGAACAGGCGTTTGCAGAGCAGATCCGTCCTACTTTAGGTAAAAAAGCTGAATCAATTATAGGTCGTGAAAAGCAAATAATGCCTCTAAGCGATAAGGTGCACGCAGGCACTTACTCATCAGATGTTGGCGATGTGAGTTGGAATGTACCAACGGCGGGCCTGATTGCTTCAACCTGGGTACCAGGAACAGCATTTCATAGTTGGCAGGCGGTTGCTTCTGGTGGTACTTCGATTGGCCACAAAGGGATGATTCTTGCCGCTGAAACTCTTGCTTTGAGCGCGGTAAAGTTGTACCAAAATCCGAGTTTAATTGAAAAAGCGAAAGCGGAGTTTAAACAGCGTAAAGGGGACGTAAAATATTACCCTCAGATAGGTGATAGAGCGCCAGCGCTAGATTTACGCGCAAACAATAAGGATTAATACCAATCCGCAATAATACTTAATCATTTTGAGGGATTAAACCTGTCGCTACCTGCGTTAAAAATTTCTCATTTAGAGCAACTAAATCACGAAATTTTTGCCTTGTTATCAACAAGGTCTTCTTGCCTCAAAATAGACTACTCAATTAAGCGAATTGGTATAAACAATAAAAAAGCCCGCAGGGCAAAGGGCGGGCTTTTTAGTGTTTCAAGGAGAGTAAGTGCTAAGACACAATCCCTAGTGGCTTACCTGTTTGCCAAGCGCCACGGGTAAAGTCTGGAATCGTTTTGCTGTTACTTCTATCAGCAACCGATGCCATACTTTGCGGGAAGATTGATGACCATGCTGCGGCATCGTATACATCTTGATCGAGTGGTTCATTATTTCGTAAGCAGTAGATCATGCGCCAAAGCATAATGAAGTCCATACCGCCGTGGCCACCGTTTTTGACCGCTTCTTCACCCATGCGTTTCCATAGTGGATGATCAAACTCAGCACGCCACTTTTCCATATCTTGATCCCAGCTATGGAAGTTTTGCATATGTGGCTTACGACCCTGTGAACCTGCTTTTTCCCACGCAGCGAGCTCAGCTTCATATTGCTGTTGGTAAATTTTCGCGATGGCTGGTGGCACATCTTCAAGAGCAATACGGTTAGGGAATCCAGCAAATGTGCCATTAGTACCTTGAATTAGGTTATGGCGGCTGTAAGGGCGAGGGCTTGTGGTGTCGTGCTGAACCATAATGCTACGACCTTTCACTGTTTTAATAATGCTGGTGTTCATATCGCCAGCAGTAAATTTCAGTGAACGACGTTCGTGGCCTGCAGGAAATTCACGCTCTGCGTAAGCTGCTCGGCCAAGTGCAGGTGAGCTGACTGATGTAACAAAATCAAAGCGGTCACCACGGTTGATGTTCATATACTGAGAAACAGGGCCTAAACCATGGGTTGGGTATAAGTTACCGTTTGCCTTGGTATGCCAGTAAGTACGCCAAGAACCTGTGCTGCGGTCAATTTCTTTCATTTGCCAACGCAGGTCATGAATATAAGCGGCTTCACCATGTAGTAACTCGCCAAATATCCCCTTACGAACCATGTTTAATACCATTAACTCGTCACGGCCGTAGTTAACGTTTTCCATCATCATGCAGTTCTTTTGCGTGCGCTCAGCGGTGTTCACTAGTTGCCAACACTCTTCCATCGTGGTTGCTGCAGGTACTTCAACAAAGGCATGTTTACCACTTTCCATGGCTTCAACACTCATCGGTGTGTGCCATTTCCAAGGGGTTGAAATGATCACAATGTCGATGTCATCACGAGCTAGCATGTCTAAATAGGCTTTATCAGAACCCGTATAAGCAGTTGGTTTAGGTAAGCCTTTTTCAACAACATAATTAACAGACTTATCTAGCATTAGCTGATCTGTATCGCAAATAGCTTTAATTTCAACACCTTCAATATGGCAAAGATGTTTTACATGGCCGCTACCACGTTGACCAACCCCAATAAAACCAACACGTACCACATCCATTGCTGGCACAGCTAAGCCCATTACGCTTTTACCTTGTGCTGCAAGAGGTGTGCTTTGATTATCACCTTGTTGGCTTTTCGCACAGCCAGTCACGACTGTCGCGGCGGTAATGGCTGCGGCAGATTTTAAAAAACTACGTCTATCTATTGTCATAACGATACCTAAATCACTGAGATTATTTTAATAGTGGGTTTCAGTTGTTTCTGTTATATCGCAACTCAAAGTCAATTACAATTAAATGCTTTCAAATTCTTTCGTAACTTTGGGTTTTATCATTTTTATCCTTATATAATAGCGTAGTTAGCGTGTTTTAAACTTATTTTATGGCTTTCATTGTCTTTCGTTTTGTTGCGCAGCGTTTCGCGCTGTGCTACTGTAATTTCAAATCACGTATCTAACCATAGGCGTAAGCTGCTTGGAGAAAACCATGAATGCATTAAAAACGATTATAAATAACAATCGAGTAGGGCAAGCGCAGGGTATTTATTCTGTGTGTTGTGCACACCCGCTCGTTATCGAAGCAGCAATGTTGCAAGCTCTTAATGATGACACCGAAATTTTAATTGAAGCTACGGCGAATCAAGTTAATCAGTTTGGTGGTTACACAGGGATGAAGCCCCATGACTTCGTTGAGTTTGTTCATGCAATAGCCGAAAAAGTAGGGTTAGATACCCAGCGCGTTATTTTGGGGGGTGATCACTTAGGGCCCGTGTGTTGGGTAAATGAGCCTGCAGAGGTTGCAATGGTAAAAGCTGTTGACCTAGTAAAAGCTTATGCAAGCGCTGGTTTTAAGAAAATTCATTTAGATGCCAGTATGCCATGTGCTGACGATGGAGAACGTTTAGCTGATGCCGAAATTGCCAAGCGTGCAGCATTGATGTGCCAAGCCGCTGAGTCGGTTTCAAAAGATAACGATATTCTTTATGTGGTGGGTACTGAAGTTCCTCCTCCGGGTGGCGCAACAGAAGAGCATGAAATTATTGAGGTATCCCATGTTGAGGGGGTACAGCAAACAATCGAATTACATCAGGCTGCATTTGCTAACTTAAACATAAGCGATGTCTGGTCGCGTGTTATTGCTGTTGTTGTGCAGCCGGGAGTTGAATTTGATAACCATCAAGTTTTTGATTACCAACGTAATGAAGCGCAAAAACTGAAAGAGTTTATCACCACTGTCGATAATCTTGTTTATGAAGCTCACTCTACCGACTATCAGCCAGATCATTGCTACCACGAGCTGGTACAAGATCACTTTGCCATATTAAAAGTGGGCCCACAGCTTACTTATGCACTGCGCGAAGGGTTGTTTGCGTTATCTTATATTGAAGATCAATTAGTCGAAGCGGCTAAGCGTTCTAATTTACGTGATGTATGTGATCGCATCATGCTTGAAAAGCCACATTACTGGAATAAGTTTTACCCAACACAAGGTGCTGAAGCTAAGCTGTTTAGAGCTTATAGTTATAGCGACCGTATTCGTTATTACTGGCCTGAAGATGAAATAAAACAAACAGTAGAAACACTGTTTGAAAACTTAGAAGGGCAAATTATTCCACAAACTTTACTTAGCCAATTTATGCCAGCGCAATACAAGGCATTGATCAATGGCCAAATTAACTCATCACCCCGTGAGTTAGTACTCAATAAAATAATGGAAGTAACGAATACCTATTCGCGTGCTTGTAATCAATAAGTGGTGTTGAGAGAGAATTAATTATGACGCAGTATTTATCATTAAACGAAACAGAGCTTAAGCAGCAAAACGCATATTGGACAGCAAGAGAAATCTCTCAGCAGCCAGAGTCATGGTGCAATACGGCGGCTATTATTGAAACGCATCGAGCAGAAATAAGCGCATTTTTAGCGCCAATTTTGGCATTAAAAGGACTGCAAATCGTATTAACAGGGGCTGGCACATCAGCTTATGTTGGTGAGGCACTAGCACCACACTTAACAGCCAAAACAGATTTAAATGTGCGTGCAGTTAGCACCACCGACATTGTGTCTAACCCACATGGTTTTTTACAGAAGGGCACACCAACCTTACTTGTTTCTTATGCGCGCTCAGGCAATAGCCCTGAAAGTGTCGCAGCGGTCGATATCGCAGAGCAAGTTGTTGAAAAGTGCTTTCATTTAGTTATTACCTGTAATGAAAATGGTGAGTTAGCGAAAAGAGCAACAGCTAAAAGAAACAGCTTTAGTGTACTTATGCCAAAAGAAACCCTGGATGAAAGCTTTGCTATGACCAGTAGTTTCACCTCAATGTTGCTTTCAACATTATGTATTTTTACCCCTGATGTTAATCAGCTTGCACAAGTTGCTACGCAGACAGAGCAGCTGCTCGACACGCAACTTGAAGAGATCAAGGGGTTTGCGCAAACTGACATTGAACGTCTGGTATTTTTAGGGGCAGGCTCATTACTCGGCTATGCTAAAGAAGCGGCCTTAAAGTGCTTAGAGCTGACCAATGGCGATTTAATAAGTTACTTTGAAACCCCACTTGGTTTTCGTCATGGTCCTAAAACCATCATTAATGATAAAACCGCAGTGATGCTAATGGCCTCAAGTGATTTTTATAGTAGTTTGTATGATGCTGATTTATATAACGAACTATTAAATGACCAACAGTGTTTAGCGGTTAAAAAGCTGGCGTTAAATACTGAACTGGTCGAGCTAGATGATGTTTGGCAAGGTCTGTATTATATTGTCTATTGTCAGATTTTTGCATTTTATAAATCAATGTCACTCGGTTTAACACCAGATAACCCTTGTCCTACGGGCGAAGTTAACCGTGTTGTAAAAGGGGTAACTATTTACCCATTAACTTCTCGCTAAGTAGTGTGGGTAAAGTATGGCTGTTTACGGACTCGATATTGGTGGTACAAAAATAGAGACCGCCATTTTTAATGATAATTTAGAGCAACAGCAAAGTTGGCGTATTACTACGCCAACTGATGACTATCAGCAATTTTTGCATGCAATTTATCAGCAGGTACTCAAAGCCGATGAGCTATCGGGTTGCCAAGGTGCGGTGGGCATCGGTATGCCAGGTATTGTTAATGATGCAGGTAAAGTGCTGTCGGCTAATGTGCCGTGTGCCACAGGCAAAGTGATTGCCAATGATCTTCAAGCATTATTAAAACGCCCTGTTGCGATATTAAATGACACCCGGTGTTTTGCCTTATCAGAAGCAAATGGCGGAGCCGGTGAAGGTTATAGCCGAGTATTCGGTGCCATTGTAGGCACTGGTGCGGCGGGCGGTATGTGTATAGATGGAACCTTGTTTAACCAAGGTTTGGGCATGTCAGGGGAGTACGGCCATTTACCACTGTCTGCGTATCTACAACAAAAATACCAGCTGCCAGTTTTAAAGTGTGGCTGTGGTTTAAATGGCTGTGTCGAAAGTTATATTGCAGGGCCCGGCGTACAAACCTTGTACCAGCATATTACGCAATCTCCTAAATCAGCGATTGAATGGGCAAACGATATCAAACGTGGTGATGAACAAGCCTTAAAGGTGCTCGCCTGTTACTTAGATATTCTTGGCGAAACCTTTGCTGCTATTAGCAAAAGTTTGCACCCAGAAGTAATCGTGCTTGGGGGCGGGTTGTCGCTCATTGATGCAATAGTAGAAAAGCTCCCTGACGCGATTCAAACTCATTTATTTTCAGGTTTTGCCGTGCCAGAAGTGAAGCGCGCAAAATTTGGTGATTCTAGCGGCGTAAGAGGCGCTGCAATAATAGGAAGTGTTCATGCTAATTCCAACGCATCTTAATCGTTATTACTTAAAAGCCGCAAAAGTGGTGACTGCTGATGCGGTTTTACTCGATCACGTGGTCTTGGTCGAGCAAGGTAAAATTACTGCCATTACTAAGCAAATAGCGCCCGAGATCGAGGTAATTGATTTAGGTGAGCACAGTTTATTTCCGGGCTTTATCGATTTACATATTCATGGCCGGGAAGGCTGCGATATTATGGACGGCACCCCAGAATCACTAGAGACTATTTCTCGTTCTTTAGCAAAGCACGGCGTAACGGGTTTTGTTGGCACAACGGTGACTGCAGACTGGGACGTCTCAATTCAAGCTTATAAAAATATGGCGAGTGCCTATCAAAAAGGTTTGGCTGGAGCGCAGTTGCTAGGGGCTTATAACGAAGGTTTATTCTTTGCCGAAGCACATAAAGGCGCGCATAACGAGTCATTTTTTTTAGAGCTTACTAAACAGCGATTTGATGAAATTTATGCCGCATGTGAAGGTTGCTTAAGCTCATTTGCGTTAGCGCCAGAACTACTTAAATCGCCCGACATGATCCGCTATATCACCAATAAAGGTGTGCGTGTGATGCTCGGCCATACAGATGCTAATTTTGAGCAAACAACACAAGCTCTTGCTCATGGTGCCTGCGGTGGTGTGCATATTTTTAATGGTATGCGCGGTATTCATCATCGTGATCCCGGCTGTACTGGCGCATTACTGATGGACAACGATGCCATGGTTGAGCTTATTCCTGATGGTATTCATTTGCATCCGAGCATCATGAACATGGTTTACCGTTTAAAAGGGGCAGATAAAATTGCTCTGATCACAGACTGCGTGAGCGCCGGAGGCTTACAAGATGGCCGCTACCGTTTAGGTGAGCTTCCTATTGTGGTTGAGCAAGGTGTTGCGCGAACTGAGAGCGGTTCTTTAGCGGGCAGTACATTAACCATGGAAGTTGGCGTTGAACGTTTTTATAACCTAACCGACGCTAGCCTAGTTGAAGCAACTAACATGGCCAGTTTAGTACCCGCTGAGTTTTTAAATAAAGCGGAGCAAATAGGCAGTATTGCGGTAGGTAAACAGGCTAATTTTGCCCTGCTCGATAAAGACTTTTCTGTTCAAGCAACGATCTGTGCGGGTAAGCAAATCTTTTAAAAGTTAACGATACGAATGCAGGCAAAAGTATTCGATGCCATTGTTATTGGCAGTGGCATTACTGGCGGCTGGGCTGCTAAAGAACTAACCGAAAAAGGACTCAATGTACTGCTACTAGAACGTGGCAGGCAGGTTGTGCACGGTACAGACTATATCACTGCCTTTAAAGATGATTGGCAACTGCCATTTCGTGACAGGCCTAGCCTGCTAGAAAAGCGCAACCAAGCTAAACAAGCACGCACTGGCTATGCCACCAAGCAATCAATAAAACATTGGTTTGTGAATGATTTGCAGCACCCTTATCTAGAATCGCAACGTTTTGATTGGATCCGAGGATATCACCTGGGTGGGCGATCATTAACTTGGGGGCGGCAATGCTTACGCTTCAGTGATATAGATTTTGCAGCCAACAAACAAGATGGTCACGGCGTTGATTGGCCTGTGCGCTACAAAGATATAGCGCCTTGGTACGATAAAGTCGAAGCCTACATCGGGGTTATTGGCGAAGCGCTGAACTTACCTCAGCTACCAGATGGACCTTACTTACCTCCTTTTGCGCTTAATGCCGTAGAGCAGCAGCTTAAACAAAGTTTATTAACTCACTACACTAATCGTCACCTCACCATCGGACGAGTAGCGCACTTAACCAAGGCAAAGCCTGAGCAAGGTCGTGCCCCATGCAGCAAGCGCAACCGCTGTATGCGAGGTTGTCCAACCGGTAGTTATTTTAGTAGTTTAGCCTCTACCTTACCTGCAGCGATGCGTACTGGGCGACTCACTATTCAGACTCACTCCATTGCCAAAGAGATTATTTACAATCCAGATAGCGGGCAAGCCACAGGTGTCAAAGTAATTGATGCTGAATCTAAAAAAGAGCGTATTGAGCGAGCGAATATCATTTTTTGCTGTGCATCAACGGTAGCCACAACAGCCTTATTATTAAATTCAACCTCTGCACGTTTTCCTAATGGCTTAGGGAACGATAGTGGAGAGCTTGGTCATAACCTCATGGATCACCATTTTAGGGTTGGCGCAACGGGTGAACCAAAAGGTTTTGCTGATAACTTTAATGATGGCGATAGACCTGTTGGTTTTCATATCCCGCGTTTTCGAAACCTTTATGATAGCGAGCAGCATAGCTTTATTCGCGGCTATGGCTATCAAGGATACGCAACACGCAAAGATTGGCGACGGGGCTTTAAAGAACTTAGCTTTGGTAAGGCTTTTCGAGAAGAGCTTGCCAAACCTGGGCCTTGGCAAGTTGCATTGATAGGCTTTGGTGAATGCCTGCCTTATCATCGTAATAAAATGAGTTTAGATCCGGTATTAAAAGATCAATGGGGATTACCTTTAGTTAATTTCGATTGTCAATTTGCAGAAAACGAGCAGCGCATGCGCGAGGATATGAAAGCACAAGCCGTTGAGATGCTAACAAAAGCAGGTTATCTGAATGTGCAAGCCTACGATAAAGGCTCAGCGCCGGGGCAGGCCATCCATGAAATGGGAACTGCGCGCATGGGACATGATGCTACAACCTCAGTGCTTAATCGTTACAACCAAATTCATAGTGTGCGTAACGTTTATGTCACTGACGGCTCGTTTATGTGCTCGTCGGGTTATCAGAACCCTTCGTTAACCTATATGGCATTTACTGCAAGAGCCGCCGATCATGCTGCACGACATTATCAAAATGGGGTGTTCAATGGCTGATCTACAAAGGCGAAATGCGATTAAATGTTTAGCAGCATTACTCGGTGCGGCTATTACGCCAGTGGCTGCGATTCAGCTATTTGATAAAGTGGATGACAATCATTTTGAGGTGCTTAAAACAGCGGCTCACCGGGATGTAGTCACGCAAATGCAGGCGGTTATTTTGGAACTGGAGCCAAATGAACAGCTGTATTTTAATTTAGTCGCTTTCACAGATTTAATGCTAGCAAATACACTAACTACGACTGAACGTGCGGCATGCTTAAAAGGCGCAGAGCTGATTGCAGAAGGTACTCTTTCATCGTCGCAATTAGCAGATAAACTTACAGGTTTATTTTCAATTTCTTTGCAGCAGCAACAGCGCATAATAGCGCAGCAAGCCTTACCTCTTTCAGAAGTGAGCCCTGATAAGCGTGACGAGTATTTAATATATAAGTGTATTTTTACCGTGCGTGAATTTTTGCTACTGGGCTATTTCACATCAGAAAAGTTGCAGGCTAGTTAAATAGTAAAACAACTAAGCCTGCCCATGTCTTTACTTACGCCAACTTGTTAGTTTGTGACCAATCAGTGCGTAATAAAGAATAAACGCATAGCAAGGGATCAACAGATAGTAAGCTTGTTGTGCATTGTCTGTATATTCTGCAAATACACCGTATACCAAAGGCAATAGCGCGCCACCTGAAATCCCCATGATCAGTAATGCCGCGCCGGTTTGGGTTTTATCGCCAAGATTTGCAAGGGCCATTGGCCAAATGGTCGGCCATACCAGCGCATTCGATAAGCCAAGTAATGCAACAAATAACACGGTATCTGGAAAACTGTTATCAGCAAGCCAAAAGAGCACTACGTTTGCAATTGATGTTTGTTGCGGTTCAATCAAAATGATACCAAGTGAAAACACACAACCACTTAACGCAGAAAATATCAGCGCCTGCTGCTGACTAAAAAAGCGAGGAATTAACACGATACCTAAAATATAACCTAGCACCATAAAGCCCATGGTGTAAGAGGTGAGTTCTGCGAACTGCAATACCCCCTGTTCTTTGCCGTAAAGGCCAATGGTGTCGCCGGCAATGACTTCTGCACCTATGTAAAAGAAAAGAGCTATCACGCCTAAAACTAAGTGTGGAAATTGCAGTACTGATTTACTCTCGCTGTTGTTGCTAGTTTTTGGTTGTTCAATATCTGGTAGCGGAGCCAGCATGATTAACGCCGCTAATATCGCTAATGCGATTGCCATTACAAAGTAAGGAGTAATTAAACGATTAGCCAGTTCTTGTAACTGTAATTGCTTTTGAATGCTGTTCAATTGGGCCAGAGCCTCTGGACTAAAGCTGGCAATGTCGCTAAACACAATTGCTGAGAAGAGTAATGGAGCCACCACACCAGCACTCTTATTGAGAATACCCATAATGCTAATGCGCACGGCTGCTGTGTCTTTAGAGCCTATTAGCACGATGTAAGGGTTCGCAGCGGTTTGTAATAAGGTGAGGCCGCTACCTAAAGTAAATAAGGCAACTAAAAACAACCAGTAAGCCTGAATTTGTGCCGCAGGAATAAACAGCAGCGCACCAAATGCCATGGTGCCTAAACCAAACGACATTCCATGTTTATAACTGAATATTTGCAAAATCTTGGCGCTTGGCAGTGCCATCACGGTATAGGCGATATAAAACACCAGTGTCACCATATAAGCTTCAATATGGTTGAGATCGCAGACCATTTGTAAAAATGGGATCAAGGAGCCGTTAAGCCAGGTTATAAAACCAAATAAGAAAAACAAGCCACCTATGATCATCATAGGCAGCAATTGCGTGCGATTGGTGTGTTCTGTTTGCTCTAACAGTGAGCTTTGTGTTGTCATTTTTGTCACCAAAGAAGTTTGTTGTGAAATAATCATAAAACAAAATTCGTAAGTTTTGAAAGTTTTATTTTATTTCGAAACTAAATTTGGCTTTGAAACTGTAAATTGTGTAATATTGAACTACAAATTTGAAAGCAGCTATTAAAACAACAGGCCAGCTATGCTAACCACAATAGAAAGAAGACAAAAAATCGTCCTGATGACTGAGGAAAATGGCAAAGTAAATGTTAAAGATCTTGCAAAGACCTTTGATATTTCGGAGGTTAGCATTCGCCATGATCTTAACGAGCTCGGTAAGCGTGGCTTAGTTGTCCGTTCACGTGGTGGGGCAATTGCCTGCGATAAATTGGCAAAAGAGCTTTCGGTAAAAGACAAGCATAACGAAAACTACGCAGTGAAAGTGTTATTAGCGAAAGCTGTGGCAAGTTTGGTTGATGATGGCGACTCTTTAATTATTGATTCTGGCACCACCACAGAAGAAGTTGCCAAAGCATTAACCAATAAGCAGGGCCTTACGGTGATGACAAACGGCCTTAATATTGCCCATGTACTGGCAGATATTGAAGATGCAAATGTGTTTATGCTGGGTGGGCAATTGCGAAAGAAATCAATGTCTTTCTACTCTAATGAAGTCGAGCAAGCACTTAGTAAATATAACTTTAAAAAGGTTATTTTAGGGGTTGATGGTATCGACTCAGAAGCAGGGATCACCACTCATTATGAGCCCGAGGCAATGCTGAATCGCACCATGTGCACCCGCGCAGATAAAGTCATTGCAGTTACTGATTCAAGTAAATTTGGTAAGCGTGCTTTGTATAATGTATTGCCGCTTAAATCAATCGATGTGCTGGTCACCGACAAAAATATGCCGGCAGAGTTCGTTGAATCATTAACGAGCTTAGGTATCGAAGTGATTACTGTTTAACTCCCTAGTTAAATAGAACTATTGAAAGGTGGCTTTTGCCGCCTTTTTTATTGTTCATAAAAACCGAACCTCCCCACCGAAAAGAAAATATTCAGAAAAAATCATTATCGTAACTTTCGAAATTAACTCCCCATCTTTAAAGGCATGCGAAGCCATTTTTGCTGTTTTTGAAACTTATTTCGTAACTATCGAAAGTTTCACTAGGTGATTAATTGTTGCTAGTTTGTTTCATTTTGTTATAGATTAAATATAAGGCCTTACTCATTACCATTTTTATGGTGAAAAAATCTGAACATTTAAAAACAGGAAATCATCATGGCAACAACAACTAGAAAAACATATTTGAGCGTGCTGATAAGCTCGATTTTGGCCTCATCAGTCAGTTTCGCTGCGACGGCCCAACAACAAGAAAACGATAGTAAGGCCGAAGAGGATGTTGAGGTTATTGAAGTTACAGGGATCCGTAGCAGTATTAAAGAATCAAACTTTCGAAAGAAAGAAGCAACGACGGTTGTTGATGTCGTTGTCGCTGATGACATCGGTAAGTTCCCCGATGAAAACTTAGCGGAAGCATTGCAGCGTATTCCGGGCATCACCATCACTCGTAATGGCGGTGAGGGGCAAAATATTTTAGTCCGTGGTTTAGGTGGCGGCTACAACATTACCACGTTGAATGGTCGTAAACTGGCTTCTGAAAACTCAGGCCGCGACTTTAACTTTGACACCATTGCTTCAGAGTTAGTGGGGGCACTACAAGTGTATAAGTCACCAGAAGCACGCTTAATTGAAGGGGGTATTGGTGCGGTTGTTGATATCGAAACGCGTAAACCACTAGACCAAGATGGCTTTACCTTGAGCGCTTCAGCAAAAGGGATTTATGAATCGCGAACAGGCGATGTGCACCCGCATGCTTCATTCATCATCGGTGACAACTTTAATGATGATACTTTTGGTGTGCTTTTCTCGGGTGCGTATTCTAAGAAAACCTTACGTGCAGACACGTACTCGGCAAGCGGCTTTTTTGACGAAGAAGAAGGTTGGGGGGCAGACAGCGCAGGTGTGCCAGTCGACATGAACGGCAACGGAGAAATTGATGGGCAAAGTGAAATATTTGCCTCAAAAATCCCGAGTTACATGTATTTTGCCAACGCGCAGGATGTGCGTGAACGCGTCGGTGCGACGTTAGCAATGCAATGGCGTCCAACAGATACCCTAGATATTAACTTTGATGCTCTTTATTCACGTTACAACACCGATGGTCATCGCTATCAAATTGGTTTTGTTAACTATGATGAAAGCTGGACGCCAGGCACGCCAGTGTTTACTGATGCAGAATTTGATGACTCAGGTCGCGTAGTATCAATGACGCAAACCGGTAACACCATGGTGGAGCTACTCAACTTAACCAACCCACGTAAAACCGATACTTATCAGTTTGCCCTTAATGCCAAATGGTATCCAATGGATGGCCTAACACTGGCTGTGGATGTTGCCCATTCAAAAGCGAAAAACGAAAACGGCGGTGATAACCGCTTTATTGTTGCGCGTGGTTTTATTGACTCGATTGGGATTGATTACACCACGGGTAATATGCTGCCAGATGTGACCTTATCGCCGGGCTTAACTGCGGATCAATCTTACGGTGCACACTATAGCCGTAATACAGGTACTGGGGTTGAAGACACGGTTAATGACTTTAAGTTTACTGGGACGTTTGTGCCAGAAAGCGATTTAGTTACCCGTGTTGATTTTGGTTTAACTTACCTTGAACAAACTAAGAGCCAGCTTGAATATGCATCAAAAAATGCCAGTCAATTTAGTAATGGTGGTCAATATTTAGAACGCGATGGCTATGAATTCGATGACAGCACCGTGGTCAATGTTGGTGATTTTAACCTCTTTGAAATCCCAAGTGATGTGTTTGTAGAGGCGAATTTCGATAACTTCTTAGAAGGCGAAAGTAGCATTACACCTGAGCCATGGCCAAGTTTCGATTACGATAAGTTACTTGCTTATTATCGTTCAATTAATGCTGAAGCAACTGATAAGAGCATTGTTGCATCGCTTAATTCATCGGGCACTTATGAGGTAACCGAAGAAGTCCTAACAGCATATGCGCAAGTGACGCTCGAGAGCACTCTTGCAAATATGCCGTATATGTTAAACGTTGGTATTCGCGGCTCGCAAACAGAAGTGAGCTCTAAAGGGTCGGTTTATGATCTATCGTTAATTGACCTTCAAGAAGATGGTAAACCACTTGAAAATGGTTGGCGCGAAACCGTTGAGCAATCATTTAAAGGGGATTACAGCAACATTTTACCAAGCATGAACTTTAAGCTTAGTATTACCGATGATTTAATTTACCGCTTCTCTGCGGCACAAGTGATTAGCCGCCCATCTTTAAGCTACTTACGTCCGTGGCTTGCGCCAAACTTTGATACATATCGTGAAGGCTTACCGCAACTTTCTATGGGTGATTCGTCGTTAACACCTGAAGAAGCTAATCAAGCAGATATGACTTTAGAGTGGTACTTTGAAGACAGTAGCTCGTTAAGCGGCGGGGTGTTTGTAAAAGACCTGAAATCATTTATCGATTACGTCGAAAGCCCAGTTGAAATCGAAGGTGTGCGTTACTTTGCATCTTACCCAGGTAAGAGTGAATATGGTGCAACTATTAAAGGGGCTGAGTTTGCTTATCAGCAGTCGTTAGAAAACTTACTACCCGAACCGTTCAATGGCTTAGGCTTTCAGCTTAACTACACCTATGTTGACAGTAGTTACGATGAACCAGAGCTAAAAGAATCAGGTTTGCCATTTAGAGGCATGTCGAAAAACTCATATAACGCCGTGGTTTACTATGAGCAATATGGTTTCCAAGCACGTTTAGCGTATAACTGGCGCAGCAAGTTCTTGTCGGATCCTGATGCATGGGGTGGTCCATATTGGATCTCTGATTATGGTCAGTTAGATGCCAGCATGAGCTATAACATCAGTGACCAATTCACAGTGTTTGCCGAAGCAACGAACTTAACGAATGAGCGTTATTGGGGTTACACCAAGCGTACTGACCAAGTGAGTTATCTTGAGCGTTTTGGTACTCAAGTAGCCTTGGGTGTTCGAGCTAGTTTCTAGTTTTAGTATTCCTAGTGTTAGTGTTGAACAAGCGCCTGTAAGGGCGCTTTTATTTTAAAATGAGGTTGTTATGGCTGGAATTAGTGTTTGGCAATTAGCCATTATTGCTGCAATTGTGGTGCTGTTATTTGGCACAAAAAAGTTATCCCGAATAGGTGGAGATTTAGGGACGTCAGTCAAAGGGTTTAAACGCGCTATGCAAGATAAACCCAATGATGAAGCCTAGCCCATAAGTATTTTAAATTATATTGCTACCTTGTTCTGGGTCGCGAGATTGATCGGCTTGTTCGCGAATATCATCGGCATCACTGCTAACGTCATCAAGGCTATGGTCGTCAAGTGATTTTGCTGTTTTTGGCTCTGCGCTTACACTATTGTTTGGCTGCTCGGTATCGTTTTCGCTATTTAAAATAATTCGCTCGCGAGCATCATCAGGCATGCTTATTTGCTCTGCTAAATAGGTATTGACCAGCTCTCGCATTAATTGTGAGGCCACTTTGATAGTACTGTGTTCGTTACTATTTACCCAAAAATAAATGGTTAGATTAAGAGTAGCGGAGCCTAATGAATCAATTAAGACTTGGCTTGGCGGATCATTAATAACAGCAGGGTTTTGATTAACCACTTTCATTGCTAATTGTTGGGCATAGCGAATGTCATTATCGTAGCCAATGCCAACATTAAAGTGCCCCCGCATTTTTGGGTTTGCGGTGAGGTTTTTAATGACGTTTTTATACACAGTCGCATTGGGAATTTGAATGTGATTACCATCAAAATCAACTAAAGTTGTGGCGCGAGCCGTCACTTTTTTAACTACCCCTAAACGGCCATCAACTTCTATCACATCGTCAATACGAAAAGGGCGCTGCACACTGAGCAGCATGCTTGAGATAAAGTTTTCGGCGATATCGCGAAACGCAAAACCTAAAATAAGCCCGACTAAGCCAGTACCACTCATAATCGCCACGGCAAAACTGGTGAGCCCTGCAAGACGCAAAAATAAGTACACGCCAAACAAGATGATAATGATGCTAAAAAAGCGCCTAGTCACCACATGCAAAAGTTTACTTTCACTGACAAAGCCAAGCGGTTTGATTAATAAATACGATAAAGGACGAGCTAATAAGTAGCAAACAATGATGGCTACAATACCGAGTGTCAGTGCAGGTAACATTTGCCATGTAGTATGTAAAAACTGCGTAATTTGAGAGTTTAAGTCTTGCCAAGATAGACTCTCAGGAATTGCTTGTGACGTTACTGAAACTGTCGGTGTAAACAAACTAGCCAATTGATTTTTAATAAGTAAATAATAACTCATCGCACCGCTCCATGGACCCTTATACTGTTTTTATAAGCTTAGCTTAATGCAATTCAGAGGCCATTATTACTGGCAAGTTGTTTGCAGTTTGAGAGTGTTAAAGGCAATTTTTTAGGTCGTTTATGAGTAAGGACAATCGAGGTTACCAAGCTCGCTCACCGATGGAGATCCCAATGCGAGGCTGGTGGGATATCTGCAAGCGGGTTTATCACAACCTATCACAAGACAATTTATCTTTTGTGGCGGCGGGTGTGGCATTTTATGCCTTGTTGGCTATTTTCCCTGCGCTGGCGGCTATTGTCTCTGTGTATGCATATTTTGCCTCGCCAACAGATATTTATGATCAGCTTGATAAAGTGATTACCATTTTACCTGAAAGTAGCCGTGACATCATTTTGCTACAGGTTAGTGGTATCACTCAGCAATCGCAAAAGGTATTGAGTGCAAGTGCCATAGGTACTTTATTATTGACTGTTTGGAGTAGCAGCAAAGGCTGCCAAGCTCTCATCACTGCCTGTAATATTACCTACCATCAGCGTAACAAGCGCCAGTTTTTTATGGCATTAGTGGTGCGCTTTTTATTTTCGCTAGGTGCTATTGTAGTTGCGCTGGTGGCGTTATTGATCATTGGTATTTTACCAATAGTGCTTAACTTAGTTGGCTTAACTGAGCTTATCGATTTAATGATTCAGCTTATTACTTGGCCGCTATTAGCCATTATTTTTAATTGCGCATTAGCATTTTTATATCGCTATGCACCGCATAGAACGCCCGCCAAATGGCGTTGGATCACCCCTGGCTCAATACTTGCCACGTTGCTGTGGATCATCGCATCAATCGGTTTTTCATATTATGTATCGCAATTTGCGAGTTATAACGAAACTTATGGATCATTAGGTGGTGTGGTGATCATGTTGATGTGGCTTTATATCAGCGCATACATCATCATTTTTGGTGCGGCAATTAATGCTAGTGCTGAACAACAAACCTTAGTCGATAGCACCATAGGGCCAGAGAAAGAAGTTGGAGAGCGGGGTGCTACAGTGGCTGATAGGTTAACCAGACAACAAAATGAGCATTCTTAAAAATAGAATGATTGGCGCTAATTTTACTCATGGTTGTTAGTTAAATTAGCGCCTACAATCATTTCATACAATTTACGGGAGTAAAGTTATGAAAGTGATTCAACAATTAAATAGCCATGCCACACAAGATGGTGATGGCGTAAACATCAGTCGTATTCCTGGCTTTGATGGCAAGTATTTAGACCCTTTTTTAATGATCGATGAGCTTAAATCAGATAATCACAGTGATTTTATGGGTGGCTTTCCTGCGCATCCTCACCGTGGTATTGAAACCTTTACTTATATTATTAAAGGTGGCTTTGAGCACCAAGATCAAATGGGTAACAAAAAAGCGATTCGTGCTGGTGATGTGCAGTGGATGAGTACCGGTTTTGGTGTGATCCACAGTGAAATGCCATTAGCGGATGCCAAAGAAGGCATGCACGGCTTTCAGATTTGGCTCAATATGCCAAGTGCTGAGAAACTCAGAGCACCACGTTATCAAGATACCACTGAAGCGCCAGCGCCAACGACTCAAAATGAGCAAGGTGTTGAGCTTAAAGCGTTGGCAGGAAGCTGGCAGTTTGCCGGTGAAAAGCAGGACTCTAGCCTACAAGATCTCGCCGCTGATGGCATGCTTGCTGATGTGACTTTACCGGCTGGTACGCAGTTTTACCATGTACCATTAGCGCAAACTAAGGTGATGATTTATATCCATACTGGAGAAATTCATACTGAACAGGGCGGCCCAGTTAAAGCAGGCAGCTTATTGATTTTAGAGCCTGGCAGTAACATTGAGTTTAACTCGCAAACTGGTGCCGGGGCGTTGATCCTAGCCGGTGAGCCGCTTAAGCAACCAATCGCTCATATGGGCCCGTTTGTAATGACAACCCAAGCTGAGTTACAGCAAGCAGTGCGTGACTATCAGCTAGGTAAATTTGGCACACTATAGGAGGTTATTGTGGGATTACTAGTAAATGGCCAATGGCAAGATAAATGGTACGACACCGATAACAATCAAGGTGAGTTCAAACGTGAGGCAGCCCAGTTACGTAACTGGGTAACCGAAGATGGCAGTGCAGGGCAAAGTGGTGATGCGGGCTTTAAAGCTGAGAAAGATCGTTACCATCTTTATGTCTCTTTAGCTTGCCCTTGGGCACATCGCACTTTGATTTTTCGCCATTTAAAAGGCCTTGAAGATTATATCAGTGTGTCGGTTGTAAGTCCTGACATGCTAGAGTATGGCTGGACCTTTGATAAAGACAATCACAGCACCGGTGATGCACTTTTCGATAGCGAATTTATGCATCAAATTTATACGCGTAACAAAGCCGATTATTCAGGTCGTGTTACGGTTCCCGTGCTTTGGGATAAAAAAACGCAGCGTATTGTTAGCAACGAATCTGCTGAAATTATCAGAATGTTTAATAGCGCGTTTAATGCCCTAACAGGTAATGAACGCGACTTTTATCCGCAATCGTTACGTTCTGAAATTGATGAAGTTAATGAGTTTGTTTATCACAACATCAATAACGGGGTGTATCGTGCAGGCTTTGCGACAACGCAAGAAGCATATACAGAAGCCTTTGATGATCTCTTTGCCGCTCTAGATAAGATTGAGCAACGTTTAACAGCTAATCGCTACTTAGTGGGTGAGACACTGACTGAGGCCGACTGGCGTTTATTTACCACCTTAATTCGCTTCGACAGTGTTTATGTGGGCCACTTTAAATGTAATTTGCGTACTATTGAGAGCTATCCGGCGATCAGCAACTATTTACGTGAGTTATATCAAATTGAAGGTGTAAGTAAGACCGTTGATTTTTATCATATAAAACGTCATTATTATTTTAGCCACACCATGATCAACCCAACTCAAGTTGTGCCAAAAGGGCCTGATATAGACTACGCTCGACCACATAATCGTGGTTAATAGACTCTGATAACTAACAGTTTAATGACTGATTAAGCTGTTAGTTATAACTATCCATGACCTTGCGGATAGTGTCGATGCCAAACATCACCTTTTGAATAAATGACTCTGAACTTTTCACTAAATTAAAATTAGGGTGCTGTGACCAAACAGCTTGTAGTTTGTCATCAAGCAAAATGGCTTGCTGATCAGATTCGTTTCTTACAGGGTTATTAGAATGAATACTTTGCCCAGACTTAGCAGCTGTTTCAAAAAAGATCACCGCATCATACTGGTTAAGTTCGATTTCTGGGCTGGTGTTTAAACACTGAAAAAACTCATCTTGCTCACCGGGCCAATAGGCAAGCCCATCTAAACTACCACGATCGCAAAGCATTAAACGATCTGGGTGCATGGTTCGCTGAATATGTTCAAGGTGTTTTTGTAAGCTGAAGATAGCTTGTTGGTGAGCTTTAATGAGGTGAGTTGCATCACCACGTTCTATACCACCGCTGAACAGCATGGTCGCAGACTCTGGTACAACAACAATTTGATTAGAAAATTCACGTCTTAATAGATCGATGGCTGTTGTTTTACCACCGCCAGGGCCGCCTGTTAATACAATCCTTTTTTTCACCTTACATTCTCACAAATTGCTCGTTTGTGTTTAAGGTAATGAAAATAGGTGGCAAAGAGAAGTAAAAAGCAAACATTACATGATAAAGATCACAACAAACGCAGTAACCAGCTGAAGCGGCTGACTTGTTTCAATTTACCGTCTTTGTGGTCTGAGTTATTAAGTGCTTCGTAGCCCATTCCCGCAGTGAAGGCACTGGCAATACCTACTTTACTTACTGCAAAGCGTTTTAAACGGTATTTGAATGCTTGATGGTGTTGACGTTTAAGCTCATCTTGTAGATCCATTTGTTGGCTTAGTTCAGTCACTCTGTGCTGTGGTTTATTAATAAAATAATCAATTAACATCATTCATCCTTATTAATATTAAATAATTGACGAACGCTTTTTAGCGTGTGATCAAAGCCTATCTTACTACTTACATAACCAATGTTTTTCCAAAGCCATGCAAGGCATAGCAGTTGTAATGCAATCAGTGAAATAGCGGCTAACCACAATGATTGGCTAAAGCTAAATATTGCGATACCGACAGTAGCAAGTAGACCAGCCCAAAGTAGCACCAAGCCGCCTGCAAAACAGACGAGTAGGATGATCGTTAAGGCGAGTGAACGTGTTGATAAGCGCCACTCAGCAGCTGCAAGCTTTTTACAAGTTCCAGTTTGTTCACGGTAGTCAATGTATAGCTGTTTGCCGTAATCAGATAATTTAGCAAGATGATCTTGCCACTGATCAGCGTTTAACGGCTGTTCAGTGGCCTCTTGCGTTTTCTCATCTGTAGATTGAGAAGACTGCATAACAATTACTTACGACGAATAAGAGCAGTTACTAACATGCCTGCAGCAAAGGCAATACCTGCTGTTGCAAGTGGGTTTTCTGATGCAAGCTTACGAGTTTTACCACTGTACTCATTAATTTTAGCGCGTGCTACAGCTTGCTTTTCAGAAAGCGTTTGAGCAGAGCTCGATGCGCCTTGGCGAACACTATGTTCAGCACTTGCTGCACGAGTTGAAAGTGCATCAACAGCGTGATGTGCTGCTTCAGTTGCTTTTTCTGTGAATGGCGCCTCTACTTGAGCCGCGTTCGAGTTTGCACTGCTATTAGTTTCTGTGCTTGAGTTCGATTTAGAAGTTGCGGTAGTCATAATCATTCCTTAAAAATTGCCATTTAATTGGTAGCTAACCTATCGCAACCTTCATACCAAATAATAAAAATTAAATTTTTCAATGCATTATAATTTTTAATCAGCCATTGGAGGGAGAACATTCGTAACTCTTGCAGGGTGATTAAGTAAAAATTACAACATTCGATAATTTTGTAATTATTCATTGGTTATTCATTAACCATTTTTCCCTAATACATCGCCAAGAAAATTGAAAAAATATTTTTTTTCGATGTTTTCCACTTTTTCCCACGTAATTCATAGGCTTTGCTTGAGGCCTTATTTTTTCTGGCTTCACAAGGCGCTTATGATGATCTGCTTACTTGACAAAATGGCTTGTCAAGCCCTAAACTGGAGCACTGTGGTAAAAAGTGGTTTTTAGTGGATCAAACTGGATCGGAAATAATCATTAACGATTAACAACCTATTTTTAAGGCAAGTTATGTTTCGGGGTGCGAGCTCTCTGAGTTTGGATGATAAAGGACGCTTTGCGGTACCAACTAAGTACCGAGATGCGATCTTGTCTGAAGATCAGGGAACGGTTATCTGCACCGTGGCCTTAAATGAACCTTGTTTGTGGTTATACCCGCTAGCAGAATGGCTCGAAATTGAAGAACGATTATTAAAGATTTCGAACATGAATCCACGCGCTCGCCGTATGCAACGTATGCTGCTCGGTAACGCTACAGAGTATCAACTAGATAAAAATGGCCGAATTTTGCTGGCGCCGTCGTTACGCGCACATGCAGAACTTGGAAAAAAAATCATGTTGGTTGGCTTGATGAACAAGTTTGAAATTTGGGATGAAGATCGTTGGCATGAACAAATGCGCCAAGATACTGAAATTGAACGCCTAGGCGATTTTGAGGCGAATCCTGAGTTCGATAATTTCTCACTCTAACCACAATAATAAAAAGGCAAAAAATAGCTAATGACAGCGCAATTTGAACATGTCTCTGTACTGATGGACGAAACCATAGATGCTTTGGATATTAAACCCGAAGGCATTTACATGGATGGCACATTTGGTCGCGGTGGGCACTCTGGACAAATTCTTGCGCGTTTAAGTGAGCAAGGTCGTTTACAAGCAATTGACCAAGATCCACAAGCTATTAAAGCCGCAGAAAAGTTTGCTGATGATGCACGTTTTTCGATTGCCCACACTCGTTTTTCAAACCTTAAAACAGTTGCCGAAGATAACGATTTAATCGGTAAAGTAGACGGTATTTTGTTAGATATCGGTGTTTCTTCGCCACAGCTTGATGATGCTGAACGCGGTTTTAGCTTTATGAAAGATGGTCCGCTTGATATGCGCATGGACCCAACCAGTGGTCGCAGTGCTGCACAATGGCTCGCTGAAGCTGAGCTTGAAGATATCACTCATGTGATTAAAACCTACGGCGAAGAAAAGTTTGGTCGCCGTATAGCTCATAAAATAATTGAAACACGTGAGCACACTGAAATCACAAGCACAAAGCAGCTTGCTGAGTTAGTCGATGAAGCGGTGCCAGTGAAAGATAAACACAAACATCCAGCTACACGTACATTCCAAGCGATCCGTATTTATATCAACAGTGAACTTGAAGAAATTCAAACTGCACTGCAAGCCGCTGTTGACGTTTTAAAACCAGGTGGGCGTCTAGTCGTTATTTCGTTCCACTCGTTAGAAGATCGCATTGTTAAGCAGTTTATAAAAAAACAGAGTAAGGGAGAGGCGATACCCAGAGGTCTGCCTTTGACGGACGCACAAATAAACAAAAACCTGACGTTAAAGGCAGTGGGTAAAGCCATTAAGCCGAGTAAGGCGGAAATAGAAGCTAACCCGCGTTCACGTAGCTCTGTGTTAAGGGTTGCTCAGAGGTTGTAATGAAAGCTAAAGCGACACATCGCCAACCCAATTTATTTGTAGAGATTTTTAAAGGCCTAGGAGCTAATAAGCTGACCTTGGCCTTGTTGGTTGTGATCCTTGCTTCGAGCTTAAGTGTGGTTCAAGTGACGCACCTAGCGCGTCAACAATTGATTGAACAAGATAAATTACTGCAAGAGCGCGATGAACTTGATCTTGAGTGGCGTTACTTGCTTGTAGAAGAAGAATTTTATTCGCAGCATGCGCGTATTGAAGAAGTCGCAACCATGCAATTAGAAATGAAACGGCCAACTAGCCAAGACGAACAGGTGGTGGTACTGCAATGAGAAGCAGAGGGAAAAAGCCAACGAATACCTTGATAACATGGCGCTTTTTGCTCGTGTGCTCAGTGGTGTTGCTAGTCTTTATGACGCTGGTTGCGCGTGCCGCTTTTTTACAGGTCATTGAGCCAGATAAAGCGCGTTCAGAAAGTGATAAACGTACTGTTCGAGTTGAAAAACAACATGTGCAGCGAGGCATGATCTTCGATCGCAATGGTAAAGAGTTGGCAGTCAGCGTGCCTGTGGTGAGTGTGTATGCCGATCCTAAAGCACTACATAAATCCCTGATCAGTAAGGTTCTGCGTCAAGCACGTAAAAATGGTGAAGATCAGCAAGCACTTGCTGAAAATACTGTTGAGTTAGATAAACGTATTGCCGCTTATTACAATAATGATATTCGCTGGCGTGAACTTGCGGATGTATTACGTATTGACCCAAGTAAAGTTAACTCTCGCCTTCGTGATAATCCAAAGCGTCGTTTTGTCTACTTAAAACGCCAGGTTACCCCTGCTGTAGCTAACTATATTGGTGATCTTCGTTTACCAGGTATCCACTTACTTGATGAGTCAAAACGTTATTACCCTGCCGGTGAAGTGACAGCTCATGTTATTGGTTTTACTAACATTGATGGTCATGGTATTGAGGGGATCGAAAAGCTTTATGAAAAGGCGTTAACCGGTGTTGAAGGTCAGCGTACTATTCGTAAAGATGCGCAAGGCCGTGAAGTAGAAGTTCTTGATGAGCGCGAGCGTGTAGAGCCAGAGAGTATTCATTTAAGTATCGACCAACGTATTCAAGCAATTGCTTATAAGGCAGTGAAATCAGCGGTGTTATCGTACAAAGCGACCTCAGGTTCAGCCATGGTTGTTGATGTCAAAACCGGTGAAGTGTTGGCTATGGTAAATAGCCCATCGTTTAACCCAAATAACTTATCAGATGCTGCGCCGCATAAGCGCCGTAACCGTGCTATCACCGATTTGTTTGAGCCAGGCTCAACTGTTAAGCCGCTAGCCATTTTAGCTGGTTTAGACTACGGCGTAATTCAACCGGATTCAATTGTTGATACTTACCCTGGCTGGATGCGAGTAGGTGGAAGCCTTGTGCAAGATACTCGTAATCATGGTGAGATGACTTTAAGAGAGATCTTAAAATATTCAAGCAATATGGGTGTGACTAAGGTCAGCCAAGAGTTACCAAAAGATTACTTTGTTGGTCTTTATCAAAAAGTTGGTTTTGGCAGCGACAGTGGCACGGGCATGGTTGGTGAAAGCAGTGGTTTATTTTATCCAAATCGCCGCTGGTCTGATCATGAAATTGCGGCACTATCATTTGGTTACAACTTAGCAGTAAGTACCGCACAAATGGCGCGTTTTTATGCCATGTTAGGTTCAGGCGGCGTTATGCGCCCATTGACTGTACTTAAACAAGAGTCGGTACCAGAAGGTGAACGCGTTTTTCAACAAAAAGATGTTGAAGCTGTTGTTCACATGATGGAAAGCGTGTTTGAGAAAGGTGGAACTGCACAAAAAGTTCACGTTGATGGTTATCGTGCTGCAGGTAAAACAGGTACCTCTAAAAAAGCCGCTGTTGGTGGTTACGGTGACGAATACGTTGGTTATTTTGCTGGTATCGCACCTGCAAGCAACCCGCGTTTAGCGGTAGTAGTATTGATTAATGAGCCGGGTGGAGATGTTTATTACGGCGGTGCGACGGCAGGTCCTGCATTTGCAGAGATTGTCTCCAATGCCTTAAGAATTCTAAACGTTGCACCGGACAAAGATGCGGTTGCGTACGTAGAAGGCAAAGATAACGATGCGTGATTTAAAACCGATTCTTAATCATATTGATGTTGAGGCCAATAGTTTAGTGGTCAATCAACTACGTCTTGATAGCCGAGATGTAAAAGCTGGCGATGTGTTTGTCGCCATAAAAGGTCATCAACTCGATGGCGGACAGTTTATTGAAAAAGCCATTGAAAATGGTGCGGTGGCAGTTATTGCTGACCGTTTATGTGAGTTCGAAAGTGAGTTTGAACCACTTTATTTAGTTACCGATTTAGCGAAAAAGCTGCCTGCACTTGCAGCTGCTTTTTACCAGCAACCATCAAAGCAGTTGGATTTAGTGGGTGTGACAGGCACCAATGGCAAGTCAACGACTACAGCGATGATCGCGCATTTAGCACAGCACTGTCATAAACGTGCGGCTGTGATTGGTACGCTCGGTTATGGGCACCCTGATAACCTGGCTGAGCTTGCAAACACCACACCATCGAGCGTTGATTTACAGCGTATTTTATCTGAACTTGTAACAGAACAGCATGATGTTGTGGCTATGGAAGTCTCATCTCATGGCTTAGTTCAGCAACGTGTTGATCAGTGTAAATTTAAAGCCGCTGTGTTTACTAACCTTTCGCGTGACCACTTAGATTATCATGGCACGATGGATGCCTACGGTGATGCGAAGTTGATGTTAATGCGTGACCATATGCCTGAGCTTGTGGTGCTTAATCAAGATGATGCTCAAGTTGAAGCGTGGTTAGAAAAATACGACTTCAATAACCTAATTTGTTACGGCCATAAAAACCTAACACCTGAAAATGCACGCTTTGTGTATTTCAGCGATGTAACATATGATAACACCGGTATATCGGCGAAGTTCGATACCAGTTGGGGGCAGGCTGAAGTTAATTGCACACTGTTTGGCGAGTTCAACTTATATAATTTAGCCGCTGCAATGGCCACTTTATTAGGTATGGGTTACCCACTTGAATTACTCGTTGAAGGGTGCAAATCATTGCAGCCTGTTGCTGGGCGCATGCAGGCATTTAGTGCGCCAGGTCAACCGACTTGTATTGTTGACTATGCTCATACACCTGACGCGTTAGCTCTGGCATTACAAGCATTGCAAAAACATGTTCCAGGTGGCGTCAGCTGTGTGTTTGGCTGTGGTGGTGACCGTGATAAAGGCAAACGCCCGATGATGGCAAAAGCTGCTGAAGGTAATGCAGACCATATTATTGTCACCAGCGATAACCCAAGAAGTGAAGACCCTGACACAATTATTGCTGATGTGGTTGCGGGGCTTGAGCAGCCTGAACGTGCACATTGTGAAGCAGACCGCGCGCTGGCTATTAGTTATGCCATTGCGCAAGCAGGTGCTGATGATGTCATTCTAATTGCGGGCAAAGGCCACGAAGATTATCAAATTATTGGCGACCAACGAATCGACTTCTGCGATCGTCAATATGTACAACAACAATTAAATGAAAAATCGCAAGGGGCGCAGTTATGATCCCTATGGATTTTGATTGGCTAGCTAAAGTTCTAGCAACAGATTACCAAGGTGGTAATCAAACGGTAAAAAATATTAACACAGACACTCGTACTTTGTGCGATGGTGAAGTGTTTTTAGCGCTACAAGGGCCTAATTTTGATGGTCACAAATTTGTTGCGCAAGCAAAAGAAAAAGGCGCGATAGCTGCCATTGTAGCGCGTCCTGTTAATGTCGATATTGTGCAGTTTGTGGTCAGTGACACACGTATTGCGCTTGGCCAAATTGGCGCAGCTGTGATGGCACAGGTTGCACCAAAAACAATTGCTATTACAGGTAGCGTGGGTAAAACGACCGTTAAAGAGATGTGTGCGGCGATTTTATCTGGCCATGGTGAAGTACTGGCAACAAAAGGCAACTTTAATAATGACATTGGTGTACCACTCACGTTATTACGCCTTGAACCACAACACCAATATGCGGTGATTGAATTAGGTGCCAACCACATTGGTGAAATTGCATACACAGTAGCAATGACGAAACCTGATGTTGCTGTGGTATGTAATGTTGCAGCTTCTCACTTAGAAGGTTTTGGCTCACTACAAGGTGTAGCAACGGCCAAAGGCGAAATCTATGACGGCTTAAAGCCTGATGGTGTTGCCGTAGTTAATTGCGACAGTGATTATGCCGATTTTTGGCTTGATAAATTAACTGATCGCAACGTAAAACGTTTTTCTACTAGCCAACAATTAGATTATTGGGCAGAAGATGTGGTGCTTGATGAGCAAGCCCGTGCTTCTTTTGTGCTTTGTAATAAAGATAAAAAAGTACCTGTCACACTGGCTTTACCGGGCAAACATAATATTGCAAATGCATTAATAGCCACCGCGTTAACCACTGAGCTGGGTGTAAGCCTCGAAAGTGTTGCATCAGCGCTGGCAACCATGGGTGAAGTTAAAGGTCGTGTAAACGTCCTTAAAGTGTCAGACACATTGACGGTTATTGATGATACCTACAACGCGAACGTGCAATCGGTTAAAGCGGCAATTGATTTATTAAGTGATATGCCGGGGCGTCGTATTTTGGCGTTAGGTGATATGGGCGAGCTTGGTGAAGAAGCGCGTTTTTATCATCAACAAGTCGGTGAATATGCACAGCAAAAAGGCATTGATGAACTTTATAGCTTAGGCGTACTAAGTAAATCAGCCAGTGATGTATTTGAAAAGCCAAACCGCCACTTCTCAAGCCGTGAACAATTATTACAACAATTACAAAGTGAACTTGCTCAATCGAAGCAAAAAACCACAGTTGTTGTAAAAGGTTCGCGTAGTTCTCGTATGGAGCTTGTGGTCACAGATTTAGTAAATAGCCAGCAAAATGGCAACAATGGAGTATCGTCATGTTAGTTTGGCTGGCCGAGTATTTAACACAGTATTACAGTGGTTTTAATGTTTTTTCTTACCTTACGCTGCGCGCGATTTTAGGTATTTTAACAGCACTACTTATTTCACTTTATTTTGGCCCTAAGCTAATTCGTGCATTACAAAAAATGCAGATTGGTCAGGTGGTTCGTCACGATGGTCCAGAGTCACACCTATCTAAAAAAGGCACGCCAACTATGGGCGGTATTTTGATTTTAGGAGCGATTTTTACCAGCACATTACTGTGGGCAGACCTTTCAAATAAATATGTTTGGGCAACCTTATTTGTCGTGGGCTCGTTAGGTGTGGTTGGCTTTGTTGATGACTACCGTAAAGTGATCCGCAAAGACCCTAAAGGCTTAATTGCGAAGTGGAAATACTTTTGGCAATCAGTGATTGCGTTAGTGGTTGCCAGTGCACTTTATTTTACCTCGCAGCAAGGCAGCGAAACCTCATTAGTTGTGCCGTTTTTCAAAGACGTGTTACCACAGCTAGGGTTGTTTTATATCGTGATGACTTACTTTGTAATAGTAGGTACGTCGAACGCGGTAAACCTAACAGATGGCCTTGATGGTTTAGCGATTGTGCCAACCATTTTAGTGGCGGCAGCGCTTGCCATTATTGCTTATTTAACAGGTAACGTTAATTTCTCAAGCTACCTACATATTCCGCATTTGCCACTCGCCAGTGAGCTTGTGGTTGTGTGTACAGCAATTGTGGGAGCTGGACTTGGTTTCTTATGGTTTAACACCTACCCAGCACAGGTATTTATGGGTGATGTAGGCTCATTAGCACTTGGTGGTGCTTTGGGGATTATTGCAGTGCTGGTTCGCCAAGAACTGGTTCTTATCATCATGGGTGGTGTGTTTGTAATGGAAGCATTGTCGGTGATTTTACAAGTGGGCTCTTACAAATTACGTGGTCAACGTATTTTTAGAATGGCGCCTATTCACCACCATTATGAATTAAAGGGTTGGCCTGAGCCGCGCGTAATTGTGCGCTTTTGGATTATTTCAATCGTGCTAGTACTTGCTGGCCTTGCGACATTAAAGATCAGGTAAATGACAGTTATTAACGAGATTAAAAATAAACAAATTTCAGTGCTCGGACTCGGTGTAACCGGTCTGGGCATTGTGCGTTTTTTATTATCTCAGAATATTAAGCCAATTGTTGTTGATAGCCGCACAGCGCCGCCGGGTGCTGATTGGCTAAATGAGCATGCCAGTGAGTTAACGACTCACTTTGGTGATTTAGAGCAGGCAGACTTAGCCAGCAATGACATTATTATCATCAGCCCAGGTCTAAGCCTCGCGACACCTGCAGTAGCAAAAGCGATTGATGCTGGTGTTGAAGTGATTGGTGATGTCGAGCTTTTTGCTCGTTTAACAGATAAACCAATTGTTGCGGTGACAGGTTCAAATGGTAAGTCGACTGTAGTTACATTGGCGTTTGAAGTACTTAAAGCGGCAGGTTATAAAGTTGGCCTTGGTGGCAACATTGGTACTGCGGTACTTGATTTATTATCGCAAGACTATGATGTGTATGTGCTTGAACTGTCGAGCTTTCAGCTTGATACCACACACAGCTTAAAAGCAAAAAGTGCCTGTGTATTGAATGTTAGCGAAGATCACCTCGATCGTTATCCAAGTTATCAAGCATACATTGACTCTAAGCAAAGTATTTATAACGGCTCTGAGCTTGCGGTAGTTAATGCCATTGATGTGGCAACGCATACTGCAAAGCAGCCTCAAGTGAGCTTTGCGCTCGCCAATGCAGATTTTGCCTTGGTTGAACATCAAGGTGAGCAATATTTTGCAGCACATGGTAAGCCAGTATTACCCGCAAGCTGCTTAAATGTTGTTGGCTCACACAATCAACAAAACGCCTTAGCGGTAATGGCATTACTGAGCCCGTTTGATATTGCTAAAGAGCATTACCAGCAAGCGTTTAGTGCTTTTACTGGGCTTGCACACCGTTGTCAGTTCGTTGCTGAAATTAATGAAGTAAAATACTTTAACGATTCAAAAGCGACCAACGTAGGTGCAACCATCGCTGCGATTGAAAGCTTAGCAGGTCAAGCAAAGCAATTAGTTGTGATTGCCGGTGGTGATGCAAAAGGAGCTGATTTAGATGCCCTAAAGCCATACTTAAACAACAAAGTAAAAGCGCTTGTTTGTTTTGGTAAAGATGCTAAAGCGTTAGTGGCTCTGACTGAAAAAGGTCACCTAACCACCAACATGCATGAAGCTGTGCAACTAGCAAAACAGTTAAGCAGCAGTGGCGATATCGTTTTATTGGCACCTGCATGTGCCAGCATTGATATGTATAACAATTATATGCAACGTGGTGATGACTTTGCGCAGTGCGTATTGGCGGAGGCAGTATGATTGCATTTGCTGACATCCGTGAAGCATTAACACCAAAGCAATCGCCACAGCTTTATGATGTGCCGTTATTGTATTGCATGTTGATGTTGATTGGCGTTGGCTTTGTGATGGTAACCAGTGCCTCTATGCCAACAGCAGAGCGATTATTTGATAATCCGTATCACATTATCATTCGCCATGGCATGTTCTTAATTATGGGCTTTTTCTTGTTTTGGATTGCCACTAACGTGCCTATGGATTGGTGGAAGCGCAGTAACGCCTATTTATTGTTGCTGGGTTTAGGTTTGCTGGTTTTGGTGCTGATTGTTGGCCGTGAAGTGAACGGTGCAAAGCGTTGGATACCTATTGGCCCAGTGGGCTTTCAGGTTGCTGAAGCCGCCAAACTGTATTTCTTTAGCTACATTGCTGGTTACTTAGTGCGTAAACGTGAAGAAGTACAAGAGAACTTAAAAGGTTTCTTTAAGCCATTAGCTGTATTTGGTGTGTATGCGTTTTTGATTTTGATGCAGCCAGACTTAGGTACAGTGGTTGTATTGTTTGTGACGACAGTTGGTTTGTTATTTTTAGCGGGTGCTAAGTTATGGCAGTTTTTTGGCCTTATCTTAACGGGTATTGCTGCAGTGGTAGTGCTAATTATCGCTGAACCATATCGTATGGCTCGTGTTACAGGCTTTTTAGAACCGTGGGAAGATCCATTCGGTAAAGGTTATCAGTTAGTACAATCGCTAATGGCGTACAGCCAAGGTGGTTGGTTTGGTCAAGGCTTAGGCAATAGCGTACAAAAACTGCAATACCTGCCCGAAGCACATAATGACTTTATATTTGCAGTGATTGGTGAAGAACTCGGCTTTTTTGGCGTATTTAGTATTTTGATTGTGCTTGCTGTATTTGTATTCAGAGCCCTGTTAATTGGTCAAAAAGCGCTGCAATGTGGCAAAGAGTACGAAGGCTATTTTGCCTTTGCTATTGGTATCTGGTTTGCGTTTCAAACCATGGTAAATGTTGGTGCAAGTGCAGGTATTTTGCCAACCAAAGGCTTAACACTACCGTTTATTTCGTACGGTGGCTCTAGCTTATTAATTATGACCATAGCAACAGGTGTACTTTTGCGAATAGATTTTGAAACAAAGATGGCGACTAAGCAGGCAACCTCACGTGGAGGTAAACGATGAGTAAAAAGTTACTTGTTGTTGCAGGTGGTACCGGTGGCCATATTTTTCCAGGTATTGCCGTGGCTGACTTTTTAAAACAGCAAGGCTGGCAAGTTAGCTGGATTGGCACGCCTGATAGAATGGAAGCAAGGGTAGTACCTAAGCACAACATTGAGATTGATTTTATCAATGTAAAAGGTGTACGCGGAAATGGAATTAAACGCCTGATTAAAGCACCTTTTATGGTGATGAATGCGATTTTTCAAGCACGTAAAATTTTAAAAGCTCAAAAGCCTGATGTTGTTCTTGCTATGGGTGGCTATGTGACCGGACCTACTGGCATTGCAGCAAAGAGCTTAGGAATTCCTTTGGTTATTCATGAGCAAAATGCTGTTGCAGGCATGAGTAACCGCTGGCTAGCGAAGTTTGCCAACAAAGTGCTGGCAGCTTTTCCATCGGCTTTTGCAAAAGAACAATGTGAAGTAGTCGGTAACCCAGTCAGAGCAAGTGTCGCTAATGTCACTGCTAAGCAAACAACGACACCAATTAATGTGCTGGTGGTAGGCGGTTCACTTGGTGCACAGGTACTAAATGAGACTTTACCTGCTGTATTCAGTGAACTTTCAGCGCTAACAACGCTTAATATATGGCACCAAACGGGTAAAAATAATGAACCGAATGTGACTGCCAGCTATCAACAGTTAGGATTAACTGAAAATAGTAAAGTTGCTGAATTTATTGATGATATGGATAGTGCATATCAATGGGCCGATTTGGTAATTTGCCGTGCTGGTGCATTAACGGTGAGTGAGATTGCGGCAGCAGGAAGAATGGCCTTATTTGTGCCTTTTCCGCATGCTGTAGATGACCATCAAACTGCCAATGCAAAGTATTTAGTGACTGAGCAAGCTGCGTTGATTATGCAGCAAAGTGAGTTTAACCAAACGGCGGTTGTTGAGTTATTAACGCCTTACGTAAATGCACCAGAAAAAATTTCAACAATGGCAAGTAAAGCAAAACAGCTTGCTATTTTAGATGCCACAGCCAATGTTGCAAAACGCTGTGAGCAACTAGCAGATAGAAGAGATTAGTAGTGAAAGAAAGCACGATGAAAGAAAACAACACTCGTCCTGCGATGCGTCGTATCGACACTATCCACTTTGTGGGTATTGGTGGCGCAGGCATGGGTGGTATTGCCGAAGTACTTGCTTTTGAAGGCTACCGCATCACAGGTTCAGACATTGCGCACAGTGCGATGACTGAGCGCTTAATTAAAGTGGGTGCAGAAGTATTTATTGGTCATGATGAGAACAATGTAAAAGATGCCAGCGTGGTGGTGGTATCAAGTGCGATTAACGAGCAAAACCCTGAGATTAAAGCAGCAAAAGCGGCGCGTATTCCAATTGTTCGCCGCGCAGAAATGTTGGCTGAATTAATGCGTTTTCGCCACGGTATTGCAGTGGCTGGCACTCATGGTAAAACAACAACCACGAGTTTAATCGCGAGCATTTATGCACAAGCAGGCCTTGATCCAACCTTTATTATTGGTGGCTTGCTAAACAGTGCTGGGAGTAATGCCAAGGTTGGTAAAAGTGACTTTTTAATTGCAGAAGCTGATGAGAGCGATGCGTCATTCTTACATTTACAGCCTATGGTATCTGTGATCACAAATATTGAAGAAGATCACATGGATACGTACGGCGGTAGCTTAGAAAAAATGAAAGACACGTATGTTGATTTCATTCATAACTTACCGTTTTATGGTTTAGCTGTGGTGTGTATTGATTCTGAGGTTGCTGCAGAGCTGATCCCTCGCTTTGGACGTCCTGTTATTACCTATGGTGAGTCGGCAGAAGCTGATTACCGCATGGTTGATTTTAGCCAAACAGCGAATACTTGTTCATTTAATGTTGTGAATAAGCAAGGTGAAAGCCTAGCAGTTACGCTTAATATGCCGGGTAAGCACAATGCGCTTAACGCGACTGCTGCGATTGCGGTCGCGAAAGATCAAAACATCGCTAACCATGCAATTTTAGAAGCGCTAACAAAATTTGAAGGGGTGGGTCGTCGTTTTCAGCATTACGGAAGCTTTGAAAATGAGCGCGGCAATGTCATGTTAGTTGATGATTATGGTCATCATCCATCAGAAGTTGCTGCGACAATTGCGGCGGTTCGTGAAGGGTGGCCAGATAAACGTTTAGTGATGATTTATCAGCCGCACCGTTATAGTCGAACTCGTGATTTATACGAAGACTTTGTCAAAGTACTGGCAGATGTTGATCAGTTATTACTGCTAGATGTGTATTCAGCGGGTGAAGAGCCAATCGTGGGGGCCGACAGCAAGAGTTTATGTCGCAGTTTACGCCAGCGTGGTAAAGAGCCATTACATGTTGCTAGCAACTCTGAGCTTGCTGGTGTCCTTGCGAATACATTGCAAGATAATGATTTAGTTTTAACACAAGGCGCTGGTAACATAGGCCAGTTAGTGAAAAAGTTAGCAGCAACCGAGTTGTCTATTGAACAACTAAAGCAGGTAAATGTATGAGCCAGTTAAGTGACAAATTTGGCAAAGTTGCGGTACTTTTCGGCGGCACATCTGCCGAAAGAGAAGTATCTCTTAAATCAGGCCAAGCTGTATTGAATGCTTTGCAAAGTGCTGGCGTTGATGCCATTGCTTTTGATCCGAAAGATCAGCCGTTATGGCAATTAAAAGAATTAAACATTGAACGTGTATTCATTGCCCTTCATGGTCGTGGTGGTGAAGATGGCACTATTCAAGGTGCACTTGAGTTTATGGGTATCCCATATACAGGCAGTGATGTTTTAGGTTCTGCGCTTGCGATGGATAAAGTACGTTGTAAGCATTTATTTAAAGCGATGGGGCTGAGCACAGCACCTTACACTGTTGTTGATAGCCGCCATGAGTTTGATAGCCAAGCGATTATTAATGAATTTGGTAAAGTGATGGTGAAACCGTCACATGAAGGCTCAAGCATTGGTATGGCAGAAGCAAACAGCGCAGAGCAACTTGATGCTGCGCTTAATGCTGCATTTAAGTTTGATAGCCAAGTGCTTGTTGAGCAATGGATCACTGGCCGTGAATTTACTGTTGCTGTACTAGGGCAAGATGTTCAGCCTGTCATTGAGATGACGACGCCAAATGGTTTTTATGACTATCAAGCTAAGTATCAATCGAATACAACTCAGTATCATTGCCCTGCAGATATATCTGTGCAAGAAACTGAATTGTTGCAAGATATGGCATTAAAAGCGTTTGATTTAGTCGGTGCAAGTGGTTGGGGTCGTGTTGATGCAATGCGTGATCAGCAAGGTAACTTTTACTTATTAGAAGTAAATACGGTACCAGGCATGACAGAAAAGTCTTTAGTGCCAATGGCTGCAAAAGCTAATGGTGCAAGCTTTGAACAATTAGTTGTTCGCATTTTGGAGCAAACCCTTTAATATGCATCCTTTTTTAGAAAAAGCGCAACAATTAAAACAGCAGCTAAATTGGTCGTTGATTTTTGGTGTGAGCTTTTTTCTAGTAGTGATTTTTGCATTAGTAAAAATCACTACAGGCGTCTCAGATTGGTTGGTAGAGAACAAAGACGCACAAATAAAGCACTTATCAGTACTTGGGCAACCCCAATATACTGATGAGAAAGCAATTATTGGTGCAATAAAAAAAGCCGACTTATCGAGTTTTTTTGAATTAGACGTAAAACATGTGCAACGCTTAGTACAAGGCTTACCGTGGGTGGCAACGGCATCGGTCAGAAAGCAATGGCCAGATACCTTGCAAGTATATGTTGTTGAGCATCAAGCTGTAGCGCATTGGAATAGTGATTTACTGTTAAACCAAGCTGGCGAAGTGTTCCAAGCAAGTAGTGATAAATTACCTACAAGCTTGCCACAGCTATATGGCCCAGAAGGCAGTGAAATCGAGGCGTGGACTGCTTTTAGTCAATTTCAAGAAATGCTCAAAGTGAATAACTTAGAGCTGACCAGTTTAGCGCTTTCTGAGCGCTTTTCGTGGCAGTTATGGCTTGATAACGGCATTCGCCTGAACTTAGGCCGCAAAGAAAAAGCAAAGCGTGTACAGCGTTTTATTGACGTGTATCCGCGCATGGAACAACGTGCAGATGCACAAATCGATGTTGTTGATTTACGGTATGATACCGGTCTTGCAGTGAGCTGGAAGCCAGTGCAAGAAGAACAATTAGAAAATAAGAGTAAGGCATGACCAAGTCAGCAGAAAGAAACCTAGTGATTGGATTAGACGTTGGCACATCGAAAGTTGTGGCCACCGTTGGTGAAATCACCGCAGATAACAAACTAAGCATTGTGGGTGTTGGCAGCCAAGTATCGCATGGTATGGATAAAGGCGGCGTTAACGACCTTAACCTTGTTTCTGAATCGATTCGTCGAGCTATAGATGAAGCTGAGTTGATGGCTGATTGTCGTATTAGCTCTGTTTATTTAGGTATTTCTGGAAAACATATCCAGTGCCAAAATGAAAGCGGTGTAGTGGCAATTAACAACACGGAAGTGACTGACGAAGATATTGAAAATGTCATTCACATTGCTCGTTCAGTGCCTATTTCGGCAGAACGAAAAATGCTACATGCATTGCCACAAGAATACAGCATCGATATGCAAGAAGGGATTAAAAACCCACTTGGCATGAGCGGTGTGCGTATGGAAGCTCGCGCGCACATCATTACTTGCTCAAACGATATGGCAAAGAATATCGAGAAATGTGTTGAGCGTTGTGGCCTTGAAGTGGATCAGTTGATCTTTACTGCACTGGCATCATGTTATTCAGTACTCACAGATGACGAAAAAGAGCTCGGTGTAGCCGTGTTAGATATCGGTGGGGGCACCATGGATATCACCATTTATATTAATGGTGCGCTTCGTCATTCAGCGGTTATTCCAGTGGCGGGTAACCAAGTGACTGGTGATATTGCAAAAATATTTAGAACACCTATATCACATGCTGAGTCACTCAAAGTACAATATGCGTGTGCGAGTAGCCAAATGGCAAGCAACGAAGACACTATTGAAGTACCGAGTGTTGGTGGCCGACCTGCGCGTATTATGTCGCGCCATACTTTAGCTGAGGTTGTTGAGCCACGTTTTAGAGAATTATTCGAGTTGGCGATGGAAGAAATACGCCGCTCAGGTTTTGAAGACCAAATTGCTGCAGGTCTCGTCATTACTGGCGGAACAGCAAAAATGACGGGTGCAATGGAAGTGGCAGAAGACATTTTCCAAATGCCAGTCAGAATTGGCAAACCAATCGGGATTGTTGGTTTGACAGATTATGTAGATGATCCTTCGTACGCGACCGCGGTTGGTTTGTTACAATACGGCCGTACAATGCAATCGATGAATGCACAAAAGTCGAAAGCTGAAGGTGATAATAATTGGTGGAACCGTATTACTAAGTGGTTCCAAGGTGAGTTTTAAGACTCAAGTCGGAGAGTAAACATGTTTGATATGATGGAACAGCACAGCGAAGAAGCTGTCATTAAAGTAATTGGCGTGGGCGGTGGCGGCGGTAACGCTGTTGAGCACATGGTAAAACAACAAATTGAAGGCGTACGTTTCATTGCTGCGAATACGGATGCACAAGCATTACGTAATTCGTCGGCTGATGTAACTGTACAGCTAGGTACACAAATCACCTCTGGTCTAGGTGCGGGTGCAAACCCTGAAGTGGGTCGTAACTCTGCTGAAGAAGACGCTGAGACTATCCGTGCCAGCCTTGAAGGCGCTGACATGGTGTTCATCGCAGCTGGTATGGGCGGTGGTACTGGTACAGGTGCTGCGCCAGTGGTTGCTAAAATTGCTAAAGAGTTAGGAATTTTAACGGTTGCTGTTGTAACGCGCCCGTTTGACTTTGAAGGTAAAAAGCGTGCTGCAGCTGCTGAACAAGGCATTAATGAATTGTCAGAAACTGTAGACTCACTTATTACAATTCCGAACAATAAATTGCTTAAAGTTTTAGGCAAAGGCACTACACTATTAGATGCCTTCGCAAAAGCGAATGACGTGTTATTTGGTGCGGTACAAGGTATTGCAGAGCTAATCACACGTTCTGGTCTAATCAACGTGGATTTCGCCGACGTACGTACAGTTATGTCAGCGATGGGTACTGCGATGATGGGCACAGCATCAGCGTCTGGTCCTGACCGTGCGCAAGAAGCAGCTGAAGCAGCTATCTCAAGCCCACTACTTGAAGATGTCGATTTAACTGGTGCTAAAGGTATCCTAGTTAATATCACTGCAGGTATGGATATTGCGATTGAAGAATTTGAAATTGTTGGTAACCACGTTAAAGCACTTGCGTCAGAAAACGCAACAGTGGTTGTTGGTGCGGTAATTGACCCTGAAATGAGCGACGAGTTACGTGTAACGGTTGTTGCAACAGGTTTAGGCGGCGATCGTCGTCCTCAGTTTGGTATTGTTGATAATGGCTTTAAGAAAGCATCAGGCTCTGATGTACAAAGCTCAATGAACCAAACAACTAGCAGCATGTATGTACCAAGCTTTGCAAGTCAAGGTAGCAGCGATGATGTAAGCATGTCATCAGCGTCTGAAAAGCAAGAGCCAGTACAACAAAGTACAACGAGCAGCTCAGTATCTAGCAGCACTGAGAGCAGCAAAAAATCTGATAAGTCAGAAGGGGGAGATTATTTCGATATCCCTGCTTTTCTTAGAAAGCAAGCTGACTAAATAGACTTTTACTGGTTATTTTGTTCGATAAATAAACAAATTGGCAGCTGGATGTATTTATGATACAATTCGCCGTCTAACTGTAACTATAAGTGAGCGAACCTATGATTAAACAGCGTACGATTGCAGAAGTAGTCAAAGCCATAGGAATTGGACTTCATAAAGGTGAGAAGGTCACTATTACTCTCCGACCTGCGAGCGCAAATACTGGGATAGTATTTCGTCGCGTAGACCTTGATCCGGTTGTTGATTTTGAAACAACACCAGAAGCCGTTGGTGATACGCAACTGTGTACCTGTTTAACAAACAAAGATGGCGTTCGCTTATCAACGACTGAGCACCTTATTGCGGCGGTAGCGGCAATGGGTATTGATAATCTAATTGTTGAATTAGACAGCTCAGAAGTACCAATTATGGATGGTAGTGCATTACCATTCATCTATTTGTTACAAAAAGGCGGCATTAAAGAAGTAAATGCAGCTAAGCGCTTTATTCGTATTAAAGAAAAAGTACGTATTGAAGAAGGCGATAAATGGGCTGAGATCGAACCATACGATGGTTTCCACATCGATTTTGAAATTGCGTTTGATCATCCAGCAATCAATGAAAGCCGCCAACGTATCGGTTTAGATATCACGGCACAAAGCTTCACTGAAGAAATCAGCCGCGCACGTACTTTCGGCTTTATGAAAGATATCGAGTATATGCACGCTAACAACCTAGCATTAGGTGGTAGCATGGATAACGCAGTTGTATTGGATGAGTTTAAAGTACTTAATCCAAACGGCTTACGTTATAGCGATGAGTTTGTTAAACACAAGATCTTAGATTGTGTGGGCGATATGTTTATGACTGGCCACAACATTCTAGGTAAAATCACGGCTTATAAATCAGGCCATGATTTAAACAATAAACTACTTCGTAAAATTATGGCGACTGAGTCAGCATGGGAATGGGCAACATTCGATACCCCAGTGACTATGCCAGCACCAGGCCTAGAAGTAGCGACAGCTTAATCGCAAGCATATTACAGTTATAAAAAATGACGCTTTAAGCGTCATTTTTTTTGCCAAACTATTATCAAGAATTACAAGCCTAGAATAGCTTCAAGCTCGACCAACTGATTGATTTGATAAGTTGGTTTAATGTCCTCTGGTAACTCAACTCCTGGGTGTTGTAACCAACACGTGTCGATACCCACATTGTGACCACCTAAAATATCACTGGCAGCGGTATCACCTACCATTAAAATCTGCTCTTTTGGCGGATTCCCCATTAATTGAAATGTATGTTGAAAAATCTCTGGGGCAGGCTTTGCTTTACCGACTAACTCTGAAATAACTAGCCAATCGAACATATCCTGCAAACCGGTGTGCTCTAGGCGTTTTTGTTGTAACTTAGCAAACCCATTGGTAATAATGCCTAGCTTGGCGTGTGGTTTTAACTTTGTAAGCAAGTCAACTGCACCAGGTAATGGCACACAAATAGAGGCCATAGCATCCAAGAAGCCATCGTTAAGCTCTTTTGCTGGCACATCGAGTCTATTAGCCCATTCTGTAAAGCGAGTTATCTGTAGCTCGCTGGCGGTAATTTCATGCTTTTGATAAGCAACCCAAAGCGGCTTATTGGTTGCTTGGTAATGATGATAATCTGACTCAGTAAATTCTACGCCGTAATGTGCAAACATCACTTTTAAACCTTCGAATGCATTAAAACTAAATAGCGTTTCATCTGCATCGAATAATACGTGGCTATACTTCATGGTTATCCTAATTACTGGTTGAATAGGGTAGGGTGTGAAAATGGCGCCATGGCCAATGTCAGCGCTTGTACATAAGTACTTTCGCGCGTGGCAAGATGATTGGTTAATAAGCCAATAGCACCACCTTGTTGTTTGATATTAACGGTATTGAACGCCTCATCCATGACATCACCTAGCTCTTTACCAGCTAGCAAGGCATCGTAAAAAGGTTGCGGTAACGGTAGGTTGCTACTGCGACCAACGCTAAATTGCTGCTTGTTTGCAATCACTACAAAGGCAAAGGTTGCAGCGCCATAACTAAATTGTTCTGCGCCGCCTTCCATTGCTGCATAAAAGTCGGCGTCAAAGTGATCTTGGCAATACTTAACTCGATTCTCAGCGCCGATGCGGGTTTCATCTTCACCTAGTGGCTGATCAGGCACGCCAGAAGGCGCATCTTCACCTTTGCATTCAATGGTATGATTTGGGAAATAAAGACTAAAGACATGTTTAGCCGCGTTAATTTTAACGGGGTTCTTTGAACCAACAATAACACGTAAAGTTTGTTTCAAGCCGACGACTCCATTGTTTTCACCAGAGTCAGCAGTGTACCCGAGTGAGTTAAATCGGCAAGTCAACCGGAGCTAAATTTTCAAGGGCGCGTTTTTTCAAAATTATATCTTTGATCAACGGCGTTAGCACAAGCTCCATTGCTAAGCCCATTTTACCACCGGGTACCACAAGGGTATTGATACGAGACATAAAACTGCCTTCAATCATGCTCAAATAGTACGGAAAATCGACGTCATCTATGCCACGAAAGCGAATAACAACAAAGCTTTCGTCTAAAGAAGGAATATCTTTTGCGCTGAATGGGTTTGAGGTATCAACCGTCGGCACTCGCTGGAAGTTAATATGAGTACGCGAAAACTGCGGAGTAATATGATTTATGTAATCGTCCATCGAGCGCACAATAGAGCCCATTACTGCTTCACGAGAGTGGCCTCGTTCAGAGGTGTCGCGAATGAGCTTTTGGATCCACTCAAGGTTAATAATAGGCACCATGCCAATCAATAAATCGACATGCTTAGCAACATCATGATTCTCATCGACAGCACCACCATGTAGACCTTCATAGAATAAGATATCTGTATTTGATTCTAAGTCTTGCCAAGGTGTAAAGGTGCCCGGTAATTGGTTATAAGGGACCGCTTCGTCGAAAGTATGTAAGTAGCGTCTGATTTTACCTTGCCCGGTTTCGCCATATTGGTAAAAAAGCTCCTCAAGGGCGCCAAAATCATTAGCTTCTCGGCCAAAGTAGCTAATATGCTTACCTTCTTGCTGTGCTTCACGGACTTTTTTATCCATCTCTGGACGTGTATAACGATGAAAGCTATCGCCTTCAATGAAGGCTGCATCAATGCTTAAGCTTCTAAAAATGTGCTTAATTGCATTGGTGGTTGTGGTAGTCCCCGCCCCAGATGAACCGGTAATAGCGATGATTGGGTGTTTAGCTGACATAATTATTCTCGTTATTGTTGATACCAGTCGGCTTAAATTGTTAACTATTTTAGCGTGTAAAATGGTCAGTTACTTAGCTCGATTGGTATTATCGTGCATAAAATCAATCAGTAGAAACTGATAAAAAACGAACACGTCCTAGTTATAAAGGTCGAGCATGGTAAGGTCAAGTGACTGGCGGATTAATTAACGCTATCATGGGCTGATAAAAATTAAAACGAGAGAACAACATGAAATTGATTTCGTCTTTACTTTTCGTCGCAGCAGGGACATTTTTTACCAGTCACGTACATGCAGCGATGCCTAAAAGCGAAATATTACTTGCCGAGTTAGACACCCCATATGGTATGCAGGTGTCGCGAGTAACAGATGATAAAGCTTATAATAATCAACCATTTTTAGTTGATACAGGGCTTTACTATACCCATGAGGTTGTTGAGGAAAATGGCCAGTCACAAACCGATATTGCGTTTTATGACTTTACATCTAAGAGCAGCGTGAATATCACCAACACGCCTGTCAGTGAATACTCGCCTACGCTGATGCCAAATCAGCAAGTCTTGTCGGCAATCGTGGTTGAAGCAGATGGCAAGCAAAAGTTATGGCAGTATCCATTAGCAGAAGAATCTGTTGCTAGCCGAGTTTTTGAATGGATTGAGCCGGTTGGCTACCACGCTTGGGGCGCTGATGAAGATCTCATCATGTTTATCTTAGGTGAGCCGCATACATTGCAATACACTCGTGTTGCAGCTGCTAAACCGCGTGTCATTGCCGGTGATATTGGCCGTACTTTAATTTTTGATAAGCACACAAACAGTTATTTATTTAGTTATAACAAAAACAACCAACATTGGGTTGCACGCTTTGCGCCGCAAACTGAGGAAGTTAGTGATTTATTTAGATTACCTGAGTCGGTGCAAGACTTTGCTTTAATTGACAAAGACACTGTGGCCTATGCGGTTAATAACCGAGTTCATAAGCGCAGTTTGACTGAGCCTGAAGTGGTATCACAGTGGCTTGATTTAAGACGCTTTTGTGAAGGTTCAATCTCAAGGTTAAATTACAAACAGAGCAAACTGGCATTTGTATGTAATAAATGAGTAACGGTTTTTGCCTGATTGCTGTACTGTGGCTAAACTATCCACGTTATATGTAAGGAACGCCTTTGTCTTTTTCTGCCGAGCAAGTGAGTGTACAGCTGGTTAAAGCGGGCTGCCGCAGTAATTTTAAGATTAAAAATATTAACGAATTTATGCCAGCTAGCTCAAAAGAGGCATTTTATGTTCATGAGCAAAGTGGCCAAGCTAAAATCGTTATTAGACCTATATTTGAAGTATTCAGTGCTGATTTCGAGTCAATAGAGGGCATTAAGCGTATCAAAGACTATTTTCACAGTAGTGAAATGACCCGTTTTCCAACTCGCATTCATAAAAGTGCACAGCCCATTCATTATGGTATTGCATTTAAAGTCACTTCACCTGACGCTGCTGAGCAATTTATAACTAAGTTAACTGCTATTTTAGCGCAATAAAAAAGGGCCACATTGTGGCCCTTTTCGCATTTACTTTAATTAGCGTTTAAGGAAGCTATTCACTGAGTTTAACTCACGGTTTTTCAGTGCAATACAATCATTGATGCTTTCTTCAAGCTTACTAAGAGAACGTGCATAACCTGGTACTTCAGTGATTTTATCGTTGAAGAAGGTTTTGGTTTTCTCTAGGCTTTTCGCATCACAGCTTGCCGTCGTGAAGAACGGTAAGTTTGGTACAAAGAACGGCGGTAAGTTCTTAGTGATGGCATCGTAATTGTTGTAAATCCACTCAATAAACAGTGCTTCACGTTCTTTACCATAGCCTAAACCACCTAATAGCGTACGCATATCTGAAGCTGTTACGTTATCCGTTAAGCTGTATTCTAAAACTGCTTTTTGTAACTCAGGTTTACCAAAGTAACCCATCGCTGCCAGCATCTTAGTACGCACTTGTGGATCTTTGGTGGTTTTAAAGGTGTGTTTGTACTTTTCAAGTAACTTCGCATCGCCATGGTAAGCCGCAAGGTTTAAGTAAGTTGAGGCTAAATATGGGTCAACATTTTCAGGGTTGTTTAAGTACAGTGCCGCTTGTGCTTTTGCGGTATCAATGACTTTTTGATCTTGACCATCAAAACCTAAACGGGCAATAACTTGCGCACGCAATTGCGATACCGCGGCATCTTCACCTGCTTTTGCTGTTAAACCATATTGTTTAGCAGCTGGTGCAATGCTGTTACGGATAAATTTAGGCCATAAGTCACGGTTGCTGTCGTCTTCGAATACGCGTTTTTGAGAAGCAAGGTAACCCAATGCTGTGTTTGCTACTAATGGGTGAGCATCACTCACAAAGGCTTCTAAAGTTTGCATTAAGTGAGCAGCAGAGATAACACCTGCATCAAGTAATGAATCAACCGCAGAAAGTAGCGCTAAGCGCTCACGTACCGTTAGCTTGTCAGCTGCGTTCTCTAGTAGGGCATTAAACTGAGCATCATCTAATACCCAGCGGTAATAACCCATGGCACCTTGATCTGGGTAAATCCACTCAGGTTCAAAGTCGAGAGTTAGTTGCTGTGTTTCTTTATTCAGCAGTACACTTGCGGTTTTAACTTTGTCGCCTGCACCATACTTAATTGCAACCGGAACATTCCAAAGTTGTGCTGGTGCATCAACGCCAGCATTTACAAAGCGGCTTTGGCTGATATTAATTTTCTTACCATCTTGCGTTACTTTAATAAGTGGGAAAGATGACTGTTCGATAAACGATTTAAGAACACTTGCCACATCTTTATTAGACGCTTCGCCTAGTGCTTGCCATAGATCAGCAGCTTCTGCATTTTTATACGAGAATTTCTTCAAGTAAGCACGAATACCTTGCTGGAATGCCTCTTCGCCAATCCAGTTTTCAACCATAGATAAAACCGCACTCCCTTTACTGTAAGCAAGGCCAAGGCCATCCATGATATCAGCTTCAGTTTTGATTGGCTTACGAATAGGTTTAGTACTTAAACGCGCATCCAGTGCCATCACATGGTTTTGTGGTAAGTCTAAGTGAGACTCAAATTCTGGGTTGATTTGTGCAGTGATTTTCGCTGCCATCCAGCTTGCGAATGCTTCGTTTAACCATAAATCATTCCACCACTTCATAGTCACTAGGTTACCGTACCACTGGTGCGCTAACTCATGGGCAATGATTGATACATTACGCTCTTTTTTGCTGCGCGTTGCTGTTGCAAGGTCTACTAGTAAAATGTCTTCACGATAAGTCACTAGGCCTGCGTTTTCCATTGCGCCAAATGGAAACTCTGGCACTGCCACTGAGTCTAGCTTTTTGTATACGTAAGGAATGCCAAAATAATCTTCTAGGGCTTTTAACACACGCGGCATATTTTCTTTTGCGTAATCAGCAAGGTGAATTTTACCTTGCGGAGTCAATACGCGGCCAGGGATTGGCATGCCTTTAACTTCAAGCTCTTCAAACGGGCCCACAGCCATAGCGACTAAGTAAGAAGGAATCGGTGGTGTTTTGTCGAAAAAGTGCGTTGTCATATCGCCATCAACTTTGGTTTTTAAAACCGGTGTATTGGCATACACTTTTTGTGATGTTGGCGCTGTTATAGTTAGCTGAAATGGAATTTTATAACTCGGCTCGTCAAAAACCGGGAATGCACGACGCGCATCGCTCATTTCAAATTGCGTGAAAAGATAAGGTGTGCCTTGATCTAAAGTTTTATATAAACCAACACTTTGGCGGTTATAAGGTGCGGTAAAATCAACTTTTAAAGTGTATTTACCTGGATGAATTTTTTCTTCACAAGCGAATTTAACTTTGCCTGTTTTTAGCATTTCAGCACTTAGGTCACAGTTTTCTGCACCTAAAATTTTCGCCATGCTAACTGCATAATCAATACCGTTTAATTCGATATAATTCGTTGCTTTTAGAACCTCTAAAGCAATTTCGGTATGACCAGAAAAATTGTCTTTGGCAGGATCAAGCGTAAGTTCTACTTGTTGTGAGCTAGGCTTGGCAAGCTTTTCGATAACATATTCATTGGCATGGGCAGAGCTAACAGCAAGTGCAACACTCACCGTTAATAGGCTTTTTAAGAACATAAGTATCCCTGATTTTTTGTTGTTAGAAAGGCACCTGCTATGAGGGGCGAATCACCATGCTATCAGGTTTTAATTTGAACAGTAATAAATAGTTAGTAACAAAGTTTGTCAGTTAATTATGGCGGTCAATGAAACGCTGCCAATGCAGTTGCGGGTTTATTTGTCGTATGTTTTGCAGCACGGTATTTAATAACTGCATATCAGCAAAGCGTTGCTCGTTGAAATCTTTAAAGCCAAGCAAGTAGTTAAAAGCGTCTTTGCAGTTGGCTTGCAGTGCATGAATTCGCACTTGTTGTTCAAAGTTGAGCCGTAAACTGCTTATCGCGGTTTTCATACCTTGCTGATCAACAGTAGGAATAGCGCACTTTTGTAAATAACCAGCACGTTCGCCTTCACCCGAAAACCAAATACGTACTTTTTCGCTGTAGCGACCAGATTTAGCGGGTAAATCAAACATCAGTCGTTGCTGATTTTGCTCATTTAAATAGCCTAAGTATTGGTCAAGTCCTGCATCGAGTAATGCATTGTGGATAGGCACATAGCGGGGTTTTATCTTGCCATGTGTATGAAAATCAAAGCAGCGAATTCCATCAAGGGTGATAATATTATCAAGGGTTAAATGGCCAATTTCATCGCTGTAGGCACCGGTGTAATAGGCAAATAAAGGCAGCCAAAAGTGCCAATGCTTAGCTTGTTCACGTGCTAAACGCTGATCACCATAAATGTAACCATTATACAGGGTATGTAATTCCATGGCCGAAAAGGGCCTACGACCAAGATGGGACTTCAACCTAATACCTTGATAATAAAGATGTGTCGAAGAGTATAACTGATATACCCAAACCACCTCAAGATGCGAGTTTCAGTTGGAATTAAAAGCGATTTAGGCAAGGCATTGATTGCAAGTAATAGTGGTTCTATTGTTAAAATCAATATAAGTATCAAGTTTCCAGCTTAACGACACTGCCATAAATACGGCCGTGTCGTTATAAGCTTAAGGATTGCTATTAATCGCAAAGAGCTTTAGCTAAACCAACCGGCTCGATTTCAACGCATACTTGATCATCGTTCCAGTTTAAACCAACAAGCGCATCATCTTCGTTAAGGTCTTCAACCCACTCATCAAGAAATTCGTCTAGGCCTATTTCAACAGGGGTATAGTCTTGCCACTCATCTTTACATTGTGCTTTTGCAGCGTCTTCAGTACCCCAAAGTAATAGCACATCTGTGTCGCTAAATTGGTTTGATTCACAGACAACAAAACCACCATCTTCGGCACCCAGTGCCCACATAGATTCGTTCAATCGAACTTTTTCTACAAAGCTAACTAATTCTGATTCAATTTCGATATCGCTCATTTGCGTAACCCTTATCTTTATATTCGTGGATCTGTTTGTTGTACCGCCGCTTTATCGGCGAATTTATGATAAAAATCAACTAAGTTTTCTAGTTGGCTAAAATCAGTTAATTCGCGGAAGCGGATCCAATCTAGCAAGCAGTATAAACTGATGTTGAGGTATTCACAGCTTTTAAATACTGGCTCCGATAAATGAGTATTTAAATAGGCTAATGTTTCAACAATTCGTTCATTCTGTAAATTAAAAAATAGTTTGTCGCTGTTGGTATCAAACCCTGAACGCTGACAAAGTAAAATTTCTACCAGTGAATCATTGCAGGCATTGATAATGGTTAAGTAGTTCTCTTGCTGCCAGCTAAGTAACGGCTGATCAGCTTTCTCTAGTAGATAGCGAATAATTGAGTTGGAATCACATAAGGTAAAATCATGGTCAATTAATACAGGAATTTTTCTGGCAGGGTTATGAGCTATCATGGTTTGTCTGTCTTGCTCAGAGAAAATATCCAAATTAACAAAATCAATAGGTAGGTTATTAAGTGCCGCCCAAATCCGAATACGGCGCACAAAAGGTGAGGTAGTAGAGCCTAGTAATTGCATGATGGTGTCCTTTGCAAAAAAAAGCCGCTGTGAAGCGGCTTTTTGAAATCAATTTGTTAATTAGTCAGTACGGCTTGTTACTTCTAGAAGATGATAACCAAACTGGGTTTGCACTGGGCCTTGAACTTGGTTAATTGGTGCAGAGAACACGACTTTGTCGAACTCTGGAACCATCATGCCAGGGCCAAACTCACCTAATGCGCCGCCATCTTGACCTGATGGGCAATTAGAGTGAGCACGAGCAAGCTCTGCAAAGTCAGCTCCTTGCTCAATTTGCTGTTTTAAATCTAAACAGTGAGCTTCACTGTCTACGAGAATGTGTCTTGCACTGGCTACTGCCATAACATCTCCTAATGTGTGTTTTAGTATTAAATTACTAGTTTAGTTCAATATTTACCGAACGAAAAATTAAATTTATTTTGCAGTCAGCTCAGCTTCAATTGCATCGCGTAAAGTTTGCGATTGTGGCTTAGTTTTACTATTAAAGCGCTGTACTGTCTTACGGTCAGCAGACACTAAATATTTGTAAAAGTTCCAGTTAGGTGAGCTGGTTGCTTCGTTTAGGTGCTTGAATATCGGGTTTGCATCGCTACCGCGAACGGCACTGGTAGCCAGCATATTAAAGGTTACGCCATAATTGATGAAACATACTTTTGCAGTGTCTTTTTCATCGTCTTCTTCTTGGAAAAAGTCATCTGATGGGAACCCTAATACGACCAAGCCTTGGTCTTTATATTCTTTATGAATGGCTTCTAAGCCTTCAAACTGGCCAGTAAAACCACAATTACTTGCGGTATTTACAATGAGCAGTGGTTTGTCTTTGAATTCGCAGAAGTTAATTGACTCTTTTGAGCGTAACTTTCTCATAGTGACATTGGTAAAATCATCACATTGGCTATTTGCTTTAGCAGTTGGCGTAGCCTCAGTAGTTTGTGCTGCAAGGTTAGTTGTTATTAGGCCTGCTGCAAGTAACAAAGCATATTTATACATAGTTATTTCCCGCTAGTTATTTGTGATGAATATACGCTAATATGCAGCAAAGTGATCATTTAATTTCAGCTATTTATGACGATTCGCAAAGCAATACAAAACGATTTAACTGACATAGTCGCTATTTATAACGAGACCATCCCTGGCCGTATGGTAACCGCAGATACTGAAGAGGTGTCGGTTGCAGACAAACAAGCTTGGTTTGATAGCCATACAGAGAAAAGACCTATCTTTGTTTTTGAGCAACAAGGTAAAGTGCTTGCTTGGCTGAGTTATAAGTCGTTTTATGGTCGACCAGCCTACGATGGTACCGTTGAAATTAGTATTTACATCACTCAGCAAGCTCAAGGGAAAGGACTTGGTAAACAATTGCTTACATTTTCAGAACAGCATGCAAAAACACTTGATATCAAGGTGTTATTAGCTTTTATCTTTAGTCATAACCTACCAAGTATAAAACTGTTTAATCGCTTTGATTACAAGGTCTGGGGAGAGCTTCCCGAGATTGCGATCATGGATGATAAAGCCTATAGCCTTACTATTTTAGGTAAGCGTTTAGACAGTTAATTATCTAAAAAGCTAATAAAAAATGCGGTACAAATTGTGACCCATTGCGATTTTAGGCTACGCTAAAATAGGTATTTATTATTAAGCGAGTCTAGTCTACTGTGCGAAGAATTTTAATTGTTGATAGCAATAGTGTTTTAGCAATGCGGGTTAAGGTGTTGTTAGAGCTAATTGGCTGTCGAGTTGAGCTATTACATTTTGCATTGGTTGATGATGCTGTTTTAGATCAAGATTTTGATCTTGTTGCAGCTTCTCATGGTGTGCCAACCACTGTTATTAAAACGCTAATGGGAGTGTTCTCACAAGAGCACTTCATGCTTTTAGCGCCCAAAGCGCAACGTAGTGATTTGCTAGAACATTTTAGTGAAGTAAACCGTCTATTGCCTAATGCTGTGGTTATTTACCCCTTCTTTGCAAATAAAGAGATCAGCTCACTATTAGAAGGGGTACTTGAGCTCGACAGCGATAATATTCTTCAACTTCCTACCGTGTTACTTGTAGATCACTGCGAAGAGCGCTTAGCTCAAATTGCCCTAAACCTCAAAGGGGCGCATATTAAAACCTTCAGTGCAGGTAACACTTCATTAGCCCTTAATATTATTAAAGACCACGACATTGATTTACTCATTAGTGACTTTACTTTTACTGATGGCACAGGGCTTGAGCTTTTTAATAAGCTCAAAACACGCCAGCCGAATAGTCGCTGTTTGCTTTATACCTCTAAACCAGACCAAGTCTCTATGGTGGCAGCTATTCGCCAAGGGGTGGAAGATGTTCTTATTAAGCCGGTTGATGATAATACTTTATTGCAGTCCGTACACAAACTTTGGCAAACAGAGCTATTAAGGCGTCATAACACTGAATTAGTAGAGCGTTTGCAAAACACAGTTGATGCGCTCATAGAAAAAGACAGCTTACTACGGGTCATTTTTAAGCATACACCCGATGCCATTATTCTATTTGAGCGTGGTGGTAAGGTTATAGAAACTAACGACGCCTGTGAGCAGCTTTTTGAAAAACCGCTGAAAGAGTTTGAGAATTGCTCGGTATTTGAGTTTTTTGATGTGGCTTCAACTGAGCGCATCAAAGATAAGATTGCGACTTTAAGTAAAAACCGACAATTTAGTTGTGACTTACGACTACTCAAGAAAAATGGCAGTGAGGTGCCTTTAGTTGGCTCGTTTAACGAAATCGACCACCACGGAGAAATTGCGCTAGCGGTGATCTTTAAGAACGTTACGCATCTTAAAGAGAAAGAAGATTTACTCGTTGAAGCTAAAGATTTGCTTGAAGAAGAGGTCAAAGCCCGTACTGCTCAGTTAGAGCATGCTAAAAATGTGGCAGAAGCGGCAAATCATAGTAAATCTGAGTTTTTAGCGAACATGTCTCATGAACTTAGAACACCTATGCATTCTATTTTAAGCTTTGCTCGCTTTGGGCTTGATAAGGTTGCTAATGACGATTTAAGTAAAGACAAGTTAAACAAGTATCTATCTAGAATTGAGCAAAGTGGTGAGCGATTATTATCGCTGCTAAATAACTTACTCGATCTATCAAAACTCGATGTCGGGAAATTCCCGTTCAATCCGCAAAAGCATAACTTAAGCAATGTTATAAAAACCAGCATTGATGATGTGTCGGGCACAGCCCTCGAAAAAAGTATTGCTATTCGGCCTATAGGTTTTGAACAAGGCATTGTGCTTGAGTGCGACGAAGAACAAATTAATCAAATTATGCGTAACTTGATCGGTAATGCACTGAAGTTTAGTGAGCCGAATAGCGAAATTGATATTAGTTTAGCGGTGAATGAGCAGATGGCCGAAATCGCTGTTATTGACCGCGGAATAGGGATCCCTGAACAAGAGCTTGAAAAGATTTTTGCTAAGTTTGAGCAAAGCAGTAAAACCAACAGTGGTGCGGGAGGCACTGGGCTTGGATTAGCTATTTGTCGGGAATTTGTAGCCTTACATCAAGGCACTATTTCGGCAAGTAACAATGAGTACGGGGGCGCCACTATTTTGGTACGGCTGCCCTTAGAAATAGACTTGCCGCAACACTTGGCAAATGAACAACAGTCTATATCGATGAATTAATAAAACGGAAGAGATAATCATGGCCTTGAAACGTATTTTAGCGGTTGATGATGAACCATTTAATTTAGAAATTATTGAAGAGATCCTTGAGGATCTCGATTTTGAGCTGAAAATGGTTAATAGCGGCCCAGAATGCTTAGAAGTCGTTGAAGAGTTCGACCCTCAAGTGATTTTACTCGATGTGAGCATGCCACAAATGAGTGGTTACGATGTCTGTCGTAAGCTGAAAGAAAACCCCAATACGCAAAAAATTATTGTGATGTTTGTCTCAGCTAGAGGCACCGTTGAAGAGCGCATGGAAGGGTACTCCGTCGGAGCAGAAGACTACATAGTTAAGCCATTTAGCCATAATGAGCTCAAGCTTAAGTTACAACATTTAAATCAAGTGCTAATTGAAAAGGAATCGCTAGAGCAGCAAGTGGAAGATGCTACGTCAACGGCATTTAACGCCATGGCAAACAGCAGTGAAATGGGGCAAATTGTTAATTATATTGAGCATATAGGTTCAATAGATAACGAACATGAACTCGGCAAAGCCTTTTTAAACTGTTTAGGTGCATTTGATTTACAAAGTAATGTGGAGTTTAGGTTAGATAACGAAGTATTACATTTCTCTGTGTCGGGTGTGTGCTCGCCGATTGTGATTGAGCTGTTTGAAATGCTGAAAAGCAAAGGTCGATTGCATGAGTTCTCAAATCGGATTTTAGTAAACTATGAAATGATTAGTTTGCTTATCTTAAATATGCCTGGGCAAGACCCCGATAAGCATGGTCGAATTCGAGACCATATCTGTTTTTTAGTCAGTGTTACAGAGCAACAGCTAAAAGCGATTCTCACGAAGAAAGAGCTTCTTCAGCAACAGCAACAGTTAAATGATGCTGTAGGTAAGGTGCACAGCAAATTTACAGGTTTGATTGAGCTTTTAAATGAAAACCGTATCAATAACGAAGCTGTATTTAAGCGGCTTCAAGAAGACTTAGAAAGTCGCATACCGACCATGGGCTTAGATGAAGACCAAGAAGTATTCATCTATCAAAAGGTCGACGAAACCATTCAGAACTCAGTGGCACGTGAAGAGTCAGTAAAAGGGGTTAAAGCGGCCTTTAAAGAAATTGAAAATGACCTATCTCTATTATTAACGCGATAGGATACAGCTTGAACTAGTCATCAAGCATCTCTGGGTAGGCCTTTTTCAACAATGCGAATTAAGCGCGCCGTTTTACGAAGCTTTAACTGGCGCTTATTTTTTTGCTGATCAAGCGCCCACTCGATATGCTCAGCGACCAAAGCTGTAGCGGTTGTTAATCTTTGCTCTAAAGCCTCGATTATTTGCTCGTTGTAATCAGCGTTACCTAATCCGACAGCGAGGTTTCTTAACCAACGTTCGTGACCAATGCGGCGTATAGGGCTGCCTTCGGTATTTTTAAGAAAGGTAGTTTCATCCCATGCAAATAAAGTCAGTAAGTCTTGGTCTTTAAGTTGCTTTCTTGGATGAAAGTCAGCTTCATCGGTAAGCTGACCATAGCGATTCCATGGGCAAACTAATTGGCAGTCATCACAGCCATAAATGCGATTTCCTAACAGTGAGCGATACTCTTCTGGAATCGCGCCTTGCAGTTCAATCGTAAGGTAAGAGATACATTTACGGGCATCGACTACATAAGGCTCGACAATCGCACCGGTTGGGCACAGCGTCATACAGGCAACGCATTTCCCACAGCCTTCAAAGCTATTTTCTTCATCAATAGGTAGCGGTATATCAACAAACAGCTCACCTAAGAAAAACCAAGAGCCCGCTTCTTTATTGATTAATAAGCTATGTTTTCCACGCCAGCCTAAGCCTGCCTTTTCAGCCAGTTGCCTTTCAAGCACGGGGGCTGAGTCAACAAAGGGACGAAAGCCGAGCTGGCCAATTTGCTGCTCTATTTTTTGGCCTAACTTTTTCAGACGGTTGCGAATTAACTTATGATAGTCACGACCTAATGCATAGCGACTAATGTACGCTTTATCAGTCTGTTTGAGGTTTTTAGCAAAACTTGCATCAGGCGGCAGGTAGTTCATTTTTACTGAGATGACTCGCTGCGTGCCAGGTACCAGCTCTGCTGGGCGCGCTCGCTTCAAACCATGGGCTGCCATGTATTCCATCTCACCGTGATAGCCTAAATCTAACCAGCGCTGTAGCTGCGCTTCATGCTTCGTTAGGTCAATATCAGTGATCCCGACTTCTGCAAAGCCAAGGTCTTTACCCCATTGCTTTATTAGCAGTGCGAGTTGTTCATAATCAATAGCGGGTGTTGTCACGGTCAATAAAAAAGTAGCCAAGAAGCGGCTACTTTAACATAGTTTGAGGTAGGCTCTGAACAATAATCACTTATTGTAGGGTAATTCCATCGTCAGTAATAACAGCGATTAGTAAGCCGTACTCGACATTGTTTTCAGTATAAACACGCGATAATCCACCTTTACTGTTTTGCCTCACAGTGTTGTTGCTGATTAAATCATCTAGGCTCTGGCTAATAGTATCTGTATTATCGCTTTGCAGAATAATGCCGCATAGTTGATTTGAGCACTGCATGTCATACACAGTAATGTCTGAGTGTTTTTCTTGGTATTTTATTGTTTCATCGTAAACTAGTTCTCTAATTTGCGCTTTGTTTGCATCAGTTAAGCCATTCGCTAACTCAGAAACATAATCTTGAATTTGCCCAAATCCCATTTCATTTAATGGCTGTGTATTAAACACTTTTTGACCCTTTTCTTTGTCTACTACGAGTTCATCAAATGAGCTTAGTGCATCTATGGAGGTGTCTGTGTCGGTAAAAGCATCGTCAGAACTTAGTGAGTCAGTCTCTTGAGATAATTGCGGGTTTATTTTTGTTTGAAGTGTTGATGACTGAATAGCAAGGGATGCTGTTTCTTCTGCTGTTTTTACAGCCGTAACATTGTGTGTAGTGTTATCCTCGAGCAGGTTAACAACTTTATAAGTAATAAAAAGCGTGCATAGCGTGAGCACTGCAAAGAAAACATTTTTCATTTAAATTCCTTTTTGATGTTTTCTTATACAGTACTGTAACTAAGTGAATTAAGCCAATTTTTACACAAAGCGTTTTAACTGCTCTTGGGTTTGTTGGCTCAGTTTGTGTGATTGTTGGCAATCAGCGAGTGATTCATCAATTTGCTGTTTAGCTTGCTCACCCAAAGCCACAATTTGCTCAACCGTTTGATGGGTCTGGGTTTGGGTTTGCTCTAGTAAATGCACCGCACTGACAATTTGTTGTAGTTGTTGTTGGTTTTGCTCAAATTCACCAAGCATATTGCTAAAGCCTGTTGAGGTGTTGCTAATGGCAGTTTCCGCTTCACTCGAGTGGCTAATTAACTGCTCAGACTCTTTATTGGTTTCGCTAACAAGGCTATTCATTTGATTAATAAAGTCACTGATCTGGCGAGTTGCATCGTTAACTTTAACCGATAGCGATCTAACTTCATCGGCAACCACCGCAAAACCTCGGCCTGCTTCACCGGCACGTGCCGCTTCGATTGCAGCATTTAGAGCAAGTAAATTGGTTTGATCAGAAAACTCTTCAACCATTTTTAAAATGGCACGAATGTTCTCGCTGTTTTCTTTAAGGCCAGACACTGTTGCTGAGAAGTTACCCAAAATTTGGCTAATCATCGCGACCTTTTTAACTAATGCCGATAACTCAGTGGCTGAGTGCTTAACAAAGTTTAAGTGTTCACTATTAACATGGTGCACGCTGTCAGTGTTTGCTGAGATATTCTCAAGGCTTGAAGTAATTTGGTTGCTTGAATCAGTAATGGTTTGGCTGAATTTTATTTGCTGGTGGCTCATTTCTGCGGTTTGCTGCATTGAATGAGTCATCTTTGAACTACTATCAGCACTGGCTTGAGCGCTTTGGTAAGTGGTGGCTAATAGGTTTGCTAAATGAACTGTAAAGGTATTGTACTGCTCACTTAAATCACGAAACTCATCATAGGTAAAATGCGGTAGCTTGGCAGATAAATCGGCATCATGGCGGTTGATTTGCTCAAGTGTATCGCGCATTGCTTGCACTGGGCGCACAATCAAAAAGCGCATATAGAAAATAGTAAAAATGAAGCTCGCGATGATAACAAAGGTCATTAACCAAAATAGTCCCATGCCAGCTTGTTGCTCTGAAAGGCTGCTATAAAGCCAGATCAAAGTAATGGCTTGAAACGCAAACACAAAACCTAAATTACCGACAATTTTACGTGTAAGAGTGTAAAAGAAAGTTTGTTCGATAAAATTGTAAATGCGCATATAGCTACTCATTAAGGTGTTGTGTTGATTCATTTTGGCGTAATTTTTTATTATTCAATGTCACATAATTCAACAGTATAGCTTAGTTTTGTTGAGTTACAGTGACTGCAGTGTCATTTGTGTATGACACGGAAAATTAGTAAAAATACCATCTACGCCATACTCTAGCATTAATTCGATATCTTCCACTTTATCGACCGTGTAAGCATAAACTTGAAGGCCGCGTTGTTTTGCGTCAGCAACAAACTCATGGTTTATAAAGTTTTTATCTACATGAATGCTATAGGCATGGAGTTTTTGCGCAAACTCGCTGTAATTAATTGGGATAGAAGCGGTAAGTGCACCAATTTTTACCCACGGCAATTTTTGCTTTAGCCACATCAGTTGGTGGTGATCGAATGAAGAGACTAGCAGGTTATCCCTAGAGATTTTCCCAGCGCTAACATTTGACTCAATCAGCTCAACAAATTTATCTAACGAAAAAGTATGTTTAAGCTCTAAATTAAGTAAAGTTTTATCAGCAACCCAATCGATTGCCTGTTGTAAAGTGGGCACGCACTCGCCATTGCCTGCATCGTATTGTTGAATTTGCTCTTTTGAGCAGGCGTTTACTTTACCGCGACCCGAGGTTGTACGATCAAGCCAAGTGTCGTGAATAATCATGTAATCATCAAGGCAGCTTTGCACATCAATTTCGATGCCATCTACTGCTAAATCAACAGCAGCGATAATGGCGCTTTGAGTATTTTCTGGGTAGGTACCACTGGCACCTCTGTGAGCGAATACTTTCATCATTGCTTATACCTACGAGTCACTGACCATGTTTCATAAAAAGCGGCACTAATCACCAGCGCGCCACCAATAAGAGTGCTAATTGAAGGTTGCTCATGCAAAATTAAAAAAGCGAAAAACGTACCGTATAAAGGCTGCAAACACGATATCAAACCAGCGGTTGAAGCTGATAAGTTTTTTAGGCTTGCTGCAAACAGTGAATGCGGTGCTGCTGTAAAAATAACCCCTACGGTAATTAATAGCAGCCAATTTATTGTATCAACTTGTAATGGCGGTACTTCGACAAAGGCGCACAGCATAATACAGGCGATCCAAGTTTGATAAAGCATGGTTTGTGGGCCGCCATATTGGCTAAAGTATCGTTTATGAACGATATTTCGAAACGCAAAAAAGAACGCTGACAAAATGCCAATAGCAATGCCTAGGGTGACATCATTGCCTAAGCTGGCATCAGGAATAAGTAAATAAATACCAAGCATCACCACCAAGGCGCTAAAAATATCTTTGAGCTGTGGTTTACTGCCATGAAATAAAGGCTCTAAAAATACCGTGATAACAGGGTAAGTAAAAAAGGCAATCATACCGACTGCAATACCTGCTAGTTGCATACCTGCGAAGTAGGTGAGCCAATGTATTCCAACAGTGACGCCAAGTAACAAGGCTATAAGGTAGTCGCGACGCGAGTGAAGCTTAATCGCTTTGTGTTGAATTGTAAGTAAGATCAGTAAGGCACAGCCTGCAATTGCTGTTCGGTAAACGGTAATATCTAATGCACTTAAGCTGACTAGCTTTGCGAATAATGCAGTACCACCAAATAGGAGTACTGCAATATGTAAGTATATAAGGCTCTGTTTGTGCGCCTGCATTACAAACCTTGTTATTGTTGTTATTAACTCTCTTTGTAACGGTAATCCTTTACTTTGTAAACTCCCCAAATGGGCTAATCCATTCGTTTAGTTCCAATATTTCCATCCCTGCAAGTAATAGTGCAGCACATTAGGCTCATCAAGCGTCGATACTTTTTCATTGTTAGCGCTAATATCTGGAGTGAAAATAAACAATTGTGCGTCATTTTCTGGGCGGTAAAAGCGGGTTTTAACTGGCAATACTTGTTGGTTATTGCACATCAAGTTGCAAGCCATAACAAAGCCCCATTCGCCAAAAGAGGGCACATTCAAATGATAAGGCAGGGTGTGCGCAAAGCCTGCTGCACTAAGTGTGTTATTGATAGACCAAAATGCTTGCTTCGCAAAAAATGGGCTGGTGGCCTGGGTCACTACTATACCGTTATTTGGTAATCGTGTTTTTACTAGTTGATAAAACTGCTGACTGTAAAGCCGTGCAAGGTTGATTGCTTTTGGATCCGGTAAATCAATAAAAATAATATCGAACAGCTGTTCGTTTTGCTCAATAAACACATAAGCATCTTGATGAATAACCGTCACTTTAGGGTCACTGAGTGAGTGCTTGTTAAGTGTTGTCAGGTTGTGATTAGTTTGCGCAAGCTTAGCGACTGCTGGATCTAAATCGACTAGGGTAATAGATTCTATTTGCGGGTATTTCAAAAGCTCTCTAGCTGCTAAGCCATCGCCACCGCCTAAAATTAGAATATGTTTGGCATTACCATGGCGCACCATAGCGGGATGAATAAGCGCTTCGTGATAGCGATACTCATCAATCGATGAAAACTGTAAGCCACCGTTTAAATAAAGCCGAATATCATCTTTATGACGAGTCAGTACGATTTGCTGATAGGGCGTTTGCTCCGAGTGTACTACACGATCATCGTAGATTTGGCTTTGCCAAAGGTGGGTGAGCTGTTTACTAGCAAATAAGCAAAGCACTAATACTGAGCAGACTAAAACTAATGTGAGTCTAAGCACTTTTCGACGATTTGGGCTGATATGGTCGATAAAGTACCACAGCAATAACAGCGCAATACTTAGATTCATTAAGCCAAAGCTTAAGGCTGTTTTAAAAACCCCAAGCCAAGGTAAAAATAGAAAAGGAAACAGTAAAGTCGCAAGCAGGGCGCCAAAGTAGTCAATAGATAACACGTTGGCGAGGTTTGCTTTTAGCGCATAATGTTTTTCCATTAGGCGACTTAACAGCGGAATTTCTAAACCAATCAAAATACCAATTAAGCTGGTGAGTAAAATACTAATTGCTTGCAGTGGTAAGCCAAACGCATAACAGAAATACAGCAATGGCACACTCAAACCGCCAAGTAGTGCAAGCGCAAGCTCAAAACCAATAAAATACACCAGCAATGGCTTATCAGGCACAAAGCGGGAAAAATAAGAGCCAACTCCCATTGCCGCCATATAGACGCCAATTGTTAGAGAAAATTGGGTGATGCTATCACCCAAAAAGTAGGCACCGGTAGTTGCGATCAGTAGCTCATAAATAATAGAGCAAAGGCCAGCAACAAAAATACTAAACAGTAAAATGTGGCTTTCGCGAATTGATTTATTTACCACCTGGGCCGCCTCGTGAACGGAAACCTGCACTGCCAATACTTTGTTCACGCAATTGTTTATCAACACTTATCGTGAGGTGGTGATAGGAGTAAACTTGCCAATCTTGCTCTTTGTCACCTTTGCTATATGCCAAGAAGGAAAAGAAAAGCACGGGTGCTAAAAACAGTAACACAATAGGCCAAACTGAGATGCGCGATTCCATTGCTTTTATAGCCTCAGGGTTTAACTTATTGATTGGTTTATAAGTAATATCAGAGCCTTCACGCTCAGCTTCTAAACGATGCAGTATTACAAATAGCGCTACACCGCCGATGAAGCCAGAAATCCATAACAGCGGTAGCATAAAATTACTGTTACCTTTGATTGGGATAATACGAAACGTATAACTAAAATGTTCGGCACGCTTATTTGGGCCAAACGTACTACTGACGTAGGCGCTATATTGCCCCTTCTTAGGGAAGTGGACATCGTGATGAGTATAATCACGGTACTCAGTCCATTTACCATCTGAATCGTGTCCGGTTTCAGCCCAAAGTTCATCAGAGTAACTAAATAAATAGTGACCATCAGGGTCAAAAACTTCGATATCAATGGCTTTCCATGAGTTTAAAGGTAGTCTGCCTTTAATTTCTAAGCGCATCATTTGGCCATCTTCTGGCACAGTAAATAGGTAAGGTTTTTCTTGTCCGTCGTAGTCTTTAAAGTTGCCATATTGGCCACTAATAAGTGGCGCTTGTAGATCTGCACGTATTACTAAGCAAACAACAAATGTGATAGCGGCAATAATAAAAAGCTTATAGATGTTCATCCATTACTCCATAAATAAGCTTAAATAGCGATAGTGATGATAACAGCAACACAGATTGCAATGCTGCTTTCAATAACCGCAACGGCGGTGTTTTTGTCGTGCATTGCTTGGTCTAGCGAAATTTTGCTAAAGATAATTTTATCAACGAGGTAACGCACAATTGGTAAAATTAAAAAGCCAAATAATGCGTCAATAAAGAATAAGCTTAAGCTTTGTTGCCAAGTATGAAAGCCTCCAATGAGCGCATGACACAAGATAATAGCTAACGCCAACATAGTGCCTGAAAAGCTAAGTGCAACGGCTTTGTTGCCTTTTTCGAGCTGTTCATGAAGATTAAAAGCAGTGAGGTGATCATAGCCTTTGGCAAAAATGATCAGCATTAGTTGCCCTAAAAAATAAAACACTATGGCTGATAACCAGCTGCCTTCACCGGTTAATGCGCCACCAATGATCAGTGCTGCGGCCATATAGTTTGCTGCTTGTACTAAGCCCACAGCCTCATTTTGTTGGTTAATTAATTGCTCTTGGTTGCAGAACAAACGCAGCAGTAATTTGTCATTTAAAATACGTGAGCAAGTGAGCAGCACCATACCTAATACACTGTACAGTGATACATTCATCAAGTCGCTTAGCAAACCTTGGCTAGGCCCAGCTAAAACAAAGCCATAAATAATGGTAATTGCCCCTAAGTAGCCGCCAATAGATAAACCTAAGGCACTGTTGGCATTATCTGTTAATTGGCTGGTGGTGTTATAAGGGGTTGCTAAGTTATACGACAGTTTTGCAACGGCTATGATCGCAATGAACAGACCAATATAGGCGCTGTTGTAGGCCATTGTTGCGAGGTAATGGGTTAAGTTAATATCCATATAATTATGTTAGCTTGTTGTTATTTTCCGAAAATATTAACACAGAGTGTTTGTTGCAAAGAATATCAAAGCTTCATTTTTGGCAGAATTAATCAATTTCTTAAAAGTTTCATAGCTTTTGCCTGTCTCATTGTTAGGTTATGGGTTAAAATAACAACATAACCAACTAACAAGATAGTGAATGTCAAAACAGGATCCAAATCTCAGTCGAGAACAAGAAAAGTACGAAAACCCCGTCCCTAGCCGTGAGTTTATACTTACTCACTTAGAATCTCGCGCCAAACCAGCAAACTTCACACAACTTTGTGACGAATTACATGTGAATGATACAGAGCGTCAAATTGCGTTCAAACGTCGTTTACGTGCTATGGAGCGCGATGGTCAACTGTATTTCAATAAGTTTAAATGCTACGCATTGATCGATGAATCAGGCCTAGTTAAAGGCAAAGTCATTGGTCATCGTGACGGATTCGGCTTTTTAGAAGTTGAAGGTGAGAGTAAAGATTGGTTTATCGCGAAGCACCAAATGAATATGGTGTTGCACGGTGACATTGTGCTTGCTAAAGGCAATCGCAAAGGCTCAAGTGGCAAATGCGATGCACGCATTATTAAGGTATTAACCAATGAGCGTGCGCCGATTGTTGGCCGCTATTTTGTTGAACATGGTATTGCTGTTGTTGTGGCTGAAGACCCACGCATAACGCAAGATATTATGATTCTACCGGGTAGTGAAAATGGTGCACGCCACAACCAAATGGTGCAGGTGCAAATTACCCAAAACCCAAGCCGACATATGAATGCGGTAGGTAAAGTCACTGAGGTACTGGGTGAGCATTTAGCACCGGGTATGGAAATTGAAGTTGCACTACGCAATCACGATATTCCCCACGTTTGGCCTGAAGCGGTTGAAAAGCAAGTTGCTCATTTAGGTGAGTTTGTTGATGAACAAGCAAAGCAAGGTCGCGTTGATTTACGTGACTTACCGCTAGTTACAATCGACGGTGAAGATGCCCGAGACTTTGACGATGCCGTTTACTGTGAGCGCAAACCATCAGGTGGTTGGCGTTTATGGGTGGCCATTGCCGATGTGTCGCACTACGTAGGAATGAACACGCCTCTGAATAAAGAAGCGATTGAACGTGGTAACTCAGTATACTTCCCTGAGCAAGTTATTCCGATGCTGCCAAAAGTGCTATCGAATGGCTTGTGCTCATTGAACCCAGAAGTTGACCGTTTATGTATGGTTGCTGAGATGACGGTGTCAGAAGCGGGTAAGTTGTCTGGGTATAAATTTTACGAAGCGGTGATGAATTCACACGCTCGTTTTACCTACACTAAAGTGAATGCGATTTTACAAGGCGATGAAAAGCTGCGTGAAGAGTATGCTAAGATGGTGCCACATTTAACTGATTTACAGCAAATGTACATGGCACTTAAAGCTGCTCGCCAAGACCGTGGTGCGATTGAGTTTGAAACCTTAGAAACGCGCTTTGTGTTTAATGCACATCGTAAGATCGAATCAATTGTGCCTGTGGTTCGCAATGATGCACACAAACTTATCGAAGAGTGCATGATTTTAGCGAACGTATCGGCAGCCCGATTATTAGAAAAGCACGAGGCGAGTGCGCTTTATCGTGTGCATGATGAGCCTGATGCTGAAAAGCTGGGTTTCTTCAGAAACTTTTTATCAGAGCTTGGTATCGAAACCGCGATTTCTGATGAGCCAACACCAAAAGAAATAACCCAAGTGTTAGCTAAATTAGGCGACCGCCCAGAAGCTGAGCTTATTCAAACCATGTTGCTTCGTTCAATGAAGCAAGCGGTTTATCAGCCAGATAACATTGGCCACTTTGGTTTAGCTTTACCAGCTTATGCCCACTTTACATCGCCAATTCGTCGTTATCCTGATTTAGTAGTGCACCGTGCAATTAAAGCCGTGCTCAAGGCGCAAGGTCAGCAAACATCGGGTGAGTATGCCTACACTGATGACGAAGTTGATATTTTAGGTGAGCAGTGTTCAACCACTGAACGCCGTGCTGATGATGCGACTCGCGAAGTAGCAGATTGGCTTAAATGTGAATTTATGCAAGACCATGTTGGTGACGAATTTGGTGGGGTGATCTCATCGGTAACTAACTTTGGTTTATTTGTACGCTTAGATGATTTACAAATCGACGGCATGATCCATGTAACTAACCTGGGCAATGAGTACTTCCATTACGATGGTGCTAAGCATTGCTTGATTGGTGAACAAACTCACACCGTTTATCGTTTAGGCGATAAACTAACGGTTCAGGTGTCATCTGTCAGTCTTGATGAGCGACGCATAAACTTAGTGTTAGCAGGTGAAGCGCAACAAGACCGTTATGCGCGTCGTCGTGGCCGTAGTGCCCCTGCAAAACCAAGTGTTCGTGCCCAGCTCAAAGCAGGTAAAATTCCTGGTAAAAAAGCGCAGTCAGGCAGCTTTGAGGCAAAATCAGGCGACAAAGAGAATGAAAAACGTGGCAAGTCTTCACCTTCTAAAGGGCGTAAAAAGCCTAATAGTAAACAAGCTGATGCTGTAAAAGCCGGCAAAAAGAAGAGTAAGAAAAAAGCCACCAAAAAGGCAAAAAGACCGGGTAAGAATGCCCGTAAACGTAATGGCCGAGGAGCAAATAATACGTGAGTAATGAATTAATTTTTGGTTTTCACTCAGTTGAAGCAATATTAGCAAAAGAGCCTGAGCGCTTTTTAGAAATATACGCTTTAAAAGGGCGTGAAGATAAACGTTTAAACCCGGTTATTGACCAAGCACGTAAATTCGGTATTTCTGTACAATTTATGCAGCGTAAAGCGCTTGATAATAAAGCAAATGGTGAGCAGCACCAAGGCATTATCGCTAATGTAAAAGCGGCGCGCATGTATAACGAAAAAGATCTTGATGAGATCATCGCCCGTGAAGAAACGCCTTTCTTATTGGTGCTTGATGGCATTACTGATCCACATAACTTAGGTGCCTGTTTACGTAGTGCAGATGCTGCGGGCGTACACGCGATTATCGTTCCTAAAGATAAGTCTGCAAAACTTAACGGCACAGCGCGTAAAGTAGCGTGTGGTGCAGCAGAAACAGTGCCATTAGTTCAAGTAACCAATCTTGCGCGTACGCTACGTGAAATTAAAGATGCAGGCGTTTGGGTTGTTGGAACTGCCGGTGAAACAGATACTGAATTATTTGATGCAAACCTAACAGGGCCAATGGCTGTTGTAATGGGTGCAGAAGGGGATGGTATGCGCCGTCTTACTCGTGAGCATTGTGATTTATTAGTTAAAATCCCAATGGCTGGTTCGGTATCTAGTTTAAATGTGTCAGTTGCGACCGGTATTTGTTTATTTGAAGTGTTACGTCAGCGTAATGCAACGCAAATCTAACTACCCCGAAATTTCAGACACAAAAAAAGCCGATGTTACATCGGCTTTTTTTGTACCTAACAGTTCTGATTAGATTTTTGCAAAAGCGTCTTGTAGTGGTGGTACTACTTGCTTCTTACGGCTTAATACGCCATCTAACCATACGCGACCGTCTTCTGATTTAACATCATAGGCAGCTTCGATTACTGATACGTCATCAGACGCAATTAGCATTTCTGAGCCTTCTTTCATGATATCAGTTAACAGGAGTAATACTGAGTGGCGACCGCCTTCTTCTTTAAGCTTTGCGATGTCAGCTTCAAGGTCTGCTTTGATCTCATCAAATACAGCAAGGTCGATAACTTCTAGCTGGCCAATACCTACTAGCTTACCGTTCATGTTGAAGTCTTTGAAATCACGCATTACTAAATCGCGTACAGGCGTGCCTTCAACTGCTGATTTAACCTTGAACATTTCCATGCCAAGTTCTTTGAAATCTTCGATGCCAGCGATTTCAGCAAGTGCTTCAACACACTTGATATCAGCTGTTGTGCACGTTGGTGATTTAAAGATTACAGTGTCGCTTAAGATAGCGCATAACATGATGCCTGCGATATCTTTTGGAATCTCTACGTTGTAGAAGTCATACATCATTTTGATGATAGTGTTTGAACAACCAACTGGGCGGATCCAACATTCTAGTGGTGTTGATGATGTTAAGTCGCCTAATTTGTGGTGATCAACAACACCCACAACACGTGCTTCATCGATGTCATCAGGTGCTTGTGTTTTTTCTGTGTGGTCAACGATATAAACGTCTTCGCCTGCGTAGCTAAGTTTTAGCTCAGGTGCTTCGAAACCGAATTTATCTAGGATAAATTGTGTTTCAGGTGATACTTCACCTAAACGCGTCGGGATCGCAGGTTCATTGATCTGGTTTTTTAAGTAAGCAAGCGCAATTGCACCGCAAATTGAATCTGAATCAGGGATCTTATGACCCACTACATACATTGACATTGACATTGACGGAACTCCTTTAAATTTGGCGGATATTTTAGCAAAGTATCGACAGATTGATACATAACAGACATGAAATTTTGTTGATCAATTACAACTGCCAATTAATGTCCTTTTTGGTTACACTTTAAGATATTGAAAACTGAGGAAGATACTGATGCGCTTGAGCCGAAAAGCATGGAATAATGTGGTGATTATTTCGATGCTATTGATGATTTTTTTCTTCAATGGTCTACATAAAAAGCTCAATACACAGCCTGTTGAAGAAGGAGTACAAGCATTACTCCCAGAGCAAAGCTTTATTTTGGCGATGGCATTTCCAGAATTAAAAATCGAACGTATCGGCACCTCTTGGCGTAGCCAATCACTGCAAGAAACCACATGGCAAGGCGATGAGCATCAGCTCGAACAACTTGTTGAACTTTGGCAACATCAAAAACTGACTATTGCCAGTCTCCCTGTTAGTAAAATTTCACAGACATCGGCTGATTATGTTGCCTCCGTGTGGCTAGCCGGGGAGCAGTTGCCAGCGGTGTATCAGTTGTACAACATAGATCAGCAATACTATTTATTAGATAAGCGGTTACAACGATTATTTGAGCTTGAACAAGCTGATGCTGCTAAGTTATTTCCGTTATACCCGTTTTAAGAGAGTCACAGATGCCTGAATTACCAGAAGTTGAAGTTAGCCGTTTGGGAATAACGCCGCATGTGCTTAACCAAACAGTGACCAAAGTAAATATTCATAACGCCAGTATGCGTTGGCCTGTGCCTGATGATGTATATCAATTACAAGGACTTAAAGTTACTTCAGTGGAGCGTAGAGCAAAATATTTATTACTCGGTTGTGAGCTGGGTAGTGTTATTTTGCACTTAGGAATGTCGGGCAACTTACGAGTTGTGAGCGCAGATGAGCCATTAAAAAAGCACGACCATATCGAATTTATTTTAGCCTCAGGTAAAGCGCTAAGACTCAACGATGCGCGTCGCTTTGGTGCCTGCTTATGGCAAGCACCAGGCGAATGTCATACCTTGCTAACCAAGCTTGGGCCGGAGCCACTTACCGATGAGTTTGCTGCAAAGCGTGTTTACGAACAGTCTAGAAATAAAAAAGTACCAATAAAACAGTTTATTATGGATAACGCTGTGGTCGTTGGTGTAGGTAATATCTATGCCAATGAGTCGTTATTTAAGGCCGGAATTCACCCGAAACGAGAAGCCGGCAAGGTGTCTTTAAAGCGTTATCAGCAATTAGTGCCTATTATTAAAGAAACACTTGCTGCGGCTATCACGCAAGGCGGCACAACATTAAAAGATTTTGCTCAAAGTGATGGTAAGCCGGGTTATTTTGCCCAACAATTACTAGTTTATGGTCGCAAAGGTGAGCCATGTGTAACGTGTAAAGAGCCATTAAAAGAAATTAGATTAGGGCAAAGAAGCACTGTGTACTGCTCTAATTGTCAAAAATAACAAAGAATCCCTCATCTATGTAGTATTGCAACAGATAGCAAGATAGAGACAGGCTTAAGGAATGAGAAGGTTGTATGCTATTAAACAAATACGTCATAGGGTGCGTGTGCTTAGCGGCACTGCTGGGTTGTTCTAAAGAGCAACCTCAAGTTATCGTTGAAGAAGTGGTTACCGCTGAGGTTAAGCAGTTTGATGTGCCGCTGTATGGGAATTACGTGGCGCGTACAGATGCATCACTTGATGTTGAAGTACGCGCAAGGATCACTGGCTTTGTACAAAGTGTTGAATTTGTTGAAGGTAGCTGGGTAAACGAAGGTGATTTACTCTATACCATTGATGATAGACCTTACCGAGCTAAGCTTAATCGCGTTAAAGCGGCGCTGCAAAAAGACCAAGCAGCGCTGGCTAAAGCAAAGCGCGATGTTACTCGTTTAAAACCCCTCTATGAGCAAGACGCAGCAAGTCAGCTCGACTACGACAATGCAATTTCTATTCAAGAGCAAGCGCAAGCGTCATTATCAGCAACCCAAGCAGAACTTGAAGAAACCAAGCTCGATTTAGAATATACCCGCATTACGGCGCCAATTAGTGGCATGGTTGGTAGCTCTGAAGCCGATCTCGGTGCTTTGGTCGGCAGTAATGGTATTTCACTCCTTACTACCATTCAGCAAATAGACCCTATTTTCGTTAATTTTAATATGTCGGCACTTGATTATTTGAATGCCAAGCGGCGTATGACCAGCATGATGGAGCAGTTACAAGCCGAACAACAAGGCAAGGCGCTAGAAGGCTTTGTACGTATTTCTTTGCCTGATGGCAGCGAGTATCGATATTGGGGCGATGTGAGTTTTACCGACCCTAAAATTAGCCCGAAAACGGGCACCTTTAAAGTAAGAGCAAAGCTACCTAACCCTAATAGTGAGCTATTACCTGGGCAATATACAAAAGCACGGATTAAATTATCTGAGTTGAAAGATGCCATTGTCGTCCCTGAGGAAGCTACACAAGTTGAACAGGGTGGTATTTATGTGATGGTGGTACTTGATTCAGGTGAGATAGAGCGGCGCTTTATTGTTGTTGAGCATTACGGTGAACAAGGAATTGTTGCTAGCGGTGGCTTGAGTGCGGGTGAGCAAGTGGTGGTGAAAGGTTTACACCGTATTCGTCATGGTCAGCAAGTCAAGGCGATTTCGTTAGCCGAGTTTGAAAAACGCCAATTAACGCCAAACACGGGCACTATTCCACTGGCGCCAGATAAACCAAGCAAACAAGATGATGAAAAAAATCAGCAGGGAGCTTAACTATGTTTTCGCATTTTTTTATCAAGCGTCCAGTGTTTGCTATCGTTATTTCGTTAGTTATCTTACTCACAGGCTTGGTCTCGCTCTTTACTCTACCGATTGATCAATACCCAGATATTGCTCCGCCGTCGGTTAAAGTGTCTGCTTCATTCCCTGGCGCAACGGCTGAGACCGCATCTGAGTCGGTAGCCATTCCTCTTGAGCAAGAATTAAATGGCACACCGAATATGTTGTATATGGAGTCAAAGGCAACTAACTCTGGCAGTGTTGGGATCACACTCACCTTTGATGTTGGCACCGACCCAGATCTCGCCCTTGTTGATGTGCAAAACACCGCAAGCCAAGCAGGCAGTAATTTACCTGTTGATGTGCAAACTGAAGGGGTGAATGTATCTAATGAAAGTTCCGTTGAGCTGTTGAAACTGGCACTGACCTCTGATGATCCTCGCTATGACGAAATCTATTTGAGTAACTACGCCAGCATCAATGTTGAGGCGGCTTTAAAGCGTGTTCCGGGGGTTGGTAAAGTGCGTAACACCGGCTCGCGTTCTTATGCTATGCGGGTCTGGTTAAAGCCTGATATTTTAGCGGGCTACGAATTAACCGTGAATGATGTGACCACAGCAATCAAAGCACAAAATAAAGAGGCCGCTGCTGGGGAGATCGGGGCTCAGCCAATGAGCGATGCAATTAAGCTTAACTTTCCGGTGCGAGCACAAGGTCGGCTTAATAAGGTTGATGAATTTAATAACATTATGCTGCGAGTTAACAGTGATGGCTCGATGATCCGTTTGCGAGATGTTGCAAGGGTTGAGCTGGCTTCCTCTGCGTACACTTTAAATTCAAAACTAAATGAACAGCCCGCCACTATTTTGCAGGTTTATATGTTACCAGGCTCTAATGCATTAGCGGTTACTGAACGTGTTAAGGCTGAGATGGAACGCCTGAGCGAGGCTTTTCCAAAGGGAGTGAAATGGCAGTTATTTTATGATGCATCAGAGTTCATCAAGCTGTCGATTAATGAGGTGATCAATACCCTTATTCAAGCGCTTATCTTAGTGATTTTAGTGGTGTATTTATTTTTACAAAACTGGCGAACAACTTTAATACCCGCTTTAGCTGTGCCGGTGTCGATAGTGGGTACCTTTATCGCCTTGGCTGCATTTGGATTTACCATAAACAATGTCAGTTTATTGGCTATGGTATTGGCTATCGGCATCGTCGTGGATGATGCGATTGTCGTAGTCGAAAGTGTTGAGCGACTGATCAATGAGCAAAATATGGAGGTAGTTGCTGCTACTAAGCAAGCGATGACAGAGCTTTCTGGCGCCATAGTGGCAACCTCTTTAGTACTTGCTGCGGTGTTTGTGCCGGTGTCATTTTTAGCCGGTATTACGGGCATTATGTACCGAGAGTTTGCGATTTCAATTACCGTTGCGGTACTCATTTCAACCCTAGTTGCGCTAACCTTGAGCCCTGCTTTATGTGCGATTTTCTTAAAACCTAGCGCCCCATCAAATAATAAGATTTTTGTTAAATTTAATAGCTGGCTTGAAGGTGTTGGCGAAAAATACACCTGGCTTGTAAAGGTCTGCTCTGAAAAAGCAAAACGTAGTTATATTGGCTTTTTTATAATGGTAGGTGGCTGTTACTTTGTGTTTAGCCAATTACCAAGCAGCTTTATGCCGCAAGAAGATCAAGGACGCTTTTTTGTTGATATTACCTTGCCAGATGCGGCAACGGTTTCACGTACCAATGAGGTGATAAGTAAAGCCAACCAATTTGTTATGAACCATGCTGGGGTAGCTTATTCATTCACGCTAGCGGGTGAAAACCGCCGTGCTGGTAGTGCGCAATCACATGGTCAAATGGAGGTGATTTTAAAGCCTTGGCAAGTGCGTGCAGAGCAAGGTTTTACGGTCACAAGTGTGATGAATGATATTCGTGAGCAGTTGTATGCCATTCCAGATGCTGAATTTAATGTGTTTCAGCCATCGGCTGTGGCGGGGCTTGGTTCGGGCTCTGGTGTTGAGTTTGCGCTGCAAGAAAAAACGGGAGGCAACTTAACGAGTCTGGTTGAATCGCTTGAGGTACTGCTGGCAAATTTAAATAACCGCCCTGAAGTTGCTAAAGCAAGTAGCTCACTGCGTGGCTCAGTACCTCAGCTGTTTTTGGAGTTAGATAGAGAAAAAGCCATGGCACTAGAGGTGCCGATTGCCGATGTTTACAGCACAATGAAAGTGCTTACTGGCTCATCAACAATTAATGACTTTAATTTATTTGGCCGGGTTTATCGGGTTAAAGTTCAGGCTGAAGATGAATTTAGGGCACGCCCTGAAAACCTCAACGAATTTTATGTGCGTTCAAAAAATGGTGCTATGGTGCCATCAAATGTGCTTGCTAAGTTAAACTTAACAACCGGTCCGTCTGCAATAAATCGCTTTAATATGTTTACCAGTGCCATGGTAAATGTATCGCCAGCTGAAGGCTATGCATCGAGTGATGTAATTAACGTAATTAAAGAAGAAATGGCAAAACTACCGCCTAACCTTGGCTATGAATGGACAGGATTAACCTATCAAGAAATTCGCTCATCGGGTCAGCTAAGTATCGCTATCAGCCTTGCTATTGTGTTTGTATTTTTATTTTTAGCGGCGCTCTACGAAAGTTGGAGCTTGCCGTTTGCTGTACTACTAATAAGCCCGATTGCTATGTTGGGAGCCTCTGTATTGACCTTAGTGACGGGACATGAAAACAATTTATTCTTTCAAGTCGCCTTTATTGCCTTGATAGGCCTTGCTGCAAAGAACTCAATTTTGATTGTTGAGGTGGCAAGTCAGCTTTATCAAGAAGGTATGGATGCCGCTGATGCAGCAATAGAAGCCGCCCGTTCTCGCTTTCGGCCAATATTAATGACTGCAGCCTCTTTTGTGCTTGGTGTATTGCCGTTAGTACTTGCTTCTGGCCCCGGAGCGGTTGGTCGACAGTCAGTATCTATGCCTATTTTAGGGGGGATGTTACTGGCAAGCTCTATCGGCATAATATTAGTGCCGCTGTTCTTTATTACCGCTGCACGCTTTGTGAAAAAACAGCAAACACCGGCCTCTAAAGTAGTAGAGGAGCAAGTCGATGCATAAATTGTTACCATTGCTTTGTTTCGCCTGCATTCAAGGCTGTGCTGTAGGCCCTGATTTTGAAGCACCTGAGCATAGTGAAGTTGCTAATTTTATGGGCGCAACAGCTACGCCACAGTCGGAGGCTTTAGCGGGCTGGAAGCAAATTTATAGCGACCCTCATTTGCAAAAGCTGATTAGCCAAGCGCTTCTTAACAACCAAGATATGTTAATTGCGCAATCGAAAATTATCGAAGCGCGAGCTCGATATCGGATTACGTATGCCGCTTTATGGCCAGATGTGAATGTAGGGCTTACTTCAGAGCGAGAAGAAGAGCTCAATAGCAGCCCAGAAAATACTTTTGATTTAAAAGGTTACTTAAGTTGGGAGCTAGATTTATTTGGCGGCAACCGACGCGCAAGCGAAGCCGCACTGGCAAATTATTATAGCCAAGAGCAAGCAAGAAACGCGTTGCAGCTCGCCTTGATTGCTGATGTTGCGCAGCAGTTTTTTGCCCTCAAAGAAGTTGAAGAGCAATTAAAAATTAGCCTGAGTACGATTAAGCTTCGTGAGAAAGAGCTTGAAATTGCGCGTATTCGTAAAAAGGGCGGTATTATTTCAGGGCTAGAACAGCGCCAAGCCGAGGTTGAATTAGAGTCAGCGAAAGTGAAGATCCCGCCTTTACAGCATAGTGAAAGGCGGATTATTAATCAGTTAAAGTTTTTGATTGGTGATGCCAATGCTGATGTGCAAGGGGGGAATGAGTTATCTGTGCAAACCCTTCCTAAGCAATTACCCACAGGACTACCTAGTGAACTGTTAAAGCGTAGACCAGATGTGCAGCAAGCAATGTATCAATGGCAAGCGGCTATGGCTGAAATTGGGGTCGCAAAAGCGGCTTTATTTCCAAAACTTAATTTATATGCCGAGCTTGGCAGTGAAAGTACTGATTTTAGTGATTTGCTTGCCAGTAATTCGCAGGTTTGGTTGCTGGGCTCAGAGCTGTTAATGCCAATATTTAATATGGGCCGCAATCAGGCAAATTTAACGGTTGCGGAACAACGGGCTTATCAGGCAAGTATCAAATACCAAAAAACAGTGCTGGTGGCACTGCAAGAAGTGAGCAATCAGCTTTCGAATTATCAGTCTGCAGAGCAAAACTATGATGCGCAAAGAAGCTTGGTGCTCAGTAGCCAAGATTACTACCGCTTAGCACGCCTTAGGTATAGCAATGGTGTTGCCAGCTCCCTTGATTTAATGGATGCACAGCGCCAGTTATTTTCGGCAGAAATAGCTTTATCGCAGGCAAAGAATGATCGTCTGCAAAGCCTAGCAACGCTTTATAAAGCTCTTGGTGGCGGATGGTATGAATTAAGCGAACAGGAACTGGAAAAAGAAAAAGTGGTAGATTAATTAAAAGAGCATGCAAAAACATGCCCTTTTAAAAACTTATAACTCAAATGGTGCTACACCAACGGCTTTCATTTTATAGCCGACTTGAGCAATTTCACCAGACCAGGTTTCGGTGCTGATAACGCCAGTCACGACAATCGCATCGTATAGGCTTTCGATTGGTACGCCGTCTTTAATCGTGACATGCACAATTTGGTTTGGTGGCGGTGGTGGTACGTGAATACAAGCACCAAAATAAGGCACCAATAAGAACTCGGTGATCACTTCGCTGTCGCCTTCAAGGGGAACAACAAAACCAGGCAAACTTACTGATTGACCATTAAGTTCTTTTACCACGGGAGCATCAAGGTCTGGTTGCACCCAGTTTTGTTCAGAGCCTTCATGGTTTGCTTGCGCTTGGGTATCGATTTGCACATGACCTTTTGGAATTAAATCTTCCCAGAAGATTTCTTTAGGTGCGCCAGCATTAGCTCCAGCACACACAACTAATGCGACTAAAGCGACGAATTTTCGAAAAAACGGCATAACATTCCTTAAATTTTAATACTCATACCATCAGCAAGAGAGTAGAAATACGCGCGAGTTGCGGGAATTAACCCAACAATAAAGCCTGCAACCATTATCGCAGCTAAAAGCATGAGTTCATAGGATGACAATAAGGCTATATTTAGGCTTATTCCGGCATGGCTTTGCAAGTAATCTGCGCCGAGTAGCATTAAAGCATAGAATAATGCGATACCAACAATGCAGCCAAGCCCTGTAATGAGTAATGATTCGACACTGATCAAGGTGAAAATATGCCAAGGTCTTGCGCCAACAGAGCGCAAAATTGCAAGTTCTCTGCGGCGTTGATTGAGGCTTGAAAGCAGGCTCGTTAACATGCCAAGCAAACTGATCAGCACCACGACGATAGAAAATAATAGCAAGATTTTTTCAACAATAGAGAGCATTTCCCATAGTTCACGCAAAGTAACACCCGGCATGATGGCAAGCAGTGCCTCATCTCTGTATTGGTTGATATTACGACGTACTTGTAAGGTATAAAGTGGTGAATCGAAACCAAGTAAAAAAGCGGTTATTTGTTTTGGTGTGCCAACTAAATCAACATCATCATGCTGGTCGTGGTCGTGGTCGTGGTCGTGGTCGTGGTCGTGGTCATTTGCATCAGCCTGAGCGGCTTCATGCTGATGAGCATGACCACCATGAATCGCTTCAATTGCTGCAAGTGGAATATGTAGGGTTTTATCAACAGGCGTGCCTGTTGGTTTTAAAATACCGACCACTTTAAATGGGTTATCGTCATGATTATGAAAGCTGGTATTGCCCATGCCGTGCGCAATCACCACTTCATCGCCTAGCTGATAGCCTAAGCTGCTGGCAACCTCTGCACCTAAAACAACCTCAAATAAGTGATTAAACTCATGACCTTGTGAAAAGCTCAACGACTGCTTTTTAGCAAAGCGATAGTGCTCAAAATAGTCTTTATTTGTACCAAGTACAGCCAAGCCTTTATGGCTGTCGCCAAGTGATATAGGAATAGCCCATTTTACACCCCGTTGCTCAGTAATGTATTGGTAACTTTTCCAACTCACACCATTGTTAGCATGGCCAATGCGAAATACCGAAGACAGCAGCAACTGGATATCACCGGTACGCGCACCGACAATTAAATCAGTGCCAGAAATTGTATTGCTAAAGCTACTTTTAGCATCAACTCGAACCCGCTCAATCGACATCAATAACATTACGCTGATAGCAATGGTAAATAGGGTGAGTAGGGCGCTGGCCTTTCGGTTTAATAAACTTTTTGTGGCGAGTTTAATGAGTAGCATCTGTGCCTCCTTGTAACTCAACAAGGCTGATACTGCGGGTAAATAGCGTTTGTAATGTTTCATCATGGCTAACAAAAATTAGCGTGCTATTTGCTGCGCTTGCCTGCTCAAATAACAATTTTACGAATGCTTGGCGATTTTGTGTGTCGAGTGCTGAGGTAGGTTCATCTGCAATAATAATTTCAGGGCTGCCAATAAAGGCTCGCGCAGCGGCAACTCTTTGTTGCTGGCCAATACTCAGCTGTGCAACGGCTTGATGTTGCAAATTATCATTTAGCCCTAAAGCGCTCAGTAAGCGTCTTGCTTCAGCGGCTATTGTTGCACTATTTTTTAATGCGTTTTTTTGCCTTTGCTTTGAAAATTGGCAACCCAAAGTCACGTTTTCAATGGGCGATAAATAGGGTAGTAAATTAAAGTTTTGAAAAATATAGCCAATATGGTCGGCACGAAAACGGTCACGTTTACTATTACTCAGTTGGTTTATCGCTTTACCAAGCAGCTCGATATTGCCCTGTGTTGGCACTGTGACGCCAGCAAGCAGGGATAATAACGTTGACTTACCACAACCACTTGGACCGTGAAGAAAAACATGTTCGCCTTGATCAATATCTAGCTTAGTAATATTGATCGTCGGCTCGGATTGTTTTGCGTGCCATTTAAAAAGCACATTTTCAAGCGTGATCATAACTACCTATGAATTGTTACCATCGCCAGTAATTTAATTTTCTACGCATTTTAAAATTACGAATAAAATTACGTGGTTTCGGCTTAAGTGCAGGATTGCTCAATAGTAATTCATTGCTAGCAGCAAGTACACGTTGACTCGATAAGCCGTCTTGATATGGATGCAGTTGCTGGCAGAAGTGCTCAATTTTCGCCATTAATTCAGCAGGCTGTGTGAAGGCATAATCAATCGCCTCAGTTAGTTTATCGACATCTGTGACATCAATAAGGTGTTCGCCAGGTGCTTGGTTGCAGAACGTCACGACAGGCTTTCTTTGTAAGATAAACATAAGCAAAATAGATGAGGTATCACACAGCATGACATCAGCAGCTTGTAAGAGTGGTAATACATCATCTGTCTCGACAAAGGTTAGATTGTCGTTTTGAAGCGCTTTGTATTGTTCAACAAGCTCACTTGGCATTTTTGGGTGAAATTGCACCAAAATACGCCATTTACCTTGCTCACTGTACGCTTTTATTTGTTCGTATAATTTAGGTGCAAGAGAAAGGTTTCTAGAAAAAGTTGAACAAATTAAAAGAGTTTGCCTTTTATCGCCTTCATCTACGTATGGATTGTTTTCTATTTTTGAAAATAATGGATCTAGAGTAGGCCAACCTGTTTCTTTAGTTAAAAAGAAACCATGCTTTTTAGCTAGTTTCTCAAACTTAGAAGTTGTATTAGGGCCTTGGGTACAATACAGGTCAAAGCAGCCTCGGATGTTAAAATGATCTTCGTATCCTTTTCGATTTAGTTTTCCAGAATTAAAGCCGTGAAAAACAGCTACTTTTTTTCCTGGGATAAAGTTTGGAATTACATTCCCGGGAATGTATGAAATGTCTGGTTGCCACTGGATTACATCATCTATAGTTTCTAAACACGATTCATCTGAACGAAGGAAGTTCTGATTAACTTCATCACCATAGAAAAACCATTTAACTTCACCGCCACGGGCTAAAATCTCCCGTTGTAATGGGCGTAAGATCGCGTACGAATAGTTCTGTGAAATAAACATTAAATATTTTTTTTCTGCGGTAGCTGCTAAGTAATCCAAGAAAACCTCCTATTGCGAGGCGCCATTATAACGAAATATTGTTTATGACAGCAAAATTACTGAAAGTTTAAATTTTATGGTTTTTATTGTTTCTCTGGTTGCTGATGATAGTGCAATGATTGAGCTTTCAAGGCGTCTAGATTATTATAGGCGGCCATAACCCCAATCCCATACATGTGCTCATAAGAGCATGCCAAATACTATCGGAGATAGCATGACTAGCTATAAAGTTTTAGACGTAAACGATGATTTACCGATCCGTACCAAAGGTGCGGTACACAGTGGTAAAGTGCGTTCAGTTTATTGGTTAACTGATGAAGACAGCGCTCGTTTAATTAATGAAAAAGGTTATCAAGTTCCAAAAGGAACTGAGCTAGCTATTATGGTTATTTCTGACCGTATTTCTGCGTTTGATTGTATTTGGCAAGGTGAAAACGGTTTAAATGGTGTTCCTGGTAAAGGCATCGCGCTAAACTCTGTGGCATCTCATTGGTTTAAGTTATTTGATAAAGCAGGCCTTGCTGGTAACCATATTGTTGATATTCCACACCCTTATGTATGGATTGTGCGTAAAGCAAGTACTGTAAAAGTTGAAGCCATTGCTCGCCAATATATTACTGGCAGTATGTGGCGTGATTATGCGAAAGGCACGCGTAATTTCTGTGGTATTGATTTACCAGAGGGACTAGCTGCGAACCAAAAGCTAGATGAAGTGTTAATTACGCCATCAACGAAAGGCATTATCACAGGTGTTGCTGATATTCCTGAAGTAGATGATGTGAACATTACCCGTGAAAACATCACCAATAACTTATCTGTTTTTAACTTCAAGTCTGAAGACGATGTCGCTAAATATGAGCAATTACTTGTTGAAGGCTTTAAGCTGATCAGTGATGAACTTGCACAGCTTGACCAAATCTTTGTCGATACTAAATTTGAATTTGGTTATGTTGAAGACATTGATGGTTCAGATAAGCTTATCTACATTGATGAAGTAGGCACCCCTGATTCATCACGTATCTGGGATGGCCCAGCTTACCGTGACGGTAAAATCATTGAAAACTCAAAAGAGGGTTTTCGCCAGTTATTAATTAATAACGTGCCAGACAGCGATGTGTTATTAAATAAAGACCGCATGGACGAGCGTGAGCAGCTTGCTAAAGACTACACCTTGCCAGAATCAGTGATGCTTGAAGTGTCTGATACTTACGTTGGCATTGCGAGTAAAATCATTGGTCAAGAAATTACTATTCCAAGCGACCCACGTAGTGAAGTAATCGCTATTTTAGATAAAGAATACGGCTTAATTAAGCACAATTAATTGCTATTTTTTTAACTTAGATATGCTCTAAGTCAATATTATTAAAGCCAAGTTGGTTTTCTAGTAAAACTGCTTGGCTTTTTTCTTGCTTTTCATACCCTCTCTCATTAACTTAAGCTAAGATTAATCTATACTTATTAGCAAACTAGGCTAAGCAAGGTTCAATTATGACGTTTATTGCGCACTGTGCTCGCACGGTATGTTCTTTTGTAGTTCTGTGCAGCGCAGCAACTGCATTCGCTGCTGATATTTCATTTACCGTTCGAGATCAATTTGGTAAGCCTTTGGCTGATGCTGTAATCGAATTAGAAAATAATGCGAACTTACCGAGCACGCAATTACCCGTTGCTGTGATGGATCAGGTAAATAAGCAGTTTTCACCTAATGTATTGGTGATACAGCAAGGGCAGTCTGTTGATTTTCCTAATAGCGATAATATCCGCCATCATGTTTATTCTTTTTCAAGTGCTAAACCTTTTAATATTAAGCTTTACGCTGACCGTCCAGAAAAACCAGAGTTGTTTGATAACACCGGGGTTGTAGTCTTAGGCTGTAATATTCACGACTCTATGGTGGGTTATATCTATGTCGCAAATAGCGCTAATACACTAAAAACAGCAGAGGATGGCAAAGTACAATTAAAAGGTATTACTGTTCCAACTAGTATAACGATTTGGCACCCAAACCAAGCAAGTGAAATCAATAAAAAATTATCAGTCACTGTAACTGAGCAAGTCGCTGATATTACAATTAATACGAATGAACCTGCACCGCGTAATACGTTTGGTGAGATGTTTAAGGCAGATAATGATTCATAGTTTAAGAGGGCGGATCATAGCCTTATGCGTAAGCCTGGTTTTATTAACTAGTTTAGTCAGTTTAGCGAGCTCTTGGTGGTCGACAAATCGCTTTAATGATCAAAAGTTGCGTGAAGATATTAATGTCGCTGAAAATGTTTTTAAGCAATATTTAAGCGCTAAAGAAAGCCTGCTATTAACTGCTGCAAAGGTGCTGACCGCAGATTTTGGCTTTAAACAAGCGGTCGCAACTCAAGACGCCGATACCATTAGTAGTGTATTGAATAACCACAGTCGTCGAATAAATGCTGATTTGATGTTGCTTGTGGATTTATCAGGGCAATTGGTTTCAGCAAATACTGAATTTAATCATATGCCAGATGAGTTTTCTGCATTGATGAATGAGTTACTCATTGATGCTGAACAATCAAATTTCATTGTACTTGATCAAACCCTTTACCAAGTTATTTTACTACCGGTGCGCGCACCTCGAACTGTTGCCTACAGTTTAGTGGGCTTCGAGATTAACGATCTGGTTGCTGCAGAGCTTAAAAACCTCACCACTATGGATGTGAGTTTTATTGGTGAAGATGATGGTGTGGTAGAAACATCGCTGACCAAGCAACCACAAAGCACCTCTGTATTAGCGCATTTTAATAACGAGACAACGCAGCGCATATTTGGTGAAAAGCCAGTTTATAGAAACCGTCTGGTTGAACTACCATCTTTGCCCGGACACCTAGTTTCTGTGCTATTAAGTGCTGATTTAACCCAGAGTTATCGTGAGTTTGAACAGCTGTTTTTTACCATTATTGTGCTTGCTGCTATTACGGTTGTGATAGGCGTATTGACCAGTGGAATTTTAGCTAAAAACCTCACGACACCGCTTTCAAAGCTTACTTTACTTGCTCAGCAATTTGCCCGTGGCAACTATAAAGCTGAATTTGTAGGTAAAAAGCAAAGTAGTGAAATCACCACCTTAATTGATGCCTTTAACAACATGGGTAACGACATTAAAGAGCGTGAACAGCAAATAAGTTTTCAAGCTAGCCATGATTCATTAACTGGCTTTTATACCCGTTCTGCTATGTTAGAAAACATGGAAAACTTGTTTGCCGAAGGGGCTGAGTACACACTGGTTGCTATAGATATCCGCGGCCTTCGCCATATCAATGATAAATTAGGCCCGCGTATTGGTGATGATTGTTTAAAAGCGGTTGCTGAGCGTATTGGTGAATACTCTGCCTATTATCAAGGGGTGAATGCTCGAATAGGTGGTGATGAGTTTTTAACTTTATTGCCAGCAGATGAAACGAAACAGTTTAAAGATGCGGTAATGAAGTTAGTTGCTCAGTTACAGGCTGGCTACTTAATTCAAGGCTTAAATATTACCTTACGCTTTAGCGTTGGGGTGGTACATTGCCTTTCGCAAAATGTCAGCCCTGAGGATTTAATGCGTCGTTCGTTAATTGCTGTTGATACCGCATCTTGCGAGCATAAAACTATTCATTATTATCAAGAAGGTGAAGACGAAGAGCATCTTGAGCGCCTTGCAATAATTGATGAACTTAAGCAAGCCCTTGTTGATGATGACGGTCAGCTGTTCATGACCTATCAGCCAAAACTAAATATTAAAACTAATAGCATTGATAAAGTTGAGTCGTTAATCCGCTGGCAGCGCAAAGACGGTCAGTGGGTTTCACCAGAACTGTTTATTGATTTAGCAGAGCAATCGGGGGTGATTGTTGAGTTAACTTCTTGGGTTGTTAAAACCGTAGTGTCGCAAGTTGCAGCATGGCAACAGCAAGGTATTACTATGCAGGCTGCAATTAATGTTTCTGCGCAAGATATTGCATACCCAAGCTTTTACTCACACCTTGCTAAACAGTTAGAAAAACATGCTGTTAATGGGCGCTTGATCACAATTGAGCTTACAGAACGCGATATGATTGAGAACGAAGAGCAAGGTATTAAGGCGCTAGAAAACCTCAAAACCTTGGGGGTTAAAATCTCGTTGGATGACTATGGTGTAGGGCAAACATCGCTTGGGCGCTTAAAGTCATTACCGATTGATGAGCTAAAACTTGATAAGTGTTTTATTTTGCAATTAGATCAGTCTCGTCAAGATCAATACATAGTGCAATCTACGGTTACTCTAGGTCATCAGCTGGGCTTTTCGGTTGTTGCTGAAGGGGTTGAGAACAAAAATTCACTGGATATTTTAGTGCAAAATAAATGCGATTATGCACAAGGGTATTATTTAAGTAGGCCACTAAAATCAGAGCAGTTTTTGCAGTGGTTAGAGGTGTACAATGAAGCGTCTTAATTGGTTGTTTTGTCTGGCTTGCCTCGGTTTTGCAAGTTCAGGATTAGCTGCATCGGGTAAATTACTAGCAACGCCTGGTGTCTCACAAGTTGAAGGTAGTGCGGGTGGTGGTATTGTCCCTTGGGCGCAGCTTGCAGGCTATGCTAGTGATGATGAAATAGCAATAAATGGTTTTTGCAGCCGCGCTGATGTGAGTGATTACCGCTTAGATGTTTGTGGCGCGCAGCTAAATATTTATGATCGCGTTGAATTTAGTTACGCAGAGCAACGCTTTGAAGTTCCCGCATTAAATACCGATATTGAGCAATCAATTACAGGGGCAAAAGTACGCTTATACGGCGATATCGTTTACAGTAAATGGCCGCAGCTGAGCTTGGGTGTGCAACATAAATCACTTGATGATGGCAGTATCGCAAACCTACTTGGTGCCAAAGACACCAGCGGTACCGATGTATATCTTGCTGCTAGTAAATTACATTTGGGCGCGCTTGCTGGGTATAACTGGTTTTGGAATACCACCTTTCGTTATAGCGATGCTAATCAGCTTGGCTTGTTAGGCTTTGGCGGCCCTGATAGCGATAAAGAATTGTTATTTGAAGCATCGACAGCTGTGTTTTTAACCCACCAAATAGCCGTTGGTGTTGAGTATCGTGAAAAGTCCAATAACCTAGGCTTAGGGGAGCAAGATTGGCAGGATGTGTTTGTTGCTTGGTTTCCTAATAAGTATGTTAGCGTGACTGCTGCTTGGTTAGACTTAGGAAGTATTGCTGGGGCTAAGGATCAAACAGGTTGGTATCTTTCTGTAACAGGGTATTGGTAATGATGAAAACACTTTTTACATTTGTATTTGCCGTTATGTTAGCTGGTTGTGCAAGTAGCAACAATAGCTCCTTGTATCAGCAAATTAATGGCGAACAGGGAGTTGAAAAACTGGTTGATAGTTTTATCAATCAAATAGGCCGTGACGAACAAATTTTAGCTTATTTTAAACAAACGAATGTCGCCCATTTTCGACAAGGCTTTATTACTCATTTGTGTAGCGTCACCGACGGTCCTTGTGAATACAAAGGCGATAATATGGTTGATATCCACACCGGAATGAACATCCCTGAAAAAGACTTTAACCGTGTGGTAGAGCTTTTGATTAATGCTATGGACGAACAACAGATCCCGCAAACGGTACAAAATAAAATCCTTAGTCGCTTAGCACCACTTCGCCCTGAGGTAATTGATATTTAGCTAGAACAAACTTGGAATGTAAGCTGAAAGAATAAAGTAATTTATGTACAATAGCTTTTTTAAAAGTTTTTTGTTCTATTACTGTCATCTCACAAAAAAATAATAAAGATTGTTTAGCTTTTATGAATATAATTTTCGATACCCAAAGTCTCTACTACTTACCGCAATATATTCCGGTATATAAAAAACTACTTAGTAAAGGTATAACTAGTAGGTTTGTTTTTTATCGCAATAGCCATGAACAAACAATCCAGCAAATCATAGATGACAATGAACTTGAGCATATTTGGGTTGATAATCAAAAGCAAGCTATAGAATATTACGAAAATGAGCGAGCAGATTGGGTGTTTTTTGCAAACTCATTCGAGTTTTTAGACCGTTTACACAAAGTGTCTAAAAGCGCTCAGTTAGGACATGGCATTGGGCCTAAATCTAGTTATTACACCAAATCATCACAAGCCATGACAGTCAGGTTTGTTGAGGGGCAATATCGCCTTAAGCGTTTACAAAATATGTATCCAGATGATTGTTTTGTTGATGTGGGGTTTTGTAAACTTGACGATATTTTTAATCAAGTGCCTCTTGATGGTGCTTTAGATTTAACGAAATTTGATAAAAGTAAAAAGACTATTCTCTATGCTCCTACATTCTACCCAAGTAGTATCGAGCGCTTTCCAAAAAACTGGCCAGAGCAATTTTCTGAATTTAACATTCTGATCAAACCTCACTATTTCTCAATATGTAAAAGCCGCTATCAAAAGCAACGTGATTTATTAGAGCATTGGTCAAACTACGATAATGTTTATCTTGCTCGGGTTGAGGACTATTCACTATTACCATTTTTAGATCAGGCTGACTTACTTATAAGTGATGCATCTTCCGCTCTTTTTGAATTTGCTTTACTTAATAAACCTGTAATTTGGTGCGATTTCTTGAAGTTGCGTTGGAGCTACAGAGGTGTTTTCTCTTATCGTTTTAAACGTCGTATGGATCAAGACTACGGTGAATATGCCAATATTGCGGTACATGCAAAAAATTACAAAGACTTACACAAACTTGTTATCGAGCAACTTGAAAACCCTGAGTATTTGGCTGAGACAAGGCTTGAATTAGCTGAAAAGCTAGCAGGTAAACTTGATGGTAAAGCAAGTGAACGAATCGTCAATTACTTAGTCGAAAACAATTAAGTTATTAAGAGTACACACTGGAAAAATTAATGAAGAAGATAGGTTACACGACAGGTGTTTTTGATTTATTTCATATAGGTCATTTAAACATTTTAAAACGAGCAAAATTAGAATGTGATTACTTAATTGTTGGTGTAACTACCGATGAACTTTGTCGTAATGTAAAAAATAAAGAGCCCGTCATCCCTTTTCAAGAGCGAATGGAAATTGTTGAAGCAGTTAAATTTGTGGATGAAGTTGTTCCGCAGGTTAATTACGACAAAGAAGAAGCTTGGAACAATTTGAAATTTGATAAAATGTTTGTGGGAGATGATTGGAAAGGAACTGAAAAGTGGAACAAAATTGAAGCAGATTTTGCAAAACTTAATGTTGAGATTTGCTACTTTTCTTACACATCTCACACATCAAGCACAAAACTGCGTGAAGTGCTTGATAAGATCAGTAAAAGCTAATGAAGAACATCGTCTCGCCAGAGTGGCTTAACGAGCATTTAAACCAAGATAACTTGGTTATCTTCGATGCAGGAATGGTGCGCCCTGGTTTACCGGGTGAGTATGCACCTGAGGCTATGCTTCCTAATGCACAGCGTTTTGATTTTAAAAAGACGCTGGCAGATAACAGTAATCCTGTACCAAGTATGATGTGCAGTAGCGAGCAGTTCACAGAACATATGCGGCTTGCTGGGGTTAACCAAGACTCTCTGGCTGTGATTTATGAAAACCAAGGCTTATTCAGTTCAGCGCGAGCGTGGTGGATGTTTAAAGCAATGGGCTTTGATAACGTAAAAGTTTTAAGTGGCGGTTTAGCTAAGTGGCAGGCACTTGGCTTTGCAACACAAGCAAGCTATTCAGCTGCTACTGGTCAAGGCAACTTTGTTGCCAGCCCGCGTGTTGATTACTTTATTAGTGCTGAGCAAGTACTTAACTCACTTGATGAACTCAGCACACTAACACTCGATGCTCGTCCTTATGAGCGCTTTACCGGTGAACACGCTGAGCCACGTGAAGGCATGCGCAGTGGTCATATTCCAAATAGTCGTAGTTTATCACTTGCAACAGTGCTTAATAACGGTGAGCTTAAACCCCTTAGCGAGTTACAGGCATTATTTGAACAACACATAGCGCCGCATCATACCCAGCTGCAGTTTAGCTGTGGTTCAGGTGTAACCGCTTGCGCAATTGCATTGTGTGCCGATGAATGCGGTTACGCTAACTTACGTGTTTACGATGGCTCATGGAGTGAGTGGGGCGCTCGTCACGACCTACCTATTGAAACAGGTCCGCATCAATAAAATCAGCGTAATTTTGCCAGCTGCCGATACTGTTTTTATTCAGTGGCTGGCGAATTTGCTTTTTACTCGCCGTGGCTGATGCTGCATTGTTTTTATAAAAAGTGAGGCAGTTTTCCTGCCAGCTTAAATCGCAAAAAGCATAGAGCTTCTGAGTTTGTTGGGTAGGCTCTGCCACTAATTGCTCATAGCTTTGTAAAAAAACGTTTTCAGGATACTTGTTCGCAAAATGACTGACTAATGCCGAGTAATCTTGATGGAACGAGGCAATATCTTCAAGTGTAAAACTGTAGTGATGAAACACACTTTGCGGGCTATACATCTGCCTAAAATTGGCAATGCTGCAATCTTGCCAGCCACGCTGCATACAAACGATTTTCGCATTAGGAAAAGCCGCTAAAATAAAATCAATATAGTAAAAGTTAAATGGCTGTTTATCACAACCTCTTAGGCCGTCACTTAGCAGCTCAGCTCTTTGTTGATAGCTATCCAGTGCTGTTTTTATTGCCTCAGATTCATATGCTTTATCGAGCATTTCGCTGTCTATTACACGAGCTGATTGCGTGGCGTGTTGTATGAGTTGCGCAATATCATTTAACTCCCCAATCCCTTGCAGTTGTGTACTTTGATTAAGGATTTTTTCAACTAAGGTTGTGCCAGAGCGGGGCATGCCAACAACAAAAACTGGCGAAAACTCAAAGTCACTACTTGCAAGTGCTTGTTGCTTGCTTTGGGTAATGAGTTTTTGACAAAAGTGGCGATGCTGTGTGGCTTGATAATTAAGTTTACCGGCTATCGTTTGCTTACTTAGTGCAAAGTATTTAAATGCATTTTTGTAGTCATTAAGGTGCTCATAATTAAGAGCAAGACTATGAAAATGCACTTGCTGTTCAACAATGCTTTTTTCTTTATCCGCCAAGGCTTGTAGTTTTTGCATATGTTGCTCTGCATCTATAACAGTATTGAGTTCAGCCTGCGAATAGTGGGCTTGATAAAAGCTAGGTTGCTTTGTGGTTAGTTGCTGTAGCAAGCTTTTAGCTTCATCGAACAGTCCGTGAATTTTATAACACACCGCCAAATTATAGCTAATTTGTGGGTTATCTTTATTGCGCTGGTAGGCTGCTTGTTGAAAGCTAAGGGCGTCGTCATAATGCCCTAAACGGGTCGCAATGTTGGCTAATGTATCAAAGTCTGCGCCACTAAAGTCAGCTGTTTGTAATGCGCTTTGATAATGCACAGCTGCATTACTTACTTTGCCTAACAGTACATATAACTTGGCAAGTGCTAAATGATAAACTGCAAAAGGGGCTAGGCTTAGCGCTTTTTCAAGGAGCTTAATCGCTTTGGTGATATCGCCTGCTGCGGTGTTGACTTCGCTAAGCAAAAAGTAACAAACGTGGTCTTCAGAATTTTGTTTTAGGCGCTGCACAAGTAAGTGATGTGCATCGGTTAGTTGTTTGTTGTTTAACAACTGTTGGATATGAGCGCGAAGCGCTTGTTGGGTATCATTTAGCATAAGCGCATAGTATACCAATTAATTATTTTCAGGTATTAAAAAGCCCTGCCTGAAGGTGGCAAGGCTTTTATGGGTATGTTTAATTACAGCTCAAAGTTGTAGCTAAACTTCATACCGATAGTACGAGGTGCTGTGGTGTAGTGACCATAAACACGCTGTAGCTCAGGTAGCTCTTTATTAAGCTCAGCATATTGCGACATACCAGCCCAAGACTTATCACGACGTACAGAAGTGAATGCGTACTTATCGAATAAGTTGTCTACGTAAAGCGTTGCAGACCACATATCACCAGTAATTTTGGCAGATAAGTTACTTAGTGCATAACCTGGTAATACTTCGCCGTCTGCTTTTAAGCCTACTTTGGTGATTACATCGCTTTGCGCTGTAATACCGTAGTTTACGCTTAATAGTTTATCGCCTAGGATATCTTGCTCGTAACGAAGACCAAACGAGAATTGATGCTCAGGAGCGCCCGGTAAACGGTCGCCTTTAGCACCATCATAGTAGCTTTGGTACTGCGCTAAGTCATCGCCTAACACACCAAACAAGTAAGGCGCATCTTCGGTCAATTCAGCCTTTGCATACGCGTATGTCGCATATGCAGCCCAATTATCACCAATCATTGCGCGAGTAGAAAGCTCAACACCTTTTGAGTTAGCAGAGCCCGCATTTGAGGTAATTAACTCTTGACCATTTACAGTGCTGCTACCAACTTGCGCATCTTTCCAATCAACATTAAATAGTGCTGCATTGAAGTGTAGGCGGTTACGTAACCATGATGACTTAAAGCCTAGCTCGTAGTTGACTGTAGTATCTGGTTTGTAATCTTCTTCGTTTGGCAGGGCACAAACAATTTGTTGCTCAGGCAATACATCAGGGCAAGGAGCAATACCGTTACCACCACCAATACGGAAACCTTCACTCACGGTAAAGTAAGCAAGTACATCATTATCGAATGTATAGTTAGCATTAAACTTAAATAAGTTACCGTTATCGCTAGCGCTCACATTTTCCATAGCTAGATTATCGAGTGAATCAAAATCACCAGAATAAAGCGGTGTAGCAGAGCCTGATGTTGTTGATACATCGTATTCGTAAAAACGAGCACCTAAAGTTACATCAAACTGATCTGTGATGCTGTAGCCGATTTCACCAAAAAGTGCTTTTTCAGTGGTTTCGCTATCTGAAATTAGAATGTACTCAAGGTCTTGTTCAACATTGGGAATACCACCACCCCAGTACTCAGTCAGACCCGGCGTGTACTCACGATCATCAGAGTAGCTTTCTACTTTGTTGTAGAAGCCGCCTACAATCCAGCTAAAAGCACTATTACTATTTGAGACTAAACGAAGCTCTTGCGTAAATGTATCGCGATCTGAGGTATCGTGCGTGTAGCCAACAAAAGAAGGGAAGTCGGCATAACCTGACCAAATATCATAAAGTAGATCAGTTTGATCGCGCTGACCAGACTGCTCATAGCTAGACCAACCAGATGCAGATACCAGCTCAGCAAAACCAAGATCTGCTTTTACTTCTAAGCTTAATAAATCGTTTTCTTCTTCACCTGGCTCAAGTACACGAGCTACGTTTTCGTACTTTCCTGGGACACCTTGTAGCGCGCTGCTATCAGCAAGGGAGCCGTATTGCGATGTCGAGTTACCGCCATTTTCTTGCTTTTGATAGAAGTAGTTTAGCGTTGCATCAATATCTTCGGTTGCAAGCCAACGAAGTGATAAACGTGCTGTGGTGATTTGCTCATCGTTAACATCGCTTACGCTTTTTAAGTTGGCATTTACATCGCTGCTGTCTGAAAAATCAGGATTTGGGTTTGATACACCCGGTTCTTTAACCACGTGGGTGTAGTCAATGTAACCAGGGTTATCGTAATAATTTAAGCTAGCACGAAGCGCTAGTTTTTCTTCAATTAGCGGCGTATTGAATACCACACCAAACTCACCGCCAGTGCCGTCACTTTCGTTAATGCTAAATACATCGCCTGTAACTTTACCTTCGGTGATATCAAGCTCAGGTTGCTTTAGTAAGTAACGAATTGCACCACCTAAAGTACCTGCACCATACAATGTACCTTGTGGGCCAATTAGCACTTCAACACGGTCAACATCAGTTAAACGTAAGTCGATGCTCAGTGGAATTTCACCAACATAGGTTGCCACTGTGCCACTGTCAGAAATACGGTCAGAGGTATTTGTATTCAAACCACGAACGATAATCGGAGAACCTTCACGACCACCTTGATCAGAAATTGTTAAGCCAGGTACCCAGCGTGCGACATCTTCTAGATCGCCAATGTTTTGGTCGCTAATTACATCGCCATTGAGCGCTGTGATATTAAGCGGTGCATCTTGCACAGAGCCTGCACGTCGTGTTGCAGTAATTTGAATAGTTTCAATTGATTTATCAACTTCGATAGCATCTTCCGCAGCAAACGCCATATTGCTATTGATTAAAACTGCAGAAATTGCACTCGCAAGTAGAGCAGGCTTAAAAGTGTTCATGATTGATTCCGACTTAGTTACAGTAAATTTATGCTTAAAAAATAGACGTTACTAGTAATTTAAGCTTAAAAATTGATGATTTAGTGAATTTATATCCAATTATAATGTATTTTTATTCTTATCGTCCATGCGTTATTTGCAATTAAATGCAAAATAATTGAATAAATACTCTGTAAGGGATTAGCTATCGGAATAAGGGCAATGAGTACAGCCATTACTACAGCAATGGCCGCGTTTTAAAAAGAACCAGCGGCTAAATACCATGTAGTTGTTTTGCATGGTGTAATCGAGATTTTCTATTAAATTACCTTGAGTAAAATAAGGCTTAGCAAAGGCAAGCTGCTGTTCAAGAGGCTGTTGGTAAAGTTTAGATAAAAATGAATTTATCTTTTTTATAGTACAGTCTCGGCATAAACATTCTTTTGCTGCCTCATCGAGTGGTAAAATGTTGGGCAGTTCATTACACCAACAGGCATTAATATTGTCGGCTTGGCAGTTAAGCGTTGCTTTGCATTGTGAGCAAGTAAGGGTTGTCATTAAGTAAAAAGATGCTTTGAAATTGAAAAGGTAAGCATAGCAAATGGATAAATTAGACGCATTAGATGAGTTTGCCCGTTTTGGTGATAACCGATTTGAGGCTATCTCAGTAATTACCAGTACTCCAGACACGCAAGGTGGTGTTTTTACTCTGACGCAAGATGTTTTCTGTCAGGTTTTACAGCGTGTTATAGACGGCGAAATAGATATCGATGAATTAGAACTTTGGGCAAACGTAGTAGAGTCTAGGCAAGACATCGACGAAAGCGCCGTTGAAGGGGCTATTTATGCACTAAGTAATAACGAGCAAATGGGTGAGTTGAGTATAAGTACGCTAAAGAAGTTATTAGAAGTGACTTTAGGCTGAAAGAATTTTATACCTTTCAGCCTAAGGCATTTACTGCTTGCTATTTATGGTAGCTTAAGCAGGTTTCCACTTCGTTTTTCGAACCTAAGATCACCGCCACACGTTGGTGAATAGCATCTGGTTGAATGTCCATGATGCGCTCAGTGCCTGTTGAGGCAATACCGCCAGCTTGTTCGATTAACATTGCCATTGGGTTTGCTTCGTATAATAAACGTAATTTGTTAGGTTTATTTGGATCTTTTGTGTCGGTTGGGTAAGTAAAAATACCACCTCGGCATAATACACGGTGCACATCACCCACCATTGCCGCAATCCAGCGCATGTTGAAGTTACGGCCACGTGGGCCTGTATCACCAGCAATTAAGTCATTGATGTAATTTTGCATCGCCGGTTGCCAATGGCGTTGGTTTGAAGCATTGATAGCAAATTCGCTGGTCTCTTCAGGTACGCTTGCAAAATCTTGCGTTAATAAGAAGGTACCGTGTGTTTTATCTAAGGTGAAAAAGCGTGTGCCTTTACCGGTTGTTAACGCCAGCACGGTAGATGGGCCATATAATACATAACCCGCTGCAACTTGGTTTTTACCCGGTTGCATAAAAATACTAGGATCAGCCGGATCTGAACCTTCAGGCGCCGCCATAATTGAGAAAATCGTACCAACGAGTGAGTTGATATCAGTATTTGATGAGCCATCAAGTGGGTCGAATGCAACAATGTAGTTGGCATCTGGATTACCCGTAACGGTGAAGTCTTCTTCTTCAGAGGCAATGGCTTTTACGTAGCCCGATTCTAATAAAATATCTTTTAAAAGTTGGTTAGTTAGAACATCGAGTTTTTTCTGAGTTTCACCCTGAATGTTTTCGTCTAGGGTTGAGCCTAATACGCCAGATAGGGCGCCTTGACCAACACGAAATGAAATTTCTTTACATGCCGCAAGTACCGTTCTGATCAATGAGATCAGTTCACGAGGGCAACCATCTTCTAACAATACCGGTGGGAGTCTACGCATTCTATTTTCCTGATAACGTTGTAGCCAGACATTTTTAGTGTGAGAGAGAATGTCTTAGCAAGCGCTGAATTTCGTCTTAAATAGCTGATTTTTCTTGATAGTACTTTATACTGCTTAATACCTATACAGTATTTAAAACGCGAATAACAAAGATAAGATTATGCAAAAAATACCATTACTACGATATCTGCTCTTAGCTGTGCTACTTACTATGATAACTCAAGCACACGCAGCAATTAAGTCTATAAATGATTTTACTGAAAAAATGACTCATTTTTCAGGCTATTTTTCATTTTACTACGACACAGAAAACGGCAAATTGTATCTTGAGGTGGATAAACTCGAGCAACAATTTTTATTACAACAAAGCTTACCTTACGGTGTTGGTTCAAATGATATTGGCTTAGATCGTGGTCAGTTAGGCGATACTCACTTAGTTCAATTTGAGCGTTTTGGCGATAAGGTGATGCTAAGAGCTATTAATACTTATTACCGTGCTAATACTAATAACCTTGCGGAACAACAAAGTATTAAAGAGGCGTTCGCATCAAGTATTTTAGCGGGCTTTAGTGTTGTCGCTCAGTCAGACACTGCTGTACTTGTGGATTACACCCCTTATTTATTAAGCGATGTTCATGGTGTAAGCCGTCGTTTATCAGCAACCGGGCAGGGAAGTTTTAACTTAGATAGCAACCGCAGTGCGGTATATTTAGCGCGCTCAAAAGCGTTTGAAAAAAATACTGAACTAGAAGCCGTACTTACTTTTCAAGGTAATAACCCAGGTAAGTATGTACGTCAAGTGAGCGCAGACCCTTATGCGCTTACAGTACATATGCATCACTCATTAATTGAGTTACCGGACGATAACTACACCCCTCGCAAATTCCACCCTCAAGCAGGTTTTTGGAGCATTGAGCACAAAGATTATGCGGCAGCGCTGGGCGAGTCTATGTATGTGCGTTACATACCTCGTCATCGTTTAGCGAAAAAAGATCCGAGCCTGCCAATCAGCGAGCCCGTTGAGCCGATTGTTTATTACTTAGATCCGGGTGTACCAGAGCCAGTTAAAACAGCGTTACTTGATGGGGCTAAATGGTGGAATGATGCCTTTAATGCAGCAGGTTATAAGAACGCATTTATTGTTAAAGTGCTCCCTGATGATGCCGACCCTATGGATATACGCTACAACGTAATTCAATGGGTGCACCGTGCAACCCGTGGTTGGTCGTATGGCAGCTCAGTGATTGACCCTCGAACAGGCGAAATCATCAAAGGTCATGTGACACTGGGTTCACTGCGTGTTCGTCAAGACATCCTAATTGCAGAAGCATTAGCAGCCCCATATTTTGAAGGCAATGAAGTGGCTAAGCGCTTACAAGCAATGGCACTTGATCGTATTCGTCAATTAAGCGCCCATGAAGTCGGGCATACTTTAGGTATTTCGCATAACTTTGCAGCGTCAGTGGCAGACAGAGCCTCTGTGATGGATTATCCACACCCACTACTGAGCTTTAATGAGCAAGGTAAATTAGATGTAAGTCGAGGCTATGCTACTGGCATGGGCGTGTGGGATACCCAAGTGGTCAAATACGGTTATAGCGACTTCACCAATCAAGATGAAGCACAGCAATTGGCTGCAATTTTAGCTGAAAACAAAAGCAAAGGGCTGGAATTTATTTCAGACAGTGATGCCCGCGCTCAAGGTGGTGCTCACCCAACAGGGCATTTATGGGATAACGGCAGTTCACCAAGTGATGAGTTAATGCGTGTACTTGATGTTCGTAAACAAGCGCTGGCGAGCTTTGGTATCGAAAACATCAAAACAGGCACTGCTTTATCGCAATTAGAAGAAATGCTGGTGCCACTTTATTTATTCCATCGCTATCAAGTAGAAGCTGCGGTTAAACTAATAGCTGGTGTGAATTATGAGTACGAAGTACGTGATGGCTCACAACCAAAAGGGGCACAGGTTGTGGCAAAGCAAACGCAACAAGCTGCAGTAGATGCACTCCTTGCAACGCTAAAAGCTGAGAACCTTGTTTTACCTGAGTCAGTATTAGCCCTTATTCCACCAAAAGCGTATGGTGAATCTAAATCACGCGAAAGTATTGTTGGTCGCACAGGACTAACGCTTGATGCGATGGCGCTGCCTGAGGTTGCTGCAGCACATAGCTTGAGCCTACTTTTCAATAGCCAACGCATTAACCGCTTAGCACAGCAGCAAGCACGAAGCGATGCATTTTATGGTTTAGATGCGTTATTAGCACAAACTTATCAGCAAGTTTTTGAGCAAAAAATTGCCTCAGGGATGGCAGGTAAAATTAGCCAACGTGTGCAGCTTTTAACTGCAAAACAGTTTGCTGACTTAGTTGCAAGCAATGAGGTGGCACCCGAAGTACAAGCACAGCTTCGTTACTACTTAGCTAAACTTGCAAAGAGTTACCAGCAAGAATCCATGCTAGGCAGTGCATCCGTTGGTAACAGTGCATTTAAGCAATACTTAAGCGAGCAAATCAGTCACTTTTTAGAAAACGGTGAATGGCCTACAAACTTTAAAGTGTTGCCAATGCCTCCGGGCTCACCAATTTAATCCATTTTTACTTCAAAGCGCCTAGGGCGTGTTGACCTTTGTGGATTAAAATTTGTTCACTCTAGGGGCGATTTAATCGCGGCGCGAGATTTGTAACCTAGTGGGCTACGTAAAAATCGAACAAAGCTACCGCGTCCTGCTCACGCCCCTTACCTACATCCATGTAGGTAACAAAGAGTTAATCGCCCCTAGGAAGAACCCGAAGGGCAGCGCGTGTTTGGCATTGATGCTGCGTTATCGCCTATTTATGTGGAACAACCACACTACATAGGCTCTGCCTTGCCTAAATACCAAACACACTGCTGCAAAATTAATAGCAAAAGGTCAACACGCCCTAGCATAGCTAGGCGTTTTACTTGCATAAAATTGGATATTTGCTAATCTAGCGGCCTTCCTTTTTTGTCTTTTTGAGGTGTATATGGCGTTCTTTTCTCGCTCGTTGTTAGCAGCGGCCATTACATTCTCTAGCTTTTCCAGTTACGCAACCTTAGAAAAAAAACAATGCGATGTAGAGCTAAGCCATGGCTTAATCATCACCGATGATGTCATTCGTATTGTTGATAAAGGTCAAACTCGCGTACAGATCAACAACGATAACCAATTGTTTATAAGAGGCTACTGGGTTGATTTAAGCCCAGATGAAAGTAAAGTTGTGGAGCAGTTCAGCCGCGGTATCAGGCAAACCGTCCCTGAACTTGTTGACTTGGCGACCGATGGTGTAAACCTTGGCTTAAGTGCCATCGAGCAAGTTGTTGAGGGCATGTCAGACAAAGAGCCAGAAGTGCTAAAAACTCAGCTGCAATATGTTGAGCGTGCACTGATGGATAAATTTAAGCGTGGTGATGACTTTTTCTTTATTGCCCCGCAATCGCTGTCGAAAATCGATGACTTTTTTACCAAAGAAATCAGCCAAAAAATTCACTCTGCAGTGCATGGCTCACTTGGCGCTATTTTAGTTTCGCTAGGCGATGCTTTTAAATCGCGCGAAGGTAACATCGAAGACCGTATCAATGATATGGGGCAGCGTATGGATATCATCTCAACTGAAATTGACAAATCACTGCAAAAGAAAGCTGAGCAGTTAGAGATGAAAGCTTCAGAGTACTGTGAGTGTTTGAACTCATTAGATGTCACCGAATCACGATTACAACAAATGGTGCCTGGTATGGCCGATTTTGATTTGGTACAAATAAAGTCTTAATACGAACTTAAAACGAAAAAGCCCAGCAGTTGCTGGGCTTTTTCGTTTTTACTTAATTTAAATTAACTGAATTTAGCGGTTTCAGTTTCTAAATTGCTAGTAAGACCTTTGATCAAATCGGTTGCTGTATGGGCCTGATTTGACACATCAGCCGTTTGTGAAGCCGTGTCTGAGATAGTCACGATACGTTTGGCAGTGTCTTCACCGGCATCAAGCTGCTCTTTTGCAGCAATAGCTATCTGATGGCTCATTTGCGCGATTGCGCTGAGTGAACTGGCAACGCGTTTTAGTTCTTCATTGGCTTTAGTCGACTTTTCAACGGTTTGTTCACTGGTACTAATACTAAGCGAAACAGATGACTTGGCATCTTGGGTTGCAGCTTGTAGTTTGCCAATCATATTGCGGATTTCTTCAGTGCTAGTCTGTGTGCGCTGAGCAAGCCCACGAACTTCATCAGCAACTACAGCAAAGCCACGTCCTTGTTCACCTGCACGGGCAGCTTCTATCGCCGCGTTAAGCGCAAGTAAGTTCGTTTGTTCGGCAATCCCTTGAATAACACTGAGCACATTTGCGATGTTATTTACCTCATCATCAAGCACTTGAATGTTATTACCAGCGCTGTCAATTTGCTGCTCTAAAAGCGCGATGGTATCAGCAGCCTCGCTGGTTAAGTGGCTGGCACTTTGACCTTGTTGCTCAGCTTCTTGCACTGAGTAAGCTGCTTGTTCAGCATGTTCTACAACAGTTTGCGCTGAGGCTGTTAACTCAGTAATAGCTGAAGCAACCATTTGAGTTTCTTCGTTTAGGCTACGAGTCAGTTTATCGAGCTCAACAGAGCGAGATTCGTTATCAACACTTTGATTTTTTAAGCTATCGGTAACGCCTTTAATACCGCCAACAACACCACGTAAGCCTTGCTGCATATAATGCATGGCAGCAATAATGCTCTCAGGTGGGGCATCTTGGCGAATATGTGAGTTTAAGTTGCCACGAGAGACGTTTTTTACAATACCGATTACTTCATCAATTTCGCCGCCTAAGGCATTAGTGAGTGATGAACCAAAGCGGGCAATGGCAAAGGTCAGCGCAATGGCAATAAGCATAGATAAGCCAAGCAACCACTTTGCAGTATTCCAATAACGTTCATCAACTTCTTTGGCGCTAATGCCTGTACCAACATACCAGCCAAACAGCGGTGTTTTTTGTACTACAGAGGTTAAATCAACGGTTTCACCATCTCGCACTGAATCCCAGTGATAGGTAATGATTTTATTGGTAGTGTTACCCACGAGATTTTCGACCATACGGCCGATACTGTTGCCGCTGGCATCTTTAAAATCGTTAAAGCTGGTGCCGTGTAGTTCTGGATCGTGCGGAGTGGCGACAAAATCTAAGTTGTTGTCGACGACATAGACATATTCTGAGTCGTGGTATTTATTTTCTCGAAGTACCTGAATAGCGAGCTTCTTTGCTTGTGCTTCTTCGAGTTGATTGTTTTTAACCATCAATTCAAATTGCTCAACAATATTAGTGGTGCTCTTCATGAGCTGGTTGATACGCGCGATGTTGTCGCTTTCGCTGGCATGGCGTAAAGATTGTAAGCCAAGTAACGCTATCGCAGATAACGCAATAAACATAGCGATAGCAAATAAGGTGATTTTTGTTTTTAAAGCTAGTCCTGATAACACAGTCAGCCTCCTTTATTATTTCCCCTGTTAACTTTTACCACGTTTGTCTGGTTTTATTAAGGAAAAATGACAGCGTTATCATGACTTTTGCTCAAGTACCTATTTAGAGCTTCAGTTCGGCTTCTGTAAGGGCACGATATTCACCGCTTGCAAGGCTTTCGTCGAGGGTGATGTCAGCTATTTTTTCACGATGTAATTCAACAACTTTATTACCTACAGCAGCAAGCATTCGCTTAACTTGATGGTATTTACCTTCGCAAATTGAAAGGCGTAAGCTGTAGCTTGCAAGTTTTTCAACAATCGCAGGGCGAGTGAGCTCTTTTTCGTTGTGCAATTGCACCCCTTGCTCTAACGCTGTAATTGCTTCTTCATCAATAGGTTCCTGAGTTTCAACTAAATATGTTTTGAATTTGTTATGCTTTGGTGCAGTAATTTTGTGTGACCAGTCGCCGTCATTAGTGATGATCACTAACCCTGTGGTATCGATATCTAAACGGCCTGCAACATGAAAGTCGCTCATATTTGGTTCATCAAGCAAGTCAAATACAGTCGGGTGAAGGTCATCTTTATTGGCGCATACATAGCCAGCTGGCTTATGGAGCATGAAGTAGCGCTTGCCTAAGAACACCAGCGGCTCGCCTTGCCAGCGCACGTCATCGTCTTGGCTGATTGAATAATCAAATGAGGTGATCACCTCGCCATTAACAGTGGCGTATTTACGTTTGATACCTGCTTTGGTTTTGCTGCGGGGTAACTCGGCAATATGGCTGATAAATTTATCTAAACGGCATGGAAATTTCATTGGGATCACATTTTTAGTCGGCTACAATGGCGGCGAGTATAGCGGATACTAGTTACCTATGACAGTACAGCAAGGACAAATATTACAGCATTACCAAGCGCAAATAGCCAAAGGTGATTTGCAAGAAGACCGTGCCCAGCGCACAGCGATTAATGCTCTTGATAATCTAGCCACAGAATTGGCTGCACCAAGCCATTGGTGGCAAAGCGCTAAGCCAATAAAAGGAGTTTATTTATATGGCCCCGTAGGGCGTGGTAAATCCATGTTAATGGACGTGTTTTTCAAGCTTGTTAACATTGAAGCTAAGAAGCGTTTGCACTTTCATCATTTTATGAAGCAAGTGCATGAGCGCTTAACTCAGCTGCAAGGGCAGAAAAATCCGCTGACGGTGATTGCTAAAGAGTGGGCAGAGCACATTCGCTTGATTTGTTTTGATGAGTTTTTTGTTTCTGATATTGGTGATGCCATGATCTTGGGTGGCTTATTCAAAGCCCTGTTTGAGCAGCAAGTAGTGTTAGTCGCGACCTCAAACTGCCAACCTGAGCAGTTATATCGCAACGGTTTACAGCGAGCACGATTTTTACCCACTATCGACTTATTAAATGAGCATTGCCATGTTTTAAGTGTTGAAGGCGACACAGATCATCGCTTTCGCTTTGGCAAACAAACCGAACATTATTTTATTGATAACAAAGAGGCGCTAACAGAGCGCTTTTTAAAGCAAGAGCAAGTAATACCAAGGCAAACAACGATAGAGGTTTGCCACCGCGAGCTTAGCTGTGTAATGCAAGCTCAAGATGCCATTATGTTTGATTTTATGACGCTTTGCTCAGGACCTAGAAGCACCGCGGATTATATTTATTTGGCAGAGCGTTTTCAGCGGGTGTATTTACTCAATGTGCCAGTAATGGGGCGCGGAGCAACAGGCAAACAAATTGTGCATGGCATTGAAGATAGTTATCAGCGAGAAAAGCAGGATTTACAAGAACACTTTTTAGATGATGAAGCTCGGCGCTTTATTGCTTTGGTTGATGAGTTTTATGATCGCAGCCGATTACTGGTGATTTCGGCCGAGGTGGGTATTAGTGATTTATATCAAGGGCAAAAACTGGCGTTTGAATATGCACGTACTGAGTCTCGATTAGTTGAGATGCAAAGCTGGAAAAGATAAAAGGCGCAATAAAAATGCGCCTTTGATGTCAGCCTAGCTGGGGATCTTCATATGAAACGGTTAAAAGCTATATTGAGCACCTACATACACGTAGCGACCAGCACCACCGCCGTATGCGCTGTAGTAGTTACCACGGCCATATGGATAAAAGTCACCTTTATTATCAAACACGTTATTCACACCACCGAATACGCGCAATTGGCTCTGTTCACCAAGTGACATGGTGTAAGACGCTGAAAGGCTGTGTTTTAAGAACGAGCCATAATCTTGGTAGGCAAGTTTTTCTGGATTACTGATACAAGTATCTTCACTAGCCTCACAGCGGGCATCATTTTCTGCAATATACTCTTGATAATCTTCTTCAAGACTCTGGCTTGCTTTAAACGAGCCTAAGTAATTTGTACGCCAGCGAATACGCAAGTTATCGTTACGCCATGTAAGTGACATTGAGGCTTTATCTTTGCTGCTGCCGTAACCTGCGTAGTGACTGGTTACTAAGCTGCCATCAAGTCCTTCATAGGTTTGCGAGTTTTCGATTACATGGTTGTAATCTAGTTTAAATGACAACTGACCTAGGTTATCTAAGTCTAATTTGTACTGTGCAACTACATCATAACCACGTGCAGTTAGCTCATCGAGGTTATATTGACGCTGAAGAATTTTGATAATGTTACCTTCGCTATTACGGGTAATATCATTACAAAATACGTTGTCTTCACCCCATGCTGCTTCTGAGTCGTAACATTCACGCATGATGTTTTCATTGCTGATCTGCGAAATCGCATCAACAATAGCAATATCGTAGTAATCAACGGCAAGATTAAAGTTTTCTAAAAAGGCAGGAGCCACTGTCACACCAAAGGTATAAGTATCAGCGGTTTCTTCTTTTAGATTTTCGTTACCTGCCCCTGGAGAGTAACTGTTGTTCTCATCGCTAAATTCAAAGTTAGGATCAGCAGCAAGTTGCGCAGCTAACGTCGGCTCTTTGCGGCAGTTGTCGTGACCTGCTTTAGTTGATGTTGCCGTTAAACCGTCACAAATATCATCATAGCTGTCGTAATCGCCACGCGGTGGTGACATAAGCTCTGTGATTGTGGGGGCACGTTGAGCGCGAGCGTAGTTTGCTCTAAATGCATAGCCTTCGATTGGCTCCCAAAATACACCTAGCTTGTAGCTGGCAACGGTGTTGACGTTTTCCATGCTATAGTTAGCCAAACGTAATGAAGTTTCTGCGCTTAAATTTTTTGCTAAAGGAGCATCTTTTAAAAGTGGGATCGCAAGCTCTGCAAAGGCTTCATAGACCTCAACTTCACCATAAAAATTTGGTACATAGTTGAAGGTAATACCGCCTGCTTTCATGTCGTCGCTGGTTGATAGGTCTTGGCTATCTTTACGGTATTCGCCACCAAATACTGCAGATACTGAGCCTGCTGGTAATTCAAATAAATCACCCGCTATGTAGCCAACTACACCGTATTGTTTTATTTCGGTATCAATAATTGGGTTGGTACGGATCCAAGCAGCCATCTCTTCGGTGATAGATCCCTCACCAAATAAGTTAATTGGCACACAGCCTTCAGCACGAGCTGCTTCATCAATACATTGAATGGTGCCATCCGCTAATTCTTCTGCTTGTAAAGCTTGATTAAGTTTTACAGTATTTAATTCATTGCTGCGAATTTGGTGTTGGGTAAAACGACCATAACTTGCAGATAGATCCCAGTCCCACTCGTCGTTAAATAATGTGCCTTGAAGACCTGCCCAACTACGAATAGTTTTACGGGTATTATCAGTGCTGATATTACCTACTTCACTGAAGCGGCGATCCCAATAAATACGATCTTTGTATGGGTTGGCATCGAGGATTTCTTGCGGAACATATGGGTTGTCGATTGGGATGTAACCCGGTGCTACATCAGCAAGGGGCTCGCCAGTGGTAGGGTCATAACGTGGTACATACGCACCTTCGTATTCATCTTCAGGCGACTTATTGTTAAACGAGCCACTTTCACTGTATTGAACTTGCGCGTAGAACATCACATCGTCAGTTAAGTCATAATCAACTTTAACTGCAGCAGATACGTTATCGCTTGGTACATCAAGCATCACGTATTGCCTAGAATTCACACCGTAAATTTCTTCGTTGCCTTTCCAGTCATCACGTAGAGTTTGGCCGTCATACCAAAATTGTGTGTCGTTACGGCTGTTTTCTAAGAACACACCGCCCGGAATACCATCACTTTTGCTAACCCAATCAGCTTGTGTGATGTCACGCATACATTGATAACCGTCTTTTGTGAGCATCTGATTACACATTTGGTCATCGTCGTAGCGGTAAGAATCTTCGATTTGTGCGCGTTTACGATCGTAAAAAGTCATACCGAAATCACGGTCCCAGTTAGCACTGAAATAGGCGTAACCGCGATCTTCAGCAAACGAGGTACCGTAGTTTAAATCAAGGGTAAATTCTTTACCGCCGCCATCGGTGGTTTCACCTGTGTTCGCTTTAAAATCAAAGCCTTCTTTTTTCGATTGGGTGATAATATTCACCACACCTGCTACAGCATCGGCACCATAGGTTGCAGATGCACCGCCACTGATTATTTCAACGCGCTCAACCATACCGCTCGGAATGGTATTTAAACTGACATAGTTGCCACTGTAGCTGTTTGAAACAACTCGGCGACCATCAATCAGTGTGAGGGTACGGTTAGCACCTAAATCTCGTAGTTGTACTGTCGATAAACCGGTCGCAGAAACACTCGATTGGCTGGTGGTGTTACCTATGCTCACGCTAAGAGCTGGCATATTATCAACCAAAATATCTGATAAGTTGGTTAAACCTGTATCGGCAATGGCTTCGCGGTCCATTGTGACCAGCGGTGTTGGAATTGAAAAACTATCACGTTTAATACGTGAACCCGTTACAACGATTTTTTCAGGCTCTTCAGTTTGTTCATTAGCTGCTGGAGTGGTGTTGGCAGGGCGGGCAATCTCAGCCTCATTGGCAAATGCATGTTGGCTAAAACCACTGGCAACAGCAAGTGCAATAGCACAAGGTTTGGTTAGTAGATTTCTCACAGGCGTTCCTAGTTGTTTTATTTTTAGTTTTTAGAACCAGAGTGATGCTCTTTTTAAGGGCAGTTAAAATTTACAGTGAACAACACTCTGGTTGGTCGGTATTGACGTAAAAATTTTTATAGAAATGTGAACCTAACTACAATCTTAGGTGGCTCGTTTATGTCTCTATTTTATATCTATTGAATATCTATTTATTTAAAATCAGTGGCTTAAGAAATATTCATTGTTAACTGTTTTGCAACGTTAAAGCTGGTGAAAGGGCTGCTTTTACGATAAATTGATAGGGCTTTATACTGCTGTACTTCTAAAATGGGGTTTTATTTAGAGTAAATGGAAACATCTAATCGCGTTTATCAGCTGGGCTCATGTATTGTTAACCCACTCGAAAATAAACTGATCTGCAATGGTAGTGAACAGCTTTTGCAGCCTAAGTTTATTGAGTTGTTAGCTTGCTTAGTGGCGCGTTACCCCGAACCCATCACCCGTGAAGAGCTCATCAATAATGTTTGGGAAGGCAATTTTTACGTGGGTGAAAAAGCCTTAACAAATGCTATTTGGCATCTACGAAAAGCATTTAAGGAACTCGACCCAGAACAAACTTACATAGAGACATTACGTAAAACGGGTTATCGCGTTTTATTAAAGCCCGAGCCAATAGGTACAGCCGATAAAGAAAAGTCAGTGGGTTTTCGTATCACAGCTGCGCAATTCCGCCAGCTGTTTGTGGCTTTGTGTGTCATTAGCTTGGTTGTGATGTATTGGTTGTTCTCTTTGCCTGCAAAGCAAACTAACTCAAGCTTTGTGTTGCCGCTTAATAGCATCGAAAGCGTGACGGCAAGCCCTGGTCGTGAGATTTATCCTTCAATTTCTGATGACCAGCACTATTTGGTGTATTCATGGCGACAGCTTGGTAAACCAAATAACCTATATTTACGTGATTTACACTTTCCTGAGCACCCAGCAAAGCAATTAACGGACTCACCTTTTACAGAAGGGCGCTCTGTGTTTAGCCCAGATGCAAACACATTATATTATTACCGTATGGCCTCTGATGTCTGTGAAATTGTAAAACTCTCTTTGGTAAATGCCACCAGTGTCGTGCTAGGGGAGTGCAGTAATAACTATGCGCCTGATCTTGATATCAGTAGTGATGGTAAAACCTTGGCCTACATAGCTGATCATACAAGCAAGACAGGTGATTATGTCACTCGTATCAAACTGCTCGATTTACAGGCAAAACAAACAAAAGAAACAGTTATTCCTTGTAATGATGACTGCGAAACTGTGTATGAGTCAGTGTCGTTTTCGCCAGATGCACAGCGAGTTGTGGTTACGCGTAATGTTAAAAACAACCAAAAAGCGCTGTTTTTAATAGATGTAAAAACAGGACAAAGCCAACGGCTAACTCATGATTTTGTTGATATTCATGGTGTAGATTGGCATCCTTCTAAAGAGCAATTGGCGTTTAGTGCAGTTGAGGGCGGTAAACGTTATGGCTACTTCTTTGACATTAAGAATAAAACCCTAATCAACACGCAAATTGCGGGCATGAGTTCACCTAATTACAGTAGCGATGGCAGTGTTTATTACCATCAGTGGGATTTAGATAAGGTGATCACACGTCTGAAAATAGACGAACAAGTGGCCAACTCGCCGTTTTCTATGTTGTCGACCAATTTTAGCTCGCTATTCCCTGAATATAATCAGCAGCAAAATAAACTACTGTATGTGTCCAATGAATCAGGCAGTTCACAGCTTTGGATTGTTAACCCTGATAGCAGCTCGCGAAAGCAGCTTACTGACTTTGCACATAACACCGGGGAAGTTCGTGACCCAACCTGGTCAGCTGATGGACGCTATATTTTGTTTTCATTGTATGACAATGGCAGTACCCGCTTATATATTTATGATTTCAAAGTAGAGCAAAGCCAGCAAATCAAACTGCCATTTAGTCATGCAATTAAACCCAAGTTTAGCACTGATAGCCAGCATATTTTAGTTTCTGATGGTGACTACTTATATCGTTATGACTTAACAGGTAAAAGCCTAGGTAAAGCTGTTGAAGTGCCTGCACAGTATGGCGTTGAAACACAATCAGGCGATATTTTATTTACCAACTCGCGCCATGCTATTTGGATAAAACATCATGATACGGGTGTTGAAGAAATGCTGGTGAACGATATTAAGTTAGCGCGCAGTTATGCATGGTTGCTGGTGGCAAAGAACGCGTATCATAAGGGGCGTATTTATTATTATAAAGAACGCTTAGGTGATTACCGTATTAGCTACTATGACTTAGCAAGTAAGCAGCATTATGATTTAATTGCTTTACCGGAGCGAGCTTATAGTCGCTCATCGGGTTTGACCTACATACCCAATGAGCGTTGGCTAGTTTACACAGCGTACTTATCGCCTGAGATAGAAATCAAGCGCTTACCCGCAGCCTATTTACCAAAGTAACTAACACTTACGGTAGATGTCAGCATCCATATCGTAAATATTAACGCTTAAGCTATACGAGCGGCGGCAGTATGTTCTTAAGCAACTTAGTAATTGCTCACTGAGCATTTGCTTTTGCTCTATGGTTCTGCCTGCCATGATTGATGCGCCGATGTGAATAAAGCCATCTTTGCCTTCACCTAATTCGTAATGCTGATAAGCAATTGCACGAGTCTTTATGGTCGAAAGCTCAAATAAGCCTGAGTCAAAAACGGCTTGGTGAACTTTTTCAACTAACACTTGTGGCAGAATTGGCAAGTCTTCTGAGTGTTCTATAACAATGTGCGGCATGGGGTCTTCCTTAAAAGCGGTAACTAAAACCGATGTTTGTCTGAAATTGGTTTAACACATCACCATCAAAGTGCCATAGACATTGGTCGTCTTCTGATGTTGGCAATGTGCACGATACGTTACTTGCATTATTTACAATAGTTGCCAGCCAGCGAGTTTCAACATAAACCCGTGCTTGTTCAGTAAATAAATAATCTGCGCCAGCATAAAGGCCAGAGGTAAAATATGTATCAGAGTCGGCAAAGTCAGTGCTGACGTGGTTTGCGCCAATTTGGGCACCAACAAAACCAACCACACGGTCAGCCAAAGGCACTTCTACGGCACTTTGAAATAGCAGGTATTGCATCTCGACTTGCTTGTTGGTTTGGTCTTTCATATCAAGCTCGGTTGCTGAATAAAAGAACCCATAACGAGCATTATCAATGGTTCTATCTAGGCTGACAGTAAAATGGCTGTCATCCTCAAGCTCAATTTTTAGGTTTTCTTCGGTTTGCACCGAGTTAGTAAAGTTTTTGCCGAAACCAGCGCTAATAGAGTAGTCAGCGTGAGCTGTACTACTTAAGAACATTAAACACAGTAAACCAAGCGATTTTTTCATTGTTTAGGTGCTCGTTGTTGAAGATATTTTGAGATAGTATTGAAACATAGCAAGCAAATCGTTGTAAACGGACAACTATCGCTTTTTAATAAGGAACACTAGGATGAAGTTACTAAAATTAGCTGCACTTACTGCGCCACTGATTTTGTTGAGCGGTTGCTCGGATGATGCTGCTTCGGTGAGTTTGGGATTATTTACTACCAAAGATATTAAAGTGGTATCACAACAAGACCCGCTTATAAGCGGGGTTACTTGCCACATTAGCCATATTGAAGCGAATCTTGATTTTGCTGATCCATCTGATATGTCTATTGCCTGTCGTCAAACAGGTCCCATTACCGCTGACCAATTACAACAAATTGACCGCAGTAAATCGGGCGAAGTGGTATTTAAATCATCGAAAAGTATTTTGTTTAAGTCGTTAAAAGTTCGTCGTATTTATGATGCGCCAACACGCACACTTTTATATTTGTCTTATTCAACGAAAGAGTCGAGCGGCAGCCATCATCATGCTTTATCAACTGTGCCTCTTTACAATACGGATGCATGGCAATGGGCACAATCACAAGAGTAATTTATGTTAGCGTTATTTAAGTCAGCCCCACTTGTTGATGAGCAAGAGCAGCAGTGGTTAATCGATACCTTTTTATGGGCTGTTGAGCACTTTGATAGTGAATATTTTTTAAAACACACACAAATCATTGTACCTAACGGACAGTTCTTTCCGGATAGGGTGTCTAGCGTCAGTGAAATGGCTGAAAAAGTATTTAGTCGAGTTGTTGATTATGCGGGGATGCAGGCGTGGCCAATTAACTTAGTTGCGCCATCTGGGCTTACACCGCAGGTGTTTCCGCATTTTGAATTTCAAGACAATTTACGCGGTAGCGAGGCGAGCTTAATTGTGCCGGCAAATCATCCGGTGAATATCTCGTTTAACCCGAACCAAATCAATCAACCGCAAGATTTAGTGGCAAGTTTTGCTGGTACCTTAGCAACCATTTTGATTCACCATGTAGGTGTCTTACCTCCCGGTGGTAAAGAGTACTTACCGCAAGCGAGCGATGCGTTGGCATGCTATTTAGGCTTTGGGGTGATGATGAGTAATACTGTGTATCAATTTAAAGGAGGCTGTGGCTGCGGTTATAACCCTTATGCTAATCGCCAAGCAGCGCTGACTGAGCCACAAACGCTATTTATGCATGCGCTTGTTACGCATTTTAAAGGGGATAATCAGTCGAAGAAGTTTTTAAAACCTCATTTACGCAGCCAATATAAAAAAGCACAAAAGCAAATTAAAGCATTGGTAAATGACAGTGCAAATCCGTTGTTATTAGCATTAGATGAACAAGCAGTAGGGTAATATTGAGTGCAGTATTTAGATGAGTTTTTATTGATAGCCATAGCTCACTTTTTTGCGGTAGCAAGCCCAGGTCCTGACTTTGCAATTGTACTAAAGCAAAGTATTCAACAAGGTCGTAAAAATGCGCTTTGGACCAGTGCTGGGGTTGGTGCGGCTATTTTGCTGCATATTGCTTATTGTGTATTAGGTGTGGCATTAATTTTATCCCAGTCACCTAGCTTATTCATGGCTTTAAAATACCTTGCGGGGGCTTATTTAGCATACTTAGGCGTACAAGCTTTACGAAGCGCAAAACCTAGCGATAGTAAACAGCAAACCCTTGCTCCTGCTGAGCCTGAATCTGTGTATAAAGCATTTCGACGCGGCTTTTTTACCAATGCCCTTAATCCCAAAGCAACACTGTTTTTTATGTCGTTGTTTACTCTTGTAATAAGCCCTGAAACACCTGTTGTAGTGCAGGCTGGTTATGGCGTGTATATGGCAATGGCGACTTGGCTATGGTTTTCATTTTTATCATTGGTGTTATCAAAAGCATCAGTGCGAGCATTTTTCTTAAAAAGCGGATACTGGTTTGATAGAGGCATTGGCGTGATCTTAATTGCCTTAGCTATTCGCGTTGTTGTGTGAGGTAAGTATGGCGCTATATAACTTTTCATTTGGTTCAAATATGTCATCGAGCAGATTGCTGGCAAGGCTGCCTGAAGCAAAACGGGTAGGTACAGCTATTTTAAAGGGCTATGAGCTGACGTTTGATATGGTAAGTACCGACGGTTCTGCAAAGTGTAGCGTGCGCAAAACAGATCAGGCAGATGCCTTGGTATATGGTGTTGTGTATCAGTTAAACGAAGCTGAAAAGTCGATTCTTGATGATATCGAAGGGCCGCGTTATGACTGTGTAGATATCACCGTTGAACTCATTGATGGCGAGCAACTTGCTGCCCATTGTTATATCGCTAATACCTTAGATGAGTCTTTACTGCCATTCGACTGGTATCTTCAGCATGTTCATCGCGGAGCGCTTGAAGCAGGTGTACCAAATCATTACAGTGAAGCAATACTCGCAAGACCAAGTTGCGATGATCCAGATAAAACCCGAGCAGCGAAAGAGTTCGCTATTCACAACAATAAAAATCACCAAGGGATATTATGATATTTCGTAAATTAGCCGTTGCAGCGGCGCTGTTATCGAGCTGTTCGTTTTACAGTTATGCCGATATTGATACTAAAAAAATTGAAAAAGTAATCGAAACGTCAATGGCACGTTTTGACGTACCGGGTATGGCTGTAGCGATTGTTGAAAATGACCAGGTCGTGTTAGCAAAAGGTTTTGGTGTATCTCACCTTGATACCGGTAAAAAAGTAAATAAAGACACCTTATTCGGTATCGCGTCAAACACCAAAGCATTTACCGCAGCAGCGTTAGCTAAATTAATTGATGAAGGTAAGCTTAGCTGGGATGACAAAGTAATTGATCATCTTCCTGAGTTTCGTCTGTATGACCCTTACGTAACACGTGAAATGACTATTCGCGATTTATTAAGCCACCGTAGCGGTTTGGGTTTAGGGCAAGGCGATTTAATGATTTGGCCAGATACTGACAAATCGATTGATGAAATTCTCGCAGGTCTAAAATACTTAAAACCGGCGAGTAGCTTTCGCAGTAAATATGCCTATAACAACTTAATGTTTGTCACTGCCGGTGAGGTGGTAGCCCGTGTATCTGGTATGAGCTGGAATGATTACATTGAGAAAAATATTCTTCAGCCACTTGATATGAAAAACTCACGCGCAGGTTTTTCACGTATCCCTAGTAGCAATAAAAACTGGGCGACGGGTCATATTCCAATGGATGGCCAACTACACCCATTTTTTGTGAACTACCTTGAAGATTTCCGTGGCGCTGGTGCGATTGCATCAAGCGTAAGCGATATGAGCCAATGGCTACGCACGCAGCTTGCACATGGCAAAATGCCAAATGGTCAGCAGTTATTTACTGAAAAGCAGCAGCAACAAATGTGGCACCCGCACATTACGTCAATGGCATCAAAAAGTGCTTATGAAGCTTACCACCAACAATTTAGAGGTTATGGTTTAGGCTGGAGCATTGAAGATTTCCACGGCATTAAAAAGCTAGGCCATGGTGGTGGTATCTTAGGCATGGTGTCTCAAGTGACATTATTACCAGAGAAAAACCTCGGTATTGTTATTCTGAGTAACCAGCAAGCATTCAGCGCGCTCTCTGCGGTGACTTACGAAGTATTAGAAGATGCATTAGAGCTTGAAGATAAAGACTGGGTTGAAGACCTTGCTAAAAAGCATTTTGAAGGTAAAAAAGAAGCTTACGCAAACGCAAAACCAGAAACACCTGCTGATTATCAAGCGAAACTACCAAACATCAACTACACAGGCACTCTGCACGATAACTGGTATGGTGATGTAGTAATCGAAGAGTTAAATGGTCAGCTACGTATTGATTTTACTCATACAAAGCGTTTGAAAGGTCAGCTTGAGCATTACACGGGCAATACGTTTATTGTGAAGTGGGATGAAAAGTTACTTGAAGCAGATGCTTACATTGAGTTTCAAATGAGCCCAGATAACCGAGTGAGTAGTGCAAAAATGCGCGCTGTCTCAACGGCGGTGACAGACTTTAGTTTTGACTTTAGGAATTTAGATTTACGCGCTAAAAAGTAAACCAAAGTCGCAAAGCCACCATTAGGTGGCTTTGTTATACTGGGGGAAAATAATTCAAGGAGCGTATTATGAGAACGGCAGTTATCTCACATCCATTTTGTCGTAAACATAAAATGATTGAGGATCACCCCGAATGCCCTGCGCGTTTAGATGTGATCACCGACCGCTTGCTAGCAAGTGGTGTTGATATAGCAATTACTCACTTACAAGCTCCTAAAGCCAGCCGCGACGACTTTTTACGTGCTCATGATGAACCTTTGGTAAGCCATGTGGAACAAACAATTCCCGATGAAGGGCTTGCTGAATTAGACGGCGACACTTGGTTATGCCCAGATTCAATGAAAGCAATTGAACGGGCCGTTGGTGCTGGATTACTCGCCGTTGATGAAATCCTTGCTGATAAACTGGATGCCGCATTTTGCTCGGTTAGACCGCCAGGGCATCATGCAAACCGTAGCACCTCTGCAGGGTTTTGCGTTTTTAATAACCTAGCCATTGCCGTGAAGTACGCGCAAAGCAAAGGTGTTAAACGTATCGCTATTTTGGACTTTGATGTACACCACGGTAATGGCACGCAAGATATCTTTTTAGATGATGACAATGTGTTGTTTTGCTCTTTGTTTCAACACCCTTTTTACCCAAATACGGCGGTTGAAAATAACGCGACTTTAGTTAACTCACCGCTGCCAATTGCCAGTGATGGTAATGACTTAAAAGCTGTTTACCTTGAGCAGTGGCTACCAAAACTCAATGAGTTTAAACCTGAACTGTTGTTTATTAGTGCTGGCTTTGATGCTCACCTTGAAGATGACATGGCAAGCCTGAAATTTGTTGAAGACGATTACGCATGGCTAACCACGCAATTAGCTGAGTTTTGTCAGCAGCAAGATTGCAAAGGGATTATCTCTTATCTTGAAGGGGGTTATGCTTTATCAGCCCTTGGCCGTAGTGCCGTTGCGCACATTAAAGCGCTGGTGGATGCGCCTTAATCTGCCAGCATCGCAAAGGCTTGCGTTGGTGTAAGCCGAGTAACCTTACTTAAACAGCATACTCCCTCTTGTGCTAGGTGCTCAGTCACTCTATTAGCAAGCTCTATATCAGTTAATGCTTTCACGCTTTCTCCCTGCAAGTTGACATACTGCCCTGTTGCCAAAAGTAGCATCGCTTCTTGTTGCTGCTCTTCACTCAAGCTATATACAAAGCTTTCTATATCGGCTTCGTCTTCAACTAGTGCTAATTCATGGTCTGAAAAAATAATCTTAGGAAATGATGAGTGCATTTATTGTCCTGTGTCAAAGTTGCAGAGGTTGAAATGATTATAATTGCCAATTCATGTAAGAACTAGGAAAGTCGACTTATGAATCAACCAAGACGGCATCAAAAGGTGAGTGATGTCTTTTCGCAAAAGCTGGTATCGTGTCCTGCGCATACGCCTTTGGTCGATGCGGTAAGGTTGATGCATGTTCACAATGTGACGGCGATTTTTATCAAGCATGAGCAGTCTGTTGTTGGGATTTGGACTGAGGCTGATTGTTTGAAAATTGACATCAGCAGCCCGATCTATAAGAACCTTGCCATTCACGAGGTCATGTCGGCGCCTGTTATTACAGTACCAAATCAATGCTCTGTCAGTGATGCAACCCTGCGTTTTCAACAGCATGGCATTCGTCATTTATTGGTGATGGATAGTGAGAATCAGCCTGCAGGTATGTTGAACTTATCTGATATTGTGCATAACCAAGGTTTGGACCACTACCTACAATTTCGACCTATTCATGAGCAGTATCGCACTGATCTAGAGATAGTTGATGCGCAAACACCGATAGAAGAGGTTGTGCAACTGATGCGCGCAGGCCGCCTTGATAGTGTACTTGTTTATAACCGAGAGCTTGAACTGCACGGTATTATTACTCAGCGTGATATTGTTGAACTGATCATTCAAACCGAGTGGCTAAATCCTTGTTGGCAATATGCCAGCTACCCGCTCATTGAAATTGATTGTGAAAGCAGTTTATTTGATGCGTATCGCACTATGACAGAGCGTAATGTGCGTCATTTAGTGGTTCGAGATGATGAAATTTGCGGGGTGATATCATTTGCTGATTTGATCACAGAGATTGAGTCAGCTTATTGCTGCGAGCTTGAGCGGGCCATAGAGCAGCGTGATATTGCTTTGCAAAAGTCACAACGTAACCTGTTTTTAGCAAATAAAATTATTGATGCCTCACTCGATGGCATTATGTTAACCCGTAAAGACGGCACTATTATTCAAGTTAACCCTGCTTTTACTAAACTGACCGGCTTTGCTGAGCATGAAGTAATCGGTAAGCGTCCCAATATTTTAAGCTCTACAAAACATAGCCGTTCGTTTTATCAAAAAATGTGGCATGCCATTGAATATGAAGGGGTCTGGCAAGGGGAGATCTGCAATTGCAAAAAAGATGGTGAAGAGTTTGTAGAGTGGCTCACCATTATCCAGATTAAAGACCCTAACTTTGATGAAGTGCTTTATGCGGCAATTTTTAGCGACATTACAGAGCGCAAACGTGCCGAAGAAAAAATTGCCCAGCTTGCCTATTACGACGAATTAACCGGCCTGCCTAATCGACGCTTATTTCATGACAGACTCTCTATTGCACTGAGTTCTGCTAAACGAAACCATGATCTATTAGCGGTGATGTTTATCGACTTAGACCGCTTTAAAGAGGTTAACGACAGCTTAGGGCATGACGCTGGTGATAACTTATTGCAGCAAGTGGCAGAGCGTATTTTATCAATTCTTCCTGAAGGGGATACTCTTGCGCGCTTAGGTGGCGATGAGTTTGTTTTATTATGCGAAGTAAACCGGGTTGAAACACTGCTCAACTTTGCCGAACAAGTATTACAGCAGGTGAGTATGCCGCTTGCTATTAACGAGCATGTGGTTGCAATTACAGCTTCTATTGGCGCAGCGGTTTACCCTGATGATGGCGTAGATAGCGCTACACTGCTCAAGCATGCTGATATTGCTATGTACCGTGCTAAAGAAGTGGGACGTAATTCATTTCAATTATTCAAACCTGCGATGAATGCACGCTCTTTAGAGCGATTGGCTATGATGAGCCGATTACAAAACGCCATAGAAAGCGATGAGTTTGAGCTTTATTTCCAACCTAAGCAGGAGTTAAATTCAGGCAAAATTTTAGGGGTAGAGGCACTCTTACGTTGGCATGAACCGAACCTTGGGGTGATATCACCCGCTAAATTTATTCCCCTTGCTGAAGAACTAGGCCTAATTGTGAAACTTGATTTATGGGTCATCGAGCAAGCTTGTAAAGAGTTAGAAAAATGGCAGCAACAAGGCATTGAAGCAGGGCGCTTAGCAATTAATATCTCGGCAAATCACTTACGTCAGGGGCAACTAGCGTCGAATGTTGAGCGCTTACTTGAGCGTTACGATGTAGACCCTCACAAGCTTGAAGTAGAGCTTACTGAAAGCTGTTTTATCAGCCACTTTAGTGAGGCTAAGCAAGAGTTACTCGCGCTTAAAAAGTTAGGAGTGCATATAACGTTAGATGACTTTGGCACGGGCTATTCGGCCTTAAGTTACTTAACTAAACTGCCAATTGATACGTTAAAAATAGATGCCAGCTTTATCGCAAAAGTGCCCGATGAATACGGTAATAGTGAAATTGTTACGGCGATTATTAGCCTTGCGAAAAGCTTGAGTATTCATGTTGTCGCAGAAGGGGTAGAGAAGGTAGAGCAGTTAAATTACTTACGTTCACTTAACTGCGATACCATTCAAGGCTATTACTTTTGCCGCCCAATAGCGAAGCAGCAATGGTATGATTTTTATCTCAATAGCGAAAAAAGTGCCTAAGCTAGGCTAATTTCGTAAGAAGTGAACTTACGAATATTAATGACGCCAGTATCAAAAATTAAGTACTGGCCTTTAATGCCTTTTAAAGTACCCGATACTTCTGGTGCTTTATCAAAATTAAAAGAGCTGATTTTGCTTGGGTATTCACTTACTGGGTAGTCTAGCTCAACTACATCTTCATCGAGCTTTTCAATGGCTGTTGCGCCAAATAGCTCTGCAAGTTCACTCAACTTAGCATCAATCTGTGGGATCAACTCTGCAGCAGCAGCTTTTAAATCAATCGCTTCAGATTGGCCTTTTAGCATGTTTCGCCAATTGGTTTTATCAGCAATAAACTCGGCTAAGGCAACCTCAACTAAACCCGATTGAAGACGGGTTTGTACTTTGAAGATAGGTAAAGCTTGCGTCGCACCTTGGTCAATCCAGCGTGTAGGAATTTGAGTATGGCGGGTAATACCTACTTTTAGGCCTGAGGTGTTGGCTAAATACACGTAATGCGGGATCATGCAGTTTTCTTCACCCCACTGTGGCTCACGACAGGTGCCTTTATCAAAGTGGCACGTTTCAGGTTTCATGATACACATGTCACAGCTAGCCAGTTTGCGCATACAGACAAAACAGTGGCCTTGAGAGTAGCTTTTCTTGGTTTTCTTACCACAGTTACAGCAAAAAATATTGCCGGTAAAAGTCAGTGTGAGCGGCTTACCAATATAGTCATTTAATGAAACTAGCTCATCACCGATAGGTAATTGATATTCGACAGGAGAGGTCAGTGTCGACTTTAATTTTCTGATCGTACCTTGCATCTTTACATGGCCCCTAAAGATGTTAAAAAGGGCAGTGTAACACGGCCTATTTAAATTGTGAGGCAATAAAGCTTAGATACTCATTAATCGGTACCGCTTTGCTGTAATAATAGCCTTGCCCTTGATCTGCGCCCATCTTGATCAGCATTTTTTCTGTTTCTTGGTCTTCAATGCCTTCGATGGTGATATTCATATCAAGGTTATGGGCCATATCAATAGCCGTTTTTACCACTACCTGGTTGGTGGTGTTATTCACTAAATCAAGAATAAAGCTCTTATCGACTTTGATCGTGCTAAATGAATAATTTACTAAGTAGTTCAACGACGAGTAACCAGTACCAAAATCATCGAGTACTACCTTGCTACCGAGTTTATTAAGTTCGCTGATAAAGCTGACCATTTCATCATGGTTTTTGATAAGCGCAAATTCAGTCAATTCAAACTTTAACTGATCCGCAGTTATGCCATGCTTTAAAATGGTGTTTTCAACTTTTTCGACAAGCTTAGGAATAGCTAGATTCTTGGCACTTAAATTAACGCTAATGGTATGCTCGCGATAGCCTTGTCGATTAAGCTGGGCAGCAGCTAGGCAAGCCTGATCAATCACCCATAAGCTCAACTCGTTAATTAAACCAGTACGTTCAGCCAATAAAATGAGTTGCTCAATGTCCAGGTATTTACCCGCTGTAGGCCAGCGTAACAATGCCTCTGCGCCACAGATAGCACCATTGCGTAAATTAATAATGGGCTGTAAGTAAATGGCTAAGGTATTGCTTCGCATTGCTTGTTGTAACTCAGCGGCAAGGCTGACATCCATATCGATATGCGGTGTAGTAAAGTCGATGTTTTGCTGTTTTTGTGACAACCCTAAATAGCCACGTTGTAGCCAAATATCAAAGCCATCATCACTCACTGGCTCAGTAATGCTATAGCGGTAGTAAAGCTGCAGGTCTAAGCCTGCCACTTTATATTGCTTAGGCAGCTGTTTGCATAAGTTGCTAAGCTCCTGGTGAAGCTCTGCTTGTGATTGAATTTTGGTAGAAATAAAAGCCAGTACACCATTGCCTAAATCAGCTACTTTTGGACTGTTATCTAGCGCTGACTCTAAATTAATAAATTGCCTATTTTTATTTATTTGATGCTCTAGAGATTGGGCCACAGTGATAATTATTTGGCTGCTTTGGCTTGGCTTTAGAATACTCATTAGGGCGTTAAATTGCTCGATTTTCACTAAACAAAGATTAGCGAGTCTTTGCTCCGAGGTAATCGCCATATAGGCTTGTTTGAGCATTGCTTGGTTGAGTAGCTCAGTTTGTTGGGTATGGGTTGCATGATACAGCGCTTTTTCACGTTGATAACGCACCCGGTCTGCCAGCGCCATTGCCATAAGCACAATCTCACAGAGAATGGCGACTAAAAATATGTGCCTAACTGCAAAGCTGTAGGGAATAAAGCCTGTAAGTTCTAATGGCTGAATGGCTGCACCTACAATCAATGGCACCCACGACATGACATAAAACTTTGCCCACCGAAAACCGCTCACCAACTTTTTGTAAATCATGCAAATACATAAAATGTATAACGGCACCATGATGGCAAAAAATATTTTTGAAGAATGGTATTCCAGCATAAAAAAGCTGATAAGACTGAGGCTGAACAGCAGGGCTAAAAAGCTGATACTGAGCTTGTATAAGCGGCAATTATCTTTATGGTAGCGTAAGAACATGGTGCAAAACGCGACGGTGAAAAATGCAATCGCGTAGTTACTGAACACCACTTGCTCATTAAAAAAGATTTGCCACGATAACGGCCATAAATAAAAACCAAAGCCGAGCACTGAGCCCATAAGTAGCAAGGCTGAGATGATGTAGCCTATATAAATAAGATAGACGCGGTCACGGATCCCTAAAAATAATACCAAGTTATACAGGGCTGCCATGATCAGCACACCAATGAAGATCCCCCAAATTCCTGATTGCGAACGTAGTAGATCTTGAAACTCTTTTTCACCATAAATATTAATAGGTGTTTTGCTAATACCCACCGTATCTATTTTTATAATGAGGGATGTTTGCTCATAGCCCTGCATTGTAAGCATGCTGTGCGGTGTACTGTATTGAAACAAACTAAGACCAGATACTTTATCACCCAGCTCGGTTGTATCTATAAGCTGGCCCTTATCATCAACATGATAAACGCTAAGATAATCAACCATAGGGTTATCAAAGTGAATCGCCAGCTCAACAGGCTTTGCTTGGCGGTTTTCTAAATCAAGCTTTAACCAATAATCTTGCGCCGCTAAATCCCACTCAACATCTTTAAAAGGGCGCTGTTTAAGTTTGTCTGGTTCAGCTAAAAACTGCTCGAGAGTCAGCGCTTTACTACTATCTATTCGATAAGCTGTATTACTGTAGATGGGGGCTGTTTTATCTATGGTGTAGCGGGTAGGGCTGGCTAAATGTGCAGCTAGGGTAGCAATGATAAAAAACAAAATTGTCAGAATAAGAAATGAAACAAAGTTATATTTCAGTGCTTTATTATTCAAAATTAGTTCTTTATCTAGGTAAATGTTCTTAACAGTGTAGCATTAAAAAAGCGCAGATAAACTGCGCTTTTTCAGAATTAGACTGGTTTGACCTTAATTCTGTTCGCGAGCAATTGCACGGTAAGCGATATCAGTACGATATTCCATGCCTTCCCAGCTGATTTGTTCAACCAGTTTATAAGCACGTTGTTGCGCTTCGGTTACTGTGTTGCCAAGTGCAGTAGCACAAAGCACACGACCGCCAGCAGTTACAACGTTTTCGCCATCTTGCTTAGTACCTGCGTGGAATACTTTCTCACCTTCAGGGTAAGTAACTTGCAAGCCGCTGATTGCATCACCTTTCGGGTAGCTATCTGGGTAGCCTTTAGCAGCTAATACAACACCTACTGCTGCACGCGGGTCGAACTCGATTACTGTTTTATCTAGTTCTTCACGGTTAGCCGCTTCGATAAGCTCAACAAGGTCAGACTTAAGACGAAGCATCATAGGTTGTGTTTCAGGGTCGCCAAAACGACAGTTGTATTCGATTACTTTTGGCGTACCATCAGCAGTGATCATCAAACCAGCGTATAAGAAACCAGTGTATGGGTGGCCTTCTTTTGCCATACCTTCAACCGTTGGGTTGATCACTTCGTTCATAATGCGTTGGTGAATTTCATCAGTCACCACAGGAGCCGGTGAGTATGCACCCATGCCGCCAGTGTTTGGACCTTGGTCACCGTTGTAAGCGCGTTTGTGATCTTGGCTAGTTGCGAATGGCAGTACGTTTTTGCCATCAACCATCACAATGAAAGAGGCTTCTTCACCTTCTAAGAACTCTTCGATAACCACGCGGCTACCCGCTTCACCAAAGCTGTTGCCTGCAAGCATATCGCGGATAGCTTCTTCAGCTTCAAGCTCAGTCATTGCAACAATAACGCCTTTACCTGCTGCTAAGCCATCAGCTTTAATTACAATAGGCGCACCTTTTTCTTTTAGGTAAGCAAGTGCAGGATCGATTTGTTCAAACGTTTGGTAGTCAGCAGTTGGGATGTCGTGACGTGCTAAGAAGTCTTTAGTGAATGACTTAGAGCCTTCTAGCTGTGCAGCACCTGCTGTTGGGCCGAAGATAGCTAAACCGTTTTCACGGAATGTATCAACTACACCTAAAACAAGCGGTACTTCTGGACCAACAATAGTTAACTCAACGTTGTTTTCTTTAGCAAAAGTAACTAAACCTGCTAGGTCTTCAACGTTGATAGCTACGTTTTCAAGTTTTGGCTCTAGTGCAGTACCTGCGTTACCAGGAGCAACGAAAACGGTGTTTACTTTAGTATTTTGTGCAGCCTTAAACGCAAGAGCGTGTTCGCGGCCGCCACTGCCGATGACAAGTACATTCATGGCGTATAATCCTATTTATAGCGGTTTTTTAAACTTCAGCGTCATACGATCACTCTCACCAATTGCTTTATATTTAGCAGCGTCTTTTTCGTCAAGTGCTAAACGTGGTGGTAGTGTCCACACCCCTTTAGGGTGATCCGCTGTATCAAGAGGGTTTGCATTAATGTCACTGCTTGCCACTAGTTCAAAGCCAGCTTGCTTTGCAATTTCAATTACATAGCTTTGCTTCATATAACCTGATGATTTCTGATCTTCGTCGCTGCGCGCTTCAGGTAGGCGGTGTTCAACCACACCTAAAGTGCCGCCTGGTTTAAGTGCTTTATAAAATGCTTTAAACGCACTTAACGCGCCTTCTTTATCTTTACCCATGTACCAGTTGTGTACATTTCTAAATGTTAAGACAAGATCTGCGCTACCCGCTGGTGCAATATCAAGATGTGTTACTGGCGCAAATTCAGTTAGTTTAACTTCACTGAAGCGTGCGTCATCGCTCATCTTTTTCTTAAAACCAGCTAATGAACGTTGGTAATAACCCACCTCAGAATCAGCAGGGAAATGTGCCGCGTAGTAAACACCATGGCCTTTTACAGCTGGCGCAAGAATTTCGCTATACCAGCCACCGCCCGGTGCAATTTCAACAACTGTCATGTTTGGCTTAAAGCCAAAGAACTCAAGTGTCTCAACTGGATGGCGATATTTATCACGTGCGCTATTTTTAGCATCACGTTCGCTTGATTGCACAGCTTGTGTAAGCGCTGATTCATGAGAATGGCTTAAAGCCTGTGCTGATGTCAGTGCAAGGCTTGCAACAAGTAACGATTTTACGGCAAATTTCATCATCTGTTCCTTCATTATATGGGTAATTATTATTATTAATCAGAATACGTGAATTTGTGGCAAACAAAAAGGGTTAAGCTATGTGCTTAACCCTTTATGTGATTAGTGGCGGAAATGGCGCATACCTGTAAATACCATTGCCATACCAGCTTCGTCAGCTGCAGCGATAACTTCTTCATCGCGCATTGAACCACCTGGTTGAATAACAGCTGTGATGCCAGCCTCTGCTGCTGCATCAATACCGTCACGGAATGGGAAGAATGCATCCGATGCCATAACTGAACCTTTTACTTCAAGGTTTTCGTCAGCGGCTTTGATACCAGCAATTTTCGCTGAATAAACACGGCTCATTTGACCTGCGCCTACACCGATAGTCATACCGTCACGTGCGTAAACGATTGCGTTAGACTTAACGAATTTAGCTACTTTCCAGCAGAATAATAAATCTTTTAATTCTTGCTCAGTTGGTTGACGCTTCGATACAACTTTAAGGTCGCCTTGCGTTACCATGCCTAGGTCGCGGTCTTGAACTAGAATACCGCCATTAACACGCTTGATGTCGTGACCTGTTGCATTACCAGACCACTCACCACATTCTAATAAACGTACGTTTTGCTTAGCAGATACGATTTGGGCTGCAGCTTCAGATACTTTAGGTGCAATGATAACTTCAACGAATTGACGAGCAACAATAGCTTCAGCTGTGTCTGCATCAAGTTCTTTGTTGAATGCGATGATGCCACCAAATGCTGATGTAGGGTCAGTTTTGAATGCGCGATCATAAGCTTCAAGAATGTTGTCACCAATTGACACACCACAAGGGTTCGCATGTTTTACGATAACACACGCTGGTACGTCGAATTCTTTTACACACTCTAATGCTGCGTCAGTATCAGCAATGTTGTTGTAAGAAAGTGCTTTACCTTGCAGTTGAACTGCAGTCGCAACAGATGCTTCAGTTAGGTCGTTTTCAACATAAAAAGCAGCGTCTTGGTGTGAGTTCTCACCGTAGCGCATATCTTGCTTTTTAGTGAACTGCATGTTGATAGTACGTGGGAATTTAGTCTCTTCAGCAGCTTCCTCTGTGTAGTCAGGAACCATTTTGCCGAAGTAGTTTGCAATCATGCCATCGTACTGAGCTGTGTGCTCGTAAGCAGCAATAGCTAAATCAAAACGTGTTTTATACGTTGTTGAACCGTTGTTGCTTTGCATTTCGCTGATCACACGGTCGTAATCTTTTGCATTAACTACGATAGTTACGTCTTTATGGTTTTTCGCCGCAGCGCGAACCATAGTTGGACCACCGATATCAATGTTTTCAATCGCATCTTCTAGGCTGCAGTCTTCTTTCGCAACAGTGTTTGCGAAGGGGTATAAGTTAACTACAACGATATCGATAGCAGAGATGTTGTGATCCTCCATTACGTCTTCATCTTGACCGCGACGCGCTAAGATGCCGCCGTGAATTTTTGGATGAAGTGTTTTTACGCGACCATCCATGATCTCAGGGTGACCAGTATGGTCAGATACTTCAGTGACTTTAATGCCGTTATCAGCAAGTAATTTGCAAGTACCGCCAGTTGATAAAATATCCACGCCTTGTGCTTCAAGAGCGCGAGCAAATTCAACGATACCGGTTTTATCTGACACACTTAATAGTGCGCGACGAATTGGACGATGTGTATCCATTGTAGTTTTGATTACCTCAATGTTTGAGCTAGCTTAGAAAGGCGGTATTTTAACTGAATCTGCTTTAAAAAACGACGTTTAAAGCGTGAGGATTTTGCATAGTTTTTAACAGCTATAAAAAAAGCACCCTAAGGTGCTTTTTTCAAATAACTTATTACCAGTTACTATGAAGCTGTAAGCAATTATAACGATGGCTCGTTAGAATGATTACGGATTCAATATAACGGGTATTAGTTCATGCCGTACTTTTTAAGTTTCTTACGTAAAGTACCACGGTTGATACCTAGTAAGATTGCAGCACGAGTTTGGTTACCACGCGTGTACGTCATTACTTCTTCAAGTAATGGTGCTTCTAGCTCAGAAAGAACAAGGTCGTATACGTCTTGTACGTCTTGACCATTAAGTTGCTTTAAGTAGTGATGAACAGCTTTTTTCACTGCATCACGCAACGGCTGTGGTTTCTCGTGTGACTGTACATGAGGGTTTGTGATAAATGGAGAAGTCACGTTTTGTTCGAACATCGTTATATGTCTCTTTCTTTCTTAGTTAGCTGCTAGTGTTTTAAAGTATTCTTCTAATGCGTCGACTTGTGCCTGTGGGTTATCTAACGCATTAAATACTCGCCTAAACTGACCGTCACTGTCATGGGTTTGCAAATACCAAGATACATGCTTTCGAGCGATACGCGCTCCCATTGGCTCCCCGTAAAACTGATGAAGATTGTCTAAATGCTCCATCAAAATGCTGCGCACTTCTGAAATTTCAGGTGCTGGCAAATGTTCTCCAGTTCGCAAATAGTGGTCTATCTCCCTAAAAATCCAAGGGCGACCTTGGGCGGCTCGACCAATCATAATGGCATCTGCACCCGTATAATCCAAAACCTGCTTTGCTTTTTCTGGTGAAGTAATATCACCATTGGCAACGACAGGGATAGACACTGAACGTTTAATATCCCTAATTGTGGCGTACTCTGCTTCACCTTTATACATACATGCGCGCGTTCGCCCGTGTACTGCCAGTGAGGCAATGCCATAACGTTCAGCTATTCTCGCAATCTCGACACCATTACGGTTATCCTGATCCCATCCGGTACGGATTTTTAAAGTGACAGGGACATCGACAGCATTAACAACGGCATCGAGTATCTCTTCTACTAATTCAGGAAACTGTAATAAGGCAGAGCCTGCGAGTTTCTTATTCACTTTTTTAGCTGGGCACCCCATATTGATATCTATGATCTGTGCACCATTGCTGACATTGAATTGTGCTGCCTGTGCCATAAGCTCAGGATCGGCTCCGGCGATTTGCACCGAACGAATTCCCGACTCACCGCTGTGATCCATACGGTTCATCGATTTTTCGGTTTTCCATACTTTCGGGTTTGACGAGAGCATTTCAGAAACAGCAAGGCCCGCACCTAAGCGACGGCAAAGTTGTCTAAATGGTCTGTCTGTAATGCCTGCCATTGGCGCGACAATTACATTGTTCTCAAGTTGGTATGAACCGATACGCACTGTTATTCAATTGGCCTCTTTTCAAGGGGCGCTAAGTTTACGGCTTTTTTAGCAAAAATCAAAGGCTATAAATTGAACAAAAGTGACTTTTTTTTGCTCTTTTCGTATTGACTTTTGATAACAGTTTGACGGGCTGGTTGATTTGTTTGATATTTGAACAGAAAAAATTTTACTCACAAAAAAGTGAGAAACTACTAACTGTAAAAATAAGGTAAAGCCTGTTAAATACTGGCTTTACCTATTATGTTTGAGTAAATACTCTAGTGCTATTTAGGCTTTCTTGATGCCGCTTACTCGGGTCCATTCACCCTCAACAGCCACGTCATCAAGTGCTAAAAACGGGGCATAAACATCGGCTACAGACTGAGCTTGTTCTTCTAAAATACCTGACATAGCAATTTTACCATTCGGTTTTAAAAGGCCTAAAATCACTTCATGTAGTTCGCGAAGTGGTTGAGCTAAGATGTTTGCAACCACAATATCGGCTTTAAACTCTGGCTGATCTTCAGGTAAATACACTTCAAGTTTATCTGCAACGCCATTACGTTTTGCATTATCGCGGCTTGCTTCAATAGCTTGAGGGTCAATATCGATACCGATCATACGCTCTGCGCCGAGTTTGATCGCTGCAATTCCTAAAATGCCCGAGCCACAACCAAAGTCGACCACAGTTTTACCTGTTAAGTCTTGGCTTTCTAGCCACTTTAAGCAAAGCGCAGTGGTTGCATGGGTACCTGTGCCAAAAGCAAGGCCAGGGTCGAGCAATACATTAACCGCATCAGGATCTGGAATATCACGCCAACTTGGACAGATCCATAAGCGCTCACCAAATTGAATAGGGTGGAAGTTATCCATCCACTCACGCTCCCAATCTTTATCTTCAAGCTGTTCAATTTTATAAACGAGCTTATCGGCGAGTGATGCTTCAGCATTTAATGTTGCTACAACGCTGTCCATATCATGGTTAGCGTCATACAGGCCAATCACAGTGGTATCAGCCCATAACTGCACAGTACCAAGTTTTGGCTCATAAATAGGGGTATCTTTGGCATCAACATAGGTGACTGACGCACTGCCAGTGTCCATGAGTAAGTCGCTGATTAATTCTGCGTTGTCTGCGTTTGCATTGATGCGAATTTGGATCCAAGCCATGAATATCTCTCGAATAGAAAAAAGGCCGCAACAGCGGCCTTTTAGTTAATAACGCGATACTAAATTACTTAGCATCTAAGAAGCTTTTCAGTAAGTCAGAGCGAGAAGGGTGACGTAACTTACGTAACGCTTTCGCTTCGATTTGACGAATACGCTCACGTGTTACGTCAAATTGTTTACCTACTTCTTCTAATGTATGGTCAGTGTTCATGTCGATACCGAAACGCATACGTAGTACTTTAGCTTCACGTGCTGTTAAGCCCGCTAGTACATCGTTTGTTGCGCCACGTAGTGATTCCATGGTTGCAGAATCAATAGGTGAGTCGATAGTGGTATCTTCAATGAAGTCACCTAAGTGCGAATCTTCATCATCACCGATTGGTGTTTCCATTGAAATTGGCTCTTTAGCGATTTTAAGTACCTTACGGATCTTGTCTTCAGGCATTAACATACGCTCAGCTAATTCTTCTGGGCTCGGCTCACGACCCATCTCTTGTAGCATTTGACGAGAGATACGGTTTAATTTGTTGATCGTCTCAATCATGTGCACAGGAATACGGATGGTACGTGCTTGGTCAGCAATCGAACGCGTGATTGCTTGACGGATCCACCATGTTGCATAAGTAGAGAACTTATAACCACGGCGGTATTCGAACTTATCAACCGCTTTCATTAGACCAATATTACCTTCTTGGATTAGGTCTAAGAACTGTAAACCACGGTTGGTGTATTTTTTCGCAATTGAAATTACAAGACGTAAGTTCGCTTCAACCATTTCTTTCTTCGCACGGCGAGCTTTCGCTTCACCAATACTCATGCGGCGGTTGATATCTTTAATTCGTTCGATGCTAAGGCCTGTGCTTTCTTCAATTGCACTTAGTTTGCTGATGCAACGAATGATTTCTGGTTTAACTGTTTCAAGTGCTACTGAGTATTTCTCGTTAGCAGCAATCTCAAGGTCAATCCAGCTTGTGTCAGTTTCGTTGTTAGCAAAGTGCTTGATAAAGCTCTTTTTCGGTAACTTAGCAATTTGTACAGCTTGTTTCATGATGATACGTTCTTGTACACGAACGCGGTCCATCATTTCACGCATGTTGTTAACCATGCGATCAAACTGTTTTGGCACTAATTTAAAGGTTTTAAATAGTTCGCCTATTTCTGCAATAGCTTCAAGTGAATCAGGGTGCGAGCGACCTTTTTCTTCGAACGTCACACGTGCTTTGTTATAAAGCTCACGTAAGTTCTCGAAGTGAATACGAGCTTCTTCAGGATCAGGACCTGTGTCGCCATCGCTATCATCATCGTCATCACTGTCGTCATCTTCATCATCGTCTTCGTCGTCTTCTTCGTCGAGTTGCTCTTCGTTTAACTCAGAACCGATGTGTGTTGCAGAGATTTGTGATTCTTCTTCATTATTAGGATCAAAGAAACCAGAGATAATGTCGCTTAAGCGCATTTCTTCTGCTTCGAACTTGTCCCATTGCTCTAGTAGATAAGTAATTGCTTCAGGGTATTCAGCAACTGAAATCTGTACTTGGTTAATACCTTCCTCAATACGCTTAGCGATAACGATTTCGCCTTCACGCGTAAGAAGTTCAACAGTACCCATTTCACGCATATACATACGTACAGGGTCAGTTGTTCGACCGATCTCTTTTTCTACAGTCGCAAGTGCAGCTGCCGCGGCTTCTGCTGCGTCTTCGTCTGTCGTTGTTTCTTGCATCATTAATTCATCGGCATCAGGTGCGTTTTCACTTACCTTGATACCCATATCATTAATCATGCTAATGATATCTTCTACCTGATCTGAGTCGATAATGTCTTGTGGAAGGTGATCATTAACTTCTGCAAAAGTTAAATAACCTTGCTCTTTACCTTTTTGAATCAGAAGCTTTAATTGTGACTGAGGAGTTGGATCCATAGAGATTTATTCTTCCACTCTGAAAGTTGATACAACAGGCGCCAGCTCGCTTACTAATTAAGCGACACGAAAACTAACTAGACGCAGTGAATAGCACAGTATAACAGCATTATTCAATTCTGACTAGCTGTTGCTGCCTTTTAACGCTTGCGTCAGTAAGTGGCATTCTAGCCTTTCTTCGCTGCTTAAGCCTTGGGTCTTGTCTTTTATTAATAGGGTCTCTAGTCGATAATTTAAACACTGGTCTTCAATAAATTTAAAAGTATTTTTAAAAACCGTCTCTAAACGATCGTCATTTATTTGGTGCTGCCAAGTTGCTAGTTTCACTAGCGCGTCATATTCAGCGCCATCCCTAAATGACTCTAAAATTTGTGCCGTCGTGATACCTTCACGTTCTAGTGCTAAGTGCTGAATGCGTAAAAATAGCTCAATACCGGCTATTTTCATCTCAGCTAACTCTGGCATATAAGCAATGCTGGTCGCCAAATTTGGGTGTTGTAATAAAATACCAATCGCTTGGCGCATCGGCGTTATTTTAAATTTACGCTCAATCGCATGCTGTTGCTTTGGCGACTTAACGCGATTATTTAATTGCTCTCTTGTTCGACCAATTAAGCGGCCAAGATGTTCCAAAATATTTTCTTGGTAAAAATCACTAGGGATTTTTTCAATTAATGGCAGGGCATCACTAAGGAGCTTTGCTTTACCTGCGTCTTGTGTAAGGTCTATCTCTTGGCTGAGTTTATTAAACAGCACCTTAGTAAAATCATCGGCTTCGCTTAACCTAGCTTCAAAAGCGTCTTTACCTTCTTTTTGTACCAGTGAATCAGGGTCTTCACCATCTGGTAAAAACACAAACTTTAACGACTTACCATCACCAAGATAAGGCAGTGCATTTTCTAGTGCACGCCAAGCTGCATCGCGGCCAGCACGGTCACCGTCGTAGCAGCAAATCACTTTATCTGTGGTTCTAAATAAAGTGTGCATATGTTCTGCGGTTGTTGCTGTGCCAAGGGCGGCAACGGCATATTCGATGCCTTGCTCAGCTAAAGCAACAACATCCATATAACCTTCAACAATTAAAATATGTTCAAGTTTTTTATGTGCTTGCTTGGCTTCGTATAAACCATAAAGCTCAAAGCCTTTATGGAAAATACGGGTTTCTGGTGAGTTAAGGTATTTAGGACCTTGATCCGCTTGCATAACACGGCCACCAAAGGCAATCACCCGACCGCGTTTATCGCGAATAGGGAACATGAGTCGATCACGGAAGAAGTCAAATTGACGACCTGGCGACTTTTCAGAGGCTAGTTTTAGTTCTACAAGCTGCTCTTTTTGTTCTTTGTTGCGGCCAAGTTGCTGGCATAGCGCTTCCCATTCACTTGGCGCATAACCAATCATGAACTTTTTCGCTGTTTCACCGCTTAAACCACGACCCTTGATATAGTCGATAACCGTTTTCGAGTTGGCATGATGCTTTAATTGGTGCTGATAAAACCGAGCTGCATGTAACATTAAATCGTAATCAGAGCGCTTTTGTTCTGCAGTGCGTTGTGGGCCGGAGCTTGTGCCTTGTTCGCGAGGTACGTCTAAATTGAGCATACTCGCTAATTCTTCAATAGCATCGACGAATTCTAATTTGTCGTATTCCATGACAAACGAAATTGCATTGCCATTGGCACCACAACCAAAGCAGTGGTAAAACTGTTTATCTTGAGAAACGGTAAATGAAGGTGATTTTTCGTTATGGAATGGGCAACAGGCTTGGTAGTCTTTACCTGCTTTTTTAAGGCCAACTCTCGAATCAATTAACTCAACAATATCTGTGCGAGCGAGTAAATCATCAATAAACTGTCGAGGGATCTTTCCGGCCATAGCTGTTGTATTTTCCTGCGCTATCTATGCGTTGTAAAATAAGATTTGAACACAATTACTGTGTTTATGAAAGACTAAAAGCAAGAAACCGAGCACTAGGCTCGGTTTGCTTGAATCATACATCTGTATGTGGGGGTTAGGCAGTTAATCGTTGCTTGATTAAGCCAGAAATCTTACCTAAATCGGCACGACCCTCAGCTTTGCTTTTGATAACTCCCATTACCTTACCCATGTCTTGCATACCCGCTGCGTTTGTATCAGCTATAGCCGAGTCAATAAGAGCAATGATTTCTTCTTCACTCAATTGTTGAGGTAAGAATTCTTCAAGTGCTTTAATCTCACTGGCTTCAATTTCAGCTAAATCTTCACGACCCGCATCAATGTACTGGGTGTAAGAATCGCGACGTTGCTTAACAAGCTTTACTAAAACAGCGGTAATACCGTCGTCATCAAGCGTAATTTGCTCGTCAATCTCACGTTGCTTGATTGCAGCAAGTACCATGCGGATAGGCTTAAGACGTTCTTTGTCTTTTGCCTTCATCGCATCTTTTTGCGCATCTTTTAGCGTTAATAAAAGGCTCATTTATACAAGACCAAATACTGATTAGTATAATTTAACGCGACGTGCGTTATCGCGAGAAAGCTTCTTCATGTGACGCTTTACTGCAGCAGCTTTTTTACGCTTACGCTCAGCTGTTGGTTTTTCATAGTGCTCGCGACGACGAACTTCTGAAAGGATACCTGCTTTTTCACATGAACGCTTGAAGCGACGAAGTGCTACGTCAAACGGTTCGTTCTCTCTTACTTTAATTACTGGCATTAAAAATTCACCTACCTAAATAATGAGCGTTGCTCAAGTTGATCGAATAACGACCAAGTGGTTCAAAAATGGTGCGGTATTGTAATCCGAAGCAACACCACATGTAAAGAATAATATTAACAGAAACTAGGTTTGCAAAACAGAGTTAATTTGTCTCGCGTTGATATAGCCGACAAATTACTTGTCCGGCAGCTTTTTCTTTTAAAAGCATCCAGTTATCTGGAGTATCTAGGTCGCTTAGTTCGCTTTCGACCTCAACATATATAAGTGCTTGGGCAGATAACCAGTTATTTTTTTCGAGTAAAAAACAACTTTTTTCAGCCAAGTTTTGTCGAAATGGCGGATCAACAAAAATTAGATCAAATTGCTCGTTTTGCGTGTTTTGTTCTAATAATGAAAGGCTATTGCCTTGTTTTACGACGGCATTATCCAATTTAAGGGTGCTAATGTTTTCTTTTAGTTGGCTAGCGGCACTTTTATCTAGTTCGAAAAATACAGCATGATCAGCAAAGCGCGATAACGCCTCAAAACCTAAACCGCCGGAACCGGCAAAGCAATCGAGTATCGCTGCGCCTCGGGTATCTTGCATTAGCCAGTTAAATACAGTTTCTTTTATACGGTCAGTGGTTGGGCGCAAGCCTTGCACATCTTTTACGGGTAATTTTCTACCGCGAAATTGCCCACTAATAATACGAATAAAACCATTTGCTGATTTATTGTTCGCTGCTTTTGCTTGGCGGTTAGCTGTTGATTTTTTTCTCATTTAACTCACTAATCATTGGTAACTGACCACTAGCTCAGATAATATTGTATGCAATAGCTAGCGTGTCATTTTTCTACTGCGCTAAAAGTGATAGTATTGCGACCTTAGCGATAGATGGTACCTGTTTATGTTTGGCTAAAAAGCTGAACTGTCACCAAACTATTATTCATGTAAGTTTATCAGATTTTTATAAGTGGTTATTAGCAAGTATGGCAAAAAAAAGTAAATTCCTGTCTTGGTTTGGTTTTGGCAAATCAGATAAGCAACAAGCAGAGCAAGCAGCAAAAGAGGCTGATAACCAGAAGCAAATAGAAGAACAACAGCGAATTGAAGCCGAAAAGGCTGAAGCCGAACGTTTAGAGCAAGAACGCATTGCTGCAGAAAAGGCAGAGGCTGAACGTTTAGAGCAAGAGCGTATCGCTGCAGAAAAGGCAGAGGCGGAGCGTCTAGAGCAAGAACGCATTGCTGCAGAAAAGGCAGAGGCTGAACGTTTAGAGCAAGAGCGTATCGCTGCAGAAAAGGCAGAAGCTGAACGTCTAGAGCAAGAACGCATTGCGGCAGAACAAGCAGAAGCTGAACGTTTAGCTCAAGAGCAGCAAGCGGCAGAACAACAACGTCAAGAACAACAAGCTCGTCTTGCTGAGCAAGAAGCAGCAATGAAATTAGAGCAAGAACGTGTTGCCGCAGAACAGGCGCAGCGTGAAGCCGAGCAAGTTGCTGCACAGAAGGCCGAGGCAGAACGTCTAGAACAAGAACGCATTGCTGCAGAAAAGGCAGAAGCAGAGCGTTTAGAGCAAGAGCGCATTGCGGCAGAAAAAGCACAAGCTGAACGCTTAGAGCAAGAACGCATTGCTGCAGAGAAGGCCGAGGCAGAACGTCTAGAACAAGAACGCATTGCTGCAGAAAAGGCAGAAGCAGAGCGTTTAGAGCAAGAGCGCATTGCGGCAGAAAAGGCGGAAGCTGAACGTTTAGAACAAGAACGCATTGCTGCAGAAAAGGCGGAAGCTGCTCGCTTAGAGCAAGAACGCATTGCTGCTGAACAAGCAGAGGTGGAGCGCTTAGAGCAAGAACGTATTGCTGCAGAAAAGGCACAAGCGGAGCGCTTAGAACAAGAACGTATTGCGGCAGAGAAAGCGGAGGCAGAGCGCCTAGAGCAAGAGCGCATTGCTGCTGAACAAGCAGAGGCGGAGCGCTTAGAGCAAGAGCGCATTGCTGAAGAACAAGCAGAAGCGGAGCGTTTAGAACAAGAGAAAGTAGCTCAAGCCGCTGCTGAAAAACCAAAGAAAGAAGGTTTCTTCGCACGCCTTAAAAAAGGTCTATTAAAAACTCGCGTTAATATTGGTTCAGGCTTTGCGTCTATTTTTAGTGGTAAGAAAATTGACGATGAGTTATTTGAAGAACTAGAAACACAGTTACTAACAGCCGATTTAGGTGTTGATACAACAATGAAGTTGATTGATAACCTAACCGATGCCGCTGATCGTAAGCAATTAAAAGATGGCGATGCTTTATATGAGTTAATGAAGCAAGAAATGGCTAGTATGCTTAAAACCGCCGAGCAGCCGCTGGTTGTAAGTGGTGACAAAAAGCCATTTGTTATCTTAATGGTGGGTGTAAATGGGGTAGGTAAAACCACCACGATTGGTAAATTAGCTAAGCAGTTCCAAAACGAAGGTAAGTCAGTGATGCTTGCTGCGGGTGATACGTTCCGCGCTGCAGCGGTTGAGCAGCTGCAAGTATGGGGTGAGCGTAATAGCATTCCTGTGATTGCTCAGCATACAGGTGCAGACAGTGCGTCAGTGGTATTTGATGCATTTCAGGCTGCAAAGGCTCGTAATGCTGATGTGTTAATCGCCGATACAGCAGGTCGCTTGCAAAATAAAGATAACTTAATGCAAGAGCTTGAAAAAATTGCCCGTGTAATGAAGAAAATTGACCCAGATGCGCCGCATGAAGTTATGCTAACTATTGATGCAGGTACAGGTCAAAACGCAATTAGCCAAGTTAAATTATTTAATGAATGTGTTGGTTTAACGGGCATTACTTTATCTAAACTAGATGGTACCGCCAAAGGTGGTGTGATTTTCGCCGTTGCAGATAAATTTAATATCCCAATTCGTTACATTGGTGTTGGTGAAGGTATTGATGATTTACGTACCTTTAATAGTAGTGACTTTATTGATGCACTATTTAGCCAAGACGAGGATGACGCATAATTAACTAAAGGGAGCTTGCTCCCTTTTTCGCTGCAAGATGATTGATAACTAAAATGATAAATTTTCAGCAAGTCAGTAAAACATATCCAGGTGGCCATCGTGCCCTTGAAAAAGTCAGCTTTCATATTAAGCCTGGCGAACTGGCCTTTTTAACCGGGCACAGTGGGGCAGGTAAAAGTACACTATTGAAGCTTATCAGCTTGATGGAGCGTCCATCAGCCGGGCAGGTGCTTATTAATGGTGTTGATTTAAATGCTGTTAAATCGCGTCAGATCCCTTATGTGCGCCGCGATATTGGTATCATCTTTCAGAATCACCGCTTACTAGAACGTTACTCAGTGTTTGATAATGTTGCTTTACCTTTAATCATTGAAGGTACGCACCATAAACAAATAGCTAAACGTGTTCACGGTGCGCTTGATAAAGTAGGGTTACTTGATAAAGCTAAGTGTAATCCAGCAACCTTATCAGGTGGTGAGCAGCAGCGTGTTGGTATTGCCCGCGCGATTGTCAATTCTCCGCCTATTTTGCTCGCCGATGAGCCAACCGGTAACTTAGACCCTGAACTTTCGATGGACATTTTACGTTTATTCGAAGACTTTAATAATCATGGTACAACCGTGCTGATTGCAACCCATGATATTGGCTTAATTGCGCGTATGCGTTATCGCAGTCTAACACTGAAAGACGGCCGTATGATTGACGATCCGTTAGCTGAGGGGGCACTATGAGTTTATTGTTTAAAAGCCGCAACAGCCAAAACGAACGTCAGAAGAAGTCATTTTTAGCAGCGCCTTATTTCTTCTTTATTAACCTTATTCGCCAAGGTGTGCACAGCCTCGGTGAAATGTGGCGAACGCCACTCGCTTCATTGATGACCATTGCGGTATTGGGATTAAGCTTAACACTGCCAGCGACGCTTTATTTGGTGGTTAAAAATGTCTCGCAAGTGAGCAGTGGCTTTGAAGATGCCGCAGAGATCTCGTTGTTCGTAAAAGAAACTATGAGCGAACAGCAAACGCAAACCTTGGTTAAGCGTTTAGCACTCTACCCTGAAGTAGATAAAGTGGAGTTTATATCAAAAGGCGATGCCCTCACTGAATTTAAACAAGTATCAGGATTTGGCCAAGCACTTGAATATTTAGATGCGAACCCGTTACCTGATGTTGTTATTGTTACGCCGACAGCACGTTACCGCCAGCCAAATACGGCAAAACAATTATTGCACAAGCTTGAAGCCGAAAGAGAAGTTGATTTTGGTAAACTCGATATTGCTTGGCTTGAGCGATTAAATGCACTTTTAAGTTTATTAAAAGAAAGCGTGATCACCATTGCTCTACTATTATTAACCTCCGTCACCCTGATCATTGGTAATACTATCCGCTTATCAATCATGGATAAGAAAGATGAAATTCAAGTGATGAAGTTAGTTGGGGCGACAAACACCTTTATTCATGCGCCATTTTTATGGACAGGGATTTGGTACGGTATTATTGGCGGTTTGTTCTCTTTTATTTGTGTTGCGTTAATGATGTGGTGGCTTGGCGCTGCTGTAAGTGATGTTGCAGGTGTTTATGAAACCAGCTTTGACTTAATTGGTTTAACACTCACAGAGTTTGGCATTTTAGTCGCTCTTGCAACAGGCTTAGGGTTTGTTGGTTCTTATCTATCAGTTAACCGCTACATAAAAGAAATTGAACCCGATAAAGTGTAACAATTCATTGTTACACTGCTCTTTTAGCGATAAATAGTAGTCGCTGTTAATTTATCAAAATATCACTCCAAGCTAGAATTCATCGCTTATTCAGCGTGTTAGCGTAGACTAAAAATAGATGCAAAAACCACTTGATTTGAACTTTAAAAAAGTTTTTAATTGAAGTTAGCACTCTCGCTTAAAGAGTGCTAAGATGGTTTCAAATGTTTATCACTGAGGTGAAAAATGAGTAAAGATTTATACGCAATGGCACTTACTGCAGGTCAACAGAGCGCAAGTATGGACGGCTACCTTCAAGCGGTTAGCACTATTCCTATGCTTGATGCAGAGAAAGAAAAGCAGTTGGCGACACGTCTTCAGGAAGAAGGTGATCTTGAAGCTGCGAAGCAACTCATTATGTCGCATCTACGCTTTGTTGCTCATATTGCGAAAAGCTATTCAGGTTATGGCTTACCGCAAGCTGATTTAATTCAGGAAGGTAACATTGGTCTGATGAAAGCGGTAAAACGTTTCGACCCAAGTGTAGGTGTTCGCTTAGTTTCATTCGCAGTACACTGGATCAAAGCCGAAATTCATGAATACGTACTGAAAAACTGGCGTATTGTGAAAGTTGCAACAACAAAAGCGCAACGTAAATTATTCTTCAACCTACGTAAAAATAAAAAGCGTTTAGGTTGGTTCAACCAAGCTGAGGTTAGCACAGTTGCTAATGAGCTAGGTGTAAGTGAGAAAGAAGTACGTGAGATGGAATCACGTATGAGTGGCCAAGATATGGGCTTTGACTTAACGGGCGACGACAATGACGACGCACCGACAAGCACATACTCGCCAGTACAGTATTTAACAGATGGCAGTGCTGACCTTGCTGATGATATCGAAGAGCAGCAATGGCAAGAACAGTCTCATGCACGTTTATTCAGCGCGTTAAAAACCCTTGATGAACGTTCTCAAGACATCGTAAGTGCACGTTGGTTAGCTGACGATAAAGCAACATTACAAGAGCTTGCTGAGAAATATAATGTTTCAGCAGAGCGTGTTCGCCAGCTAGAAAAAACAGCAATGAAAAAACTGCAATCAGCGATGAGCTAATAGCAATCGCTATAGCAAACCATCTTTAGTAGACTACAAAGCCTCGCAAATGCGGGGCTTTTTGTTTTAAAGGACGCGGTATGTCACAGATTGATTATCAACATGTATTAGATGAAATCACAAAAGAAGTTCAACCATTACTGAGCCAAGGTAAGGTTGCTGATTATATTCCTGCGCTTGCAGAGGTTGAGCCAAACCAGTTTGCCATTGCTATTCATACAGTAGATGGGCAAACCTATTGTGCGGGTGATTGTAGTGCGCGTTTTACAATTCAATCTGTTTCGAAAGTAATGACCTTAACTTTAGCACTTCAGCGTTATGGTGATGAGCTGTGGCAACGAGTCGGTAAAGAGCCTTCAGGCACCGCTTTTAACTCACTTACACAGCTTGAGTTTGAACAGGGCATACCACGCAACCCATTTATTAATGCCGGCGCGATTGTCACCTGTGACGCGTTATATAGTCGTTTATCTGCGCCGATGCACTCTATGCTTGAGTCATTTCGTCAGTTATCAGGAAATGCTCAGGTTGTTATTGATAAGAAAGTGGCAAATTCTGAATATGAGTTTCGTCATCGCAACGCCGCGATGGGGCATCTAATGAAGTCATTCGGCAACTTTAATAATGAAGTTGATGATGTGTTATGGGCTTACTTTAACTTCTGTGCCATAGAGTTAAACTGCGTAGAATTAGCAAAAGCCTACAATTACTTAGCAAACCAAGGTAAAGATGCCAATGGCCAAGAAGTGCTCAGTGCAAGGCAAAATAAGCAGTTAAACTCGTTACTGTTTACCAGTGGTTTATACGATGCTGCTGGGGATTTTGGCTACCGTGTTGGTATGCCGGGTAAGTCAGGGGTGTCGGGTACTATTTTAGCTGTATTACCAAATCAATTTACTGTGGCTGTGTGGGCGCCAAGACTTAACTCGTATGGTAACTCAGTAGCTGGGATAGCGGCTCTTGAGCGTTTATCCCAGAAACTGGATATTTCAATTTTTTAGTCGCGCTTACTGATCCCAGTAAACTTGCTCTAAACAGTCTTCACGTTCAGGTAAGCCACGAGATAAACGTGGCGAGTGCTGAACAAGTACTTCATAACTTGCACGGTTAGCGTATTTACTAATTTGTGCAAGCGATGAGTAGGTCATAGCAGGCTGCTGATGCTTCGCTGAGTTTGCCACATTAAGTTTGTGGTAAACGTTTGCCGATAGGTCATGCAGTACCGCAGCCAGAGCACAATCGCCTGCGCCATTGGTATTTTTAATACTATCTGGGCCGCCCATAAACGGTGCTGTGTGGCTGTACGCACGAATTGGGTTTTGGCAGTCGTCTTTACGCATTGCGCGAGAAAATTCATAACGGTTAAAGTCAGCAATCGCGCCTGGTAATAACGGGTATTCTGTTTCACGCTTGAATGAGTCGTCTACGTAACCGGCCATAAACAAGCCTTTTTCGCCAGCCGTACAAATAACTAAATCAGTCCAATCTAGCGCTTTGTCGGCTGCCAGAAGCGGATCTTCAAAGCCGGTAATCGCAAGGCCTTCCTCTTCGTTCATAGCAAGAATATCAACATGCTCTTTTACAAAGTCAGCCCACCAAGCAGGGTCTTGTTCAATTAGAAACTTAGTGCCAAGGGTTAAAACCACAGGGACACCTGCATCATTGGCATATTTTACTGCCTGCATGGTCGCTTCTGTCATGGTTTCATCACCTTGAGTACGCATTAGGTATGCGCTGATCACTAGTGCTGATGAATTCTCAATAAGTGCCTGATCGATTGATTCAGGGCGAAGATGGTTCATAAGCCCCGCGCTGATTGCGAAGGTACGCTCACCGGTCTCGTCAATTAAAGTAAAACAACGACCAATAGGGCCATCTACAGGCTGAAGGTAGTCAAGGTCAACGCGGCTAGAGGTGTTACATAAAAAACGGTATGCATAGCTGCCGATTTTGATATTTTCACTCATTACCCCTAACAACACTGAACGGTCGTCAGCTAGGGTAGAGTAGTTGTGCATGGTGTTACCTACCGTTCCACCGGCAAACTCATAATCGATCATATTGTCGAGTTTTAGTCTGTCGTATAGTGCGTTGGTAATATCGTTATCGATCACTTGCGACATGCCACGGCGCAATTGAAATTCATCTAGGAAAGCTTGATCAACTTTCGCTTCAATATCTACCACAATTTGGTCGATACCCGTAATATAACTACGTTGTAGTCGGTCGGTTGAGTTAAGTTGATTCGTCAGTGGATCTTTGGCTTCCACCGGAAAATAATGTTTATGCCTGCGGCGTCCAGGAAATTTCATTTGCTACCCGTGTTGTAAGCTAAATAAAAAAAGCGCGAGATTATAGCGCAATATGGGTCCATTGAGCCATGAAAAAGCCACTAAATTTTGCGTTAATTTTTAAGTGTAGCAGTATTTATTGCCGACATTTTTCACTAACTAGGTATAATTACTCACAGTTTTACAAGATTTGTGTGATATATGAGCGAACAATTTAGCGACCAATATTGGATGGAAAAAGCATTAATCTACGCCAATGAAGCGGCTGCGATTAATGAAATTCCGGTTGGTGCTGTGCTGGTAAAAGACAATCAACTGATTTCTTATGGTTATAACCGCTCAATTATCGATAACGACCCATCCGCTCATGCTGAAATGATGGCAATCCGCGAAGCAGGTAAAGTACTTAATAACTACCGATTAATCGATTGCACCTTGTATGTAACTTTAGAACCTTGTTCTATGTGCGCAGGCCTGTTGGTGCATAGCCGCATTAAGCGATTGGTATTTGGTGCTAAAGATGCCAAAACGGGATCGGCAGGATCAATTATGAATCTGCTGCAAGAGCCTAGGCTTAATCATCAAGTTGAAGTAACCGGCGATGTTATGAGTGAGCAGTGTGGGGCGGTGATATCTGCGTTTTTTAAGCGTCGTAGAGAAGAGAAAAAGGCGGCAAAGCAGGCTGCTCGCAACGCCTAGTTATACAACCGGCGTTGCAGGAACTTGTGCTTCCATTAACTGCATCGCAAATAAGCGGCGACGCCAAATAACTTTTTTGTGTGTATTACGTAGCATGATACGACGGCGGGTCGCCGTTGAGTAAATAACATTACGCTTGAACTTATGTGTCGTGCGTCTTCTTTTTAACATGAGTGCTCCTTAAGTGAGAGTAAAGCATTATATTGATCTCTACAGGAAGATAATGATCATTTGATGACAAGTAAACAGATTTCGGTGCTTGAAGTTAGTTGTTTTCTAATTCTTGCTGCTCTGAGTTGGTTTGTTGCGTGTTGTCATTGGGCTTTGGCTCGCTCACTTGCGCTTCAGGTTGAGCTTCTACAGTGCTTTGCTCTTCTTCGCTTGGGTTAGCAATCGCATCATTTTCATCAAGCCAAACCAGTGCGTCGTAATAGCGACGAATATTATCAACGTATTTTACTGCAACATCGCCACGGGCATAACCATATTTGGTTTTTCGATAGTAACGCTTTTTAATTAAAAGCGGTAAGCGCTTTTTAACATCAGCCCACTTATCGGGGCTTGCACCTTCTTGCTCGGTAATAATGCGTGCGTCGTTGACGTGTCCCCAGCCAACATTGTAAGAGGCCAAGGCAAACCAGGTTCTGTCGGGCTGCGGAATGCGCTCAGGGATCCAAGAAATCACTTTGGCAAGATATTGCGCACCACCTCTAATATTTTGCTCAGGCTCTAGTCGGTTTGTTACGCCGACCTGTTTTGCTGTTGCTTGGGTTAGCATCATTATGCCACGTACACCGGTTGGTGACTTAGCCCTTGGGTTCCACATTGATTCTTGATAACTCAAAGCTGCCAGTAATCGCCAGTCTATGTTACCTGCGTATTGCTCAAACCAAGGTTGGTATTTAGGTAAGGTGTCTTTTATTGCTTCGATATAAGCAAGGGTATTCACATAATTAAACTGGCGAACATGGCCGAAGTATTTTTCTTCTAATACATAAAGCTGATTGCTTTTTTTCACGTCGCCAAAAAATGGCACCATCAAGGCATATAAAGAGTCGTCACCATCTTTTCTTAGTAACCAAGCGATAGGGTCGTTACGGGTAACCGAAAAGCCGATACTCAAATTTGGGTGATAGCGGCGAAACAGCGATAAGGTGTGTGAATCTGCTAGGGTGTAATCAATTTCACCGTCGATAACTGCTTGCAGAAGCTCTTCTTCATCCATGTCTTCTGTTTCGTTCCAGCTAAGTTCAGGATGCAATTGTTTTAATTGCTGTAGTGCCAACGAGTGGCTGCTTTTGGCTAAAACAGTGAGATTACCGGTTAAATCCTCAAACTCTCGAGGGCGAGTACGGCCTTGTTTATAAACTAATTTTTGGCTAATTGTGCGATAGGTTGGGCCAAATCGATAATGCTCTGCTCGAATCGTGTTATAGGTAAGGCCTGAAGCTATAATATCTAAATCACCACTTTCTAAGCGTGCAAACATATCGGATAGATTAAAAAAGGGCACCATCTCGAGCTCTACACCAACATAGTCAGCAAACTCTTGGGCAAGCTCATATTCAAAGCCTTGCACACCTTGTGGAGCCTGATAGTAGTTACTCGCGCCAGCTAATGTGCCTACTCTAATTTTATTCTGTGCCTTGATATGAGCAAGTTGCGACGGTTGCTGTTGCATATCACACGCACATAACATGAGCACTAAACTAAAAATAGCGAGTAACTTTTGCATAGATTATAAATGCCCCTTAAACCATTACCTTAGTGTTATAACAAAACTTCTTAGCCACGTCACTTGGCGAATAGTTTTAATTATCTATTTAAAAATTAATAACTATAACAAGGTTGATGATAGATAAGTCATACAGAACAAGAACCTGCGAAGAAATAAAGACGACTAAGATAGTTAATTGTTGCAACCATAAAAGCGGTTATGAAGATTATTTAAATAAAAGCGTAATTTTGAGTTAAATCTAGACGTTATTTGCACTATAATATGCGCCTAAAATATCGTTCAATCCCTAACCCCGGATGAAAATACCTATGTTGATCCTTCGTGGTGCACCAGCACTTTCCGATTTTAGAGTTCAGAAAATTTTAGCGCGTTGCCAACAGGCACAACTTCCAGTCACTGACGTTTATGCTGAGTTCATGCATTTTGCTGATCTTACAGCCGAGCTTTCAGCTGATGAGCAAACCAAGCTGGAAAAACTGCTTACTTATGGTCCAACAATTGCCGAGCATACCCCTGCTGGCACGTTAATTCTTGTAACGCCGCGTCCAGGTACTATCTCGCCTTGGGCATCAAAAGCAACTGACATCGCACATAACTGTGGCTTAAGCCAAGTTCACCGTGTTGAGCGTGGTATTGCATACTACGTAGAAGGTAATTTATCAGCTGAGCAAACAGCTGAAGTTGCAGCGTTATTACATGACCGTATGACTGAAGCAACGCACGCGGATATGGCTGATGCAGCTAAATTATTCCGTCATGATGAACCGCGTCCAATGTCATCAGTTGACATTTTAGGTGGTGGCCGTGAAGCGCTTGCTAAAGCAAACGTTGAGCAAGGTTTTGCGCTTGCAGATGACGAAATTGATTACTTGGTAGAAAATTTCCAAAAGTTAGGGCGTAACCCGAACGACATCGAATTATTCATGTTTGCGCAAGCAAACTCTGAGCATTGTCGTCACAAAATCTTTAACGCCGATTGGACAATTGATGGCATCGAACAGCCAAAATCATTGTTCAAAATGATCAAAAACACTTACGAGCAAAACCCTGAAAACGTACTATCTGCTTATAAAGATAACGCAGCGGTAATGAAGGGCTCGTTAGCAGGTCGTTTCTTCCCTAATGTTGAGGGTGAGTACGCGTACCATCAAGAAAACATCGAAATCTTGATGAAAGTTGAAACTCACAACCACCCAACAGCGATTGCGCCATTCTCAGGTGCATCAACAGGTTCTGGTGGTGAGATCCGTGATGAAGGTGCAACAGGCCGCGGCTCTAAACCTAAAGCTGGTTTAGTTGGCTTCACTGTATCTAACCTACGTATTCCTGGTTACGAGCAGCCATGGGAAACAGACTTCGGTAAGCCTGGTCGTATCGTTAATGCACTTGATATTATGACTGAAGGTCCATTAGGTGGCGCGGCATTCAATAACGAATTTGGTCGTCCTAACTTACTTGGTTACTTCCGTACATACGAAGAGAAAGTATCAAGCCATAACGGTGAAGAAGTACGTGGTTACCACAAGCCAATCATGCTTGCAGGTGGTTTAGGTAACATTCGTTCTGAACATGTTCAAAAGGGTGAAATCCCTGTAGGTGCTAAGCTAATTGCACTGGGTGGTCCGGCAATGAACATCGGCCTTGGTGGTGGTGCTGCCTCTAGTATGACATCAGGTCAATCAAACGAAGACTTAGACTTTGCATCTGTACAGCGTGAAAACCCAGAAATGGAACGTCGTTGTCAGGAAGTTATCGACAAATGTTGGCAGCTAGGTGATGCAAACCCAATTGCTTTCATCCACGATGTGGGCGCAGGTGGTCTTTCAAACGCATTCCCTGAGCTTGTAGACGACGGTGGTCGTGGTGGTAAATTCCAACTTCGTGACATTCCAAACGATGAGCCGGGTATGGCACCACACGAAATTTGGTGTAACGAATCTCAAGAGCGTTACGTATTAGCAGTTGCAGCAGAAGACTTCGCGCGCTTCGAAGCAATCTGTAAACGTGAGCGAGCAGAATACGCTGTTATTGGTGAAGCAACAGAAGAGCGTCACTTAACGGTTGAAGATAGCCACTTCGGTAACAACCCAGTTGATCTTCCGCTTGATGTTTTACTTGGTAAAGCACCAAAAATGCACCGCGAAGTTGAATCGAAAAAAGCACAATCGCAACCATTAGACGTTGCTAACATTGATGCGGCAGACGCTGCACAGCGTTTATTACGCTTACCAACGATTGCTGAGAAAACATTCTTAATCACCATTGGTGACCGTACGGTAACGGGTTTAGTTGCTCGAGATCAAATGGTAGGTCCTTGGCAGGTGCCAGTAGCAAACTGTGCGGTAACAGCCGCTGCGTTTGATACTTACCACGGTGAAGCAATGTCACTAGGTGAACGTACACCAGCTGCACTTTTAAACTACGGTGCTTCTGCTCGTTTAGCTGTGGCTGAGTCACTAACGAACATCGCGTGTGCTAACATCGGTGGCCTTGAAAATATCAAGCTATCTGCAAACTGGATGGCTGCAGCAGGTCACCCTGGCGAAGATGCAGGTCTTTACGAAGCTGTTAAAGCAGTAGGTGAAGAGCTTTGTCCGGCACTTGGTTTAACTATCCCTGTGGGTAAAGACTCAATGTCGATGAAAACTCAATGGGATGAAAACGGTGAGCAAAAATCGGTTACTGCGCCATTATCATTGATCATTACAGCCTTTGGTCGTGTTGAAGATGTGCGTAAAACAGTAACGCCACAGCTACGTACTGATAAAGGTGAGTCATCACTATTATTAGTTGATTTAGGTGCGGGTCAAAACCGTATGGGCGCATCAAGCCTTGCACAGGTTTATAAGCAACTAGGTGATGTAACACCTGATGTTGATAACCCTGCACTATTAAAAGGCTTCTACGAAGCAATGCAAGCGCTTGTTGCTGATAACAAGCTACTTGCTTACCATGACCGTTCAGACGGTGGTTTATTCACTACGGTTGCTGAAATGGCATTTGCTGGTCACACGGGTGTAACAGTAGACCTTGCTGGCTTAACAGGTTCAGATATCGAAGCGCTTTACAATGAAGAGCTAGGTGCGGTTATCCAAGTGGCAAACGCTGACTTAGACGCAGTTAAAGCGGTTCTTGCAGACCACGGTCTAGCAGCTATCAGCCATGAAATTGGCGCACTAAACGCTGATGACCGCGTGGTATTCACTCGTGGTGATGATGTGGTTCTTAACCACACGCGTACTGAGCTTCGTACTATTTGGGCAGAAACAACTTACCAAATGCAAGCTCGTCGCGATAACCCGGAGTGTGCTAAGCAAGAGTTTGACGCTAAGTTTGACGCAAAAGACCCTGGTCTTAATGTAAAACTAAACTTTGACTTAAACGAAGATGTTGCAGCGCCTTACATTGCAACTGGTGCGAAGCCGAAAATGGCGATTCTACGTGAGCAAGGTGTTAACTCTCACTTAGAAATGGCTGCGGCATTTAACCGTGCAGGCTTTGCCGCGGTTGACGTACACATGAGCGACATTCTTGAAGGTCGTTTAACACTTGAGCAATTTAAAGGCTTAGTGGCATGTGGTGGTTTCTCTTACGGTGACGTATTAGGTGCAGGTGAAGGCTGGGCTAAGTCAATCTTATTCAATGAGATGGCGCGTGAGCAGTTCCAAAGCTTCTTCCACCGCGAAGATACATTCAGCTTAGGTGTATGTAATGGCTGTCAAATGCTTTCAACATTGAAAGAATTGATCCCGGGCACTGAGCACTGGCCACGTTTCGTAACGAATAAGTCGGAGCGTTTTGAAGCTCGCTTTAGCCTTGTAGAAGTGCAAGAAAACCCATCGGTATTCTTTAATGGTATGGCTGGTTCTCGTATGCCTATCGCTGTTTCTCACGGTGAAGGTCATGCTGAGTTCGCAAACGGTGATGCAGTTAAAGCAGCGCTTGAATCAGGTACTGTGGCAGTGAAGTTTGTTGATAACTACGGTAACCCAACAACGCAATACCCAGCTAACCCGAATGGCTCTCCAGAAGGTATCACAGGTATTACCTCTACTGATGGCCGTGCAACGGTTATGATGCCGCACCCTGAGCGTGTATTCCGTACTGTTGCTAACTCATGGCACCCAGATGAGTGGACAGAGGATAGCCCATGGATGCGTATGTTCCGCAACGCACGTAAAAACGTTGGCTAGAACTTAATTGTGTGCCTAGCTATACAAGCTAGGTTCATACAAACCGTTTAAACTAAAAAGGCTGCACTATCATGTGTGGCCTTTTTGTTTATAATGTTCTGAGAAGCGAGAAGCGAGAAGCGAGAAGCGAGAAGCGAGAAGCAAGGAGAGTTTTTTGAGTTTTAAGCGAGCGTGTGTTGGGTTGCTAGGTATCGTGCTAAGCATGGTGCTGTTGGCTTATCTGTTCAGATTACCTCTGACATCGTGGTATTTAACGCCTATGCTCAGTAAAAATGGCGCTGAGCTTCACTGCATTGATTGGTCATTGACTCGCCAGCTTGATTTGAATATCGAGAAATTATGCTTAACCTACCAAGGGCAGCAAATTGAGTTAGCAGGCATTATTGCGAACAAGCAACAGGTTAGTGTTTCTCGAGCCAATCTTATAATTAGCAATCAGACTAATAATCAACAACCTGACACTTCACAAACTGAATTTAAAAAGCTTGCCTTGGTATTACCCGAGCAAAGACCGCTAATAAGCATTCAGCAGCTTGACGTAGTCTCACCGTTTACCAAAAACCCTGTTAGGCTGGCGATACAAGAAAAACGTCTAAATCATTTTACGATTTCACGGGATCTCAATGCTGACGTTGTAATATCTAATTATGAAGTCAAAGCCAACATCACGTTTGATGAGCAAGTGGCAGAGCGGTTCGTAACATTGCCAACAAACAGCCATTTTACCACTCAGTCACAGATTAAGTTTGATGGAATTACAGTTGCAATTGAAAGCTCAATTAATGCAAGTTATCAGCATGCAATAAAGCAGTGCGACCTAGGCTTTAACACTGAAGGGCAATTGAGTGCTAAGTATCAATTAAATCAACAGCATTTATACGCGGATTTATCAGCTTTACAAAATCAGCTTAGCGCAAACCGAGATTGCTTAAACTCCATAGCAGATCAACAGCATCAATCATTTATTGAAGCCCAGTTACCGCTTACTTGGCAGTTACACTTTGAAAAACCAGTTATTGTAGAAGATAAAAATCTATCAGCCCCAATCGTAAAGCTGCAAGCTACAGAAGGGCTAAGTGAGGTGGCAGTCAGTAATACGAGCCTTTCTTTGCTGGATCCGCTCGCATCACTTAATAGCCAAGTTAGCATTGATTTTAATAGTAAAGATATAGATGAGCTTAAACTCAATGCGCATTTGCATGAAAGCAGCGTTAGCGCTGATTTTCAACTTTCAATGGAGTCATTACCTGGATTTTTAGACTTTCAGGCTGACGCTGCTCTGGTTGAGGGTATTGGGGCTAAAGGAAAGCTAGATATCGATGAGTTATTTACTAGTCCTACAGCTAAACTGAATACCAATATCAGTGCTAAAAATGCGCTAATATCGGGTGCACAGATAGCTGATTTTAGCAGCGCGATTGACGCTGAGTATAATGCCCAGCAGCACCTTGTTGTTAAAGCCAATAGCAAGGTTAAATCATTAAATTATGATGATATTAGCGCAGTAAAAATAAGTAATGAGCTAACCCTTAGTACAGACCTCAGTGTGGGAGAATTATTTGCTGATATTGATGCCAAAACCACCGCCGCTAAATTATCAACACCAGAGCTTAGCTTAAATAAGTTGTCTGTCGTTACAAAGGCTCTTCAAAGCCGCGCCTTGCAGGCAACGCATCATGTATTTGCAGATGGCTTTGAAGCGCTTGTTAGTCATCATATGTCTGAGGTTGCACACCCATTTGAACTGGTGATACCAGAGCAAGCCGTATCCAAACTTAACCCAATAATTGCTCAGTTTGAGCCGCTTGCTACAGTCACCGATGGAGTCGTTTCGGGCAATATAAAAGGGGATGTAAATCTTCAACAAGCAAAGGGTAATTTGCAGATAGATAAACTTAGTGCGCTTTATAATGATTATCTAGCGAATGATTTTGCAGTGAATTTGAACGGCACGTTTAATTCAGGCCAGCTTAATATTACAGCGACTAAATTTACACTCAATGAATTGCGCGCAGGTGCCGTGGTCAAAAATATACAAGGTCAGTTGCAGGTAACGGCTAATCAGCCTTGCGCAGCTAATCTAACTGGTCAGGTTATGGGAGGCGCATTTGTGGTGAATAAGTACTGCCCACTCAGTGATAACCAAACCGCGACTGTTAAATTTGAAAATATTGATGCCAGTAAATTGGTCACCCTTGATGCTGAGTCTGGCATTAGCTTAAGCGGGCGCTTAGCAGGCACCTTACCTGTTGTTATAAGCAAACAGGGGATAGAGGTAAAGCAAGGGCAGCTAGTTAATCAAGGTGATGGTAAATTACTGATTTCCAATAACGCAGGTTTTGAAGCTGTAAAAGCGCAGCAACAAGAGCTGAGCACCACGCTGAGTTTACTTGAGAATTTAGATATTAAAAAACTACGCAGCAGTGTTAACCTCAAACCGGATGGATGGTTGCATTTAGGTGTTAATTTAGAGGGTTATAATGAAGCGCAGCAGCAAGCAGTGAACTTTAATTATAACCATGAAGAGAATGTATTTACCTTGCTTAGAGCGCTGCGTTTAAGTGATGAAATTACTCAAAAAGTTGAGAAAGAGTATGCAAAAAAAGGAAGCAATGATGGCTAAATGGTTAGTAATGCTGACGGCAGTAGGCATGCTGAGTGCCTGTACCCACCGTGTTGAGGTGGCAGCAAAAGAGCCGATTACAATCAACTTAAATGTAAAAGTTGACCATGAGATCCGCGTAAAAGTGGATAAAGAACTTGATACCTTATTCAGTGATGACAGCGAATTATTCTAAGGAGCACACATGCGTAAATTACAACTTAAAAAACTAAATGTGATCACCTTGATCAGTGCTGTTTGTTTATCCTTCTCTGCTTGGGCTATCAGCCTTGATGATGCAAAGAGCCAAGGCTTAGTAGGTGAAGACAGCTCAGGCTATTTAGGTTTAGTGGTTAATAATAGCGAAGCAAAAGCGGTCGTTGATGAAATTAATGCAAAGCGTAAAGAGCAATATTTAAAACTTGCGAAAAAGAATAACCTTTCGTTAGCGCAAGTTGAAGCCCTTGCAGCTGCTAAAACTATCGAAAAAACTAAGCCGGGTCACTACATTGAAGTGAACGGTGAGTGGGTAAAAAAATAACTCACTAAATTTAATAGCTATAAAAAATAAAAAGCCAGCATTGCTGGCTTTTTATCTATTGAACGCCGGCAGGTGTTAGCACTTATCGATGCAGTTTTGCAGCAGCTGCTGCCAAAAGTCGATGCCTTTGCGTCTAGCTAGTTTAATGTTGTGCTCTGGGATCGATTCAGGTTCATCGTAGCTTTCTAACGCTTCACTCATGCTGGCTTCACGGATCAAATGCAGTGTTGGGTAAGGTGCACGATTCGTATAGTTTGCAGCATCGCTGTCATCGCTATCAGCAAACACATAGTCAGGATGAAAGTTGGCTATTTGATACTTACCTTCATAGCCTTGCGCAGCTAAAAGCGCATTGGCTAAATCGACTAAATCTAAGAACTCTTCAAAATCCTTAAAGCCTTGCTCAAACATTAACAAAGTGGTTTCGCGCTCTGCTTGTTGGTCTAACGCGCTACATTGCTCAAGCATATCCATTACTGCATCATCAAGAGTAGTAGACTGACTGATTTGATAATGAATGCAATTGCTTTCAACTTCTTTACGGGCAAACGGGCAGAAATTGTATTTTACGATTACGCTTGATACCCATTCGCGCATTTGTATTTCTGGGCGATTCATCGCTTGCTTTGAAGTCACATTATTTCTCTATTCTATTTTACTTATCTATCTTACTTTTCTAAGTAATGCTCAATTAAATTAACCGTTTTACTGATGGCGCCTTGATTGTTAGCAACGCATTTCGCAGCTTGTTGACCGAGCTTAATCGTCTCTTGTACATCAGTGCTCAAAGCGATAAGTGTGTCAGCAAGGTGATTCTCATCGGTAACGGTTTTAGCTCCTTGAGCACTAATCAGCTCAGGGTAAATGTGGTCAAAGTTATAGGTATGAGGACCTGCTAATACGCCAACAGAAAACGCTGCTGACTCTAACGGGTTATGGCCGCCTCGCTCGATTAAACTACCGCCAACATAGCTGATGTTTGCCACACCATATAAGCATTGTAACTCACCTAACGTATCAGCTAACACAACTTGTTGGTTGTTATAGTTATCTTCACTGCGACGACTAAAGCTCAAATTTGAGCTTTTTAAAACTTCAGCGACTTTGTCAAATTGCTCTGGGTGACGTGGAGCAATAATCAAAAGAGCGTTAGGTAACGCTTTTAACAGCTTTTCATGAGCAGTTAAAATAAGCTCGTGTTCAATAGGGTGAGTAGAGCCTGCAACCCAGATAAAGCGCTCGTTGTTATATTGGTTTTTAAGTGCTGCGACTTTATTTAATTGCTCTTCTGTAGGCGTGATATCAAATTTAATTGAGCCAAATACGCGTGCCTTTTCAGGCATTAAGCCAAGTTCAATAAAACGCTTGGCATCATCTTGATTATGACTAGCAAGGTCGCTAATTGATTGCATTATCACTTTAGTTAAAGGCATTACCTTTTGGTAGCCTTGTTGTGATTTAGCTGAAAGTCGGGCATTTAAAACAAGTACTTTTGTGCCGGTGTTGTTGCTTTGCGCCATAAGGTTTGGCCAAAGCTCAGTTTCTAAAATACACAGTACCTTTGGCTGGATTCGTTTTAAAAATCGATTGGTAGCGAAGAAAAAATCAATCGGTAAATAACAGCAGCTAACCGCATCTTTAAAGTTATTTTTTATCTGTTCGCGACCCGTTGGGGTATTACAGGTTACTAAAATAGTAAGTGCAGGGTTTTCTGATTGAACGGCCTTAATAAGCGGCGTTGCTGCTAACACTTCCCCTACAGAGGCACAATGAAAAACAACATCGTGATGCGATAAGTTAGAAAAGCCAAAGCGCTCAGCAAAATGCTCACGGTAACCCTTATTCTTTTTGCCACGTAAAACATAAAGGTAAAAAACAACCAGTGGGCTTAGTAGGTATAAAAGTAAAGAGTATAAAATGCGCGCCATAATTTTTAATATATAGAGTTTTAGGGTAGTTTAACGCTAATCGAGCTGTTGCCAATAGTTAGTCTACATATAACTGTAATTATCCAGTCGATATTCATAAAAGTACGATAAACTGAACACAAAGAAATAAATCTGTGGAATAATAACATTATTACTCCTGCCAAAGTTTGTTCCAAAGAGGGATATTCATGCCTGAATTAGATTCTGTAGCAGCAAGCTACTTAGAAAGTTTGAACCGCCATCAAATGTTATTTGAAACGATGGATACATATCACCCAGAAGTGATGCAATTACTTGAAGTATGTCACAGCGCTTTACAAGCTGGTGGTAAGGTAATTTGGTTTGGTAATGGCGGTAGTGCGGCTGATGCACAGCATTTAGCTGCTGAGTTTGTCGTACGTTACAAATTGGAGCGCGGTCCACTTGCTTCTATCGCATTGACAACAGATACTTCAATTTTAACCGCTCACAGTAACGACTATCATTTTGATACTGTTTTTGAGCGCCAAGTGCAGGCGTTATGTAAACCTGAAGATTTAGTGATTGGCTTAACCACCTCTGGTACTAGCCCTAACATCAACCTCGCACTGGCTGCAGCAAATGAAATTGGCGCCTTTACAGTCGCATTAACAGGCCGAGATGGCGGTAAAGTAAAAGATATCGCTAAGTTACCTATTATCATTAAAAATGATGAAACAGCGCGTATCCAAGAGGCGCATATGTTCATCGGACATTGGCTATGCGAAGCCATCGATATGGTTGTAGCGGAGCAAAAGTAATGGATTTAGCGTTACTAAAAAACCTTTCAAAGGCACGTATTTTGGTCGTTGGTGATGTCATGCTAGATAGATATTGGCATGGCGATTCAGGGCGTATTTCGCCTGAAGCCCCAGTCCCTGTTGTAAAAGTCAGTAAGTTTGAAGACAAAGCCGGTGGTGCTGCAAACGTCGCAAAAAATATTGCTCGTTTAGATGGTAAAGTGGGCCTACTAGGCTTAGTTGGTGAAGACGAAAGCGGGCAAATCCTCGAAACAATTTTAAGTTCAGAGAAAATTGACTCGCAACTAGTGAGTGTTTGCGATTTACCGACTATTTCTAAAATGCGAGTAATCAGCCGTCATCAGCAAGTTGTTCGTTTAGACCTTGAAGAGAGCTTTACTGAGCAACACAGTCAATTGTTATTAAACCGTTTAGAGCTGGTTTTAGATGACTATGATTTTGTGTTGTTTTCTGATTACAACAAAGGCTCACTGAGCTTAATTCAACAAATGGTTCAGGTTGCAAAGAAAGCGGGTAAAACGGTTCTTATTGATCCTAAATCATCTGATTTAAGCTTATACCGTGGCGCTGATTATATAACACCTAACTTAAACGAATTTAAACTTGCTGGTGGTAAAACTGACTCTGAGCAAAGCTTAACCCAAAGCGCTCGTGATCTAATCACTGAAGCAGGCATCGCTGCTATGTTGTTAACTCGCTCAGAGCAGGGCATGTCGTTAATTAGCCAAGCAGAAAAACATGATTTTGCAGCCCAACAGCTTGAAGTCAGCGATGTTACTGGTGCAGGTGATACTGTAATTGCAACATTGGCCGTGATGCTTGGTGCGGGTATGGCTGCAAAAGATGCGGTTGAAATTGCCAATCTTGCTGCCGGAATTGCGGTGAGTAAACTGGGTGCCGCAACCGTGTCACCAGAAGAGTTGAGCCGTAAGCTTGGTCAATATTTGCAGCAAACTGGCGAGCATTACCAAACGCCGTTTGAAGATGTGCTTCAGCACATTGAGTTTGCTAAACAAAATGGTGAAAAAATAGTGTTCACTAATGGCTGCTTTGATATTCTTCACGCAGGCCATGTGCGCTACCTTGCTCAAGCAAAAGCACGAGGTGACAGGCTGGTTGTTGGCTTAAATAATGATGAATCAATCTCTCGTTTAAAAGGCCCAGAAAGACCAATTAACCCACTGGATGAACGTGCCATGGTATTAAGTGCGCTTGCGTCAGTTGATTGGGTTATTCCATTTGGCAGCATTGAAGAAAATGACACGCCAGCTAAGCTTATTGAGCAAATTAGCCCTGATGTACTAGTAAAAGGCGGCGATTACACCGTTGACCAAATTGCCGGTGCCGATCATGTATTACGCCATGGCGGAAAAGTCGAAGTGCTTGAGTTTCTTAATGGTTGCTCAACATCAAACGTAATTAGCAAAATCAAAAGTTAATAAAAAAGCCAACATGTGTTGGCTTTTTTGATTCTAAAAGTTCATTTCATATTTCATAAATGCGGAGGTTTCAGTGTCTGATTCCTCCATTGATTTATTCTTAGCAGCCAGAGCACCGAAAGAGATTCTTCCTTGTAATGCTAACATTCTGTAGCGCAGTTCTAGTTGTGTGCTATCAATGGCATTTTTAGTGATTGTATGCCCTAAATCTGGGTTGCTAGGGTAAAGATCTACATTGTCGTTGTTGTAATCAACTTGGCGCAGTTTAACCTGCCAATCGTTGCCATTTCTATGTTGCCCAAGAACTGTAAGTACAAGGGATTCTGTGTCGTTATCAAATGTAGAGCCTATCGTTCTTCCTTGGTAGCGATAACCAGAATTATATTTACCATGCTCGTAATAGCAGTTATTGAAGATTTCAGCACCAGGCACAGATTCATCACCAGAGCATGAAACCACAGTATCAATGTATTCAATGTTTACTTTGATATTTTGCTCTGCAAATGGAATTGTTGTTTCTACACCTGCTAAATACGCTCTGTCTGCGGGTTTAAAGTAGCTACTAGCGTCTTCGCCAATCGTACTTACATAAATAGCGTACGGGTATGAATAGAGAGTATCTGACCAGCGTAAATCAATACCTGCCAGTTGGTTGCCTAATTTTGACTTTTCAGCTTCAGTACAGTCTTGCGAACCATCGGGACAAGTACTTTTACCTGTAACCATATCAAAAAATTCAGAGATAGATTGGGGTTCACCATCCCCGCCCCATTGTGCAGACCAGCTTAGAGCAACTTCAAGTTGCTGAATTGGCCTAAAGTTCACTCGGCTACTCCAAAGTAGCGCATCAGGGACTGCTCGGGTTGATTCAAGCTTAGCCATTTGAGTTGTTAAGCTCCAAGGACCAATCCAACTCAACCAAGCTGATTCAAAAGCGGTGGCTTTTTCACGACTAATGCTGAAAGCTTGTAAAGGTTTACTATTCGCTGTGAGAATTAAACTGTTGTCAACACCAGGTCCCCAGAATTGTTCAACTGCACCTGCACGAAATACCCAGTTGCCAATTTTATAGGCAAGGTAACTATGGTCAAAAGTAATATCATCACAGTCAGTAAGCGCTTGATGATCTTCAGCTATGTCTGATTGTTCCATGCCCTCTAGATAGCATTTTCGACCATCAGAACGATAATTAACTGCTAGTTTACCAGCTAAACTTTCACCTAAATAACTATAAGCGACGGTCGCTTCTGATTTTTGTGTGTTGGTGGCGCCAAAACTCGTGGCTGGTAATGTATCTGTTGATAGAAAAACTTCAGTATGGAAATTGTGCTGTTCGGTATTTTCGGCTTTATATCTGTGTTGTACTCGAAGTAAAGCATCTTGAACAAAACTAGGTAATTGCTCTAGTGTGGTGTCATTTAATTCATCAATAAAGCTATTCCACATTAGCGGGTATGTAGTTACAGGGGCTTTAATCACTCCTGTATCCGCTAATAATTGAATGTCGGCTCGTAAGCCATAGTCGTCTGGTTTAACCCAAGGTTCAGCAGCTAGAGGTAGACTAAGTGCGCTAGCAAGAGCGAGTAATAAAAGTGTTTTTTTAGGCAATGCTTAATTCTCGGTTAGTTTTTTGGGACTAGAAGTCTACCAACCCTACATGATGATTGCAGTAAATAATTCACAACGAGCAATTCGTCTAGGTATCGTAAAAGGAACTCAATTTGATGTATAATCTGGCAAATTTTATAATTTAAAGTGTAATGGAAAAAAAACGCCTTTTATTTATCCCCGTGTCATCATCTGAAGGAATAGGTGAATACATGCGTTCGTTATCATTTGCTCATTATTTAAATGAGTGTTTTCCCGATCGTTTAGACATCCACTTTTTATTAAATAAACATACAAATTACGCTTTTGATTGCCCATTTGATACAACACTCATAGAGCAATCAGCGACAAAAGAAACGCGTAAGGTTAATCAATTAATTGAAACATTTAAGCCTAACTTGGTTGTTTTTGATTGTGCCGGTAGAGCAGCCCAAATGAAAACAGCAAAGCGTGCAGGGGCTAAAGTGGTGTTTATTTCACAGCATAATAAAAAAAGAGCGAAAGGCTTAAAGCTAAATCGTTTAAATTTAATAGATAAACATTGGGTTGCGCAACCTGATTATTGTATTGAAAAAATAAGCTTCAGTGAGCGATTAAAGCTTAAGCTCTTTCCTTTGTCACCTCCGGTAAATGTGGGTCCTTTTTTCTCGCAGTCATCAAGTACTGACACGTATCAATTGTTAGCTCAATTTAACCTTACTAATGAAGGTTATTTTTTAGTAAATGCTGGATCAGGTGGGCACGGTGAAAAAACACAGCTATTTGCTGATATTTTTTATCAAGCAGCCAAGAAAATAGCTGCTGAAACAGGTTTGAAAGGTATCGTTGTTTTTGGTTCTAACTACCCAAACGATCTACCTAAAGATGATACCCTGATCATCTTAAAAAGTTTACATGCAAGTAAATTTGTTGGTGTATTAGCACATGCTAATTTTGCAGTGTTATCAGCGGGGGACAGTTTATTACAAGCTATTTCACTCAAAGTCCCCACTGTTGCTGCAGCAATTTCCAAGGACCAACCGAAACGTTTGCAAAACTGTGTGGACAGTAACTTAACTTTAGCCGCTGACCCAACGTTAGACAGTTTAAGTGACGCTGTTAAACGATTACTGGAACCAGCAACTTATCAAGCAACTAAAAACGTTTTGGCGAAAATAAAACCGCATAATGCCAAGAAAGAAATGCTGCAAGGCGTGTCTGAGTTATTGTTTGGGATTTCTAAATGAAGGTTGCCATAGTTATTGATTCTTTGGTTGGCGGTGGGGCTGAGAAAGTGATGCTGACGCTGGCTGGCGAGCTTCTGGCTCAACAACATGAAGTTGTCATTCTTAGTTTAGCGAACTCGATTGAATATACCTTACCATCACAGCTGCATGTTGAATGTTTGTTTGACCATAAGGCAAAAAAAGTTGATAGATTCTGGCAACTAAAGAAAAGCGTACAACATATCGAAAACTGGTTTGCACAATACCAATCTAAAAACGGGGAATTTGATCTCGTTCTATCAAATTTAGATCGTAGTAATAATTTGCTAATTTGTAGTTCTATTAAACATGTTTTCTATGTCATTCATAACTCAATTACGGCTGAGTTAAATAGACAAAAGAAACTTGGACCATTTGCTTATTATTATTTACTGAAAAGTAAAAAGCGCTTGTCAGGACAAAATTTAATTTGTGTTTCTGAAGGTATTGAAAGTGAAATTAAACAGCAAAAGTTGATTAGTCCCCGCAGTATCACAACAATTTTTAACCCGTTCAATATTCAAAGCATAGTCAAAAAAGCGAGTGAAGCTGAGTTAGGATTGCCAAGTGAGCCTTACATTATTCACGTTGGTCGTTTAGCAAAACAAAAAAGACATGATGTTTTATTTTCAGCATTTGCTAATTTAAATACATCCCATAAGCTTGTTTTATTATGTAATAAAGTTAATAAAGCCGCCAAACTTGGTCGCCAGCATGGTATTGAAGATAGGCTTATTTTGCCAGGCTTTCAGCAAAACCCATATGCTTGGATTAAAGGCGCTGATGCTTTGGTACTGAGTTCAGATTATGAAGGATTACCTACTGTTCTCATTGAGGCGCTCATACTGGGTACGCCAGTTGTAAGCACCGATTGTACTCATGGACCAAAAGAAATCTTAACGGGTAGTTTAGCCAAGTATTTGGTTCCTACAAATAACCCTGGGGCTTTAACTCAAGCTATTGAGTCTGTGTTAAACGATAAGCCAGAGGTTGTTGATGCAGAAATACTATCAAAAATACCATCAACAAAAGTCGCTGAAAGTTATTTAGCATTGGCCCAAAATCGATAATTAGTTCAGCAATGCTTGGTAGTCACACACCAGTGACTGCCAATCACTTTGCTGCCAATGCATCACTTCATTACGGCCTTGCTCTTTCGCAAATGAACGGGCAAGGCGCTTAATGTTCTCTGTTTGCCAGCTAGCATGTGGCTGTTTGATTTCACCGCGGTCAAAGTCGATGATAAACACCTTACCTGTATCATCGAACAGTATGTTATTGATGTTTAAATCTGCGTGATAGACGCCATGATTGTGAAACTCGCTGAGAGTGACTGCTATCGCTTTTAGCTCAGACTGGCTAAGTGGGCGCGTGATTAAAATATCTAACACGCTTTTTGCGCCAGTTACAGCTTCGGTAATGATATCGCCGCGATAGATTAAGCCACGAGTGGTCACTTTTGCCGCAATAGGTGTAGGCACATTTAGGCCAAGCTCAATTAAGCGAATCATCAGTGTAAACTCTTTATAAACACGAGTTTGCTTTAAACCAAAATATAAGTACTGATCGCTCAGCAACTTACCTATTAAACCACCACGCCAATAGTGACGCAGAACGCCTGTAAGTTGTTGATGTTTAAAAAACCACGCTGTCGCGCGGCCTTTTTTTGCACCAACGATTTTATCTTGCTGTTGCCAATAATTGGCATCGAACCACTGTTGCGTGAGCTCATCTTTATAAGCTGGGTGACACAAAAGGGTGGTGTTCTGCAGATGCTGAGTTTCAAACATAACAACTTCAAGATTAAATAAAATTAGCGCTATCTTACCGTATTTTTAGCTTTTCGCATAAGTGCTTGCATTAGCATCAAGTTAATTTAAGATCGCATATTATTTGCTGTAGCTAAGGGCGCACGTGACTCAATCAACCTCCTATTCAGATATTTGTATTTTAAGGCTTTCGGCTATTGGTGATGTATGTCATGCCGTATCAGCAGTGCAAGCAATTCAAAAGGCACATCCGAAGGCAAAAATTACCTGGGCGATTGGTAAAGTTGAGGCCATGTTACTGGCTGATTTACCTGGCGTTGAGTTTGTTGTGTTCGATAAAAAGCAGGGCAAACAGGCTTATCAGCAACTAAAAGATACGTTCAAGGGGCGTAAATTTGATGTGCTATTACATATGCAAGTAGCACTCAGAGCGAATCTAGCAGCCCGTTGTATTCCGGCAAAAGTCAAAGTGGGGTTTGATTGGGCGCGCTCAAAAGAGTTACATAGCTTGTTTATTAATAAGCGTATTGCCCCGCAATCAGAGGCGCATGTATTAGAAGGCTTTAAAGGTTTTGCTCAAGCAATAGGGGCCCCTGATTACAAACCTCAATGGCAAATGCCAATTACTGAACAGCACCAACAAGCAGCCGATGCGCTATTAGGCGATGAGCGTTTAGCCGGGCGTATTTTTGTTATCTCGCCTGCGGCAAGTAAAAAAGAACGTAATTGGTTACCAGAGCGTTATGCTGCACTTGCTGAACATGCTCATCAACAAGGCTTTTCGGTGGTTATTACTGGCGGCCCAACCTCTTTAGAGATTGAACTTGCCGAGCAAATTATCGCGCAGAGTTCGGCTCCTGTGCTTAACTTAGTAGGGAAAACTCAACTAAAAGAACTGTTATGTGTTTTGAAACGTGCAGCGTTAGTGTTAGCTCCTGATACTGGGCCTGCACATATGGCTGTAACGGTAGGAACACCTGTTATTGGTTTGTATGCCCACTCAAACCCAAAACGCACAGGGCCTTATTTATACCAAGATTATGTTGTTGAGGTTTATCACCAAAATTTACGTGAGCAAACAGGCAAAACAGCGCAAGAGCTACCTTGGGGAACACGCGTTAAAGGGGCTGATTTAATGACGCAAATAAGTGTTGAAAAGGTGATTTCGATGTTTGACCACGTGGTAGATAAAGAGCAATTGTAATGAGCAAAGTTTTATTTTTAGACCGTGATGGTGTGGTCAATATTGATCATGGCTATGTATACAAACCAGAAGAGTTTGAATTTGTACCCGGTGTATTTGAGGCGTGCAAAGCCTTTACTGATGCGGGCTATAAAATTGTGGTGGTAACTAACCAGTCAGGTATTGGCCGTGGTTATTATTCAGAGCAAGATTTTTACAACCTCACTGAGTGGATGAAGGGCGAGTTTTGCCGCCATGGCGTTACTATTCTTGATGTCTATTTTTGTCCGCATCATCCAAGCAAAGCTGAGCCTGCCTATTTGCAAGAGTGCAACTGTCGCAAGCCTGCTCCGGGTATGCTTTTACAAGCCATTGATGAGCATCAAATCGATCCATCTCAAAGCATTATGGTTGGTGATAAGCTTGGCGACCTTATTGCCGCTGAAAGAGCTAATATCGCTACCCGTGTGTTAGTTCGTTCAGGGCAGAGTTATGCCGAGTCAACAGAGCAACACGCCGATGTAGTCTGTGAGTCTTTAGCTGAGTTACCTGCTTTAGTTTTACAGTCTTAGCAGGTAAGACCAGTTTTATTTCGTAAGCCTTAAGGTCTGCGACGAACTGCAAACAGTGCAATTGTTCGGCTAAGCTTTTACAATAGGCGCAAAATTTAATGTCATGCTAATCATTTCTGGTTAGATACAAGAATATGTGGAGATTACAGATGAGAGCATCTGCGTTTTTTAATCAGTTGCAGCAGCAAATTGATGAAGTGAAAGCTGAAGGCTTATACAAAAGCGAGCGTGTTATCACGTCACAGCAACAGGCTCAAATTGAAGTTGCCTCAGGTGATAAGGTCATTAACTTTTGTGCTAATAACTACCTTGGCTTAGCAAATAGCCCAGAGTTAATTAAAGCAGCTCAACAAGGCCTTGACGATCATGGTTTTGGTGTTGCGTCTGTGCGCTTTATTTGTGGTACTCAAGATATTCATAAAACTTTAGAGCAAAAGATTTCTGAGTTCTTAGAAACAGAAGACACTATTCTTTACTCATCATGTTTTGATGCCAACGCAGGTTTATTCGAAACAATCTTAGGCCCAGATGATGCAATTATCTCTGACGCGCTAAACCACGCTTCGATCATTGACGGTGTGCGTCTTTGTAAAGCTAAGCGTTTCCGCTATGCAAATAACGACATGAGCGACCTTGAAAAACAACTTATTGCTGCTGATGAAGCGGGTGCTAAAACTAAGCTAATCGCCACTGACGGTGTTTTCTCAATGGACGGCGTAATTTGTAATCTAGAAGCGGTTTGTGACCTAGCTGATAAATATGATGCATTAGTGATGGTAGATGACTCTCACGCGGTTGGTTTTGTTGGTGAAAATGGTAAAGGTACGCCAGAGTACTGCGGTGTACTTGATCGTGTTGATATCATCACAGGTACCCTTGGTAAAGCACTTGGTGGTGCATCAGGTGGTTACACTTCAGGTAAAAAAGAAATTGTTGAGTGGTTACGTCAGCGCTCTCGTCCATACCTTTTCTCAAACTCACTTGCACCATCAATTGTTACTGCATCAATTAAAGTACTTGAGATGCTAAGCAATGGCGGCGAGTTACGCGCTAAGCTTTGGGATAACGCAAAGTATTTCCGTGAACAAATGGAAGCAGCAGGATTTACCTGTGCTGGTAAAGACCACGCTATTATCCCTGTCATGTTAGGCGATGCTAAAATTGCCTCAGCCATGGCTGACAAATTACTTGCTGAAGGCATTTACGTAACAGGTTTCTCATTCCCTGTAGTACCTAAAGGCCAAGCACGTATCCGTACGCAAATTTCTGCGGCGCATACAAAAGAGCAATTAGATACCGCTATTGCTGCCTTTACCCGTATTGGTAAAGAAATGGGTGTTATCTAATTTTATTTCCTAAACCGAAGCTTTTGCTTCGGTTTTGTTTAATTGAGTGTAAATCATGAAAGCATTATCTAAATTAAAAGCAGAACCAGGGATCTGGATGACTGATGCGCCAAAACCTGAAGTTGGCCATAACGATCTGCTTATTAAAATCCGCAAAACAGCAATTTGTGGAACAGATGTCCATATTTATAAATGGGATGAGTGGGCACAAAATACAATTCCTACGCCAATGGTTGTTGGTCACGAGTATGTAGGTGAAGTGGTTGATATGGGTCAGGAAGTACGTGGTTTCCAAGTGGGGGACCGTGTTTCTGGCGAAGGTCATATTACCTGTGGTCACTGTCGTAACTGTCGCGCTGGTCGTGTGCACTTATGCCGTAATACAACAGGCGTAGGTGTTAACCGTGAAGGTGCATTTGCTGAATACCTTGTGATCCCAGCTTTCAACGCATTTAAAATTCCAGATAACATTCCTGATGAACTAGCATCAATCTTTGACCCATTCGGTAATGCAGTACACACAGCGTTGTCGTTTGACTTAGTAGGTGAAGACGTATTAATCACAGGTGCTGGCCCTATTGGTATCATGGCTGCTGCTGTTGCCAAACATGTTGGTGCACGTCATGTGGTTATCACTGATGTGAACGAATACCGCTTAGATTTAGCACGTAAAATGGGCGCGACTCGTGCTGTAAACGTAGCAACTGAAAAGCTTGAAGATGTAATGAAAGAGCTTGGCATGACCGAAGGCTTTGATATTGGTCTTGAAATGTCAGGTGTGCCAGTTGCATTTAACAGCATGCTAAACAACATGAATCACGGCGGTAAAATTGCCATGTTAGGTATTCCACCTTCAGATATGGCGGTTGATTGGAACCAGGTTATTTTCAAAGGTCTAATTATTAAAGGTATTTACGGCCGTGAAATGTTTGAAACTTGGTACAAGATGGCGAGTCTAATTCAGTCAGGTCTTGATCTGAAACCAATTATCACTCACCAGTTCTCCGTGGATGACTTCCAAGCAGGCTTTGATACAATGATTTCAGGCCAATCAGGTAAAGTAATCCTCAACTGGGATTAACACCGAGTAATTTGATAAGGCGGCTTTGGCCGCCTTTTTAGTTTAGAGAGTACTATGTCGTATAAACATATTTCAGTGAGCGAAACATTTGCGCTGTTAGATAAAGAAGAGGTTGTGATTGCTGATATTCGCGATCCTAACTCATTTCAAACTGGACATATCCCAGGCGCTGAGCATTTATCAAATGCTAATATCAGCGAATTTATGATGCATAAAGAGTTTGATCAGCCAATCATCATCGTTTGCTATCATGGTGTGAGTTCTCAAGGTGCTGCGAGCTATTTAGTAGAGCAGGGGTTTGAAGACGTATACAGCATGGATGGTGGCTTTACAGCTTGGCAGACACAACTTCCGGAGCACATTGAACGATGATTGAGTTGGGTAGCATAAATAATCCTCGCGCCGCACAAGGCTTTATAGATTACATCAAAAGTAAGGGCTTACATGGAGAGCTGCGCTCTCAAGATGGACAAACTGTGATTATTTGTGTTGCTCCAGAGCACTTTCATCAAGCTCAACCTCTTTGGCAAGAGTTTGCAGCTAACCCTCATGACGAAAAATACCAACAAGCTTCATGGCAGGTAGGCAGTACACAATCGCCTCTGTCATATCAAGGGCAATCCCTTAATTTAAAAGCCCGTTTTAAAACATTAAGCTGGCTAAACCGTACGGTTACTTTAGTCTCTATAGCTATATATGTGGCCTTTTTATTAGGTGGTTTTGAAACTATTTACAGTATGTTGCAGTTTAATCCTGCACAGCCTCTAACTTGGTTTACACCTGCCATTGTGCACTTTAGCGCTGTTCATCTTATTTTTAATTTGATCTGGTGGATGACGCTGGGTAACGATATAGAAAAACGTAGCGGTAAATTAACCTTAGTGGGTTTATTTTTAGTGACGGCACTTATTAGCAGTTGGGCACAGTTTTTACTTGTAGGGCCTAACTTTGGTGGTCTAAGCGGCGTTGTGTATGGCTTACTTGGTTTTTGCTGGATTTATAGCGTAATGAGGCCAACAGAGCCGCCACTAGTGAGTAATAGCATTGTTGGTTTTATGCTGGTTTGGCTTATTCTGGGCTTTGTAGATATGTTGCCTGTGAGTATGGCGAACTGGGCGCATTTAGCGGGGTTACTAGCTGGTATGGCTTATGCCGTGTCAGACAAGCTGTTATCGCGTAAATAAAAATGGCGGCTTATGCCGCCATCTAACAATTAATGATATAAATACTTAGTAAATAACACTTCTCGGACAATCTCTTGTCCTGTTTCTTGTTTTAGTAGTGCTTTTAGCTTTTCGGTGCAGCGCTTTCTGATTTCTTCGCGACCGGTAAGCGATTTAATGTTTTCTTCAGGCTCTTTTGAGAGTATTTCAACAATCGCATCACGCAATAGTGGAGTGTGATGTTCTACGATTGCGATATCAGATAGATCATTGAGCATGAGATCCACCGTTATACGAACATAGCCAAGCTTTTTATTACCTTGACCTATGTAGTTTGTGATGATGTCAGGCTCAAAACCAAAGTAGCCAACATTTGATTCAGCGCGTACAGACCAACTTGTTGCAGTAACAAGTAGCATGCTTATCAAGTAAATTGATAACAATGATTTTTTCATAGTTAAGAATATTCCACCCTTTCAATGATTTTTAGTCTATACCCAAATTCACTTAAGATACAGGCTGTTCTGCGTTTTTTAACCCTGCTTGAGATTAAATCATGACTTTTTCGAAACGTGCAGCAGTGATATCATTTGCACGGTATTTAAAAATAATGAGTCGTTGTGATCACATTCCCAGTTTCATTAGCTGCAAATTGGCAGCCTGCTTCAGCATTTCCAGATTTGACGCAACAACAGCAAGGTTGGTTGCTTGAAGCTGGGTCATTAACAGCCAAGCTTAAAAGTCACTGTCAGGCTTTTTCAGTTGAAGTTTTAAACGAGGCGCCATTTGACCTAACCGCCGAGCAACAAGCGTTACTCAATACCTCTCTAAGTCAGGCATTAAATCGCGAAGTGTTACTTCTATGCGATGGTAAACCAATGGTTTATGCACAAAGCTGGTTGCCGGCAGATGATACATTAAAAAAGCAGCAGTTACTAAGTATGGGAACAAGGCCGCTTGGTGATGTTATTTTTCAAGACCCAAGCTTATCGCGCACAGAAATAGAAGTTGCTGAATTTTCACAGCAGCACGCTATCCAAGCTTTAACATCTGAAATTGGCTTCTCTTCACAATCATTGTGGGGAAGACGCAGTGTTTTTAGCTTATCTAATGCTCATTTTCTCGTGGCTGAAGTATTCTTACCTGGAGCGTATATTTACCTATGAAGCTAGCTGCACTTAAGGTCGCACATATACCTTACTATAAACAGTTAATGCGTACCGATAAGCCAATTGGCACCTTGTTGCTATTGTGGCCAACTTATTGGGCGCTGTGGCTTGCTGAGCTTGGCACACCGAGCTTATTAAATTTTGTGGTTTTTAGTTTGGGCGTCTTTGTGATGCGCAGTGCTGGGTGTGTAATTAATGACTTTGCCGATCGTAAAATAGATGGTTCAGTTAAGCGCACAGCTCAGCGACCGCTGGCAGCAGGTTTGGTATCAAGTGGTGAAGCTCTGAGCTTATTTGTATTGCTTATTGTGGTGGCCTTTGGTTTAGTGTTAACACTCGGGTGGTCAACGATATTATTGTCGTTTGGTGCCTTAGCACTGGCGTTTTGTTATCCATTTATGAAGCGCTACACGCAACTACCGCAAGTTGTGCTTGGTGCTGCATTCAGCTGGGCTATTCCAATGGCCTATATGGCATCTATTGGCTCAGTACCATTAGAAGCCTGGCTACTATTTACCGCGAATCTTGTTTGGACTGTGGCTTATGACACTATGTATGCCATGGTTGATAGAGATGATGATTTAAAGATTGGCGTTAAATCAACAGCAATCTTGTTTGCCAGCTATGACAGACACATCATTTTTTTACTCAATGCCTTGTTTATTACGATTCTTGCTTACATAGGTATGAGTAATCACCTTGGTTTTCCCTATTGGCTGGGCTTAGCTGCAGCGGTTGGTTTTTTACTTTATCAACAAATGCTTATTCATAAACGAGAGCGAGATCCTTGTTTCAAAGCATTTTTGAATAACCATTATGTAGGGTTAGTGATTTTTATCGGTATAGCAGCATCCTTGCCACTGCCATTTTAATTACCTTGGTGGGTCGATAATGCCGCTGATTGAGGCATTTTTTCTGAACCAGCCCGCAATAGAGTAGCGTACATCGTTTGCGGGTAATACTTCATGCATAAAGCGTTCGCTTTCAAACATCACCAATAAGCCCGCTTGAGGTTTAATGATTATTTCAATGTCTTTACTTTTTGGTTTGTAGATCACCAATTCACCGCCAGACTCTGGCGTATTTAAGTAACAAACCGTTGTAAAAATGCGATTCGAACGGCCTTTGAAGGCATCATAGTGCTTTTTATAAAAGTCACCTTGTTGATACTTTGCATAATGGCATTCATAATCAAATAAGCCTAAATAGAAGCCACGGTTTAACTGTGTCTTTATCGCTTCCATGGTCGCAAGATAAGTAATTTGTGCTTGGCTTGAGCTATCAAACCAAAAGGTTTTATCTTTACGCACGGTTTTATTTATTTGTTGGTCGTTTAATCGGCCAATACCTGCGGTATGAAAATGCGGGTTAATGCGATAGCAATCTGCAATTAAATCAGCAATTAAGCTTTCATCAATCGCGTTTTCAACAACAGCATATCCTGTACGTTCAATAGCATCTAAGTATGTGTCGGTAATAAGCGGTGCGTTCATTCATGTGCACAATCAAAAAAAGGTGCGTAAGTGTATATGAAAAATTGTGTGATGCACGCTTTTTAGGCAGCAAAAAATGAAGAAATAGAGTGGATTGGCTAGCCTGATTAATTACAGGCTAGCAGCATATAAAATAGCTTTTAGCTTTGGCTTGATAACGCCGTTTTTTCAATGAGGTCAAGTAAATGACTAACATGAGAATTCTCATTGATTTGTTGATTTGTTTGGATCACAAGCTGCTCGTGTGCGATACCTTTATTGGTTTTCAATAACAGTAAATCTGGGTCAGAAGAGACAATATTTGTGTGTTCAATACTGGCTATTGCGATGTGGTTTGACTTTTTAAGGCCATCCATTACTTGCTCGATGCTGCCTACTTTGATGCTTGATGTTTTATCAAAAGACTCGATAGCATCGTTTAGCATAGCTTGCACTTGTTTAGACTGTGAAAAACAGCTGTACATAGGGTAGTCTGCAAAGTCGCGTTTACTAATGTCGCTCTTATGCGCAAGTGGGTGGTTTTTAGCTACAAAAATAATCAGTTGATCAGGTAAATGTATATCACTACCAATGCTGTTCATTGCCTGAGAGCATACGCTAATATCAATTTCACCTAATTGCAGTTTACGAACAAGTTCACTTTGCTCTTGTAGTTGCATCTCTATTTTTACATGCGGATACTGCGCTAAAAATTGGCCGCAAGAAACAGGCACGACCGTGCTTGCTTTGTTGGTATAACCAATAACTAATTTTTCGTTAGTGCAACCGTTTAAAGATTCGAATAAACGCTTTTTGGTTTCTTCTAGATTGTCGAGGGTTTGTTTAGCGTACTCAAGGAAAAGTTCACCTTCTTTGGTTAACTTAACTGAGCGTGTAGAGCGGGTAACGAGCTCATAGCCAATTTCATCTTCGAGCGTCTGAATACTGCGAGTTAACGCTGAAGTGCTGATTTGGGTTTTTTCTGCAGCTTGTCGGAAATGCCTCAGCACCCCGAGCGCCACAAATTGTTCAAGTTGTTCAAATCTCACTTTAATAGTCCCTTGTTATAAGTAAGCCTTTTACGTCCAGGCAATATTATTATACTTCACGGTAGGCATAGTAAATTATTGTACCTATTTTGGGAAGTGTTTTACAGAAAAGTTACATCTAATCAGGATAACGGTCCTTAATCTCTAAGAAAAGTGGTAAATTTTCAAGTAATAAGTCGACTAGAATTGGATCAAAATGTTTCGCCCGCTGATCTTTTATGAGAGTTAACGCCTCTTCTAATGGCCAAGCCTTCTTATAACAACGGTCACTGCAAAGGGCGTCAAACACATCGGCGAGGGCGGTTATGCGGCCAACTATATTAATATCGTCTGCCATTAAACCTTGTGGATACCCTGAGCCATCCCACTTTTCATGATGCTGGTAAGAAATTAAAGCACCGCATGTCAATATCTCGTTACTTGAGTTTTTTAATATTTCATAGCCGATTTCTGCATGGGTTTTCATTATTTCCCACTCATCATCAGTGAGTTTACCTGGTTTATTCAATATGCTGTCTGGAATGCTGATTTTACCAATGTCATGTAGTGGTGAAGCAAGCTTAATTATTTCACATTGAAATGGATTAAGCTCTGAAAGTTGAGCAAGTAACTCACTATATAAAGCAACACGTTTAACGTGAGAGCCGGTTTCTTTAGAGCGTTTTTCTACTGCTTCTCCAAGAATGTACGAAAGCTCTTTTTGCGACTCTTTTACCATTTCTCTGAGCTTTAAATTATCGTAAGCAAGCGCGATATTGTTGGCATAAAACTCTAACAGTTGATGCTCTGTTGCCTGTAACTTACTGCCTTTATGAACATAAAGCATGGTTTCAAGGCCGGCTTTGGTAGGGAAGTAACCAATATAATCATTACTTGTTTTTAGTGATGATTTTCGCTCATGTGCATCTATAAATAAGTTTTTTACTTCATCAGGAATGGTGTTTTGCTGTGGTGTGGGGCCTACACCTGAGGCTGCAAGCAATTGAAAATCTTTTGCTGGTGACGATTGTAGATTAACGGCTGCAGCACAATAAATTTGCGTGTCATTAATGCCCATCACGTTAGTGACATGGCTTAAAATTGTTGAAGCAAATTCATGAACACTGTCACATTTTAAAAAGTTAGCAGACGCGTTGATGATCTGTTCAAGCCCATGCTTGTGGCGATCAATAATTTGAATATCGCGGTGTGCTCTTAAGGCTGAGTAGAGCAGGGTTTTAATTTTAATCGCGGTGAGCTCAGTTTTGTTTTTATAATCGTTGATGTCGTAATCGCGGATAATCGCTTCTTCTGGGGCTTCACCTGGCTGACCTGTGCGCAGAATTAAACGAATATCGTGGTTTTCTATTTCATCGCGAATGTATTGAATAAGCTCAAGACCAGCATGGTTGGTTTCCATTACCACATCAACTAGAGCAACAGAAAAGGGAATATCTTTTTTTAAAAACTCTTTTGCTTCGGCCGCAGAGTAGGCGTCATAAAAGCGCAGACCTTTATTTTCGAAAGTGAAGCCAGCTAATACTAGTTTCGTAACTTGATGGATATCTTCTTCATCATCAACAACAAGAATATGCCAGTATTCAGGCTCTTCAGTTTCTATATTATTTTCTTCTAACTGTTCTTCAGAAAATAAGAAATCATCCACAAAAACACCACTTATTGTTGTATCTCATACAATAAGTATAGAGGCAGAAATTTACTCTGCCTTATCTGAAACTGGTTTTTTTTCGATATTCTTTAATTCGATTTCAATAGCATCACAAGAAATGTGGATCTCATACAAAGAGGTGAGAAGTGACAAGGCTAAGCAAGCGAGGCTGATGCCAAATAAAATGATTCCTGTGGTATTAAACTCAATAAATAAAGCAAACATTGATAATGTACACATCAGAAAAGAGGCCACGCCATAAACCTGCATCACCCGAATGAGTTTAATGCGTTTTCTTAAATTGGTAATTTGCGCAACAACTAACGGGCGGATACTTTCCCCTTCACGTGCATTGAGCTCTCGAATAAGCTGAGCCAGCACCAAAAAACGGTTGGTGTAAGCAAGTAACAGTAAAGAAATTGCTGGGAATAACAGTCCCGGTGTTGTTAAAGTCATGTGGCTACCTTGAAATAAGCATTGCAGCGAAGTTAGTTGCTAGCGTAGTTTAGGATTTAAAGATAGAAAAGTAAAAGGGAAGTGATTTGCAAAACAATAATTTAAATCAACCTGCTAAGCAGGACCCATTCGCTTGGGTGAAAGTGTTTCAGGCTGAAAATGGCTTAGAAGCAAACATTATTAAAGGGCTTTTAAAAAGTAAAGGGATCGAATCGCAACTGCAAGGTGAGCTTTTACAAGGGGCGCTTGGGGAGATCCCATTTGAACAAACAGGGGTCGATATACTCGTTTACGCATTAAAAGAGCGCCAGGCGCAAGAAATATTGCTAAACTACCGGCAATTAAAACAATCGGCTCCTGACTGGGTATGCCCTAAGTGTCATGAGCTTAACGGAGCAACATTTGAAATATGTTGGTCTTGTGGGACTGTAAAGAATGACAAAAGCGAATAATTTTCAACGTATTAGAGAATTAAACTATTTGCAAAAAGCGGTGTTAGGTGGCGCATTACTTGAGCGTATGCTGCCTAATTACAGCTTATTTAGTGAAGCAACAGGGTTTGGTGATGCCGCGGTTTTTCGTAGCGCATTAAGTGTCTGCTGGGAAAAAATCTTACTACCAAAAAGTAAAATCAGCCTTGAAAAGCAAATTGAAAAAATAGAGCCGAATGTGCCAGAGCTTACTGACTTTGACATGTTCGGGACTTATCCCGCAATCGATACAGCAACCGCTTTGCTTGGCATGTTGCACGGTTTGATAGCCAAAGATGAACAAGAGTTTTTAAATATTAGTAAAATTTCACAGGCTTCAGTGGCTCGTTTCATTGAATATCAACTAACAGTGGATGGTGAAATTGCTGATAACAAAGCTGTTCGTGAACACCCTTTAATGCAGTATGAAATTGATGTGCTTGCAGAGCTTATTGATTTTGTAGAGCAAATGGGCCGAATTACCTCCCAGAACGTAAAAGAGCTTAAGCAACTTGCAGTATCTGACGGCCAAACCAACATCGGTATTGCAATTTAATATTCAGTAATGCGTATTTTCACTGTAAAATACGCGTTTGTTTTTTCTTGGCGGAGTAATTGATGCGAATTTTAGGTATTGAATCATCATGTGATGAAACGGGGATTGCCATTTATGATGATGAACAAGGCTTATTAGCACATCAACTGTATAGCCAAGTAAAAGTGCATGCCGATTACGGCGGTGTGGTACCTGAGCTTGCGTCACGCGATCATGTACGTAAAACCTTACCTTTGATTGATGCTGCTTTTGCACAAGCGGGTTGTGGGCCAGAAGACTTAGATGGTATTGCTTACACCGCAGGTCCTGGACTTGTTGGTGCACTCCTTGTGGGAACTTCTATTGGTCGCTCATTGGCCTATGGTTGGAATATTCCTGCTGTTGCTGTTCATCATATGGAAGGCCACCTACTTGCGCCAATGCTTGAAGAGGACAAACCGGAATTTCCGTTTATCGCACTACTGGTGTCTGGCGGTCATACTATGATGGTTAAAGTATCTGGCATTGGTGAATACGAAGTGCTGGGTGAGTCAGTTGATGATGCTGCCGGTGAAGCATTCGATAAAACTGCGAAGTTATTAGGTCTTGATTATCCGGGTGGCCCACGTTTAGCAAAACTTGCGGAGCAAGGTACGCCTGAGCGTTTTGTATTCCCACGTCCGATGACTGATAAACCAGGCTTAGATTTTAGCTTTAGTGGCTTAAAAACAGCGGCATCGCTTGCGATTCGTGATAGCGATGATGATGAGCAAACCAAAGCTGATATTGCTCATGCATTCCAAACCGCGGTTATCGATACATTAACTATCAAATGTAAACGTGCATTAAAGCAAACAGGTATCAAACGTTTAGTGATCGCCGGTGGTGTGAGTGCAAACGTGCAATTACGTGCGCAACTTGAACGAGTAATGCAAGGCATGAAAGGGCGTGTGTATTACCCGCGCACAGAGTTTTGTACAGATAACGGCGCAATGATTGCTTACGCTGGTATGCAGCGTTTGAAAGCTGGTCAGTTTGCTAGCCTCGATATGAAAACTAAGCCGCGCTGGCCTATTGATTCACTCGAAGCGTTATAACTGCTAGCTATTCTTGTTCAGGGGCTTTTTTCTTAGCCCCTACTTTAGGTTCTTCCCCCGCCATCAAACGAGTAATATTTGCTCTGTGACGGAAAATTATTAACACGGTCAAAAAGGTAACTGGCAAGGTATACAAAGGCTTTATCCACCATGTATAAAGAGGCGCTAAAGAAACCGTAACCAGTGCCGCAAGCGATGAATAACGTGTGATAGCAACAATTATGAGCCAGGTTGCGATCAGCATCCCACCTAGCGATAAACCAATGGGTAATAACGTGCCAAAAGCGGTCGCAACGGCCTTACCACCTTTAAAGCTAAAAAACAGCGGATACATATGCCCTAAACAGGCTGCCACACCAATTAAACCTAGCATTAGTGGGTCTATTTTTAAAAAGTAGGCACCCCAGACAGGGATGGTTCCTTTTAAAATATCAAAGACAAGAACTAAAACAGCGGGGATTTTTCCACCAAGGCGATAAACATTTGTAGCACCAGGGTTATTCGATCCATGACTGCGTGGGTCTGGTAGTTTAAACAGCCGTGATACAAGGATAGCGGAAGAGACCGATCCCAGTATGTAAGCTAAAACTAACATTAAAACTTCTAACACGCGCTTCCTTATTTTTTAATCTGCACTTTTGGGCTATCATTGGCGGCAAAACCATCTGCCGCTCTCATCGAGTAGAATGTAAGCACCTTATTGCAATGCATCTATCCGTTATTGTAGGGGTAATTTTTATATATTAAAACAGTATGACAGCTTATATAGCGCATTATTGTTATCAATAAGCGTTTAGTATGAGGAGTTGTTTTAATATTCATGTCACTTGGAGTATCAATGGACAAGGTATATATATCACAACTACATGTAGACACCATTATTGGCGTGTATGATTTTGAAAAAGAAAGTAAACAAAGCCTGTATTTTGATATCGAAATGTTATGTGATATTTCTGCCGCAGCGGCAACTGATGATATAAATTTAGCACTTGATTACGCCAAAGTGAGTGAACGAGTGATTGAGCATACAACGGCAAAACCCGTTGAGTTACTTGAAACTTTAGTTGAGCAATTAGCTGCTATTATTTTAGCTGAGTTTGCGACTAACCAAGTCACTATACGTGTTAGTAAACCAGCCGCAGTGCCACAAGCGCAAACGGTGGGAGTTGAGATCACCCGTCGTAAGGCAAACTAACATGGCGCAAATATTTATAAGCTTAGGTTCTAATGTCAATAAAGAGCATTATCTTCGACAAGCGCTTATTGCCTTAAAGCCTCACTTTCCAGGCTTTATACATTCGTCTGTTTATGAAAGTGAAGCAGTGGGGTTTGCTGGTAGCAATTTTTATAATTCAGTGGTTGCAGCAAAAACCGATATGCCATTAGCTGAACTATGTAAGCTATTGAAAAAAATTGAACTTGATAATGGCCGCACCCGTGAGGATAAAAAGTTTAGCCCGCGCACATTAGACCTTGATTTATTGTTTTATGATGACATTATCTGTGATTCGCCTGCGCAATTACCGCGGGATGAAATCACTAAAAATGCGTTTGTATTGCAGCCTCTTGCTGAAATTGCTCCCGATTTTTATCACCCCGTAGCTAAGCTAACTTTGGCTGAGTTATGGAATAATTATAACAACCCACAACAAAAACTATGGAAGGTGGAGTTTTCTAACCCATGAGTATTATTGAGATAATTGTTTTAGCCTTAATTCAAGGATTGACTGAGTTTTTACCTATTTCGAGCTCAGCACATTTAATTTTACCCTCACAAGTTTTAGGTTGGCACGACCAAGGCTTGGCATTTGATGTTGCGGTACATGTAGGTACACTGGGTGCTGTGGTACTGTATTTTCGTAAAGAAGTGGTGGATATTCTCGGTGCTTGGTTTAAATCCTTTGGCTCACAAGGCGCAACCGATGATAGTCGTTTAGGCTGGTGGATTATTGTTGCGACCATTCCTGCATTATTAATTGGTTATTTATTTAAAGACTTTGTGGAAAGTTACTCGCGTAATGCCTGGGTTATTGCTACTTCAACCATCGTATTTGGTTTGTTACTTTGGTATGCCGATGTAAAAGCAAAGCAAGTTAAGAATATTTACCAAGTAAACTTTTTCAGTGCGCTTTTATTAGGCTTCTCGCAAGTGCTCGCTATGGTATTTCCTGGAACATCCCGTTCAGGTATTACCATTACTGTGGGCTTAATGTTGGGTCTAAACAAGCAAAGCGCTGCACGTTTTTCGTTTTTAATGTCAATTCCAGTTATTGCTGCAGCAGGTTCATATTATGTGTATCAGTTGGCTACAGCGGGCGAGGCGATTGATTGGCATGCAATTCTATTAGGCGCAGGTTTATCATTTGTATCGGCTTATGCATGTATTTTCTTTTTCTTAAAAGTGATTGAGCGCATGGGCATGATGCCATTTGTTATCTATCGCTTACTATTAGGTGTCGGTTTGTTTGCATTCTTAATGCTGTAAAATAGGCTTTAAACTTAATTAAAAAAACACCTCAAGTTGAGGTGTTTTTTTATGTTGGCTATTTGGCAATACTCTAATGCCGTGTAGTAATGGTAAGTAAAGCTTATATTTGGCATTATAACGCCTTACTTATCTCTTATTCATTTTGCTCAGGACAGTAGATGCATATTCATATTCTTGGAATTTGTGGCACCTTTATGGGTGGTATTGCCGCAATCGCTAAATCGTTAGGTCACACAGTGACAGGCTCTGATCAAAATGTGTACCCACCGATGAGCACGCAATTAGAAGAGCTAGGAATTACACTCACCCAAGGTTATGACGTTGCCCAACTAGAACCCGCGCCAGATATGGTGGTGATTGGTAATGCTATGAGCCGAGGCAACCCTTGTGTTGAATACGTTCTTGATAAAGGCTTGCCTTATACTTCTGGTCCAGAATGGTTAAAGCATAATTTACTGCAAAACTCTTGGGTGTTGGCTGTGGCCGGAACACACGGCAAAACGACTACAGCCAGTATGCTGGCATGGTTACTAGAATACGCAGGAATGAAACCGGGCTTTTTAATTGGTGGTATAGTACAAAACTTTGGTGTGTCTGCTCGTGTTGGCGAAACGCCATTTTTTGTTATTGAAGCCGACGAATACGACACGGCGTTTTTCGATAAACGCAGTAAATTTGTTCATTACTTACCACGCACCTTAATTCTAAATAATCTTGAATTTGATCATGCTGATATTTTTGAAGATTTAAACGCGATAAAGAAACAATTTCACCACTTGATGCGTACATTACCCTGTAGTGGCAAAGTGATTTGGCCAAGCCAAGACGAAGCACTACAAGATGTGATTGAACGTGGCCTTTGGAGCGAGAGCGAAACACTGACGGGTGATTGGGATTACCGCTTACTTAAAGCTGATGGTAGTGAATTTGAAGTGCTACTAAATTCACAAGTGCAAGGTGTTGTCAGTTGGCAAGCTATGGGCGAGCACAATGTCAAAAATGCCATTATGGCCATTGCAGCAGCCAGGCACGTAGGCATCGCGGTATCAGTCAGTATTGCAGGATTAGCTGAGTTTATCTCACCTAAGCGCCGTATGGAGCTTAAAGCCGATGTTAACTCGATAAAAGTGTATGACGACTTTGCCCATCATCCAACGGCAATTAAAACGACCTTAGCAGGGCTACGTGCAAAAGTAGGCACTGAGAAGATAATTGCTATTTTAGAGCCTCGTTCAAACACTATGAAAATGGGCGTGCATCAACAAACTCTGATTGATTCTCTCGATGCAGCAGATGATGTGTATTTATTTGAGCCAGAAAATTTAAGCTGGTCGTTAAAAGAATACGCAGACAAAGCAGGTATGCATTGCATGAAAAGCACTGAGGAAATCATTACTCAGGTCGTTGGCAACTGTGCGCCGTCACAACATATTTTAATTATGAGTAATGGTGGTTTTGAAGGTATTCATCAGCGTTTAATCACTGCCCTTGAACAAAACTAACCAGTATACGGAGCTTAACTGTATGCAATTTAAAGATAAAATAACGTTAGCTTTTAGCGGTGCCTCTGGGGCTCCTTATGGCTTAAGGTTATTAGAGGTATTACTTGAACAGCAGTTTCAGGTGTATGTACTGATCTCAAGTGCGGCAAGAGTGGTCTTTGATACAGAATCGAATATCAAACTTTCGGGTAATGAAGACAAAGCGACAGAGCAGCTGAGTACGCTTTTTAATGCCGCTCCTGAACAACTTAAAGTATTTGGTAAAGACAACTGGTTTAGTCCTGTTGCATCAGGCTCAGCTGCGCCGAAAAAAATGGTGGTATGCCCGTGTAGTGCAGGTTCTGTATCTGCAATTGCGGTCGGGGCATCAGATAACTTACTCGAACGTGCTGCTGACGTGGTTATTAAAGAGCGTGGGCAACTGATTTTAGTCCCGCGTGAAACGCCATTTAGCGAAATCCATCTTGAAAACATGCTGAAGCTAGCAAGGCTAGGCGTAACTATTATGCCTGCGGCACCGGGGTTTTATCATCAACCAGAGCAGATTTCAGATTTGGTTGATTTTATGGTGGCGCGAATTTTAGATCATTTAAACATTGAACATACTTTGACGAAACGTTGGGGTTATGGAGAGGGCAAACAGTGAGCGAAAAAACGATCGCATTAAATATTGAAGGCCTAAAAAAGGTTTATAAAAATGGTGTTGAAGCCGTAAAAGGCATTGATTTACAAGTTCAGCAAGGCGACTTCTTTGCCTTACTTGGACCAAACGGGGCAGGTAAATCAACCACTATTGGTGTTATCTCATCGTTAGTGAATAAAAGTGCCGGTCGTGTCCAGGTATTTGGTCACGATATTGATACAGACCTTGAAGCTGCTAAGTCTGAACTCGGCTTAGTACCGCAAGAATTTAATTTCAGTCAGTTTGAAACACTAAATCAAATCTTGGTTAACCAAGCAGGCTATTACGGTGTACCAAGAAAGCTGGCACATGAGCGTGCTGAAAAATACTTAAATCAGCTAGGTTTATTTGAGAAAAAAGATAAACAAGCGCGCACCCTTTCAGGTGGTATGAAGCGCCGTTTAATGATTGCTCGTGCACTGATGCATGAACCTAAATTACTCATTTTAGATGAACCAACAGCCGGTGTTGATATTGAGCTACGTCGCTCTATGTGGGATTTTCTTCGCGAGATTAATAAGCAAGGTGTGACCATCATCTTGACCACCCATTATCTAGAAGAAGCTGAGCTGTTATGTAAAAACATCGCGATTATCGACAGTGGTGTGATTGTTGAAAACACCACCATTAAAGCGTTACTTGCCAAGCTTGATAAAGAAACTTTCGTACTGGATTTAAAGCAACCTGTGCAGCCAATTAGCATTGAAGGTTACCAATACACACTGACCGATGATCACACTTTAGAAGTTGAAGTGGCGAAGTCTCAGGGCTTAAACCAGGTGTTTAGTGCGCTGACTGAGCAAGGTAATACTGTGCTGAGTATGCGAAATAAAGCAAACCGTTTAGAAGAGCTGTTTGTAGGTTTATTAGAACAAGGGCGAGGCGAATAATGTTTAAATATGGAGTAGCGCTAAAAAGTATTTGGATCAAAGAGTGTATTCGCTTTTTACGTATTTGGGTGCAAACCTTAGTTCCGCCGGCAATCACGATGAGCCTGTATTTTGTGATTTTTGGTAATCTGATTGGTTCTCGTATCGGGGATATGGGTGGCTTTAGTTATATGGAGTTTATTGTCCCGGGTCTGATTATGATGTCGGTGATCACCAACTCTTACTCGAATGTTGCCTCGAGTTTTTATTCGACTAAATTTCAAAAAAGCATTGAAGAGCTCTTAGTTGCACCAGTGCCAAACTACATCATTGTACTTGGCTACATGGGCGGTGGTATGACACGAGGCATGCTGGTTGGTTTAATTGTTACCTGTGTCTCTTTGCTATTTGTTGATATTCAAATTCATAATATTTTTGTGATTATGGCTACGGTTATTTTAACGTCGGCTGTGTTTGCGTTAGGCGGACTTATCAATGCAATTTATGCTAATAGCTTTGATGATATTAGTATTATCCCGACCTTTATTTTAACGCCGCTGACTTATCTCGGTGGGGTGTTTTACTCTATCACCTTGTTGCCAGAATTTTGGCAGGGCGTATCGCAAGTAAACCCAATTATTTATATGGTGAATGCATTTAGATATGGTTTCTTAGGTGTGTCTGATGTCGACTTATCGGTAGCATTTGGTGTACTTGGTTTATTTATTGTGGGTTTATTTACGTTAGCATTAACCCTTATTAAACGTGGTGTGGGGCTTAGACACTAATGACGGATGCAAATTCGAGAAGTATTGTATCGAATCAACCTAGCTTACATGAAAAGCTAGACGAAATTGTTTTAAAGCACTTAAGTGCTGAATTTAAAAAGCCGATTGCAGAGCATACGCAAGCGGCTTTTGATCAGGTAAACGCAAAGGTGCAGGCGTTTAACGGGCCTATTATTCTTGATTCGTGTTGTGGTGTGGGTGAAAGTACCGCTAACTTAGCAAAGCGTCACCCTGATGCATTGGTGATTGGCATTGATAAGTCATCACATCGCTTAGATAAGCATGATATTGAATACAAGCAAACAGATGCAGGGCAGTACATTTTAGTACAAGCTGATTTAAATGATTTTTGGCGCTTAGCGGTGGCTGCAAACTGGCAACCGAGTCATCATTACTTGTTGTATCCAAACCCTTGGCCAAAAGCAAAACACTTGCAAAGACGCTGGCACGGTGCTGCAATTTTTCCGTATATTGTTAAATTAGGTGGCCGCTTAGAGCTGAGAAGCAACTGGGATATATACGTAAAAGAGTTTGCCCGCTCATTAGAGCTTGCAGGGCATAAGTGCGATGTTGAGCTGTATGAAAGCGATACTGCAATTACCCCATTCGAACGTAAATATTGGGCCAGTGGTCAACAAAGTCACCGTTTGGTGATCAACCTTTAATGAATATAGGGGGTCGGTGGTGCAAAATGACTCCCTTGCATTAAAGTAACACCCGCACGAGCAAGCGCATCAGCTATTTGTTCGTTATCAACTTGCTCAGCAATTACATCTAACTTTAGTTGCTGAGCATATTTCACCAAGTTTTCAATAAATAGATAGTTATCAGTATTGGTATGAATTTGGCTCACCAACCCTTTATCTAGCTTTAAGCCATCAATTTCGAGCTTTCTAATGTGGGGTAAGTTTGAAAAGCCCGCGCCGAATTCATTGATAATAACCTGAGCGCCTTTATTTTTTAGGGTGTTAATAAAGGTTTTTACTTCACTAAAGTAAGCGATAGCATCACGCTCATAAAACTGAAAAATAATATTATGAGGCTGCGGATAGCGCCTAAGTTGTAACTCTAAAAACTCGCTTAAGCTTGGGTCGAGAATATCTTGTGCGGTAATGTTGATACTCCAGCGCACATTGGTTTTTCTAAACTGCTCAATGCAGCGAGTAAACATGGTGCGCCTTAAAAGACCGTCCATACGTGAGCGCTTTAGTACCATCATAAAGTAATCTGGCGCATGAATACGGCCCGTGGCACTGGCCATTCTGGCTAGGCATTGATAATGGTCAATCTGTTTGCTTTGGTTATTATAGACTGCTTGAAAGTAAGGTACGATACGGTTGTTATCGAAGGCTTCTTTTACTTCTTTGGCAAGCGTAACATTGCTTCTAAACTTCTCTTCAACCTGCTTAAACACATTTTCATAACGTACAATACGCTGATTATTTAGCTTTGCTTGTTGCAGCGCAACATGGGCATTTTCAATCAGCATTAATTTATTACCTGTAGCAATGCCAGCATACAAGCTCACGTAGATATAAGGTTCTTTCAACGCAGGAATTGCATAGTTAAAAGCATTAATTACATCATCGATATTACGCTCATCACTATGCGTTCGTAATAGCGCAATTTTATTAGTTGCTAATCGATAGACAAACCCTTCGCTAGGCATCCTTGATTGAAAATAGCTAAGCAAGTTAGCCATTACTTTGTCGCTCACTTCAGTGCCATAAAAACTGCTAATATCTTCTAACTCATTAATGGCAATAACTGCTAGCTCCATACGATGTTTGGTGGTTTTCTTTATGTAGTATTCGAGTGCGACGTGGTTTGCAAAGCCAGTGCGGGCATCTGTTGAGAGGGAGCGTTTTAGTTGTAAAAAATACAACCCTGCAATTAGCGCTGCAATAAAGAAAAAGAAGCAGCCTGTGATCATTGCACGGGTCACACTGCGCTGTAGTTGCTGATTTAAGTCACTAATGGTTATGTCGGCACCAGTTATATAGGTGTGACCATTATCATCGACAAAAGTGACAAAGATGCTTTTAAAATAGCCCCATTGATCTTTTGATACCTCAAATACTGGCTCTGTTGAAAAAAAGGCTTCTTTGTTAAGTTCTGTCGCTTCGGGGTAGGCATCTAGAAACTGTGTTACGCGGCCATTGTTTTGATCTTTTTGCGTGTAACTCGAGGCACTAAAATAGACTTTGCCGTCGCGCAGTACCATTGCGTACACATAGGCAAGCTGCATTTGTTTTGCATACTCAGATAGGGCTCGGCTTTTGTCTTTATATATTGCCGAAGAGATTGGTAAGCCCGCATTAACTATATTGTGATAGTCATCACCTAGGATATGTTTGACACTGACCGCAGCATTAAGCAGTTTGGTATCGATATTCTCCATGATCTCACTACGCGTGGTTTCATAGGTGTAATAGATATAGCCAAATAAGCTAATAAAAAATGCGGCGAAGCCATATAGCAGCCAGCTGGTTTTTTGCATTCCTTTGGGCATAGAGGTTCCCTTTGCAGTTATCGTTTGATTATACTCAAAAAAAGCGTATCTGATAGTATAAAATGACTGCAAATTTCATTAACTGATCACTTTTTTGTCATCGAAATTAGCGCTTTTTTGCTTTATGCGAGACATTTTCGTGATATTCCAGTAAAGTTAGCCAATTTCGTAGAAACAGTGCCGCAAAAGTGCTTACCTAGATGTCCCACCATCGGGTGCATTTTTAGCTGCTAATTATGGGTATTAGGATGGATCAAAAGCGTTGTGCCGTCGCCTCTAAAGAAAGCTTGATTCGTATTTTTACGGTGCCAGAAGCACCAGACTCGACATTAAGTAAAATCGAATCTGAAATTTCTAGCAACTTAGCTGGGTTCTTAAATGAGAACATAGCTGCTATCGAAAAGCCTTTGCACGAAATTGAAAAAGACTTTCAAACGGCTACTATTCCAGAAGAGCCGACCTTTGTATCTGACTATGCTCAAGACATTATGGAGCAGTTGGTTGCTCATTCTGTTCATACCGCTGCGCCGAGCTTTATTGGCCATATGACCTCAGCATTACCGCATTTTGTGTTACCGCTGTCTAAGTTAATGGTCGGTCTTAACCAAAACCTAGTAAAAATTGAAACTTCAAAGGCATTTACGCCTCTTGAAAGACAAGTTTTGGGCATGATGCATCACCTTGCATATGGTGAAGACGACAGCTTTTATAGTAAATGGATGCACAGTGCGAAAACGTCATTAGGCGCATTTTGTTCAGGTGGCACTGTTGCTAACATTACTGCACTATGGATTGCCCGCAACCGTTTATTAAAAGCGGATGGTGACTATAAAGGTATTGCTGCGCAGGGTTTAATCTCTGGAATGCTGCATTATGGTTATAAAGGCTTAGCTGTGCTTGTTTCTGAGCGAGGCCATTACTCATTAGGCAAAACCGTTGATTTACTGGGTATTGGTCGCGATAACATTGTCGCAATTGCAACCGGCGAAAATAATAAAGTCGATGTTGATGCGATGCGTAAAAAGGCTCATGAGCTTGAAGCCTCTGGCATTAAGGTAATGGCACTCGTGGGTGTTGCTGGGACGACTGAAACAGGCAGCATAGATCCACTAAATGAAATGGCTGATTTGAGCGAAGAACTTGGCTGTCATTTTCATGTCGATGCTGCATGGGGTGGTTCAACCTTATTATCTTCAAATTACCGCCACCTATTGAGCGGTATCGAACGCGCTGATTCAATAACCATTGATGCACACAAACAAATGTATGTACCAATGGGGGCTGGTCTGGTGTTATTTAAAGACCCTGCTGCGACGGATGCTATTGAGCATCATGCGGAATATATTCTTCGTAAAGGCTCAAAAGATTTAGGCAGTCATACCCTTGAGGGCAGCCGCCCTGGTATGGCAATGTTAGTGCATGCTTGCTTACGTGTTATTGGCCGTAAAGGCTACGAGATGCTAATTGATCGCAGTATCGTGAAAGCCCGCACTTTTGCCGACATGATCAAGCAGGATGAAGACTTTGAGTTAATCTCAGAGCCTGAGCTTTGCTTATTAACCTATCGTTACGTACCAAAAGAAATCCAAGCGAAGCTTAAAGATGCTGACGAAGAAACGAAATTAGATATTTACGCTTCGTTGAATCGCTTTACTGCAAGCATGCAAAAACGTCAGCGTGAAGCGGGTCGTTCTTTTGTATCGCGTACTCGTTTAACTCCTGCAAAATATGACCATCAGCCCACCGTGGTATTTCGCGTTGTATTAGCCAACCCGTTAACCTCTAAAGCAATTCTAAAAGATATTTTAGCGGAGCAAAAAGAACTAGCGAAAACTGATCCGGTATTTAAAAAGTACTTGAGTAAGTATATGGATTAGAAAAGGGAGCGTGATGCTCCCTTTTTATTATACCCAAGCCACCTCAAGATGCAGAATTCAGCGTTTCACAGGTGCTTAATATCAAGGCGTTACTTTGCAAGAATGGTAGTCCCTTTTAAGAAGTAACAACGATGAGAGTAAGTGCCTGTGAAACGCCCAGAGGGTTGGTTTAAAAGCGATTTATACTGCGTTATTGATTTTAACAATAGAACCACTATTATTTGCAATCAATGCCTTGCCTAAATCGCTTTTTATTCCAACTGAAACTCGCATCTTGAGGTGGTTTGGGTATATTCACTAAAGCAGCTTGCTTTAATCATGTTACTGATAATCGCTTGCGAAGGTTTTATTTTTTCCATCGCCAAAAACTCATCTGGCTGGTGGGCTTGGTTAATTGAGCCAGGTCCCATGACGATGGTTTCACAGCCAAGCTGTTGAATAAAAGGAGCTTCTGTACAATAGTTTACAGCGACAGCTGGTTGACCCGAGATTTTTTCGGCCAGCTTTACAAGTGCTGTATCAGTGCTACCACTAAATGCTGGGATAGGTTCATGCATGTCGATAACGCTCACTGCATTTGGGTATTGAGCATTAATCTCTTCTGCGGCTGTTAGCAAAATCGCTTGTAGTTCTTGCACACTTAAACCAGGTAAAGGCCGCATATCAATGTGCATTTCACAGCAACCACAAATGCGGTTGGCATTATCGCCACCATGGATATGGCCGAGGTTCAAAGTAGGGTACGGGATTTCAAAGTGCTCAACTGAATATTTATTCTTTAATTCTTCTTTGATGATTAACAATTTTGTAATCATTTTATGCATGACTTCGATGGCGTTTAAACCACGTTCAGGAGCGGAGCTATGGCCTGAGCGACCAATTACCCGGATCGCTGTACTCATATGGCCTTTATGAGTAAATACTGGTGTCATATCAGTTGGCTCACCAATAATACAGCGCGCTGGTTTTAAGTCTGGATGGCGGCAAATTTGTTGTGCTCCCGCCATTGTGGTTTCTTCGTCAGCAGTGGCTAGAATTAATAGTGGCTCTGTTTGTTTAGTTTCATCGAGCTCACTAATTGCTTGCAATACAAAGGCAAAAAAGCCCTTCATATCAATACTACCTAAACCATAAAGTTTATTGTCATGCTCACTAAGTTTGAATGGATCGTAGTTCCAGCGGCTATCATCAAATGGCACAGTATCAGTATGACCTGCAAGCATTAAACCGCCATCTCCTTCACCACGTTTCGCTAATAAGTTGTAACGGCCTTTACCGTTTTCAAGCTCTGTGATTTCACATGTAAAACCAAGGCTTTCGCACCAGTCTGCGAGCAAGGTAATAACCCCTTTATTGCTCATGCACAAAGAATCTTCAATCGCACTAATTGAAGGGGCAGCAATTAGCTGCTGATACATAGATATAAAAGAGGGTAGCGACATAAAAAAATCCAAAAATAATTATTCAATCTAATTGCATAACAATATAAAAGTATTTATGATGAATATCAATTCACTTTTTAAGCATAAATATTAGTAAAGCTGTACGATGAACACGAAACGACGATAACCTGATTTCATTACTTTAGACAGTGTTTTTATTCGCAATTGAGCGAGTAATTTTAGGCGTATCGATAAACAGATTTAATAGGTAAAAGTAAGCAATGAATGTAGTGATTATTGGCGCAAGTGGTTATAGCGGCGCAGAGCTAGCAAGTTTAGTTGCTAAGCATCCAAAACTGACCCTACAAGCATGTTATGTGTCTGAAGGGAGTTTAGATAAAGGTAAGTTATTAAGCGATTTATACCCTGAGCACCTTGGATTGTTAGAGTATCCACTACAACCTCTAACTGCTGAAGCGTACAAAGATATTGAAAGCAATGCTGACTATGTATGCCTGTGTACAGATCACAAGGTCAGTGTTGATCTTGCTCCCCAATTTTTAGCCATGGGTAAAAAAGTATTCGACCTATCTGGTGGTTTCCGTTTAGCTGGGAATGAGGATTACCTAACTTATTACGGTTTCGCACATGAACATCCTGAGCTTTTAGAGCAAGCAGCATATGGTTTAGCAGAGTGGAATAGCGATGCGATTAGTAAAGCAAACCTTGTTGCTGTTGCGGGTTGTTACCCTACAGCTGCACTTAATTCTTTAAAACCACTTAAAGAAGCGGGTTTATTAGCTGATCAAGCCATTATTGTTAATGCGGTGTCAGGTGTTACAGGCGCTGGTAGAAAAGCCAGTGTTAATACGCACTTTTGCGAAGTGTCACTTGCTCCTTATGGTTTGTTTAACCACAGACACACACCTGAGATTGAGCAGCATCTTGGTCACCCTGTGCTATTCACACCACATTTGGGTAACTTCCCCCGTGGAATCTTAGAAACTATTTATGTGCAATTAAAACCAGGCGTAACTGCAGAGCAAGTGAATGCGGCTTATCAAGTATTAGCAAACGAGCCGTTAATTCGTTTACTTGGCAATAAAATTCCAAGCATTAAAGGCGTGGCTAAACAGCCATTTGTTGATATTGCATGGCAACAAAAAGGTGAGCAACTCATCGTTATGTCAGCGATTGATAACCTCCTAAAAGGTGCTGCTGGGCAAGCATTACAGTGTATTAATTTAGCCATGGGTGAACCTCACCATACTGGCTTAGTAGGAGCGCTGTAATGAAAACTTGGATCATTAAAGTCGGTGGTGCTGTGTTAAATAGCGCAGATGCCGCAAAAGCGCTTTTTGATGTTTTAGCCTCTGAGCAACAAGATAACTTTGTGATTGTTCATGGTGGTGGAGCCTTGGTTGATGCTTGGCTTAAAGACGCCGGCTTTGTAACTGCAAAACATCAAGGTTTACGTATCAGCCCAAATGAGCAAATGCCATATATTGTTGGTGCTCTTGCCGGTTGTGCCAATAAACAATTGATGAGCCAAGCAATCAGCGCTGGCCACAAACCTGTTGGTTTAAGCCTTTATGAAGCGGGTGTACTGGTATCTGAAAAACTTAAAGTATTGGCGCAAGTAGGTCAATGTTCGGGTAGTTGTGACAGCGTGCTACCTAGCATGCTTGAACAAGGTCGTTTACCCCTAGTGAGCTCTATTGGCTTTGGGGAAGATGGCCAATGGTACAACGTCAATGCAGATGAAGCTGCAGCGGCTATCGCTAAAGAGCTTAATGCAGAACTTATTTTTATGACAGACGTAGAAGCTGTGCTTGATGCCAATAAGCAGCCTCTACATCAACTTAATACGCAGCAAATCGAAACACTTATCCTTGAAGGAGTCATTCAGGGCGGGATGGAGGTCAAAGTAAAGACCAGCCTTCTTGCTGCCCAACATTTACGACGTGGTGTGTATATCTCAAGCTGGCTGAAGCCAGAGAACTTAGTCGCTTTATTAAAAGGCGAACATGTAGGAACGAAAATTACACCATAGGTATTTCATGTTAAAGAATTTCTTAAATGGTCTTGAGTTAGACCAAAAAGGCGCACTTAAATTACTAAACTTAGCGCAAAAAATTAAAGCAAACCCAACAGACTTCAGCCAAGCATTAGCGGGCAAATCAGTGGTTACATTGTTCGAAAAGCCAAGTTTACGTACTCGTTTATCATTTGATATTGGTATTAATAAACTGGGTGGTCACGCAGTTTATTTAGATTCACAAAATGGTGCCATGGGCGCTCGTGAATCGGTTAAAGACTTTGCTCTTAATATCTCAACTTGGGCTGATGGCATTGTTGCTCGCGTGAATGCGCACAAAACACTGACTACGCTTGCTGAATATTCATCGGTGCCTGTTGTTAATAGCTTATGTGACTTATATCACCCGTGCCAAGCGCTTGCTGACTTTTTAACGCTGCAAGAAGTGCATGGCGATGTTAGTAAACTAAAGCTTGCTTACTTAGGTGAAGGTAACAACGTCACACACTCTCTAATGTTATTAGCCGCTACTTTAGGCACTGATTTTGTTGCAGTTTGTCCTAAAGGTAGCTCGCCAGATTCGCAAATTCTTAAGCAAGCAGAGCAAATTGCAGCAATGAATGGTGCCTCTGTCATGGTGAGTGACAGAATTGAGGCGGCAGTTGGCGCAAATGCAGTCTATGCTGATACCTGGGTTTCAATGGGTGATAAAACACCGCTTGAGCAGGTTAAAGCTAAATATATGCCATATCAGCTTAACCAAGCCCTACTAGAGAAAACGGGTGCGCAAACGGTACTGCATTGTCAGCCAGCGCATCGTGAGTTTGAAATTACCTCTGAGGTAATGGATGGCCCAGCATCAAAAATTATTCAACAAGCAGAGAATCGTATGCACGCGCAAAATGCTCTACTTGTCACATTATTAAATCCAAATTTTGTTTAAGGAACACCAATGAGTTCAATTAAAAAAGTCGTATTAGCCTATTCTGGTGGTCTTGATACATCGGCAATCGTGCCATGGTTAAAAGAAAACTACGGCTGTGAAGTAATCGCGTTTGTTGCTGATGTTGGCCAAGGCGCAGAAGAGCTTGAAGGCGTTGAAGAAAAAGCCATAGCTTCAGGTGCGTCGGAATGCCATATCGTTGACTTAAAAGACGAGATGGTTAGCGACTATATTTACCCAACTTTAAAAACGGGTTCTATTTACGAAGGCACTTATTTACTAGGTACGTCTATGGCGCGTCCAATCATTGCTAAAGCGCAGGTTGAAATTGCACGTAAAGTAGGTGCTGATGCGCTTTCACATGGTTGTACTGGTAAAGGTAACGACCAAGTACGTTTTGAGTCATGTTTTGCAGCCCTTGCACCAGATCTAAAAGTGATTGCACCTTGGCGTGAGTGGGACTTATCAAGCCGTGAATCATTACTTGATTACTTAGCTGAGCGTAATATTCCGTGTTCTGCATCAGCAACAAAAATTTATAGCCGTGATGCGAATGCTTGGCACATTTCTCACGAAGGTGGTGAGCTTGAAGATCCATGGTGCCAACCAAGTGATCAAGTGTGGACTTGGACTAACTCGCCAGAGCAAGCACCCAATGAAGCAGAATATGTAACATTAAACGTTGTTGAAGGTGAAGTGGTTGCTGTTAATGGTGAATCGCTTAAACCATATGACTGCTTAGTTAAATTAAATGACATTGCTGCGCCTCATGGTGTGGGTCGTGTTGATATCGTAGAAAACCGCTTAGTGGGTATGAAGTCGCGTGGCTGTTATGAAACACCTGGGGGCACTGTGATCATGGCTGCTCTTCAAGCGATTGACGAGCTTGTACTAGATAAATCAAGCCGTAAATGGAAAGAAGTACTTGGTGGCGAGTTCTCTCACTTAGTCTATGACGGTCGTTGGTTTACGCCATTAAAAGACTCGATTCTTGCAGGTGCTGAATCACTGTCTAAGTTAGCAACGGGTGAAGTAGTGCTTAAGCTTTATAAAGGCCAAGTCACGGCGGTACAGAAAAAATCACCGAATAGCTTATACAGCGAAGATTTCGCAACCTTCGGCGAAGATGATGTATATGACCAATCACATGCAGAAGGCTTCATTCGTTTATTCTCGCTATCTAGCAGAATCTCAGCACTAACGAAAAAGTAATTTAATTATTGCCCTGCAATAGCAGGGCAATAGCCGAATTTGGAGACAGTTCAATGGCATTATGGGGCGGACGTTTTTCTACGGGTCCAGATGAAGCGTTTAAACAATTCAACGATTCACTTCCTTTTGATTATCAACTTGCAGAGCAAGACATTATTGGTTCAGTTGCTTGGGCTGGAGCGTTAAAACAAGTAAACGTTTTAAACCAGCAAGAATACGATGACCTCGTTGCTGCACTTAATAAGCTGTTAGATGAAGTTAAAGCGAACCCACAAGCAGTGGCTGTAGCAGGGCATGAAGATATTCATTCTTATGTTGAATCAGCACTGATTGATAAAGTGGGTGACCTTGCTAAAAAGTTACACACTGGTCGTAGTCGTAATGACCAAGTTGCAACAGATTTCCGCTTGTGGTGTCGTGATACAGCTGAGCATATTCTTGAAGCAATCGCAGAACTTAAAGGTGAATTTATTGCCTTAGCTGAGCGTGAGCTTGGCACTATTTTACCGGGTTACACACACTTACAGCGCGCACAACCTGTGTTATTTAGTCATTGGTGTATGGCCTATGTTGAAATGCTTGAACGTGATGAAAGCCGTTTAAGTGATGCCAAAAACCGTATGAATTATTGCCCACTTGGTAGCGGTGCATTGGCCGGAACTGCGTACCCAATTGATAGGCAAACTCTTGCCGAAGGGTTAGGTTTTACCGGTGCTACACGCAATAGCCTTGATGCCGTATCTGACCGTGATTTTGTAGTTGAGCTATTAAGCTGTGCATCGATCTCGATGATCCACTTATCACGCATGGCTGAAGATTTAATTTTCTATAACTCGGGTGAAGCGGGCTTTATTGAGCTTTCTGATGGGGTAACATCAGGCTCTTCACTAATGCCGCAAAAGAAAAACCCAGATGCACTAGAGTTAATTCGTGGTAAAACTGGCCGCGTTTTTGGCGCATTCAGTGCCATGATGATGACACTTAAAGCGCTACCACTTGCTTACAATAAAGATATGCAAGAGGACAAAGAAGGCTTATTTGATGCGATGCCAACTTGGCTGGCATGTATTCATATGGCGCAAGCGTGTATCAAAGGTATTAAAGTTAATGCAGATAAAACATTAGCAGCTGCAAAAGGTGGTCACTCAAATGCGACTGAACTTGCTGACTATTTAGTGGCTAAAGGTATTCCATTTAGAGAAGGTCACCACATTGTTGGTACGCTCGTGCAAATGGCTATTGCACAAGGGAATAACTTAGAAGATTTAAGTTTAGAGCAATTTAAGTCAGTGCATAGCATTTTCGAATCAGATGTATATCCTGTATTAGAAATAGATGCCTGTATTAAAGCAAGGCAAGCTCTGGGTGGCACCTCTGTTGAGCAAGTAACAAGTGCCATCAAATACGCAAAAAAAAACAGCAAATAGCGGTACGTGATGCAACCTTAAATGATGTTGAGTCCATCGCTAAGCTTATTCAGCATTGGGCTACGGTAGGTGAAAACCTACCACGAGCTAAAAGCGACATGATTCACTCAATTAATGAGTTTGCTGTTACAGAAGTTGAAAACCAAGTTGCTGGCTGTGCCTCGCTGTATATTTACGACACTGGCCTTGCTGAAATTCGCTCGCTCGGGGTAGACCCCGAATCACGAATTGCCGGGCAGGGGCGTCAACTTGTTGAACATTTGCTAAAAAAAGCCAAAAGCTTGGCGCTTAGTCGGGTAATTGTCCTGACAAGAGTGCCAGAGTTTTTTGCAAGCCAAGGTTTTAGCTTTTGTAGCAAAGACAGTTTGCCAGAAAAAGTGATCAAAGATTGTGAGCTTTGCCTTCGCAAAGAGAACTGCGATGAAGTGGCAATGGAATATATTTTAAAGCCAAGTAATAGCGCGGTGATCCCGTGTAAACACGTGGCTTAAATTCCCTGGATGAGAAAAACGCACGGTTACCCCTGTGCGTTTTTTATGCCTGAAATTTAGATTTGCTGACTTTTATGATCAAAAAGACCAAAATTTATAAAAGTTGGATCGTTAATTGCTTTTATTATCCGCGCGGTGGCAACGTCGCGATGAAGTATAAAAAAGCGTCAAAAAAATGAGAACGCTTAACTCAGCTTGCAAGCTATTGTAAGCTGTACTGAAAAAACAATTAACTTAAAGGAATTAACTTATGCAAGTTTCAAACAATAGCCAATTGCAAATGCAAGCTTACAGCCAAATGCAACAAACAAAGCCTGCTTTGGAACAAACTACTAGTAATAAAACCCTGCAATCTGATACAGTAACTTTATCAAGTGAAGCCATGGCTTTATCTGGCGGTGCTGAAATCCAACGCGGTGGTATCATTGTATTAGATCCGGATAAACGCCCAAATTAATTACACTATGAGTAAAAGATGTATTTAACAGAACATTTTGGTTTATCTCTTCCTGCAATGGTTGTATGGGGATTAATGATGGCATTTTTTTTTAATGCCTTTCTCTGGATTGCAAATGCTAAAAGAAATAATGTTCTGTTAATGCTATCGCTCGTTGTTTTTGCATCATACTTTACAAGTGATCATCTATTCTCTTGGTTCGATAATTCAAGTGTCTACCTTAGTTGGGCTATCTATGATGTAATTACCCTAGCTGTAATTTTTAGTTGTACCTACTTTATTAAGGGTGTTAAGTCACCAGCATTTACCTATGTAATTTTTGTACTTTGCTCAAATACGATACTTCAATTATTGATGTATTATGATTTACATATTACTGGTAATGTAAGTCCTTGGTTCTTATGGGACTTTTACTCGTTCACCGTCTACTTACTCGATTTTACGATGATTATCGCACTCATCGTTGATAGAGATATCTTGGGTCTAAATGCGTTAAAGAACCGCTTTTTACGTACAGGTAAGTCAAAACAACTTCAAAAGCAGTTATAGAACTTAAAGATGTATATAGATGCTTTTTTGGGGGACTTGTTAGGGGCCTTCATAGAGTGGGGCTTTTTGATGGCCTTTTTATTTAACTTAGCGGTTAATATCAATAAAACAGATAGTAGAGTTCTTGTTTTATCTTTTATTATGATGATTTCATACTTCATCAGCGGCTTCGTTAAACTCTCTGTTTATAGTTATTTGAACTGGTTTTACTTTGACTTACTCACTATAGCTGTAGTCTTATTTTGGATGTATTGTGCCAAGGTAGCTAACTTTTGCGGAACAACTTATATCCTCTTCGGACTTACTCTCAATTCCATCCTAATGTTATCGATATACATCGATATTTTTATATACGAAAACAAATCTGAATGGTTTCTTTGGACGTTGTACTCATTTGGCGTAAACACTGTAGATGTCACTATGATTCTCGTGTTGCTTTTTAATAAGGATTTTCTAAAGCTTCATCGTGTTGTATGCATGAATTATTCAAAAGAAAAGGTGAAAAGCTTTGGCTGAGTTTCATAAGTATGTAAGTGCTTATCTAGCAACATTTATTATGTGGGGATTTCTGATGGCTTTCCTATATAACATGGTTAGTAAATCAATAGTTCCCAATGGTGATAAAACTTTAATGTGGATTTCGCTAACAATGTTTTTGTCTTATTTAGCCTCAGATCCACTAACTTCAGCTACTTTCCAGATAGAGTCGATGAGTTATGCAACTGCCTATGTAGTTTGGACAGCTCTAGATCTCACCTGTATTGGTGCAATACTGCTGATATCTAAAGGTAAATCGATCGTTAGTTACCCTGCAAAACTCTATGTGTTATTAGGTTTATTAATTAACAGCTCTCTTTTTATCAGTATGTATATAGATATTAATATACTTGAGAATACCGAAGAGTGGTGGTTATGGGGCTTTTATACGGTTACTGTCAATATTATGGATGCAATGATGCTCATCGCACTTTTCAGTAATAAAGATTTTTTAGGGCTTGCGAAGCTATACAGGAAAGTTCGAGGTCAAGCTGAACCTGCTTGACCTCAATTAGTTAAAAGCGATATTCCCAACTGGTTCTAAGGGCCGTATTTGTTTCTGACTCATCACCTATTTCATCCTTTGAAATAAGCCCTGTCACTTTCCACAAGCCATTAAACACAGATTGTTGATAACCGAGTTCTAACTGCAGCTGACTCATATCTGATGCGAGCTCAGCGTGTGTTGTTTCGCTTTCAATCCAACGAAGCTTAGCATGGCCACCATAACCATTTAGAGTGTGGTAATAGGCGCCAAGGATAGCCGATTTACTTTGTAGTGGTGTTGAGCTGCCAATTAAGCGCGAGCGTTGTGTATAGCTACCAGAGCCATATACGCAATCGCTAATTTGCTCACAAGTTTGCTCTGTATTTGAGTATTCAAAATAGCTTTTTAATAGGCTCTCTTTCGAGCCAAAATAGCTTTCAACACCCAGCGTATAAAATGGCTCGCTCGGTGCTAAGCCACTTTCATTTCGACCCATCACTTCAGCATAAAATGCCACTGGTTGAGCTGCTAAAGTGGTTGAGTACTTAACATCTAAGCTAGTTAAACGGTGTGTTGATTCATTGCTTTCGAGTGTAACAGGGTCAATCTCTAGGTTAGTTAAATAATCAGAGCCTGCACTGTTAATTGCTATTTCAAGGCCTGTTAATGGGGTGCTTGCAAATCGGAGCGCCCAAAAGTCACCGTCATCTGAGTTATTTAAATATGGCTTTTGTTTGGCGTAGATACCCGTTAACTGCCAGTTACCGATAAATGATAACCAACTTGGGCCTACATATTGTGTATTCGCTCTGGTAAAGCGCACGCCTTTCATGGGCGCCGCATTATTTGATAGTAGTAGGGCGTTATCGTTACTTGGCCCCCACCAATGGCTTACTTGCTCCGCACTAAGTGACCAATTACCCAGGAGTACGGCTAAATAGCTATCTTGGTAAGTAACATGCTGCTTATCAAGGGCGTCATCGGCATAATTTACACTGACTTTAGCGCTAACACGCTTTCCTGTGATTGAACCATAACTATTTACACCGCTTTCTTGCTGGTGGCGTTTCCCAAACCCTTGCTGAGCGAGAGGTTCGCTGTTGTAGTTTAGGCGAATACCTGAGCTGCTTTTTTGTTTAGCATTATCAAGGGCATGCTTAACATGCTGGTAGGCAAATAAGCTTCGTTCATCTAGTTGGCTGGTATTGGCAACGTCTAGGTCGCGTGCGATACCTTGCCACATTAATGGGTAGCTATTAATAGGCTGTTTGATAATGCCTTGGTTAAATAGAATTTCGATTGAAGCGCGAAGTAAAGGGTCGTCACTTTCTATCCATGGCCCAGCAACACTTGGTGCAGAGATCATTAGTAATGCAGTTAAGCTAATGAAATTTTTTAATTTCATCCGTGAATTTTATCCTGTAAGGCTTTGGCTACAATAGGGTCAACAAACTCGCTCACATCGCCATTGTGACGTGCGACTTCTTTGACGAGAGTCGATGAAATAAATGAATTTTTTTCTGCCGGTGTTAAAAATACACTTTCTAGATCTGGGTTCAGGCGACGATTCATATTCGCTAACTGAAATTCATAGTCGAAGTCAGACACCGCACGAATACCACGAATAAGCACTTCGGCATTATGGTCGCGAGCTAAATCAGCTAATAAGCCTGAAAAACCAATTACATTCACGTTATCAAGATGCGCCAAAATTTTATTAGCAAGCTCAACGCGCTCATCAAGGGTAAAGCAGGGTTGTTTACTTGGGTTATGCGCAATGGCAACAATTACTTTATCGAACATTTTTGCCGCGCGATGAATTAAGTCTGTATGGCCATTTGTAAGTGGGTCGAAAGTGCCCGGATAGATTGCAGTAACGTTCATAACTATCAGCGATTTATAAATTTGCCTGCTATATTAACAGTGTTTTCTCGACTATGCAGCTTAGAAAATACGCGTATCGGATTAGGAACCTTCACCTATATAAGGTACTAAACCGATTGAGGTTAATATTTTTCAAGGTAGTATTTAATTGCCGCGCATTTGTTTATACTGCTCGGCTGGGGAACGTAATAATCATAAAAACAGAGTAATTATGCTATGAGCACAAAGGACAAGATCATACACACCAGCATCGAGTTATTTAATCGCCACGGTGAGCGTGCCATAACAACCAATCATATCGCTTCGCATATGGGGATAAGCCCAGGTAACTTGTATTATCACTTTAAAAATAAAGAAGATATTATTCGCCATATATTTGCTTTGTATAGCGACCACTTACACACACACTTTAAGCCTTTGACGCCTGATGATGATGCGCTAGAGAATCTAGCCGGTTATCTAGATTCACTGTTTGAATTAATGTGGCGTTTTCAGTTTTTCTACGACAACTTAGGCGATATTTTATCTCGTGATGAAGAGCTGAAAAAAGGCTACATTGCGTTTCAGGCTGAGCTTTTAGAGCAAGTCAAAGATGTGCTGTTTGCATTACGTGAAGGTGGTGTTATTTGCATTGAAGACGAAGATGTTACAGAACTTGCGCATATGCTTAAAATGACCGTGAGCTTTTGGACGCCTTACATCAAAGCTCGTCGCTTAAGTGGTGAACTTGCCAGAGCTGATATTTATAACGGTATTTTAAAAGTATTACTGCTATTAAAAGCTCATTGCACTGAGCAACACCTAGAGCAAGTTAACCAATTAAGAGCTAAGTATTTAGCCCTTGCTGAAACAGAGCAAAGCGAACAATAATCCCGCAAAGCAGTTTATTTCCTAGACGCTATAATTTTTGTTATAATCGCGCGCCCTTGAGGTTGCTATACCTCGGGGCGTGTGAAATCCACAGTCTAAGAGTGAACTATGCTTAAATTTATCGTCAAATTACACCCTGAAATCGCGATCAAGAGTAAATCTGTTCGTAAGCGTTTTACCAAGTTATTAGAAAATAACATTAAGATCGTTTTGCGTCGTGTTGACGAAAAAGTTCAGGTAAGAAACAACTGGGACAATATCTCTGTTGTTAGCTTGCTAGACTCTGAGCAAGTTCGCTTAGATATTATCGATGGCTTAAAACGCATTCCAGGTATCGTACAGTTTATTGAAGTAACAGAAACAGACTTCGACTCAATCGACGATATTTACCAAAAAGCACTTGAACTAATCGGCCATACGATTGCGGGCAAAACATTCTGTGTGCGTTGTAAACGTTCTGGTAAGCATGATTTCACATCGAGCGATGTAGAGCGCTACGTAGGTGGTGGTTTAAACCAGCATGTTGAAGGTGCGCGCGTTAAATTATCTCACCCTGAAGTAACTGTTCGCTTAGAAGTACGTGATGATAAAGCATACATTGTTACTCAAACTCACTTAGGTATGGCGGGCTTCCCGTTGCCAACACAAGAAGATGTATTATCGCTTATGTCGGGCGGTTTTGACTCTGGTGTTGCAAGCTATCAAATGATCCGTAAAGGTGCACGTACTCACTTCTTGTTCTTTAACTTAGGTGGTGCTGCGCACGAAATCGGTGTTAAGCAGGCCAGTTATTATATCTGGAAACAGTTCAGCTCTACTCATAAAGTGAAGTTTGTTACTGTTGATTTTGAACCTGTTATAGCAGAAATCTTAGAAAACGTTGAAAACAGCCAAATGGGTGTTGTGCTTAAGCGTATGATGATGCGTGCCGGTAGCCAAGTTGCAGAAAAACTAGGTGTACAAGCATTGGTAACTGGCGAAAGTATTGGTCAGGTATCAAGCCAAACACTGGCTAATTTGAGTGTGATTGACCGTGTGACGGAAACTTTAATCATTCGCCCGTTAATCCAACACGACAAGCAAGATATTATCAATATTGCGCGTCAAATCGGCACGGCTGAGATGGCAGAAAGCATGCCGGAATACTGTGGTGTAATTTCTAAAAAGCCAACAGTTAAAGCTAAAATCAAAACTATTCTTGCCGAAGAAGCTAAGTTTGACTTCGACGTGCTAAATACAGTTGTTGAAAATGCGCGTGTGATGGATATTCGCGATATTGACACCGAAGCAAAAGAAGAAGTGAAAGAAGCTGAGTCTGTATCTGATTTACCTGAAGGAGCGGTTGTTGTTGATATTCGCTCACCTGAAGAAGAGGACGCAAACCCATTAGAGCTTGAAGGTATTGAAGTTGTACATTTACCTTTCTTCCGCTTAGCGACTAAATTTGGTGACTTACCAAAAGATAAAGAATATTACTTATATTGTGCTAAAGGTGTGATGAGCCAGCTACAAGCGCTGATCTTGCACGAAGAAGGCTTTAGCAACGTAAAAGTGTATCGTCCGTAAGGGATGGTAATAAAAGCGCGACATGTTCGCGCTTTTTTAATGCCTGAAATAATTACGAGAACTTTCCCCTTTCCCCTTGAAACTTTCCTATTTACCCTAGTAACTAGCAGCTCGCTAACTTTTTATTTTTATCATGCTCAGCATGGCCTGATTATAGGGAGTTTTTACCCCTAACTTAGCGCCTTGCTCGCACACATAACCACAAATTGCATCAATTTCTGATTCTCGATTATGGCTGATGTCTTGCTGCATAGAAGAAAAGTTTTCAGCGGTGGCTGTCATCACAGAATAGGCTTGATCCAGCGCCTCGCTGAGTTTTACTTTAACCCCTTGTTTATTGGCAACCAGACACGCTTCACTAAGTAAATTGATTATGCGCGTGCTAAATTGCGGTGCACGTAGCTGGCCATTTTTTACGTTATGAATCGCTGTTAACGGGTTAATAGCAATATTCACTAACAGTTTTTGCCATCGCAATGAGTGAATATCATCGCTCACTGAAAAGTGTGGTAAGTAACTAAACTGCTGCTTAAGTTCACCGAGGTTTTCGCTTGCAGCTGCATTACATGCACCTAACACGCTTTCGCCATTACCTGTATGGCTAACACTATAAGGCGTTGTTTTGAAACCAGCTAAACGCGTTGTTAAAAACGCTAACCCTTGCGTGTTTAAAAGCTGGGTATTGAGTTCATCAACATTCCCCATGCCGTTGTGAGAAAGAACGATTTGGCATGTTTTACTGAGGTAAGGTTTTACTTGTCCAAAGGCAGTTTGCACCTGAAATGCTTTTACTGTTATTAACACCAAGTCAAAGGGGGCGGATTGACTTAGCTCTTTGTGGTGAATAAGGCGAGCTTTAATTGGGTGTGATTTACCATTACTCGCTTGATAAAAACGCGTGGTCAGGGTCGGCTTACGGGTCAGTAATGTAATGTCATGTTGCGCAGATAAAAAATGACTAAACAACAAGCCAATCGCACCGTCGCCAACAATTAAAATGTTAGCCATTACGTTGTTTACTACCTAAATGAAAACCAAGTTTAATGATAAAGTAACTTACAGCACCGATAAAATCAGCGACAAAATCCCCAACCGAAGCTTGACGATAAGGCAGCATATCTTGCATAAACTCTATGGCTGCACCATATCCGGCTAACAGTAAAATTTGCACCATAAGTGGCAATTTAAAGGCTTTATCCATCACCATGGCCAGTACAAAGAAAATACCAAAATGCGCCACTTTATCAACGTGTGGAAAGAGGTTGCTCACCCCTTTAATTTCTTTGGCAAATAAAATTGTAAAGCCAATAATGCTGGCTAAAAAGATAACTTGGTAAACACGCCTTGTCACAATAAACCCTAAATAATGCCGAAATTGAATGGCCAGTATATCAAACAATTTTTGCATCGCACCTGAACAAGTCGGATAAAAATAGAAAGAATCTATAAATAAGCGTTATAATTGCCAACCATAAATGAATTTAAAAAAGACTATGTTAGGAGAACCCCATGCCTTCATTTGATATTGTTTCTGAAGTAGAAATGAACGAAGCGCAGAATGCAGTAGATAATGCAAAGCGTGAACTAGAGACGCGTTTTGATTTTCGTGGTGTTGATGCATCAATCGAACTAAGTGACAAAGTAATTAAGTTAAAAGCAGAAGCACCACAACAAGTTATGCAGCTTTTTGATATTCTTGCTGCGAAAATTTCAAAGCGTGGTTTAGATGTATCTAGCCTTGAGCTTAAAGATGAGTCGCGTAGCGGTAAATACGTAATGCGTGACGTTGCTCTTAAGCAAGGTATTGAAAAAGACGTAGCGAAGAAAATCGTTAAGTTAATCAAAGACTCAAAGATCAAAGTACAAGCTGCTATTCAAGGTGAAGAATTACGTGTAACTGGTAAAAAGCGTGATGATTTACAAGAAGCAATGCAAGTTGTTCGTACTGCTGATTTAGGTCAACCATTCCAGTTCAAAAACTTCCGCGATTAATACTCTATGTTTTTAGCTTTAAGCTGTAAGTTTTAAGCTATAAGCCTACAAGTTTCTGAACTTTACAAGGAGCGTATTTTGAGACAAATATTAGGTTACAGAGAAAAAGATATCTTCTAGCTATTTTCAGCTAGAGGATATTTATGTCAGTAAAAAACAAAGCAATAGATCGTAATAAACACGGTAAAATAAACAGAAAATACACAGGCCCACACAGTACTTATTTTTACCAACAAACACCAAGTTGGTGGGTGAAAATGACGATGACCAAGCCAAGAAGACGTTTAAATAAAGCTCTTTGTAAGCTTGTGCTGAATGGTGCTGACCCAGAAGGAATTGTTTTTCCGTTAGGAAACTCGAAACCTCATGAGTATTTCTGGTAATCATTGTTTTATAAAAGCCAATCAGCCATGCTGATTGGCTTTTTTACTTTCGGCTTACAGCTTAAAGCTTAAAACTTTATTTTAGCAGTATAGCCGTCCATTGACTTTCTTCCCCAAAATCATCACAATAACGGCCTATTTTCAAGGTGCTTGCTGTATCTTCTGATACGTTTTATTTCAAAGGGTGAAATAGTCGCAAGATAATCGGGAAGTCGGTGCGTTTTCAGGGAGAAAACAATGCCAACACTGCCCCCGCAACGGTAATGTATATGCCATGCATTTACAGAGTCCGGAGACCGGCCTTGAAGTAACTTACTATTCGCGTGTGCGGTGGGCACAGGCTAGGGGATATCATGCTAAATAAATCTGCGTTAGGCGTAGCGGTTGCTGCTGCGTTGTCTTTTTCTGTATCTGCTGACGAGCAATCAATCGAGCACATCACAGTTACTGCCAATAAATTCGAACAATCAATTAATGATGTATTAGCTAGCGTTACTGTTATAGACCGTGCTGATATTGAAGCAAGCTATGTTCGTGACTTACCAAGCTTACTGGCCACCCAAGCAGGCTTTCAAATTAATGCCAATGGTGGTTTTGGACAAAGCTCAGGTGTTTCATTACGTGGTGCAAGTTCTCGTCATACACTTATTTTAATTGATGGTGTACGCACCGGCTCTGCAACACTTGGCTATAAAAGTATTAGCAATATTCCTTTAAACAGTATTGAGCGTGTTGAAGTAATTAAAGGTTCACGTGCTGCTGTATATGGTTCTGATGCGCTAGCTGGTGTGATTAATATCATTACCCGTAAAGCACAAAATACGACCTTAGATGTTACTTTTGGCTCAGACTCTTACCAAGAGTACCAAGTAGCGACAGGTGGCCAGTTTGCGGGTGTTGATGTTGCCGTTAATGCCGGTTATGAAAAAACAGATGGATTTGATGTTCTGCAAGGCTTAGCCCCAGATGAAGACGGCTACGAGAACAAAAACCTTGGCTTTAATCTAGGTTATCAAAATGAGCAGTTAGGTGAGTTTTTAGCGCAAGCACAATACTCAGAAGGCGAAGCAAAATACGATAGCGCTTATAGCCCTGTAGACAGCACTGTAGAAAAAGGCGAATTCGAAAATTACCAAGCTTCACTAGGTTGGAAAAAAGCTTTCGAAAAACACAGCCATGCCATTGATATTGCAATATCAAGTGATAGTTCAGATGACTCACGTATTGATTACACAGGCGCAACGGTGGTCGATAAGTTTGAAACTGAGCGTGAGCAAATCGATTACAATGGCCAATACTTTTTCAATCAAGCTCTGACTCTTAGTGGCGGTTTGAATTGGTATAAAGATGAAGTGAACACTAACTCTGGTACTTACTTAAAAGACAGCCGTGAAGTATTCGCTGCGTTTGTTGGCGCTTATTATGACGACGAACAAGTGCTGGCAAACCTAACCGTTCGCCAAGATGATGATCAGCAGTTTGGTGATGAAACAACTTACACCGCAGCTGTTGGCTATCACTTAAATGACATCGCTACATTCCGCGTAAGTCAAAGTACGGGTTTTAAATCTCCAACATTTAATGACTTATATTACCCAGGCTCAGGTAACCCAGAGTTAAATCCTGAAACATCAGATAACCAAGAGCTTGGTTTATCACTCAATGTGAATGATATCAGCCTTGATATTGCGATTTTCCGCAGCGAAATCGATAACAAAATCGCTTGGGCACCAAATGCATCAGGGCAGTGGATCCCAACCAATATAAACGAAGCTCGCCACGAAGGTGTTGAGTTTAGCTTTAAAAACCAAGTGTTTGGCTTTGATCACAGCTTTAACTTTACCTATCTTTCAGCAGAAGATACTGAGACTGGTCAGTCACTAACCTATGTGTCAAATCACAGTGTTAATTGGTCATTAAACAAAGCATGGGGGGATTTTGATGCCGGTATCGATATGCAATACCGTGGTGACCGTGATGGCAAGTTAACGCACTTACCTTCGTATACGTTATGGAATTTAGTAGGTCACTACCAAGTAACTGACAACTTAACTGTGTCACTACGTGTAGAAAACCTATTCGATAAAGAGTACAACGCCGTTGATGCCTATGGTACAGACCTAGATGGTGATTACATCAACGACGAATTTTATTACTACAACACGGCCGAGCGTCGCCTGTTTGTAGGTGCCCGCTATCAGTTCTAATAACTCTTAAAGTCAGCTGAGTTGTTTACTTATAGCTAGTAATTGACATTAATTTGCCCGTTGATGTCATTAGTCTTAAGTTAAAACAAGCTCAGCGTTATTATTAGTTCTGCGTCTAAAAGCTCGCTACCTACTTAGCGGGCTTTTTTCATTTTAGTTTATCTGCGTAATACTGTTCGAACTTTGCAATCTTAGGGGCAATCAGAATACTGCAATAACCTTGATTTGGGTTTTCATTGTAATAGTCTTGATGGTACTGCTCTGCAGGGTAAAAGTTTGTAAGCGGGCTAAGCTCGGTGACAATCGGCTCACGAATTTGCTTTTGTAAGGCATCAATCATGGCTTGAGATTCTGCTTTTTGCTTTTCATCATGATAGTAAATAACACTTCGATACTGGGTGCCGACATCATTACCTTGGCGGTTTAACTGTGTGGCATCGTGTAAAGTGAAGAACATTTCAAGTAGGGTGTTATAGCTTACAATACTGCTGTCAAAATCGAGCTGAACAACTTCAGCGTGACCCGTTAAGCCGGTACAAATTTGTTGATAACTTGGGTTTTCAATCTCACCGCCAGCATAGCCAGAACTGACATTAAGCACGCCTTTTACGCGTCTAAATGCGGCATCAATACACCAAAAGCAGCCGCCGCCAAAAGTGGCGATTTGTATGTTGTTATCCATATTTCACTCCCTTACCGTTTTGCTGACTATAGCCGAAAAAACAAAACGCCGTAAAGACGGCGTTTTGTTAAAGCTTAAGCTTGTTTAAATTTCTTCTAACGGCTTGTCTTTTGCTTGTTGTTCTAACTTGCTTTGCAAGTACTCAGGCGACTGGGTATTTCTAGCAAGTGCGCTGTATGCTGCAGGTACTACGAATAAGGTAAGTAAGGTTGCAACAATAACACCTGTAAATACCACCACACCAATTACCATGCGACTTTCTGCACCTGGGCCACTTGCAAGAACTAGCGGTACCGAGCTCATCACTGTGGTTAGTGAGGTCATAATAATTGGGCGTAAACGTTGTGTCGCAGCTTGGCTAATCGCTTCGTTAAACTCAACGCCTTTATCGCGCAGCTGGTTTGCAAACTCAACAATCAAGATACCGTTTTTCGCACTTAAACCTATCAGCATTACGATACCAATTTGGCTGTAAATATTCAGAGTAAGTCCGGTGTACCACAAGCCAAATAGTGCACCCACTAAACCAAGTGGCACAGTAAGCATGATCACAAATGGGTGAATAAAGCTTTCAAACTGTGCTGCGAGTACTAAGAAGGTCACAGTCAGTGCTAGTATGAATACATAAGTCATTGCCGATGCACCTTCATAGAACAGCTGAGATTCACCCTTGTAGTCGATTGCACCGTCGATGTCGTTTTCTTCCGCTGCCACTTGATTTAAGAAGTTAAGCGCTTCTTCTAGGGTATAACCATCTGCTAAGTTCGCACTTAAAGTAATTGCGCGCATACGGTTATAACGGTTTAAACGCGATGCAGTGGCTTCTTCTTTTAAGCTAATTAAGCTATCTAGCGGCACTAATTCACCACTGCGTGATTTTAAATAGATATTTGAGATATCAGTTGGGTTAGCAAAGTCTTCTTTGGTGCCTTTTAAAATCACATCATATTCTTCACCACGGTCGATAAAGGTCGTTACGCGGCGTTGGCCTAACATGGTTTCGAGTGTGCGGCCTACATCCGATACAGAAACCCCTAAATCAGCGGCTTTGTTTTTATCAATGTTGATTAAAAACTGCGGGAATGTTTCTTTGTAATCATGATCGATTCTTACCAAGCCTGGGTTTTTCTCAGCACGCTCAATAATACGGTCTCGCCAATCGGCTAGTTGGTCGTAATCGTTACCTTGCAGTACAAATTCAATCGGGCGAGATGAACCACCGCCACCAATACCACGGCGCATAATTGCAAACGCACGCACATCGGTCACTTCAGTCATTTTACCGCTGATTTCGTCCATTACTTCCCAGGTTGAGCGCTTACGCTTATCCCAGTCGGCCATACCAATGATAGCAACACCGCCTTGACCACCCCAGCCAGGTACACGAACAAGCACTCGGCTCAATTCACCAGACTCAGAGTAAGGCATTAAACGTTCTTCAATTTTAGCCATGTTTGCAGCGTTATTTTCATAACTTGCGCCTTCTGGGCCACTCATCATGATAAAGAAAGTACCGCGGTCTTCTTTTGGAGTAAGCTCTGAAGGCACTTTTTGAAACAGCATAAAGCTGGCAACACCAGCCAAAATCATAGTCAGTAGCAAGCTCCACTTACGGCCCATATTTGAAGCCAGCGAGTTACGATAGGCATTTTCGATTTTGTTAAAGGTTCTATCCATCCACTGGCTAAACTTGCTTTCTTTTTCTGAAGCTTTTAATACTTTTGAGCAGAGTGCCGGAGAAAGTGTTAATGCCGTAATACTAGAAAAGAACACTGCGGCGCTTACTGCCATCGCAAATTCTGTGAATAGGGCACCAATACGGCCATCCATAAACACTAGTGGCACGAATACCGCAATCAGTACGAGTGTGGTGGCAATAATCGCAAAGCCAACTTCACGGGCACCACGAAACGCTGCAAGCAGTGGTGGTTCACCCAGCTCTATACGGCGGTGAATATTCTCAAGCATTACAATCGCATCATCTACTACTAAACCGATAGCAAGCACGAGTGCCAGAAGAGTTAACAAGTTGATTGAGTAACCCATAGCCAGCAAGAACATAAAGCTGCCCACTAAGGCCACTGGTACGGTTACAGCAGGCACTAGGGTTGCGCGGATATTGCCTAAAAATAGGTAAATAACCAAGACAACTAGCGCCATTGAAATCCCAAGGGTTCTGTATACTTCATCAATTGATTCTTTGATGAAAATAGATGAGTCATAGCTGTCTTGAATGGTGGTGCCTTCTGGCAGGTTACGCTTAATTTTTTCAAGCTCTGCGCGGGCATTATCAACCACGGTTAGCGTATTGGCTTTGGCTTGCTTGACGATACCCAAGCCAATCATATTACGGCCATTACCACGGAATAAACTTTCATCGTCAGCAGCTTCTAAGTGAACATCAGCCACTTCACCTAAACGTACCAAATAGCCGTCATCGCCACGCTTGATTACTAGGTTTCTAAAGTCTCGCTGATCTTTATAACTACGCGCGGTACGTACTGTAAAATCACGGTCGATAGATTCGATTTCACCGGCAGGTAGTTCAACGTTTTCAGTGCGTAAGGTGTTTTCAATATCGCTACTGGTAATACCGCGGGCTGCCATCGCTTTACGGTTTAACCAAATTTTCATTGCGTATTTACGCTCGCCACCAACGCGTACATTAGAGACACCATCAACAACCGCTAATCGGTCAACAATAAAGCGTTGTGCATAATCAGATAACTGTAATGAGTCCATGGTAGTGCTGTTTAGTACGAACCAGGCAATTGGGCTTTCATCACTGTTTGATTTAGAGACCTCTGGCGGGCGAACTTGCTCAGGTAAGCTATCAAGGGCACGGGCTACACGTTCGCGTACATCGTTTGATGCGGCATCAATATCGCGGCTGATATTAAACTCAATAGTGATATTTGAGCGACCATTTCGGCTTGATGAGTTAATACTTTTAATGCCTTCGATACCTGAAATGCGGTTTTCGAGTACTTGGGTGATTTTAGTTTCAATTATCTCTGCGCTGGCACCGGTGTAATCTGTGCTAACGCTGACAATCGGTGTTTCAATATCTGGATATTCTCGCAGTGGTAGCATAGAAAATGCCACCAAACCAAAGGTAAGTAACAACAGGTTTATTACGATCGCAAAGACCGGGCGTTTAACGCTAGTATCAGTAATTTTCATGGTTTAGCCCTTGATACTTACTTTGCTGCCAGTACGGATCTTAATGATGCCTTCAGTCACGACTTGCTGCCCATTTTCAAGGCCTTTATCAATAGCTACCCAGCCATTGTGACGACCCGCCACATGTACTTCGACTTTGTTAGCAACGCCATCTTCAATTTGGAACACGTAGTGTTTGTCTTGCTGAGGGATGACGGCTTTCTCTGGTACCATTAGCGCTTGGTTTGAGCTTAACTCTAATGCGGTGTTTAACAGCATACCTGGGCGTAATAGGCCTTTTTCATTGATAAAGCTTGCTGTAACTTCAACGCTACGAGTGACTGAATCGATACGCGAGCTAATATGCGTCACTTTACCGTTAAAGGTTTTATCAGGGTAAGCATCGTTTTGCGTCATCACTTTCATTCCTAGCTGTAACTGCGCTAGGTATTTTTCTGGTACTTTAAAGTCGACTTTAATGATGCTGATATCATCAAGGGTGGTGATGTTTGTAGTATTGCTAACATAAGTACCAATTGAAATTTCGCGCTTACCAAGTAAACCTGTGAACGGTGCTTTAATCGTCATTTCGGCAAGTTTTGTTTTAGCGCTTTCAAGTTGTGCTTCGGTTGCGTCAACGCGAGATAGCTGCTCTTCTAGTAATGATTTAGCCGTAGCCTGTGAGCGAGATAGCTCAGTAAGGCGTTCAAGTTGACGGCGTTCTTCACGTAAATTAATGCTTAGCTCTTTCACTGCTAACTCTTCTTCTTGAGATTGCAATTGAACCAGTTTTTGACCTTTACTGACTAAGTCGCCATCATTGAAAAAGATATCGGTAACATAATCGTTTTGTGCACTGCGAATATAAATAGCTTGGTTAGCACGAGCACTACCAATTGCTTCTATTAGCACCGCATTTTCTTCGGCTGTAACAGTGTGCGCTGTCACTTGAGTTGCACGGTCGCCAAAGTTGCTTTGCTCACCTTGGCTTGAAGGTAAATACAAATAAATACATAACCCTAGTAAAAGGGTAATAATAAAAGGAAAAAGTGCTTTACCAGATTGTGTAGAATACATCATCGTGTTACCAGAAAATTAGTTGAGTGTAGTGTACAAAATTAGTACGTGCCCCGTATGTCAGGTATCTCATAAATTTGTGCATTTGGCGTAAAAGTTAAAAGTTCGGCTAGTTTGTTCCTTTATTGTGACTAAAAGAGAGGTTTTAGTATGGGTAAAGAGCCAAAATGTAATTATTGTTTAACGCTTAGAAAGATAGTTTTGGTCACAATTGTGATGTTTATTTTTTACTTTTCTGTTTATGGATAAGAAACCTCCTGCACTTAGAGTGCGCGCACAAGCATCCCGCCATGGCAGTGAGTTTTTAATTGTTGGTGGTATTGGGTTAATCATTATTATGCTAGTTAACCTATTGAGGCCCGGTGAAATTAGCATTGTTGAGATTTTTTTAGCCACAACCTGCATAGCGGCAATTTTTATTGGCTTTTTAAAAACTCAAGAACCATACTTTAGCCTAACATTTACTCAGAATTTACTTATTTATCATCACAAAGTTGGGAATTGGCAGCTAAATCATGCTAATTTTCATCATAGTGGTATACCAAAAGTGGAACAGGGCTTAGAATATCTTGAGTTAAATGCAGTTGGTATTAAACTCAATAACATAGATGAATTTTTAACACAGATTCACCCAAGAATTGCCGGACGATTACTAATAGAGCAGCGTCATCTATTTATGCAAGTTATTCAAAAACATTGCAAAAATGGTGATTGCCCATCAAAATGGTTAATAGAAGAGACGGACTACACTGCCCCAAGTGGTCAGGTTTACAAAGGATTGATTGCCATGTTTGCCAATCGTACGCAGCATTTAAGGCAGTTGACAGGATACGATTTATTATTGCCTGCCAATGTACTTGATGTTGATATTTGGCAATTTAGTGCTGATTTGAATCGTTGGAAACTGAATCCTAGTGAGTTTATAGAGACTCGCTTACAGAAAAAGTAAGCTATAGGTGGCAGTAAGTAGTAGGAAAAGGCTATGAGTCAAGAACGTTCTTTTATTAAAAGCGGTCGAAACACAATTATACATAAAGATAAAAAACTCGACTTAGTGGTTGTGAATGGTGAGAACCATCCACGCATTAAAGTTACTCAAAACGGTTTAGAGCCGTTTAAAGAAGACCTGCCAAAAAACCGTCGTGAAGCCAAAGAGCGCTACTTAGAGATGGTGTATGTATCAAGCCCAGATGTATTTGCAGAAGAAAAACGTTTGTTGTTTATTCAAGCCCTTGATGGCAGAGAGTACAAAGTTGATTACAGTAAAATAGGCACTAAGCTCTTCGTACGTATTCACCAAGATAGTTATTTATAATTCCTAGTCTGGCACTTTAATTGCTTGTTATTAGCTTATTTGGCAGTCGGCCATGACCGACTTTCTTATTTGGCAGTCGGCCATGACCGACTTTGCATTTTAAGGTGGTAAACATGAGATTAGTGCCTCTTACCCTAGTTGCATTAACGACATTAACAGCCTGTGGCGGCGGTGGTGGTTCGAGTGATTCGAACCCAGTCGCAGCAACAGTTAATGCAGGCTCCGATCAGCAAATTATTGAAAAAAGTGAATTTACTGTCTCTGCCCAAGGCTCCCCAGCTGATGGCACCTTTACTTGGGAGCGAGTCAGTGGCCCTGCACTAGAAGGTTTTCCAGCAGAGGGCGCAGAACAAACCATTACCGCTCCAGATATTAAACTCGACTCTGAACTTGTTTTAAAAGTGAATTATCAAACCGATGGGCAACTTGTTTCCGATCAGGTCAGTATTTTTATTACATCAAATAATCAACTGCCTGTTGCAGTGATCACGCAAACAGCTCCAGAAGAATTGCCATCACAATATAATGATGTGATCACATTAAGTGGCGAAGAGTCTGTTGATATTGATGAAAACGGCTCAGTTGACAGTTACTTGTGGACTCAACTTGATGGCCCAGATTTAACGGCTGACAGTTACAACAATCAAACCATTAGCTTTACTCACCCACTACTTGAATCAAATACAGCGATGACATGGCGTTTAACTGTAACGGATGATGAAGGTGGCTCAGCAAGCACTGAAGCATCGTTTACCTTAAACAAAACCGTTGAAGTGATTATTGCGGATGCAGGTGAAGATCAGCAGGTTATTGAGTTTGATACCGTAACCCTTGATGCCAGCAATAGTGAAATTGTGACAGCAACAAAGTCATGTTTTTGGGAGCAATTAACAGGTGAAACTGTGACCTTGGCAAACCAGAACCAGTGTATCACGACGTTTGTAGCCCCTGATGTTGATACCGATTCTGAGCTTAGTTTAGAAGTTACCGTGACTGACAGTAAATCGCGAAGCGACACAGATACTGTGATAATTGATATTAGCCCAAAACCACTTGGTTTAATTAACGATACAGGCATGAGTGATTGCTATAACAACTCACAAAAAATTAATTGTGACAGCGAAGACTTCCCAAGCCAAGACGCCGATGTAGGTCGTGATAGTGTCGCAAACCAACTAGATAAAGTAGGTCAGGGCGACTTAGCGTTTGATTTTACTAAAATGAATGAATTTGCCGACGAACTCCCTGATGATGCGACCAGCTTTAGTTGTGTACGCGATAACGTGACGGGCCTTATTTGGGAAGTAAAAGAAGCCAGTTCAACATTACCACCGTCGACAGCTGATCGTGCAGCAACAAACCATTATACCTGGTATTTAAATGGTTCAAGTGGTGTGCAAACGGGTAGTGTGCAAGGGGCTGCCGGCTCTACTTGCCCAAGCACCAGTGACTGTGGCCTGCAAACTTACATTAATGATGTGAACAGCAGCGATTTTTGCGGTGGTACAAATTGGCGTGTGCCAACTTACACCGAGTTATTAGGGTTATTAGATTATGCCAAGCAAGGTGAGTCTACATTGCTTAATAGTGATTTCTTCCCTAATCAACCAAGTGATACTCAGCTAAGTACCGGTAGCAGTTCATTTATGCCTTATTGGACTTCGCAAACAGCGGCAGATGGTACGAGTTTATCGCAAGCTTATATTATCGATATGAGTACAGCTAATGATTTAGCGTATCCGAAAAGTAATACCGCCTTTGTGCGCTTAGTTAGAACGCCGGGAGAGTAATATGCGAAAGTTACCTTTAATTACAGCACTTACCGTTATTGCTCTGCAATCGGGTTTTGCTGCTGCGCAAGTATGTTACAGCGCCGTCACAGAGACGACCCCTGATAGCCGTTTTGTAATTAACGAAGATGGCACTGTAAGTGATAGCGAAACGGGTCTTATGTGGCAACGTTGTACGTTTGGTCAAAGCTATGATAGTGACACAGATACTTGCGAGGGCACTAGCCAGCAACTTACTTGGGGCGAAGCTTTACGCGGGGCTGAAAATGCAACTTTTGCTGATTACAGTGATTGGCATGTGCCAAATGTTAAAGAGTTAGCAAGTATTTTAGAGCATAGTTGTGTGCAGCCTAGCATTAACGAAAACGCATTTTTATCGACTAAGCTGCAAAACTACTGGAGTAGCACTTCAGGGATCAGTCGCACTGATCTAGCTTGGGTGTATCAATTTGATAAAGGCATCAACAGCCTTCACGCAAAAACGTCCGATGTTTATTTGCGTTTGGTGCGCTACGAAAAGTAGTCTTTAATAATCTTTAACCGCGCTTGCTCAAGCGCGGTTTTTATTTCTGCGCCTTTTATACCTTGTGCAATAAACTGTTGCGGGTTGACAGCCCGTGCTTGTGTGGCTGCATTTACTAAAGAGTCATAGCGGGCTACTGGCTGTTGCTGACTTATCTCTAACACCTTTAATACTTGATCAAAACGTTCAGGGCGACGCCATAAATCAAGTTGGTTAAAGCAAGCAAAAACGGCCTCGCTAGATGGTTTTTCTGCACTTAACGTTGTTTGATGGGTTTGACTAAACAGCGCTAAATCGCGCACTTCATTAGGTAAGCGTATCTTGCTAGCTATCGCTTTTATCTCATCGCTTGAAAGCGCTAAGGTAACTTGGCTAAATAATAACGCAGTGTCACTAACTTGCAGTTTATTCGCATAGGCAAGGCGAGCTTGTAAGGTATGGTAAAGCTCATCACACCATTTATTTTCAAGCTCAGGGCTAATTACATGCAGGCCGCCAATGCTGGCAAGCACATTTAAAAACTCGCTAAATGCGCCATCACTTAGAGATTTTTCGCATTCTAACCAAACGCGTTCAGCAGTTAGCGTGTTTAGCTCATTGGCTTTGACCATATCAATTAAAAGCGCCTTGGTTTCTGGCGCAATAGTAAAGCCTAGGTAATGATAACGAGCAGCAAAACGCGCTACGCGTAATATGCGTAGAGGGTCTTCACTAAAGGCATCGGAGACATGACGTAATACACGATTTTCAAGGTCTTGTTGGCCAGAAAAAGGGTCAACTAAGCTGCCATCTTGAGCTTGAGCAATGGCATTTACGGTGAGATCTCGACGAATTAAGTCTTGCTCTAATGTGACATCTGGCGTGAAATCACAAATGAAGCCAGTGTAACCTTGACCTTGTTTTCGCTCGGTTCGAGCCAGCGCATATTCTTCTTTACTTTGTGGATGTAAAAATACCGGAAAATCTTTACCAACTTGTTGATAGCCTTGGCTGATAAGTTGTTCAGGTGTTGCACCAACTACCACATAGTCGCGCTCTTTAACGTCACGACCAAGTAGGGCGTCTCTGACTGCGCCACCGACTAAATAAACCTGCATAAAACACCTATAATTTTGCCTTTTCGCTATTTTACGTTATTTAGCCAATAAAATGTAAACAAGGTTTTAAGTAGCGATGTTTTTTGCCATTATAGACCGTGATTTTAAACGCAAGGAATAACACGGTGTATTTAAGCTATTTTGGCTTGTCAGAAAAACCCTTTTCGATTGCCCCAAATCCTGAGTATTTATTTCTTAGTGAACGCCATAAAGAGGCATTAGCGCACCTTACCTATGGATTAGGTGAAGCGGGTGGCTTCGTTTTGTTAACAGGCGAAGTGGGTACAGGTAAAACAACACTAACAAGAAGCTTGCAAGAGCAGTTACCTGAAAACACCCAAGTGGCACAAATTCATAATCCGGCTTTGTCACAGCTTGAACTGCTTGCCAGTATTTGTGACGAATTAAAGATTGAGTATGACAGTACTAATGCGACTTTGAAGACCCTTACTGATGTGATTAAAAAGCACCTTGAGGCAAACAATCAAGCGGGCGGTCACACCATCTTAATTATTGATGAAGCACAATTACTCGCACCTGATGTGCTAGAGCAGCTGCGCTTGTTAACCAATATCGAAACAGATCATAAAAAGCTGCTGCAAATTGTATTAGTAGGGCAACCTGAGCTTCAAGAGCTTTTAAAACGCACTGAATTAAGACAACTTGCCCAGCGTATTACTGCGCGTTATCACTTATTACCACTCACTGAAGGACAAGTGTTTGCCTATGTTAAGCACCGTTTATTTAAAGCGGGCACAGAGCAAGCATTGTTCTCAGGGGATGCGTTAAAAGCGATTTATCAGGTTACTCAAGGCGTACCAAGATTGATCAATTTATTATGTGAGCGCTGTTTAGTGGGAGCATTTTCACAGCAAAAATTGAGTATCGACAGTGAGCTTGTAATGCGCTCAGCCGCAGAAGCACTGCCGCCAACCAGCACTCCTGTTGCTGTAGCAAATAAAGAGCCGAGTTATGTTTGGCTTTACCCAGTTTCATTTTTAGCCGTATTAGGAATGGGTATTGGTTTATCCTACCTAATATAACGAGTGTTCATTTATGTCATTATTACTAGATGCAATTAAACAATCTGATCAGCACGCACAAACTGCCGTTGATCATGACCAAGCCGCACTTGCGCTCAAACAACAGCAAGAATTAACACGCTATCGCCGCTTAGCTTTTTCATTTGGGCTATTACTGGCGGCAATATTGACGCTTATGGCAGGATTTTCGATTGGTAAATGGTTACAGCAAACTAAACCTGCTGCTGAGCAGCCAAAGCTTGTTAATAACAGCAATGAAACCACAGAAAGCGTTGCCACTGAGGCTCAGGCAAGTCCTGAAACAGAACAACTCGCTAAGCAACAGCAAGTAGCGCAAAGCCAAAACCCGCAAGCGACCAATAACCCAGCCCAAGTAACAACGATGCAACAAGGGCAAGTGCAACAATCTGTACCGCAACAAATGATGCAGCAGGTTCCGGTGCAAGGTCAGCAATATCAATGGGTGCAAGTACCTGTTAATTCAGCTCCTGTGTATGCAAATCAAGGTTATCAAGTACAACCTCAGTACCAGCAGCAAGCTGCGTATCAAAATCAGCCAGTGTATCAATCACAGCAACAGTTTTCGCAGTCAATGCAACAAATCAACCCGCAGCAAATGAGCAGTAATGGCGTTGATTTAAGTAAATACAAGGTGCTCGGCAAGCCACTTAATGGTCAGCCAACTCAACCTGCTTCTCAATCATCAACAAATGATGAGCTTAAAGATGTACCAGATACATTGAAAGATGCTTTTGCTAAAGCGGTTGAAGATGTTGATAACAAACATAGTGTTGATATTACCCGTAGCACTAAAAACACATCGTATGCAGAGCCCATTGAGCTATTGCCTGATGCATTACAAAGCCTCATTCCTACCATTAAATACCAAGCGCATATTTATGCTTCAGAAACATCGAAGCGTTGGATTAAGTTAAATGGTCGTGAGTTATACGAAGGCGATAACATTGGTGTGTTATCTGTGATTGAAATTACGCCAGAGCAGAGCTTATTAAGCTACGATGGCTATGAGTTTACGTTAAAAGCATTACAAGACTGGCCTGAGTAGCCAGTCTTAATTTTAAGGTTAAGGTAAAATAGCATTCTTAAAAAAGCGGATCAGGTCGATGTTAAAGTCACTCGGCCTGACTGCTGATTCTAAGCTATCGTGGCAACGGCTGTTAGCCAAATCAATATCCTGCACTTCGGTATAGCGAGCATGCTTAGCGTGATAAAACACCTTAACTTGAGGTTTTAAAGGACTAGTAGGGTTACTGTGAGTGACCACACCTAATTTTTGGCTCTCAAGTTTAACTAAAGTGCCGACCGGGTGCACACCGATGCACTGAATAAACTTAGTGACTAGATCTCCATCAAAGCTATCTGGGCAGCCATCTTTTAGTATCTTAAACGCTTTAATTGGCTCCATGCCTGCTTTGTAGACCCGCTCAGCGGTCAATGCATCATACACATCAACAATCGAAGCCATGCGTACGTACAAGCTTATCTCGTCACCACTTTTACCAAACGGGTAGCCACTGCCATCTAAGCGTTCGTGATGGAACCCTGCTATATCTACAGCAATCCCGCTCAAGCCTGCTTGCTCTAAAATTTCTTTACTGAAACGAGCATGGTCTTGAATTACTTGGTACTCTTCGTCGGTTAACTTGCCAGGCTTATTGAGTATCTCATTGGGAATATTGATCTTACCAATATCGTGAAGTAAAGCACCGGTCGCAAGCTCTTCAATAATGGCTTTTTCAATACCTAAGTGCTTAGCAAAAATACTCATCAAAATTGATACATTGATAGAATGCTCAAGTAGGTAAGCATCCTTTTCACGCATACGAGTGATACAGGCAAGCGCATCTTGGTTACGAAAAACCGAATCAATAAAGCCACTTGCGAGTTCTTTAAAAGGGGCAATATCAATTTTGTTGCCATCGCGGATATCGTCAAAGGCTTTGCTTTGCAATGATCTTGCTTCGTTATATAAGTTGTTTGCTTTGCCCATTTCTGCAGACACACTGTGAGTAGTGTGCCAAGGGTCAAAAGCACTAGTCTCGCCAACAGGTTGCGGATTATGTTGCTGCTCAACCACTTTATTCTCACTGTCTAAGGTCAGTGTTTTGTCTGGGTCTATCGCTATTTCTAAGATGCCAGCCTTGATCAGCTTGTCTATGCTTCCCTGTGTTTTTACCCAACCTTGGTTTTTTATACGGATCTTGCCTTTTTGCTTTGTCACACTTTGGACAAACATGCCGGGCTTAAGTTGATTGATAGGGAGTGTTTTCAAAGCCTTTACTTCTAGTCGAATACATTACTATAAAACTAGCAGAAAATTTGTAGCTCGGTAAACAAGAATAGTAAAAAGGTATCTGTAAAAATCAAAAGCCCCCGCAAATGCGGGGGCTTTTAAATAACTCAGGAAAGTTTAATTTCCTTTAACTAATACGATTACTCGTCGTCTTCAACTAAGGTCATTAGTGATGTGTTACCACCTGAAGCGGTTGTATCAACACTGATTGTTTTCTCAGTTAGTAAGCGCTTGATTAGCGTGTCGTAGTACTCAGAGCTGATCACTGGCAGAATCGCACCTTTACGTTGTGCTAGCTGCTGGCTGAAGTAGCCCAAGCGTGATGAACGAGCTGCAACAACCGCACCTGCAAGGTGAGGGTGCGCTAAAATTGCTTGTAACTGATTAGGTTTAGCAACTTGGAATACACCTTCAGCAATACCTGTTGAGATGAACTTATCTTTAAACGCAACCGCTTCGTCAAAGAATAACTCAGAAGCAACCGTGATTACAGTATTACCAGCAGCAAGTGCTGTGATAATCGAAATTGCCCAGAAATTAAATGACGTACTCTTATCTGCATAACAAACTACACAACCACGAGGCTCTAAGTGAAGCGTGTTAGATTCACCCGTAGGTCCTGGCAGCACAGTGTGCTTGCGCATGTGTTTTTCAAGACGGTTAAGTTGTGCACGTGCATCAGCTAGCGTTAATGCTAAGTCATCCGCAAGCTCGTCGATGATTTCTACAGTCGCTACTTTTGCAAGTAATTGACGCACAGCAGAAACTCGGTCGTTCAGTGGTGTTGAGCGCCAGATTTTCTCATCGCGTAATGAGTTTTCCATCAGCTTAGCAACTTGCTCAGCTGCACCTGAGTAGTGGTGAGTATCTAGCTCATCAGGTGTTAGGTTTGTCATTTGTACGTTATCTGGTGATGCTTTTTCTTTCACAAGACGTTGTAAGTAGTTAGGGCCACCGGCCTTAGGGCCTGTGCCTGATAAACCACGGCCACCAAATGGTTGTACGCCAACAATCGCACCAATCATATTACGGTTGACGTAAACATTACCTGCACGTGACATCTTCGCCACGTATTCGCAGCGCTCTTCGATACGCGAGTGGATCCCCATGGTCAGACCGAAGCCAGTGCCATTGATTTGATCAATTACGTTATCAAGCTCTGTGCCCTTGAAACGAATGATATGCACACACGGGCCAAATACTTCACGTTTAAGCACAGATAAGTCTTTGATCTCGTAAAGACGAGGAGCAAAGAAGAATGCGCCATTTTCGCTGTTATCAGGAATCGCACACTCATAGTGAAGAGTTGCATTACCTTTTAAGTATTCAACATGGTCATTTAAGTTTTTCAGTGCTTTTTCGTCGATAACAGGACCGATATCTGTTGAAAGCAATGACGGGTCACCAACATGAAGTTCTTTTAAAGCGCCTTTTAGCATCTCAATGATGCCATCAGCAACGTCTTCTTGTAAGAACAATACACGTAGTGCAGAACAACGTTGACCAGCGCTTTGGAAGCCAGAGCTGATCACATCGTCAACAACTTGCTCTGGTAGAGCGGTTGAGTCAACGATCATACAGTTTTGACCACCAGTTTCAGCGATAAGCGGTACTTGGATATCATTACGCGCAGCAAGAGTTTGCGAAATAAGAGTCCCTGTTTCTGTAGAACCGGTGAACATAACAGCTTGAATACGCTCATCAGGAACGATGGTTTTACCTACTTCGCTGCCACGGGCAATAACTGGCTGTACAACGTGCTCAGGTAAGCCTACAGAAAGCATCAGTTCAATTGCACGAAGTGCGATTAAGCTTGTTTGCTCAGCTGGTTTCGCAATAACTGTGTTACCAGTCACGATTGCTGCAGCTACTTGACCTAAGAAGATTGCAAGTGGGAAGTTCCATGGGCTGATACATAAGATCACACCACGTGCTTCAAAGCGCTCATCTTCAGAAAGTTCTTCAGCGCGTGCTGCGTAGTAGCGGCAGAAATCCACTGCTTCACGAACTTCATCGATACCATCTTGGGTAATTTTACCAGCTTCTTTAATACAGATAGCAACAAGCTCATCGTGGTGACGCTCTAAAATGTCAGCAACACGACGTAGTAAGTTTGCGCGCTCTTTTACTGGTGTTTGTGACCATGATTCAAATGCTTTTTCTGCGTTTTCTAAAAGCGAAGTCATTTCGTCAGAAGATTGTAGTTTCACATGACCAATGATTTCTTTGTGATTTGCAGGGTTCTTCACAGGAAGAGAGCCTTCTGGCACATCGCTTAATTCAATGCGGTGCTCATCAAACCAGGTATCAAGGTTTTCTTTAAATGGTGTAATTACGTTGATATCAGTTAAGTCCATGCCTTTTGAGTTAGCACGTTCTTCGCCATATAAATCAATTGGCATCTTGATTTGCGTGTTGTACTTGTTACGTAAACCTTGCAGTGTTTCTACAGGGTCAGGTAATAGTGATTCAACAGGCTTAGTCGTATCAACAATCGCATTCACGAATGACGAGTTAGCACCGTTTTCTAATAAACGACGTACTAAGTATGCAAGTAAGTCTTCGTGTTGACCCACTGGTGCGTAAACACGACATTGAATTTTCTCTTGGGTTACGATTTGGTCGAATAACGACTCACCCATACCGTGCAGGCGTTGGAATTCAAAGCCTTCGTTGTCGCCTTTTGCAACTTCTAAGATTGTTGCTGCAGTGTATGCGTTGTGTGTAGCAAATTGCGGATACAATACATCGCGTGCTTCTAGAAGCTTAATAGCACAAGCTTTGTAAGAAACGTCTGTGGTCGCTTTACGTGTAAATACCGGGTAGTGATCTAAACCATCTTGTTGAGTGGTTTTGATTTCTGTATCCCAGTATGCACCTTTTACAAGGCGAACCATTAGTTTACGACCAACTCGACGAGCAAGTTCTGCAACCCACTCAACGACAAAAATAGCGCGCTTTTGGTATGCTTGAACTGCTAAACCAAAGCCGTTCCAGTTACCTAAATCGTCATCACTGAATACCGCTTCAATAACATCTAAAGAGATATCTAAACGGTCAGCTTCTTCAGCATCCACAGTAAAGCCGATATCGTAGCTTTTCGCTGCAAGCGCAAGTTCTTTTAACTTAGGTACCACTTCAGCAATAACACGTTCACGATGTGTGAATTCATAACGTGGGTGAATCGCAGAAATTTTAACTGAGATACCAGGGCTCTTGATTGGGCCACGGCCATTTGCTGCTTTACCAATCGCGTGGATAGCTGTCATGTAGCTTTGGAAGTAACGCTCTGCATCTTTCATTGTGCGTGCGCCTTCACCTAGCATATCGTATGAGTAAACGTAGCCTTTTTGCTCTTTTTCTGCTGCACGTTCAATGGCTTCGTCGATAGTACGACCCATAACGAATTGCTTACCCATGATCTTCATCGCGAAGTTCACAGATTTACGAATAACAGGCTCACCTAAACGACCAATTGTTTTCTTAAGAACACCGAATTGCTGCTCTTTTGACTTGTCGCTGTAGTTAACCATTTTACCGGTTACTAACAGACCCCAAGAAGAGGCGTTTACAAATAAAGAATCGCTGCTACCTAAATGCGAGCTCCAGTCACCTTTAGCAAGTTTGTCACGAATTAGTGACTCTTGCGTTGCTTTATCTGGAACACGTAATAGTGCTTCTGCAAGACACATTAATACAACGCCTTCTTCACTTGATAGTGAGAATTCATTTAATAGTGCATCTACACCGCTTTGACCATCCTGATCGCGACGGATATTTAAAACCATTTGACGAGCGCGTTCCCACGCTCGGCTACGCGCTTTCACGCCTACTTCAGCCAAAGGCAAAATATGATCAATAACCGCATTTTCGTCAATACGGTAGAAATCACGGATCTTTTGTCTAATTGGACATTCAGTTGTCAAATCGCCATTAAATAGCATATGTAACCCTCTGGTATGTGGAGTCTAAAAAATGAACTAATTGCATTTCTTACCATTGATATAATTCGTGCATTCTAATTAAAATCCAGCAGAATATGCTGGTTAAATTTTTCGATTTACGATAATTTACAGGGCATACCGTTAACTTAGCCGCATAAAATTCTGTTATGACCAGTCCGAATAGATTACGCATGTTAGATCGCATCGATTTAGCAATTTTAGACGCTCTGCAAAAAAATGGCAGAATATCGAACGTAAACCTCGCAAAACAGGTAAATCTGAGCCCAAGCCCATGCCTAGACCGTGTAAAACGTTTAGAACAAGAAGGCTACATCGAAGGCTATTACGCTAAGCTTAGCGAAGCAAAACTTAACCAGAGCTTGTTAGCACATGTGCAGGTATCGTTAGTGACCTCGAATACATCGGTCTTTAAAGTCTTTCGTGAATATATTTTAAATATCCCGCAAGTGGTTGAATGTGACATGGTTGCTGGTGGCTATGACTACTTATTAAAAATACGTGTGTCTGATATGGATGAATACCGTCAGGTGCTTGGGGATTTAGTTGATATACCAGGGGTAGGTACGCATCACACCTATATGGTGATCGAAAAAATTAAACAGGACAACGGACTAAGGTTCGATATATAGATACAAAAAAAGCACCATCAGGTGCTTTTTTATTGACTATTTAGTGGCTTACGCCCAGCCGTCGTAACGTTTACGGCGAGACAACACCACGGTTAAGATAATACCTAACAGTAAGCCGATAAATGCAATTGCGCCGCCATAAGTAAGTAGCTGACGTTTCTCTTTAGCACTGGCTGTTTGCTTTGCATTGCGCTCAGATTCAATAGTGTTCTTAAGCGCTTCAATTTGCTTGCTAAGAGCTAGGTTTTGCTCTGTCAGTGATTTGTTCTGCTCTTGTAGTTGTGGCAGTTCAATTTCAGCTTGGCGAAGCTGCTCTTGCATTACCGTCATGTCGTTATTCAGCGCTTGAAATTGTTGTTGAATACCCGCATTTTCAGTAACAAATTTTGACTCTACCCAACCTTCACGATCTTTATCATCACGAATTTTAAAGTAGCCATTATCTTCACCTGACAACAACACAACTTGCGTACCTGCATCAACTGAACCCAAAATGCGGTAGTTTTTGCTTGGGCCTGAGTGCATAAAGGTGTACAGGTTATCGACTATGTAGGCGGTGTTTTGGTTGTCGCTGCTTGGCGCTTCTTCTGCGTAGCTAATAAAAGAGGTGGCCGCAAGGAGCAACCCAAAAATACACTGTTTTAACATCAATCTACCTTGTTAATGTGATCTTGCCTAGAAGTGGCTAAATTTATAATTTCTTTATGTATAGAGATAGTAGGGATTTCAACTATTAATAGCAAGGCTGATATTGTAATCCGTGCGTGAGCTTAACCGCAAAAAACAGGAAAAAATTTGCATTAACAGTCTGCTTTGTTTATTTTGATCACTTATTTATTTTAAATGTACTCCGCAAAGCGAATGGATACTGAGATAGAACTGAAGTTTTTGGTGTCAGATGCCGTTGTTCCACTGATCCCCGCATTAATTACCCAATTTGCAAAAACCGTTACTAACAAACCGTCACGCAACTTACAAAATGCTTATTACGATACGCCAAGCCGGGAATTACGTGCTTTAGATATTGGCCTTCGTACTCGCTGTTGCGATGGTGAGTGTGAGCAAACTATCAAGCTTGCCGGTGAAGTGGTTGGCGGCTTACATCAGCGCCCAGAATACAATTTACCACTGTCAGGTAACCGCCCCGATTTACTCGCATTTGATGCTGCTATTTGGCCGCATGGCATGCAAGTGACTGGTATTGCAGAAAACCTATACCCAATTTTTAGCACTAACTTTATACGCCGTACTTGGTTACTCGAAACCGAAAGTGGCGCAAAAATTGAAGTGGTATTAGATAAAGGTGAAGTTGCTGCGTCGGGTCAGGTTGAGCCAATTTCTGAACTTGAAATCGAACTGATTGAAGGTAGTCGCAATGAGTTATTTGCACTGGCAGATAAACTGGTAAGTGAAAGCCATGTTCGCTTAGGGCTTTATTCTAAAGCTGCTCGAGGTTATCGTCTTGCAGATGACAAACCATTAAAAGCAAGCAAATCAATTGGTTTTGTGCCACTAAAACGTGGTGCAACCCAAGAACAAGCTTTAGTAGAAAGCATTAACTACGCGATTCGCTTTGTACAAAAACATGAAGCCTGCTACTTCATAAAACCAAGCTTAAAAACCCTTAAGCGTGTCACCGACGGTATTCGTTTAATTCGCCATACATTTTGGCTGTTTGACGATATTGTTAGTAAAGACGATACCGACTCATTACGTACAGAGTTAAAGTGGTTATTGAGCGAATTAGCGTGGGTTGAAAATGCTATTCAGCTAAAAACCTACACATCTAAGCGCCACGCATACTACAAAAAAATCAACAGTGCGCCTGAGCTCACACAAGTTATTAATGACTTAAAAGAGCTTCAGCCAAGCATTGATGATATTGAAACTCTTTTTCATAGCACCCGATACAACCGCTTATTATTACAATTAACAACCTGGTTAATTGAAAAACAATGGCGCAAATCATGGGGGCAAGCTGAGTTTCAGGCAGCAGAAAAACCAGTTGCCGATATTGCTAAGCGTTTATTTGCTAAAGATTGGCACGACATGCACGAGCTTATTCCTGAGCAGCAAGTGTTTACAGATGAAGACTATTTGGCACTACGCACCCGCCTTGAAAACTCATTACTCAGCGGCAACTGCTTAGGTGCCTTGTTCGATACAGAGGATCGAAATGAGTTCCGTATGCCATGGGTTGATATCTCTCATGGTATTTATGAGTTAAGCACCCTTGAGTACTTAAAGCAGTTATGCGCAGGTCAAGATGACTTAGAGCTGACAAAAATTCAATCATGGCTTGATCAAAAGTCAGAGTTTTTGGTCAGTGCGATGGAGCAAAGTCGCCACGCGTCATTTAATACAGACCCTTATTGGTTTTAAATAAATGCGCTTGTGCCTATGGATAGGGTTAGCATGTTTGAGTCTCTCGGCAGTAGCTAACCCTATTGAATGGCAAACCTATAAACAGCAAGACGGCATAAAGGTTAGCTATAAAAAGCACGAAACTGGTATTATAGAAATTAATGCTTCTGTGCTGGTAAAAAATGCCAAGGCCAGTGATTTTATGGCATTGCTCAGTGATACCGACAACGCCGAAAACTGGCTCGAGAATGTCAAAAGCGTGACGCTAATGGAGCGCTTAAGCCCTTCAGAAACCCTTGTTTATACCCACTTCAACTCGCCTTGGCCGGTATCAAATAGAGACTTGGTAAGTTACTCTTGTTATCGCGCTTTAGATGAGCACAAAACCGAGTTACAAATCAAAAGCCAACCTTATGCAAAAGCTGAAGTCTCTGGCGTTGTGCGTATTAAAGATCTCACCGCTTACTGGCGTTTAGAACAGCAACAAAGTAATTTGTTGGTCAGCCATCAAGCCTACGCAGACCCAGGTGGTTCAATTCCGCATTGGTTAAGTAACAAAGTTTCTCTAAAAAGTGTTTATAAAACGCTACAAGCACTGAGAGAACAATTAACTAATGATCAGTTTTCCCGCGTAAACACCAGCAGTATTCCAGGTGATTGCTAGCGTTTAATCAAGCGTATTTGGGTGACAGAGTAAGAATTTATCATTATGATCGGGCTAATTCTGAGCGGGTAGGTAAAAAATGAAAGAACCAAAAATTCCCCTAGTTAATAAGCCAAATGGTATTGGCGTTGGGCGTATTTTAAAAGCAACCAAGTGTTCTATTAAAGGCTTTAAAGCGGCATTTAAAGAAGAGTCGGCATTTCGTTCTGAAATCTATTTAGGGGTGTGCTTATTACCCTTGTCAGTGGTTTTTGCACAGTCATTAAATCATTGGTTAGTCCTATTTATACCTTACTTGTTATTATTAATTGTTGAGTTACTGAACTCGTCGATAGAAGCGCTCACTGACCGAGTAGGGATTGAGTATCATGTATTATCGGGAAGGGCCAAAGATATGGCTTCTGCGGCAGTGACATTGAGCTTGCTAATTCTAGCCTTAGTTTGGGGTGTCGCAGTTTACGAAAAGATAGTGAGTTACCTTTAAATCAGACACAAAAAAAGCGCCGAAGGCGCTTTTTTCATTTTATCAAACCTATTACAGGCCAGCAGCTGCGCGAAGTGCGTCTGCTTTGTCTGTACGCTCCCAAGGGAACTCATCACGACCGAAGTGACCGTATGCCGCAGTCGGTTGATAGATAGGACGCTCAAGATCAAGCATTTGGATTAAGCCGTAAGGGCGTAGGTCGAAGTGCTCACGTACTAATTCGATTAGGCGCGCTTCTTCTAATTTACCTGTACCAAATGTCTCGATGCTGATAGACGTTGGCTCTGCAACACCGATAGCGTAAGAAACTTGTAGCTCACATTTGTCAGCAAGGCCAGCAGCAACCACGTTTTTAGCAACGTAACGAGCAGCATATGCAGCTGAGCGGTCAACTTTTGATGGATCTTTACCAGAGAAAGCACCACCACCGTGACGAGCCATACCACCGTATGTATCAACGATGATTTTACGACCTGTAAGACCACAGTCACCCATTGGGCCACCGATTACGAAACGGCCAGTTGGGTTGATGAAGAACTTAGTTGCGCTTGAGATTAGCTCAGCAGGAAGAACCGGCTTAATGATCGTTTCCATTACCGCTTCAACTAAGTCGTTTTGTGAGATTGAATCACAGTGTTGAGTTGAAAGAACAACTGCATCAATACCAACAGGCTTGCCATTTTCGTATGCAAACGTTACTTGAGATTTTGCATCTGGGCGTAACCAGTTAAGCTCACCGCTTTTACGAACTTCAGCTTGGCGCTGAACTAGACGGTGTGAGTAAGTGATAGGTGCAGGCATTAACACGTCAGTTTCATTACATGCGTAACCGAACATTAGACCTTGGTCACCAGCGCCTTGCTCTTCAGGGCGAGCACGGTCAACACCTTGGTTGATGTCTGGAGATTGTTTACCGATAGTGTTTAGGATTGCACAAGAGTCAGCATCGAAACCCATGTCTGAGTGCGTGTAACCGATTTCACGTACTGTTTTACGTGTGATTTCTTCGATATCAACCCAAGCGCTAGTTGTGATTTCACCACCAACCATCACCATACCGGTTTTAACGTAAGTCTCACATGCAACACGGGCATGAGAATCTTGCTCAAGGATAGCATCTAGAACCGCGTCAGAGATTTGGTCCGCGATTTTATCCGGATGACCTTCAGAAACAGATTCAGAAGTAAATAAATGTTTTGCCATTGTATTTCTGCTCACAAATATTGCGCTTCACAAACGTCGGTAATAGCGCTAAAAAATTAAGGGGCGTATTTTATCTAAAACAAATATGTTTGCATAGTAATTTTACGCCTAGACGTCTATTTAAAATTACTAATAACGTATTGTTCTTAACAAACGCCCATAATTGGTGCATTTAATGCGGATTTTTAATTGCACTGTACCCTTACAATAAGTAAGAATGGGGCTTCATAAACAACCAGCGCAAATACATAAAGGTAGGAGAATTCATGCCATCACGCAAAGAACTTGCAAATGCTATTCGCGTCTTATCAATGGACGCAGTACAACAGGCCAAATCTGGTCACCCTGGCGCCCCTATGGGCATGGCAGATATCGCAGAAGTACTATGGCGCGATTATCTAAAGCACAATCCAACGAATCCAGAGTGGGCAGACCGAGATCGATTTATTCTTTCTAACGGCCACGGTTCAATGCTGATCTATTCTCTACTGCACTTAAGTGGCTATGACTTACCACTAGAGGAAATTAAAAACTTCCGTCAAATGCACTCAAAAACACCAGGTCACCCAGAGTATGGATATGCACCAGGTATTGAGACTACTACGGGTCCATTAGGTCAAGGGATCACAAATGCAGTGGGCATGGCAATTGCCGAAAAAGCGCTAGCTGCACAGTTTAACCGTGAAGGCCATGATATTGTTGATCACTTCACGTATGCATTCATGGGCGATGGCTGTTTAATGGAAGGTATTTCACACGAAGCCTGTTCATTAGCCGGTACATTAGGTCTAGGTAAACTAGTTGCGTTTTGGGATGACAACGGCATCTCAATTGATGGTGAAGTAGAAGGTTGGTTCAGCGATGACACACCAGCGCGCTTCAAAGCATACGGCTGGCACGTAGTAAGCGATGTTGATGGTCATAACCCTGATGCAATTCGCGCCGCTATCGAAGAAGCGCGTAGCATCACTGATAAGCCATCATTAATCTGTTGTAAAACAGTAATTGGTTATGGTTCACCTAACAAGTCAGGTAGCCATGATTGCCACGGTGCACCATTAGGTGAAGACGAAATTAAAGCATCTCGTGAGTTCCTAGGTTGGACTGGTGATGCATTTGAAATCCCAGCTGATATCTACAGCGAGTGGGATGGCAAAGAAAAAGGTAAGCAACTAGAAGCAAGCTGGGACGAAAAGTTTGCCGCTTACGCAAGTGCACACCCTGAACTTGCTGCTGAATTTAAACGCCGTACAAATGGTGAGTTACCAGCTGATTGGGCTGAAAAGTCACAAGCTTACATCGAAGAGCTACAAGCAAACCCAGCAAACCCAGCAACACGTAAAGCTTCACAAAATGCATTAAATGCGTTTGGCCCGTTACTACCAGAATTCATGGGTGGCTCTGCTGACCTTGCAGGTTCTAACTTAACACTTTGGGATGGATCAAAAGGCCTAGAAGCTAACGATGCTAGCGGTAACTACATTTTCTACGGTGTACGTGAATTTGGTATGTCAGCGATTATGAATGGTATTGCATTACATAAAGGCTTTATTCCTTACGGTGCTACATTCTTAATGTTCATGGAATACGCACGTAACGCAGTACGTATGGCCGCATTAATGAAGCAGCCAAGCATCTTCGTATACACGCACGATTCAATTGGTTTAGGTGAAGATGGTCCAACGCACCAACCGGTAGAACAAATTGCAAGCATGCGTTTAACGCCTAATCTAGTTAACTGGCGCCCATGTGACCAAGTTGAATCTGCGATTGCATGGCAACAAGCTATTGAGCGTAAAGATGGCCCAACATCACTGATTTTCACTCGCCAAGGCCTAGAGCAACAAACGCGTACCGCACAGCAGTTAGCTGATGTGAAAAAAGGTGGTTACGTACTTAGCTGTGACGGTGAGCCAGAGCTTATCCTTATTGCAACAGGTTCTGAAGTACAGCTTGCACAAGATGCCGCTGCAGAACTTCGTTCACAAGGTAAAAAAGTACGCGTGGTATCTATGCCTTCAACTGATTTATTTGATGAGCAAGACGCTGCGTATAAAGAAAGCGTACTACCAGCAAGCGTAACACGTCGCGTAGCAATCGAAGCGGGTATCGCAGACTACTGGTACAAATATGTAGGCCTAAACGGCGCAGTAGTTGGTATGACGACCTTCGGTGAGTCAGCACCTGCAGGCGAGTTATTCAAGCACTTTGGTTTCACTGTTGAAAACATCGTAAACAAAGCAAACGCTTTGTTCTAAGCTTTAGCCGCTAAAATTTAAAAGCCCGCCCTGTTTGACCATAGTGCGGGCTTTTTTATGCCCCGTAGGTTGGGTAGAACGGAGTGAAACCCAACGGTTTTAGCTCTCAGCCATCAGTTTAAAAGCCCCTCACCGTAGGCGTGAAATTTATTTCGCGCGGAAATTGTGCCTAGCTATTAACCAATAGCTTTGATATTAATAGGCTATAAAAGAAGCAAAAAAAGCCGCGATAAAACGCATATTTGTTTTTTACTTATATTTTCTGCTCAAGGATGGTTATGAAAAGTTATCCAAAAGTGTTGGACCCAAATAAAGTCGGTGAATATGCTGGTTTAGCAAAATCTGGTGGTGGTTACGTGTGGGATGAGGTACTTGAATATTGAGTTTGGTGCCACCCTCATAACGGTGCTCCTGATTTAGAAGAGGGGAGCGATTATTACTATGCTTTCGACACGTATGAAGAAGCACTGGAGTGCAGTAATGATATACCTGGAGCTGAAGAGCCACTAGCATTAATTCTCCAGCGTGAATATATAGATGAGCCATCAACAGGTCAGTATAAGCATGTGAAAGAAGAAAGGATCACAGAATGGCCAGTACAATTTCTTGAGCGGCCAAGAAGAACCGAATCGACTATTCCCAATTTTATGTCTGTTGATGCACCAGAAAATAAACTGGATATCATTCGTGGTATTGCTTAATAGCAATGTAAGGAAAGATATTTGCATTAGCTACAGACACTCGTAGGTTTGTCGGGGTTACTTGTCAAACTCTTCTAGGAAAGCTTTATAAAACAGGAGCTACTTTAATGTTTGGTAAAAGTTCTACAATCAGAAAGTATAAATACAAATTAAGACCTGCCTTAGCGAAAAGATACGGTGGCTCTGTAACGTATACAAAAGCTCAGGTTGATAAAACAATAGACGTTATGGGCTTTAATAAAAAACACATACATTACGCATATTTTATGTACTGTGATATTGCAACTTATAAAGCTAATCTCCCTGAAGGCGAATCATTAGAGTCTATGAATAATACGATTACCAATATATCGGGTATCGGTGTTTTAGGAGTGCTCTTAGGTTCATCAATGTTTAGTGATATAGATAGTGGCTCGGACGGAGGTGGGGATGGTGGCTTCGGCGGTGGAGATGGTGGTGCATTCTAGTTTTTGCAATTTCCAAGCTAGTATAGTCAAGGTATATAAATAACTAATCAAGGTTATCCCCAGATAGTTAGGTCGGTGTGTTTCATCATGAAAAAATCACATAAAAGAATAATCTCTTCAATCTCTTCGTTAATAGGTTTGCTTGTCGGGTTCAAGCTAATGGACTTTCTAAGAAGTGATAGCTGCCTAGATTTAGGTGGCAGCTTAACAAATTGGGGGGCGTGTGATTTTGGTGATGCAAGAGCAGAAGCAATACCCCTTGGCTTGCCCTCATTGGCTTTAGTAATCACTGTAAGCATCGTTACCTACATTGTAGTAAATTATTTTATAAAGCAAGCTTTTAAATCTTTTTAGAGATCTCAATGGAAGAACCTACAATCTCAGCAATGATGGAAGCATATTCTTTAGATGCTGTTGATTACGCCAAGTGTCATTTTGATATAACACTAGACTTTACGGAGTCGAGTGTTGAAAAAGTTGAACTCATAGTGTCAAAACTATATGACAGTATACCTAGGAGTTTTTTATCTAAATTGTTCTATGACAGCCCAAGTGACGATGAAATAGAAACTATCAGTAAGGTGTTAGGTGCTTACATAGGTGAAGTTTTCATCCAAGAGCACGGTGGTGTCTGGGGTTATAACGAGCAATTGTTAACGTTAGGAATTCAAAGTGGTGATAACTGGCTTTTTCCATGTACAAAAGTATTTAAACGATTAACAAAGGGTGAAGAAGATAGTCTAATTTGTTTCTATGAAATAGCTAAAAAACAATCTTGTGGGTCTTAATTTACTTCATACGAAGATAACAAAATCTATACTTCTTAAAACAATGAGAATTGCAATTTATTACAGCTCAGAATTCATGACTCTGCATAGATATTCTTTCTCGTAGTGTTTAACTTGACGCGCTAAAGCACGACCTACCACAATTGCACGAGCTGCTCAAAACTGACAGCTTACAGCTAGCCCGACTTGATTATTTCTCACCCAGCTTCCCTTGAATGCTAAACCGACAACTGGCACTGTCTGTAACTTAATAATAAAACAACAGGAGTGAGGATGTCTCAGTTTGATAATGTAAGTGTGCTGAAAAAAGCCAATGTGTATTTTGACGGTAAAGTGTCTAGCCGTACTGTGGTATTTGCTGATGGCAGCACGAAAACGTTAGGCTTTATGCAACCGGGTGAGTTTGAATTTGCTACGAGTAAAAAAGAGTTGATGGAGCTTAACGGTGGCAGTTGGCAAGTGCTATTACCCGGTGAGAGCGAATGGCAAACAATGCAAGCTGGAGAGTCATTTACCGTTGATGCAAATGTTACCTTTCTAGTAAAGGTCAGCGAATTTGCTGATTACTGTTGTTCGTATAGTTAATGAGCAGTTGTTAACCTCTCTGAAAAGCCCGTGTGATGCGGGCTTTTGCATACTTTATCCGCAACGCATGATCTAAATCATCTGTGGTTACAATCAATTACTAATTATCTGCAATTTTCGCTTGTGTTAATTCAATTCGCCCCCAATACTAACTGTGAGGTAACAAGAAAAAAGGATACCCTATGAAGATTAATATTTCTGGTCATCATGTTGACGTTACTGAGGCTGTTAGAGCTCATATCAACGAGAAGTTCTCGAAAATTGCTAGCCATTTTCCATCATTAATATCACTCGATATTATTCTTTCAAAAGAACACAATAAGTATCAGGCTGAGATTAGTACAACCTATGAAGGCGCACGTTTATCAGTAAAAGCTGAAGATGATGTGATGTACCCAGCTATCGCAGGTGCTGCAAAAAAACTTGATGCATCACTAAAACATCGTAAAGGGCAAATGAAAGCCAAACTACACGAAAAGCCGGTCAGTACTACACCGGAAATTGCCCACGAAATCATTCAAGAAATGAACCTGAGCTAATTACAGAGCACTAGCCTAAGCGGCTAGACTTAAAACTAAATCTGAAAAAGCCAACCGTTGCGAAACGCTTGGCTTTTTTGGTTTTAATATTTAGCTATCAGCTATCAGCTATCAGCCGTCAGATTGAAGTTCCAAAAGTTAGCGAGTTGCTAGGGGAAAGAGTAAAGTTAGTGAGATACGAGACGTAGGAGGCGTTTTAACGCCGAATAAAAATGGAGATATTAGATATCAGTCGTTAGAAGTCAGATTAAAAAAACCAACGAGTAACGAGTTACTTGACACAAGTGGTAGGTAGTCTAGT
>NZ_LOPY01000050.1 GCF_001469895.1 Pseudoalteromonas sp. XI10 | reverse complement strand
AACTTGCTAACTTGCTAACTTGCTAACTTGCTAACTTGCTAACTTGCTAACTTGCTAACTTGCTAACTTGCTAACTTGCTAACTTGCTCTGCTTCCAATCTCATACAAAACGCTGTAAGTTGCTTGTTACTAAGAATAAAACACGCACAACTTATGCAATCAGCAGTATCAAATTGGCAATCTAAATTAAATGCATTAGGGCCGGGAATTTTAATGGCTACAGCCGCCATTGGTGGCTCACATCTAGTAGCATCAACACAAGCAGGATCGTTATTCGGCTGGCAGCTATTTTGGCTAATCATTGTAGTAAACGTATTGAAGTACCCATTCTTTCGATTTGGTATGGAGTACACCCTTGCGACCAAACAAAGTTTAGTTGAAGGCTACAAGCAAAAAGGGCCGGGGTATTTCTATAGTTTTATTGCGCTTAATATTGTCGCTGCGGTAGTAAATACTGCGGGGGTTTTATTATTAACGGCCAGTCTGCTGCACTATGCATTACCTGTCACTGTTTCTGTAACTTTATTATGCTGGCTGATTTTAGCTGTGTGTTTGCTTATTTTGTTGTTGGGGCACTTTAAGGCACTCGATAATGTCTCAAAGCTCATTATGGGCTTGCTAACGGTTACCACCTTAGCTGCGCTAGTTGTCGCTATTAACAATGGCCCAATGGCACCGGTTGACTATGTGGGCCCGTCACCGTATGAGCTTGCCATGCTTGGCTTTATGGTCGCGCTCATGGGCTGGATGCCTGCTCCTATCGAAATATCAGCAATCAGCTCACTGTGGCTAAAAGAAAAGCAGCATCAACAAGCTGTGACAAAGCAACAAGGCTTGTTTGATTTTAATTTGGGCTACTGGCTTACCGCAGCACTTGCTTTAGTGTTTTTTTCATTAGGTGTGTTAGTGCAATATGGCCAAGCACAGGCTGTGCAATTAGGTGGAGTCGCCTTTGCGAAGCAGCTAATTGATATGTACGCCTTCACTATGGGCGAGTGGGCAAGGCCACTGGTTTCAGGTATTGCTTTTTTATGTATGTTTGGCACCACGCTAACAGTGCTTGATGGCTACGCCAGAACATTAAATGAGTCGCATAAACTGCTACCGATTAAACAATCTAAACACAGTTTAAACATGTGGTTATTACTACAAGCATTTGCTGGCATGGCAGTGATTTTATTCTTTAAATCAGCCCTTGGCCCAATGCTTACTTTTGCTATGACCCTCGCTTTTGTAACCACTCCTGTATTTGCATGGCTGAACTTTAGTTTAGTGCGCTCAGAACCCAGCATTCATCACTCAACCTTACTTCGCATATTGAGTTGGTTAGGCTTAGCTTATTTGGTGGGCTTTGCGCTAGTGTTTTTGGTTTGGAAACTCGCTTAGTTAGCGAGTTACAAGGGGAAAGAGTAAAGTTAGAGCTGTCAGATTGACAGTTAGCGAGTTACTAGGGGAAGAGTAAAGTTTTCGAGCTGCTTGACTTAGATAGTGGCAAGTTTAGAGTTTCTAACTTTCTAACTTTCTAACTTTCTAACTTTCTAACTTTCTAACTTTCTAACTTTCTAACTTTCTAACTTTCTAACTTTCTAACTTTCTAACTCAACTCCCTAATCGCATTACTAATCCCATCTAGCGTGAGTGGGTACATGCGGTTGTCCATTAACTGCTTTATAAAATCTATCGATTGATAATAGCGCCAGTGTTCAACGGGTTGTGGGTTGAGCCAAGCGACTTTATCAAAGTGATTGGTTATGCGGTTTAACCAAGCGCTGCCGGGTTCTTCATTCCAATGCTCAACGCTGCCACCTGGGTAGGCGATTTCGTAAGGGCCCATGGTGGCATCGCCAACAAAGATCACCTTGTAGTCGCTGGTGAACTTGTTAATCAAGGTCATGGTATCAATTACGTTAGAGTGACGACGTTCGTTGTCTTGCCAAACATGCTCATACAAACAGTTATGAAAATAGTAAAACTCAAGGTGCTTAAATTCACTATGGGCGGCACTAAATAACTCTTCGCAGGTATGAATGTAATCATCCATTGAACCGCCGATATCAAACAGCATCAATACTTTTACCGCATTATGGCGCTCTGGTGCCATTTTTACATCGAGCATGCCGCCTTGTTTTGCAGTTGCGCGAATGGTTTCGGTTAAATCGAGAGTATCGCTTGCACCAGTACGGGCAAATTTACGCAGTTTTTTTAGAGCGAGTTTAATGGTGCGTGAGCCAATTTCACGGTCACTATCAAGGTTTCGGTAGCTGCGTTTATCCCATACTTTAACGGCACGGCGATGTCGGTTACCGTCTTGGCCTATGCGAACACCTTCAGGGTTATAACCATAGGCACCAAATGGCGAAGTGCCACCGGTACCTACCCACTTATTACCTCCAGCATGGCGCTTTTGCTGCTCTTCAAGGCGTTGCTTGAGGGTTTCCATGAGTTTATCAAGGCCGCCCATGGCTTGTAATTGCGCCTTTTCTTCTTCGCTTAAGTGTTTTTCAAACTCTTTGCGTAGCCAATCATCAGGCAAGGCATGTTGCTGTTTTAAGCTTTCGAGCAGATCAAGGTCGGCTACGCCACTAAAGTAATCTGCAAAGGCTTTATCAAAACGATCAAAGTGGGTTTCATCCTTGACCATGATGGTACGCGCTAAGTAATAAAACGCGTCAACATCGGCAAAAATAACCCCTTGCTTGAGCGCATTGATCAAATCAAGTAGCTCTCGCAAACTAACAGGTAAGCGGTATTCGCGAAGCTTAAAGAAAAACGCAATTAACATCTTAACGGCGGCTCATAAACGCAAGTTTTTCGACTAGGCTAATGTCTTGCTCGTTCTTTAATAGTGCGCCAAACATTGGCATTAAGCCGCCTTTTTGGCTTTTATCATGCAGTGTTTTAGCGTCTATATCTTCGGCCATCAGTAGCTTTAACCAATCAAGCAATTCGCTGGTTGATGGTTTTTTCTTAATGCCATTAACTTCACGTAGATTAAAGAACACCTCAAGTGCTTGGCGAACTAGGTCTTGTTTAACGTGAGGGTGATGCACATCGATAATTTGCGCCATTTCTTCACTACTTGGAAAATCAATGTAATGGAAAAAACAACGACGTAAAAAGGCATCTGGCAGCTCTTTTTCGTTATTCGACGTAATGATCACAATCGGACGCTGCTTTGCAACCACGCGCTCGCCCGTCTCATAAACATGAAACTCCATTTTATCGAGCTCTAATAGCAAGTCGTTGGGAAATTCAATATCGGCTTTGTCGATTTCATCAATCAATAATACAGGGCGTTTGTTATGTTGCTCACCATAGGTAAAGGCTTGCCATAATTTCCCTTTTACAATGTAGTTGCTGATATCGTGCACTCGCTCGTCACCTAACTGGCTGTCGCGAAGGCGCGATACCGCATCATATTCATACAGGCCTTGCTGCGCCTTAGTGGTTGATTTGATGTGCCACTGAATTAGTGTGGTGTCTAAGCTTTTTGCAAGCTCCTCGGCCAGCATGGTTTTACCTGTGCCGGGCTCACCTTTTATTAGCAGCGGCTTTTCGAGCAAGATCGCTGCGTTAACCGCTTGTTTTAATGAGTTACTGGCAATGTAGTTATCGGTTGAATTAAAAAGCACGATGTCACCTTATCTGGTCTGAGCAGTGATTAATAACGTCATGATGCCACAGTTAGTCGGCGTCTGAAAGGTATGCAAAACGCGGTATCGTTTTACCCTCTACAGTGACGGTTTCTGTAAACATACTAAGCGGGCGTGCCCACATGCCAAATTCTCCGTATAGAGCTTGGTAAATTACTAATGGCTCATTCGTTTCGCTGTGGGTGGCAACATATTCAACTTTGTATTTTGGACCTTTGTAATGTTGGTAAATACCGGGTTTGATTGTCATGTGTTTATCTCGCATCTTGGAGTCATTTGGGTATAATTGCAGTTTGCACATTTTACGCTGAAACAAACTGCCTAAACTATGAATTATATTTCGTTAGATGAATACAAAAAAGCCTGGGTTTTTCGTCATAAAGATATGCCGATAAGCAGCGAAGACGCAGCACAAATTAAACCAATGAGCGCTGAACGCGCTGCGGTTTTATGGACTACTATGGTGAGCCGCGAGCATGATCACCCTGACTTTTTTGATAAAACAGATTGGTGCGGCAAAGACGACAGCTTTTCAGAGACCATTAACTGGGAAAGTGCATGGGAAGCGGGCGACGAACAGTTACCAGAAGAAATCCTTAACCACTTAGCGTGGGAAGCAAACACGACGGTCTATTTTTGCATGGCTCGTGACAACATCATTGAAACCAGCTTTGCTGTTTTTAAACGTTGTTGGCAAAACTTTATGTTTTTAGCTGATGGTAGTTTGTTGTTAGGTAAAAAGCGTGATGCAGTGGTGCAGTTTTTAGAAACAGGTAACGCAAAATTGGGTAAAAAAGGCGCAGTAAAGTAGCGCTCAATAAACGCTCTATGCTATAAAACAGTCAAGCAATTGTTTTATAAGAGCGCGCATTGTCTAAACCAACTTCACAGAGCGAACACTCGCAACAAGCCGAAATTTGGCAAACTGATGCCGAGCGAGCTTTGTATGCGCAGTTATGTAATGCATTTTATGCTCGTGAGATCCCGCGTTTAGTTGATGAACCTGATACAGCAAGGCTAAAACGTTTATTAGCAAGCCTGCCTTACTATATTGAGCGTTTAGCTATACGTATTGTCAGTGGTGATGCGCCACTACAGCTCGATTCACAAAATGGCAGTTGGCTTGAAAAACAAAAAACAACGCCGCCTGTTTATAATAAAAAAGACTCAAAAGACTTTTATAGTCAACATGCTAAGCGCGGGTTAATTGTTCCCGTGCTAATTAATGACGAGCAATGTACAACCGTGCGCATAGACAGCTTAGATCAAGTAAGCGACAATAAGGTACATTGCAACGAGCTTGGTTGGTTTGATACTTCCGGTGAATCGCTAGAAAACACGCATATTCAATTACTTAAGCCTGCAAAGGCGGTGATGGCAGCTGCGTGTTGCGGTCATCAATGGCAATTTAATAAACGCATCACACCTAAGCGTTTGTCATTAAGAGAAATGCTACTAGCAAGCAATATAAATTGGCGTAATTTAAAACGCCCTTTGACTTAATTTAACCGCGAAGGAGTGTTCAATGCGGGTTTTTCAATTCGCCTTGTTGTGTTTGGCTTTATTTATTCAGTACCGCTTATGGTTTGGGCATAATGGGGTGCAAGATTACACTCGTTTAAAACAAGCGGTTACCTCTCATCAAGACACCAATGCGAAATTATTAAAGCGCAATAAAGTGCTCAAAGCCGATATTGAAGACTTAAAACTCGGTCAAGAGGGCATCGAAGAGCGGGCGCGTAATGAATTAGGAATGATTAAACCTGGCGAAACCTTTATTCGCGTATTACCAGGTCAACAGCAAAATGAACACTAAGCAAACTATCACCGCCATTGTTCCCGCTGCGGGAGTAGGGAGTCGAATGCAACATTCGGCGCCAAAGCAGTATATTGAACTTGCGGGTAAAACTATTTTAGAACATACCCTAAGTAAACTTGCAGAACTTAACGAATTAAACACCATCAAAGTAGCAATTAGCGATGATGACGGCTACTTTGCTGATTTACCACATATAGATAAGCGTATTGAGCGTGTGTCTGGTGGTAAAGAGCGCGCTGATTCTGTGCTTAACGCCTTGCTATCACTTGCTGACAACCCACCTGATTGGGTACTTGTTCACGATGCGGCAAGGCCGTTAGTGTGTCTGGCTGATATTCGGCGTTTAATAACGGAATGTATCGCTGCTAATGAAGGCGGTATTTTAGCGTCAAAAGTAAAAGACACCATTAAGCGCGGTCATACCCACAGTGAGCAAACTGTGCCACGTGATGATTTATGGCAGGCACTCACCCCTCAGCTTTTCCCTTACCAAGCGCTGACTAATGCGCTATCAAGCGCCCTTAAAAATGGTGTGACTATCACTGATGAAGCATCGGCAATTGAATGGGCTAAGCAGCCTGTTAAGCTGGTTGCAGGTCGCAGTGACAATATTAAGATTACCACCCCGGAAGATTTAGATTTAGCAGCATTTTTACTGCAAAAACAACAAAACGAGAGTATCTCATGATTCGAATTGGCCATGGCTTTGATGTACATAAATTTGGCGGCGAAGGCCCGTTGGTAATTTGTGGTGAAAAAATAGATTACCCACAAGGCTTTTTAGCACATTCAGATGGTGATGTTGCCATTCACGCATTGTGTGATGCCATTTTAGGTGCATTGGCAATGGGTGATATTGGCAAGCATTTCCCTGATACTGCGAGCGAATACGAAAATATTGATAGCCGAATTTTACTACGCCACGTGGTTGGGCTTGCTAAAGAGCAAGGTTATGTACTTGGCAATGCCGACGTCACGATTGTTGCGCAAGCCCCAAAAATGTTGCCACATATTCAAGCTATGCGTGAAAACTTATGCCAAGACCTTGAAGCTGATATGTCACAAGTTAATGTGAAAGCAACGACCACTGAGAAGCTTGGGTTTGAAGGTCGTAAAGAAGGTATCTCAAGCCACGCTGTGGTGATTATGAGTAAACAAAGCGCATGAGTGAGTTAAACTACCTATATGGCAAACCTCTTTCTAAGGCCGACTTTAAAACTCACGCCGAAGACTTCATGGTTGATGAAGACTTAGGTATTGAGTTTACCGGTTCTGGTGAACATGTTTGCTTACAGGTTGTAAAAAAAGGTGAAAATACTCAGTTTATTGCGAAACGTATTGCCGAAAAAGCAGGGGTATCTCCACGTGATGTGAGTTATGCAGGCTTAAAAGACCGTCATGGCGTGTGTACCCAATGGTTTAGCGTGCCAGTTCCAATTAAAAAGCACATAGAATTTAGCGAACTGAATAACGAGCAGTTTTTTGTAATATCGCAACAGCGCCATAACCGTAAGCTCAGAACTGGCTGCCATAAAGGCAATCGCTTTACCATTACATTACGTAATGTAACTGAGCCGCTGGATATTTTGTGCCGTATCAACGCGGTGCGTGCTGGTGTGCCTAATTACTTTGGTGAGCAGCGCTTTGGCCATGGTGGTCACAACCTTGAAATGGCAAAGCGCATGTTTGCTGGTGAGCGTATCCGCGATAAAAAATTGCGTGGCTTAGTTATTTCAGCTGCGCGCTCTTATGTATTTAATGAAATCGTGAGTATGCGGGTTGCCGAGCATGGCCTTGCGAAAACAATGCACCGCGAAGTGTTTATGCTCAGCGGCAGTAATGCATTTTTTGAAGACAATATTAGTGATGACAATATTGCGCGCTTAGCGTCTGGCGATATTGTGATGTCGGCCCCTATGGTTGGTAAAGGCGAAAAAGGCCTGACCGAAACCGAAAAAGTGTGGCTCGAACCTTATCAGTCTTGGATAAATGGCCTTAGCGAACTTGGCCTTAAGAATGAGCGTAGAATGTTACGACTTATTCCTGATTCATTAACTGTTGAAACAATTGACGAAACTACTTTAAAGTTAAGTTTTGGTTTACCAAAAGGCTGTTTTGCTACCGCCTTGCTGCGTGAGCTGGTGGACTATCAAGATGCAAGCCCCAGAGAACAAAAACAAAAGGATGCGTAAATGAAAATCTTATTGAGCAATGATGATGGCGTACATGCTAAAGGGATTGCGGTTTTGTATCATGCATTGACGCAAATAGCAGATGTGACTTTAGTCGCGCCAGATCGTAATTGTAGTGGCGCAAGTAATTCATTAACGCTCATGAACCCATTGCGTGCAACCACCCTTGATAATGGCTTTCTTTCGATTAATGGCACGCCGACTGACTGTGTGCATTTGGGAGTTAATGAATTAGTCGAGCAGCAGCCAGATCTAGTGGTTGCAGGAATAAACCACGGCGCCAACCTAGGTGATGATACCTTGTATTCAGGTACAGTAGCAGCTGCCACTGAAGGGCGCCACTTAGGACTGCCAGCGATTGCTGTGTCGTTATGCTCTAAAGAAGGAAATCACTTTGAAACTGCAGCTGCGGTTGCGGTGAGTATTATCAAAGAGTTGGCATCGCACCCATTACCGAAAGATCAAATCATCAACTTAAACGTGCCAGATATTCCGCTTACAGAGCTAAAAGGAGTTAAGGTAACCCGTTTAGGTTCGCGTCATAAAGCTGAAACCATGACGAAACAACAAGATCCATGGGGCCGTGACATTTATTGGTATGGTACCCTTGGTGCTGAAAGTGATGCAGGTGAAGGTACTGATTTTTATGCCATTAATAATGGTTATGCATCAGTGACCCCGCTTAGTGTTGATATGACGGCGAAAGAGAGCTTACAAGCCGTCGATAGCTGGTTAGCAAATATGGAGATTAATAGTGCTGACTAATTATAATCGCAGTGCACTGGCATTAGCTGAACTATTAAAACGCGAGGGTGTAGAAGATAGTTCTGTGCTTGAAGCGATAGCCTCAACACCCAGACACATTTTTATTGATGATGTTTTGCAACACAAAGCTTATCAAAATACTGCACTGCCAATCGGTCAAGGACAAACGATTTCGCAGCCATATATTGTCGCACGTATGACTGAGCTGCTCCGCTTAGCGGGTGTACGTGATAAAGTGCTCGAAATTGGCACAGGCTCTGGCTACCAAACAGCAATATTGGCAAAAACCTTCACTAAAGTGTGCTCGGTAGAGCGTATAAAAGCATTGCAATGGCAAGCAAAACGCCGTTTGCACAAGCTTGATTTATATAATGTCACCATGAAACATGGTGACGGTTGGCAAGGCTGGCAGTCGCAAGCTCCGTTTGAGGGGATTATTGTCACAGCAGCAGCGGCCACTATGCCACAAGGACTTCTGGCACAACTTGCTGATGGGGGCGTTATGATTGCACCTATCGGTGAGCAAGATCAGCAATTAATGATGGTCGTTAGAAATGGCGATACATTTACAGAACATAAAGTTGCACCAGTAAGATTTGTACCTTTGGTACCTGGTGATATTGAATAGGACGTTATACTTTGAAGTTGTTTACTAAGTTATATGATATGGCGCTGGTATGGGCTAAACATCGTCATGCGGAGCGTTATTTAGCAGGGATGAGTTTTGCTGAATCTGTCTTTTTTCCGGTGCCACCGGATGTCATGCTAGCCCCTATGTCGCTTGCTCAGCCAGATAAAGCATGGCGCTTTGCCAGTTTTACTACTATTGCTTCTGTGATTGGCGGTATTTTAGGTTACTTACTTGGCTTTTGGTTATTCGAACCGGTAGTTGAACCGCTGATTGCGCAAATGGGTTGGCAAGCTAAATTTGACACAGCGCTAAGTTGGTTTGAAAACTATGGTGTATGGGTGGTGTTTTTAGCGGGCTTCTCTCCTATACCTTATAAGGTTTTCACCATAGGTGCAGGTTTGATGCAAATGGCATTCTTGCCATTTTTAATTGCCTCGGCAATAGGTCGTGGCGCGCGTTTCTTCTTAGTGTCGGCTTTAATGAAGTGGGGCGGCGTTAAAATGGAGCAAAAATTACGTCAATATGTTGAAGCGCTTGGCTGGGGATTAGTTGTTTTAGTTGTGGTTGCGTACTTTTTACTACGATAACCCGTAAAACCATTAAACTAGTACGATAAGGAGCATTTTACGATGAGCAGGCAGTTAACAGTCTATGTTACTTTGTTTCTTAGTATTTTGCTCTTTGGTTGTACTTCTCGCGAAGCACCGGCACCGGTTAGTAGTTTAGATAATAAAGTTAAACCCGCCACTCGCAAAGTAAATATCTCTGGCTCAAAATATGTAGTCAAAAAGGGCGATACTTTGTATTCAATTGCTTTTAGCGCTCAGCAAGATTTTCGAACGCTTGCAAAAATAAACGATATTCCAGCACCTTATACCATCTTCCCCGGACAGAGTATTTCGCTCACAAAATCGGCACAAAAATCAAAAAAGACGAAAAAATATACGAATTCGAGTAAAAAGTCTACTGTTTCTATACAAAAAAATAACAAAAAATTAAAGAAAGGGCTTGATCAGCCAAAACAACGAGAGTATGTTCAGAAACAAGCCAACAAAATAATTAGTGAAAAAAAGCGTAATTCTAATGCCAAAGTTGTATGGGGCTGGCCTGCAAAAGGTAAAGTCACAAAACGCTTCTCTAATAAAGAGAACGGCTTTAAAGGATTACAGATCACTAATAAACAAGGGGCTTCTGTTTTAGCTGCTGCACATGGAACTGTGGTATACGCGGGCAACGCATTGAGGGGGTACGGTAATTTAATCATATTGAAACACAATGATGATTACCTAAGCGCTTACGCGCACAATTCAAAGTTGCTTGTAAAGGAAAAACAGGAAGTAAAGGCAGGGCAGAAAATAGCAGAAATGGGCAGTTCAGACTCTTCGGTTACGGCTTTGAGATTTGAAATTCGTTATCGGGGTCAAGCAGTCAATCCTGCTAAGTATCTACCTTAGCCATTTAGGGTATTGATAAAGTGATTTAGCTCAATCACATATTTGCTCGGGAGGACGCTTATGGGTCACACAGCAAAACTAGAGAAAAAAACTGACGCGATTGACGATAAATTTGATGACACGGTAGTTGAAGAACAATCTTCTGAGTTACTAGAAGAAGTCGACAACGAAGATGAAATTTTTGCGAAAGAAGAAGTTACCAAAAATCTTGATGCCACACAGTTGTATCTTGGTGAGATTGGTTTTTCTCCGCTGCTAAGCGCAGAAGAAGAAGTTTATTTTGCTCGAAAAGCACTGAAAGGCTGCGAAGCCTCTCGCAAGCGAATGATTGAAAGTAATTTACGTTTAGTGGTGAAAATTGCCCGCCGCTACAACAACCGTGGCCTTGCGCTACTAGACCTTATTGAAGAAGGTAATTTAGGCCTTATTAGAGCCGTTGAGAAATTTGACCCAGAACGAGGTTTTCGTTTTTCAACTTATGCAACTTGGTGGATACGTCAAACTATCGAACGTGCCATCATGAACCAAACACGTACGATTCGTTTACCTATCCACGTGGTCAAAGAGCTGAATGTTTATTTAAGAACAGCTCGTGAATTAACGCAGAAACTTGACCATGAACCAACCGCAGAAGAAATTGCAGAGTGCTTAGATAAGCCGGTTGAAGATGTTACTAAGATGCTGCGTTTAAACGAAAAAATCACCTCGGTGGATACACCTATCGGTGGTGAAAATGACAAAGCGTTATTAGATATTATCGCCGATGAAAAAGACTATGGTCCAGAGGGCGAAGTACAGAGTAATGACATTAACAAGCACATTGTTGATTGGCTTGGAGAGTTAAACCCGAAACAGCGTGAAGTGCTTGCTCGTCGTTTTGGTTTACTAGGCTATGAGCCATCAACCCTTGAAGATGTTGGTCGTGAAATTGGCTTAACACGTGAACGTGTAAGACAAATACAAGTTGAAGCATTACGTCGCTTAAAAGACATTTTGCAACACGAAGGGTTAAGTACAGATAGCCTATTCGACCAATTCACCTAATTTGACAACAATACATAGGCCTTCGGGTCTAGAACACACAAAAAAGCTGACATTACGTCAGCTTTTTTTATACCTCTTTTATTGCACTACAGTAAATCTTTTAATTGATACAGTAGTTGGTGTGCTTGTCTTGGCGTTAAGCTGTCTGGATCAAGCTGTTTTAAGGTTAATTCAAGCTCAGAAGGCTCATCATCAAAACTTAACGTTTGCTGTTGCTGCTCAATAGGAGCAGTAACAGGTTGGTGATTCTCAAGCATTTTAAGCTTTTGTTTTGCTTGTTGGATCACCGCTTTTGGTACACCAGCCAAGGCAGCAACTTGTAAACCAAAGCTCTTGCTTGCTGCGCCTTCAAGCACGGTATGCATAAAGGCAATGGTGTCGTTGTGCTCAATGGCATCTAGGTGCACATTAACTAACCCCGTTTTTTGCTCGGCCAGTTCGGTTAGCTCAAAATAGTGGGTTGCAAATAAGGTCTTAGCGGCAATTTTTGATGCTAAATAATCAGCCGTTGCATAGGCAAGCGATAAACCATCATAAGTCGAAGTACCGCGACCAATTTCATCCATCAGTACCAGTGATTGCGCTGTAGCGTTATTTAAAATTGTTGCTGTTTCGGTCATTTCAACCATGAAGGTTGAGCGCCCTGATGCTAGGTCATCACTTGCGCCAATACGCGTAAAGATACGGTCAATATTACCAATCTCTGCACTATCAGCAGGAACGTAGCAACCAATGTGAGCCATTAGAACAATAAGTGCAGTTTGGCGCATATAGGTCGATTTACCACCCATATTTGGACCTGTGATAATCAACATTTTACGGTCGTTATTAAGCTCCACAGGGTTAGCTATAAACGGGTCTTTCATTACCTGCTCTACTACCGGGTGGCGACCTTGCTTAATACTGATATTATCGTTATCGCACAGAGTTGGCTTAGCATAATTAAGCGCTTGCGCACGTTCGGCTAAATTGTTCAGTACATCTAAATCAGCTAGAACAGCTGCCATTGTTTGTAGCTGCTCAATGTGCGGAGCAATAAACTCAAAGAGTTGCTCGTAAAGCTGTTTTTCAAGCGCTAGCGCTTTTGACTGGCTACCAAGTACTTTATCTTCGTGCTCTTTAAGCTCTGGGATAATATAGCGCTCATTATTTTTTAGCGTTTGGCGGCGAATATAATCCGCAGGAACTAAATGTGAATTAGCGCGGCTTACTTCAATAAAAAAGCCATGCACCTTGTTATAGCCTATTTTTAAGGTGCTAATGCCAGTGCGTTCACGCTCACGTTCTTCAAGCTTTTCGAGAATATCGGTAGCACCTTGGCTTAGGGCGCGCCATTCATCAAGTTCGCTGTTGTAACCCGGTGCAATTACACCCCCATCACGAATAAGCACCGGTGGGGTTTCGATTACAGCACGCTCTAGTAAGTCTTGTAGCTCAGGTAACTGTTGCGACTTTGCAATAATTTGACTAATACGCGGATCGTTAGCATCTAGTAATAGTTCGTGAAGTGGCGCGAGAGCTTGCAGTGCGCTACGCAGGCGCGTTAAATCTCGGGGCCTAGCTGTGCAAAGCGCTAAACGGGCGATAACACGTTCAATATCGCCAATTTGCTTTAATGACTCTTGTAGCTCACCACATAATTGCGCATCGATAATTGCGCTAATTGCGTTTAGTCGAGAGTTGAGCTCTGTTTTGCTGCGCACAGGGGTATGAATACGACGCTTTAATAAGCGTGAACCCATAGCTGTGGCTGTTTTATCAAGTACTTGTGCAAGTGTATTTTCGTAACCGCCCGATAAATTAACCGTTAGTTCAAGGTTTTTACGAGTTGCTGCATCTAAGATCACTGCGTGTTCGTTTTGCTCAAGGGTGATTGCACGAATATGCGGCAGGGCTATGCGCTGAGTGTCTTTTACGTATTGCATTAAGCAGCCTGCAGCCACTAAAGCTGCGTGTGCTTTGTCTACTCCAAAACCAACTAAATCTTTGGTGCCAAATTGGTCGCAAAGTAAATGCTGCGCAGTATCTAGATCAAATTCCCATTCTGGGCGACGACGCGCGCCTTTGATATGTTCAATTAAGTGCACATTTGCAAATGTTTCACTGTAAAGCAGCTCAGCAGGTGCTAAACGCTGTAATGTTGAGCTAAATGCTTCGTCGGTATTAACTTCTAACACATTGAATCGGCCAGAGTTAATATCTAAGTAGGCAATACCATATAGGCCTTGTTTGTTTTGCCATACACTGGTTAGCAGGTTGTCTTGGCGTTCTTGTAATAACGCTTCGTCAGAAATTGTGCCCGGTGTAACAATACGTACAACTTTACGCTCAACAGGGCCTTTGCTAGTTGCTGGGTCGCCAACTTGTTCACAAATAGCTACTGACTCACCCATTTGTACAAGGCGAGCTAAATAGTTTTCGACTGCGTGATAGGGTACGCCCGCCATTGGAATGGGATCGCCACCGGCTTTACCTCGATGGGTTTGAGAAATATCAAGAAGTTGCGCTGCACGCTTGGCATCATCAAAGAAAAGTTCGTAAAAGTCGCCCATACGATAAAACAATAAAATATCCCGATGCTCGGCTTTTATTTTTAGATACTGCTGCATCATAGGGGTTTGTTGTTTTATAGTGTGCGGTGCATAAAGATCAAACGACATGTATTTACCCAAAGGCTGAATATGGAATTACATCAAGAGATTAAAACACTTGCTGCGAAATTAGGAGCTATTTTAACGGATAAACGCTTATGGATCACTACCGCAGAGTCATGCACTGGTGGTGGAGTAAGTTATGCACTAACCGATACCCCAGGCAGTTCTAATTATATTGACCGAGCGTTTGTCACTTATAGTAACCAAGCAAAACATGAGCTCATTGGAGTTAGCGAGCAAACCTTAAACAGCTTTGGTGCGGTGAGTGAGCAAACCGTTGTTGAAATGGCATCGGGGGCGGCAAAAGCAGCAAACGCCGATATCGCAATAGCTATTTCGGGAATAGCAGGCCCCGGTGGTGGAACACTGGATAAACCTGTGGGATTAGTATGGTTTTGCATTCATTTTGCTGGTCAAAACTACCCAAGTCAGCAAGTTTTCTCTGGCGATCGAGCTGAAGTTAGAATGCAAGCTATTGTTTATTCATTAAAAAATATAATTGAATTGATAAAATCTGAAAATTAGCTTGATACTGTGATTTCATACAGTATACTGTCTGCATTAGCCGGATTTGGAGAACAGAATGAACGATAACAAACAAAAAGCCTTAGACGCTGCTTTATCACAAATTGAGCGTCAATTTGGTAAAGGCTCAATTATGAAATTGGGCGACAATAAAGCCCTAGATATTGAAGCAATCTCAACAGGTTCACTAGGTATCGATATCGCACTAGGTATTGGTGGTTTACCTACTGGTCGTATTGTTGAAGTGTATGGTCCTGAATCATCAGGTAAAACAACGCTTACTTTACAAGTTATCGCTGAAGCTCAAAAGCAAGGTAAAACGTGTGCATTCGTAGATGCTGAGCACGCTCTAGATCCTGTATACGCACAAAAATTGGGTGTAAACATTGATGACTTACTTGTTTCTCAACCAGATACTGGTGAGCAAGCATTAGAAATCTGTGACATGTTAGTTCGTTCAAGTGCTGTTGATGTTGTGATTGTTGACTCGGTAGCAGCTTTAACACCAAAAGCTGAAATCGAAGGTGACATGGGTGACTCACACATGGGTCTACAAGCTCGCTTAATGTCACAAGCTTTACGTAAGCTTACAGGTAACATCAAGCGCTCAAACACACTATGTATTTTCATCAACCAAATCCGTATGAAAATTGGTGTTATGTTTGGTAATCCTGAAACAACAACAGGTGGTAACGCACTTAAATTCTACTCTTCAGTACGTATCGATATTCGTCGTATTGGTTCTGTGAAAGAAGGCGACGAGGTTGTTGGTAACGAAACTCGCGTTAAAGTTGTTAAGAACAAGGTTGCTCCGCCGTTTAAACAAGCTGAGTTCATCATCATGTATGGTGAAGGTATTTCTAAACAAGGCGAGTTAATTGACCTAGGTGTTAAGCATAAGATTGTTGAAAAATCAGGTGCTTGGTACAGCTACAATGGCAGCAAAGTTGGTCAAGGTAAAGCAAACTCAATTAAGTTCTTAAAAGACAACCCAGAGATCGCAGATGAGATCGAAGGTAAGTTACGTGAGATGCTATTACTTCAGGCAACTGAACAACCAGAAGATGGTGAAGATGCAGGCCTATTAGCTGAAGACGAGCTATAAACACCTCAAAAGAGTACAGTTAAGCGTGATTTGACCCGCACTTAACACAAAAAAGACCGCTACACAGTTAGCGGTTTTTTTATGGGTGGAAGTTAGCGAGAGTAAAGTTAGAAAGAGTAAAGTTAGAAAGAGTGTAGTTAGTGAGAGTAAAGTTAGCGAGGGTAAAGTTAGCGAGGGTAAAGTTAGCGAGGGTAAAGTTAGCGAGGGTAAAGTTAGCAAGGGTAAAGTTAGCAAGGGTAAAGTTAGCAAGGGTAAAGTTAGCAAGGGTAAAGTTAGCAAGGGTAAAGTTAGTAAGGGTAAAGTTAGCGAGGGTAAAGTTAGAAAAGGTAAACTTTACTCTTGCAACTCTTCCATGAAAAAGCCGCATATAATGCGGCTTTTAATGTACTTAAAGCTTAAAATTTACAGCTTCGAGCTCAAGCTTACAGCTGCCAGTTGAAAGACACTGAGTAGTTACGCGGTGCGCCGTAATAACCTTGAGCCCAGAAAAGACTGTGGATGTACTTTTCGTTGGTCACGTTATTAACGTTTAAGTTAACGCTCATATTGTCGTTAATATCGTATGTTGCCATTAGGTTTAATAGGCCGTACGCATCTTGCGTTGTGGTGATAAGTGCAGCATTCGTAGCCGCATCACGCACTTGTACGCGCTTTGTATCGTCTTGCCAACGATAGTTTAAGCCAAAGGTTAAACCATCAATCTCAGGCACTTTGTGAGTTACAGCAAGTTTGAATTGGTTTTCAGGCGTGTAGTTTTTTACTAATTCATCACCATCAATGTTTAGGTTACTGTAGCTAAAGCTCGCACTCAGTGTTTCGTTGATTTGACCACTAAGTTCTACTTCAATACCGTCGCTGTTAATGCCATCTGCGCCATAGTAGCGAGTGTCATCAGGTAATGAATCAGGGATAGCAACAGCAAGGCCAACTTGTTTAGCGTCAAAGTAAGCAACTGTTACAAATAAGTCGTCATCAAGTAGCTGTGCTTTCACACCAATTTCACTGCTTTTACCTGTGATTGGATCTAAGTAATCACCATTGATGTCACGCTCTGTTTGCGGTACGAAGGTTTCTGTGTAGCTTGCATAAGTTGAGAAGTTTTCGTTGATATCATACACAGCACCGAAGTATGGCACTGTCTGGTCGCTGTCTTTGTCTTTAGCAACGCCGTAAGAGGCACCTTCAGTTTCCCAGTTAACTTGGCTTACACCTGCTAAAATACTGAATGCGTCAGTTGCGCGAATGCGAGTTGAAATATACGCTGAGCGTTGACGACTAGTGATATCAGCTCCTGTTAAACCATCAGTAAGTGTTGGTACTGGCGCAACACCGTCCCAGCCACCTAGCTCAGGCATTGCAGGAAAACCATTGCCTGTAGTGTAGTCATATAATGATTTATCTTTGTTATCCATATCTGCTTGGTTTACACCAAATGACAGATCATGTTCCATACCAAATAAATCAAATTTACCTGTTGCGTAGATATCTAAAATGTCGTGCTTATCTTTGTGGTCATATTCACTGGCATAACCAGTTAGGCCAAGACCTGTTTCTCTGTCTGGTGTGCCGTAAACATAGAAAAGCTCAGAATCTTGCTCATTTTCTAAGTGCGCGTAGCTTGCTTTTAAGAACCAAGTATTGGTGATTGCTTGCTCAATTGATAAGAACAGCTGCTCAGTTGTGTTATTCCAATAAGACCAATCAGACGCTGTGCTAGTTGAAGCGTCAAAGTTTGTTGCTGAACCATCGCTGTAATAAAGCGGTAAGGCACCCCACAGTGGGCTATCAGCATCTTTCTTTTGATTTACATAGTTTGCAGTTACTACTGTGCTGTCAGTTAGCTGGCCTTCGTAGGCTAGGTAATAAATTGTTTTATCTTGCTCGTAGCGGTCAAGGTATGACTCAGTTTTGTGCTTGGTAAATACCGCACGTACAGCGTGGTTTTCGTTGATAGCAGTTGAAGCGTCAAGCTCTAAACGCTTATTGTCCCAAGAACCATACGATACAGACGCATTTACTTGCGTTTGATAAGTAGGGCGCTTTAGAACCATGTTGACTGTTGCTGATGGGTTACCAGCACCTGTCATTAAACCATTGGCACCACGTACAATTTCAACACTATCGAAAATAGAAGTATCTAGAGTACCTTGGATTGAACCGTTGTCTTGCGGCATACCCATGCCATTAACTTGGAAGTTGGTGATCTCAAAACCACGAGCTTTAAAATAAGTACGGTCAGTTTCGATTTGCTCAACAGTGACACCCGGTGTGCTTTCAAGTACAGCGTTTAGATTATCGAGTGAGAAGTCATCCATCAACGCACGTGAAACAACAGAGATTGACTGTGGTGTTTCTTTAATTGTTAGCCCTAATTTGGTTGCTGACTGTGCTTCTTCAGTGATGTAGTTTTTATGATGCTGGCCATACACGGCAATTTTTTCAATTGCTTGTTCTTCTTTTTGTTGTTCTGCAAAAGCGTGGCCACTTAAAAGTGCTGAGGTCACAAGGCTTAATTGAGATAAGCGCAAAAATTTTGTTGATGACATGCAAAGTTCCAATTAGTTCAATGAATAGTGAAATTAATGCGTAATTTAATCTAAATGAAAATAATTTGCAATTAGGTCTTGCTGTTTTGGTGAGTAATTGTTTGCAAAAAAGTTTAAAGGGCACAGAAATATAAAAAGGAGATATAAAAAAAGCGGCCGAAGCCGCTTCAGGAAGTAAAATAAGTTTAAATTTTAAAACACGTATTTTGCAGAGAATTGTAGACGATCCATATCGCCGTCAGCACCGCTTTCTAACTCACGCTCAGCATGTTTAAACTCAACACCAAATGTAAGCTTTTTAACAGGCGAATATAATAGGTTGGCACTATAGCTTTGGCTCATTTCTGTAGGGTCGCCAGTCACAGCTAGTAAATCTGTGTTGTTATCTGCTGAAAAGAATGAATAAAGGAAAGTTGAGCGCCATTGGCTGTTCCAGTGTTGTTGATAGGCAATGAAACCTGATGTTGAATCAATTGCATCTAAATCATCACCGTCAAGCACAGCACCATGAGCGACATTTAAACCAACATAACGGCCTAAACCTGTGCCTTGAGTTAGCATAAATTTAAGGTTATTTTGTCCAAAATTTACTTTACCAGATGCACTGATACCGAACGATGATGTATCTGCATCAATGCCATTTTGTTTATAAGTTAACTGACGAGCAAGACCGGTAAATACTAATTCACCCCAGTCAGCTTTATGTGCGTAACGTGCTGTAAAGTCAGGCATTGATGCATCATCAGTAGCTACACGTGCGCCGCCAACTGTGACTGTGCTCTCTGGATTTTCGATAGAGAATGACCAATTACCGGTAGTGTAACGTGCCTGTGCTTGACGTACGAACACAGTACCTTCTGCAGGACCAACGAAGTCGAGTGTTTCTGGTAATGCGCCTACGTTTTGAAAGTTTGACCAAGCTTGACCAAATAACCAACCATCATAAGTCACAAATGCTTGACGAATACGAGGCGCGTAAGAGTTACTAACACGCTCGTTACCGCCTGGCGCTGAAGCAATAAAGTCTATTTCAATTTTAGTTTTGATGGTTTTACCATCGTCTAATTTTGTTGCTGTACCTAGGTTAAAGCGAGATTGGCGTGCATGCATGTCAAATACTGCATCGCTGTCGCTGTCTGCGCCTACCGGTGTTGTACCTGGTACATAGAAGTCACGGCCAATGCTGCCGCCAGCTGGTACGCCTGCTGAGTAATCACTCCACATAGCATCAAGTTTTACATAGCCACCATAAGAGACGTCAGTGTTACCAATGGTTGCGGCGTTAGCGGTACCTGCAAGTGCACATAAAACAGCTGAAGCTGTGAGTGTTTTTAATGCGGTTACTTTTGTTGTTGTCATAATGTGTATTCCTGTCGAAGCTACTTGTTGATTGCATTAATGTTGTTGTATCACTGTTGTTTAAGAAATGACTTCTCTCAATTATCTATTGGTCTATTAGACTAAGGTGGAATGGGTAGTTAAATCGCATCTAACCTAACATTGGACTAGATTATAGAAGGCAATTTCGAAGTTTTTTGTTAAATGACAAGATATACAACTAAGGTCTAATACTTTCAGGGGCTTTGCTGAGTGATCCTTGAAGCAGGCCGTAGGCAAGTAATTAAAATGGAGACGACAACAATGTCAGAAAGTATCTATCCAGTACCAGCGCATATCAAGAATGCAGCACTAGTTGATAACGATAAGTATAATACACTGTACAAGCAATCTATTGATGACCCTGAAGGATTTTGGCGAGAGCACGGTAAACGCCTTGATTGGTCAACTCCTTATAACAAAGTAAAGAACACCTCATTCGACAAAGGTCATATCAGTATTCGCTGGTATGAAGACGGCCAACTTAACGCATCTTACAACTGTATTGACCGCCACCTTGCCACTAAAGCCGATAAAACAGCCCTCATTTGGGAAGGCGACAACCCTGAACACAACGAAAATATTAGCTACCAACAGCTTCACGACGAAGTAGCTAAACTGGCCAACGGCCTTAAAAAATTAGGCGTATCAAAAGGTGACCGTGTTGCTATTTATATGCCAATGACACCGCAGGCTATTTACGCTATGCAAGCGTGTGCGCGTATTGGTGCTATTCACTCTGTAGTATTTGGTGGTTTCTCTCCATCAGCGATTGCTGACCGAATTAATGACTCAGGCGCTAAAGTGGTAATTACTTCAGACGAAGGTCGCCGTGCTGGCAACTGCGTACCACTTAAAGCAAATGTTGATGAAGCGGTATCACAAGACTCAGTAACCACCGTTGAGCACGTTATTGTTCATCAGCTTACGGGTGGTGAAGTTGAATGGAATAGTCATGATGTTTGGTGGCATGAGCTTGTCGCTGACTTACCGGCTGAGTGCGAACCAGAGCCAATGAATGCAGAAGATCCACTTTTCATTCTTTATACTTCAGGCTCAACGGGTCAACCAAAAGGTGTGGTTCATACTACCGGTGGTTACCTTGTTTATGCATCGATGACACATGAATATGTGTTTGATCTTAAAGAAGACGATATTTTCTGGTGTAGTGCCGATGTGGGCTGGATCACAGGTCACAGCTACATTGCTTATGGCCCATTAGTGAATGGCTGCACGCAAGTCGTATTTGAAGGTGTACCAACTTACCCAACAGCGGGTCGTATGGGTGAAGTGATTGATAAGCACAACGTGACTATCCTTTACACAGCACCAACTGCTATTCGTGCTTTAATGGCGAAAGGCGATGAGCCAACAGCGACTTCAACTCGTAACAGCCTTCGTGTTATGGGTTCTGTAGGTGAGCCAATTAACCCAGAAGCGTGGGCATGGTATTACGAGCATATTGGTAACGAAAACTGCCCAATCGTAGATACCTGGTGGCAAACAGAGACTGGTGGCATCATGATCACACCATTACCAGGTGCGACAGATATGAAGCCTGGCTCAGCAACACGTCCATTCTTTGGTATTGCACCAGCACTATTTGATGCTGAGGGTAATACACTAGAAGGCGCGGTTGACGGTAACCTTGTTATTTTAGATAGCTGGCCATCACAAGCACGTACAGTTTATGGCGACCATGAACGCTTTGAACAAACCTATTTTTCAGCATACCCAGGCGTGTACTTCACAGGTGATGGTTGTCGTCGTGATGAAGATGGCTACTACTGGATCACAGGCCGTGTAGATGACGTACTTAACGTATCAGGTCACCGCCTAGGTACTGCAGAAATCGAAAGTGCATTGGTTGCTCACGAAGCAGTAGCAGAAGCTGCAGTAGTAGGTTACCCACATGATATTAAAGGTCAGGGCATCTATGTTTACATCACTCCAAATGAGGGGATTGTAGTAAGCGATGAACTAACAAAAGAGGTACGTAACTGGGTTCGTAAAGAATTAAGCCCAATTGCTTCACCAGATATGATCCAATGGTCTCCAGGTTTACCGAAAACTCGTTCTGGTAAGATCATGCGTCGAATTTTACGTAAAATTGCGGCAAATGAGCACCAACAGCTTGGAGATACTTCTACATTAGCCGATCCGAGCGTTGTTGATGAGCTAATCGAAAACCGATTAAATCGTTAAAATCGCGTTAAAAACTTGATTAGAAGTTGATTCTAAACGTAGTATATCGGCTGTCACTTAGAAATAGGTGTCAGCCGAATTTATTAGGAGTGAACCATGAGTCAGTTTTTAATAGCGGACGATCATCCGTTATTTCGTGAAGCGCTGAAAGGGGCATTGAGTGCTAAGTTCGCTGATTTAGAAGTGTTTGAATCGGAAAACTTTGATACCACCTTGCAGGTGCTGAGCGAGCAAGAAGATCTTGATATCTTACTACTAGACCTTCACATGCCAGGTAATGGCGATTTATACGGCCTTATTCGCATTCGCGAAGACTATCCAAGCTTACCAATAGCTGTTGTTTCTGGCAGCGAAGACATCAATGTAGTTTCTAAAGTAATGGGTTATGGTGCGATGGGATTTATTCCTAAATCATCTTCATCAGATGATATTGCGCTAGCAATTAACCACATTCTTGAAGGCGATGTTTGGCTTCCACTTGAGCTTAAAGATAAAGTGGCTGCCGTAGATGGCGAAGACAAGGAAATTGCAGCGCAAGTGGCTTCACTGACGCCGCAGCAATACAAGGTGTTGCAATACTTACACGAAGGCTTGTTAAACAAACAGATTGCTTACGAGTTACATATCTCTGAAGCAACAGTCAAAGCACACATTACAGCAATTTTTAGAAAGCTAGGTGTGTATAACCGTACTCAAGCGGTATTAATTGCCTCTAAGTTACAATTAGAGCCTATTGAGTCGGCATAACAAAAGATAATAAAAACAATAAAGAGGCCATTCAGCCTCTTCATTTTATTGTTTAAGCGAACACCACGGTTCGATTACCATTGATAAACAGTTTATGTTCAGATGCGAGTTGCAGCGCTTTGCAGAACACTGTTTTCTCAACATCTTTACCCATTTTTGCCATCATCTCTGCGGTATCAGCATGACTGACATGCGTCACATCTTGTAAAATAATCGGCCCTTCATCGAGCTCATTATTAACAAAGTGAGCGGTCGCACCAATAATTTTTACACCGCGCTCAAATGCCTGATGGTAAGGCTTTGCACCAATAAAGGCAGGCAAAAATGAATGGTGAATATTAATAATTTTACCTTCAAAGCGCGCCACAAATTCAGGGCTTAAAATACGCATATATTTAGCAAGGCCGATGATATCAGGCTGGTAGCTGGCAATTAAATCACCAACTTGTTGATCATGCTCCGCACGGCTTAAGCCTTCGTGCGATACCACATGAAATGGCACATCAAAGCCTGCAGCCAGTGGCGCTAAGTCGGCGTAGTTGGCAATCACAGCCAGTACTTCGATGTTTAAGGCTTTTTCGAATTGCTTTAGTAATACACCACCTAAACAGTGCGCTTCTTTGGTGGCAAGCAATACCACTTTCGTTTTTTCGCTGTTGTGCAGGGCAAGCTCTGCGCCATCAGGAAGTAGCTCAGCAAGACTTGGTAAAAAGTCCTCTGAAATAACGCCGCTTAACTCTGTACGCATAAAAAAGCGTTTAGCATCTTTATCTACAAATTCGTTATTACGTGTAATGTTTAAATTATGCTGATGACAAAGGCCGGTGATCTTGGCAATTAGACCAACATCATCATCGCATTGTGTGGTTAAAATCGTGTTCATAGTCCTCATTCTAATCCCGTTTGTGTGAACACCATTATTTGCTAATTTTTTTGTGCTGCATAGCGCAAATTTAACTATCTAATAATTTATCTGATTTGATTGTATAAGCGCCTAAAATGTAATCATTATTTACTTTTCGTGTAAAATTAAGCTGCTTTCACTATAAATGTGATTTTCTGTCCATAATTATGATTAATTAAGTGCTTTTCTACATCATTTCCTACACTTTTTAACCTTATCGTAAGTAACTGTAAGTGAAGGTAATAGTTTGTAAAACATAGAATTTTTTCGCACTATTCGAGTCAGAATGGGGTATTACAAACAATAAGGAAAAAATTCCATGAAAAGCACTCTGCTTAAAACAATTGTTGCCTCAAGTTTGCTTTCGGTACTGGCTGCCTGTTCAAGCGATGACAGTAGCAGTAGCAACAGTGGCTATGTGCAACTGTACAACGGCTCTTACAACAGCCCATACACGCGTTTATTTGTTGATGACACTGAACGTTCGGGGGCAGATTTTGGTGATGTATCAACTCGTCATAACTACAGTTCGGGGGAGTATGATCTCAGTTTTGAATATGTTGATGCCAACGATAGTTATATCACCATCGACGAAGAAACCATCAAAATTAAAAATGATCAAACTCAGTTGCTAGTAATGAATGGTGATTTTGCTGAACCAATTTTTACTGAGCTCAGTGTGCCGACGTCAAGCGATGAAGATGAATTCAATGTTGGCTTTTTTAATATCGTTGGTGAAGATAACCTTTACGATGTATACGTTGCTACTGATGACGGGTTATTTGATACCGCTGAGCTATTAATGACTTCGCAATACCTCGTTGAGCCAGAATTAGCGACGCTTGAGGAAGGTTATTACACTATTTATATTACCGCTAGCGGCAGCACTGATGTGATTTTTGAATCACCAACCGTGTACTTTAATGATGAAGCAACGTACATGGCGATGATCCGCCCAAGTTATGCAACAGAAGAAGATGGCATTACGCTTGATGTCGTGACGGCTAGTAGCTCAGTAACACAACTAAACCACCAGGACGCGCAAGGTCAGCTGCGTTTTATCAATACCATCGATGATTACACGCAAACCCAGTTTAAAGTAACCCGAGGCACAACGGCGACCAACACCGAAGTTGTTAGCAACGATAGTTACTCTGAATATATGAGCATGTCACCAAATAGTTATAGCGTCGCTATGTTAGATGAAGCGGGTGACACGATTGTTGATAACTTCTTAATGACATTAGAGCGTGAGCAAAGTGCGGTTGGTCTTTTCTACAATGATAAAGATTACGGGCCTCGTATGATGACCATTGAAGAAAACCTAACTCCAAGCAGCTACAGCCACGCAGTTACTGTGGTTAACTTAATTGATAGTTATGCAGGGCAAGAGATTGACGAAGTTGATGTGTACTTCACCCTCAATGGTGAAACGGTTGAAGATACCAGCAATGTTGTTGAAGGGTTAGATCAATACGACCAACAAGAACAGGTGGTTGATAACGAAGTTTATACAACCTATGTGGTCTATGAAGACAATGGTCAACAGATTGTGCTCTTGCAACAAAGCGATATGGATTTTACCGAAGAAGGTAACTATATCTTAGTGATTGAACACGATGAAACCACAGACTCAGGTTTTAAAATGACCTTAGAGCGTACGGTGACTGAACAGTCTTAACTGGCTAAAACGCAATATCGTTGTTTATTTACTCTTGCTAAGTGTTTATTGTATAAACAATTAAGGCTTTTGCTTTTTTGTTTAAAGCGTACACAAGGAGAGAGTATGGATGGCGGTATTGCGTTACTAGTATTACTAGCACTAGTTGTTGTAGGTGGCTCAATTGCGGGTATTTTTGCCTTTTTTCAACTCTCTAGTTTAAAGCGAGAAGTAGCTGCTCTTCGAGTCAAACTTAACGCGACATATAGTCATCATCCACAAGCAAATCCTGCAAACCAGTTTGATAATTCAAACGACGATCTGACTGACACAGCAAAATTTGAACCAGAGCCTGTAATCATTAGTAAGCCGATAGAGGCTATCCCTAAAAAGCCAGAGCAAACAAAACCCAAGCCTGCGACTTTAAATCCGCTAGTAAGCCAACTCGTTACACAAATCAAAGCCAATTGGTTAACTTGGGTAGGAGCGGTTGCACTTGCCTTTGGCGGTATCTTTTTAGCTCGCTATTCACTGGAGGCAGGCTTATTATCCGAAACCATGCGACTCACGCTTGGCGCTATTTTTGGTTTGAGCTTAATTGTTGCGGCGGAGGTTTTACATCGTAAAGGTATTATTTTTGATGGGTTTAGCAACTATATTCCCGCGGCGCTGGCAAGTGGCGGCTTTATTAGTTGTTTTGCATTGACTTTGCTGGCCTACAGCCATTATGGCTTACTGCAGGCTTTACCTGCATTTAGCATTTTAACCTTAGTTTCTATAGCAGCCAGCTGGATGGCACTGCGTTTTGGTCCTGTGCTTGCGGTCATTGGTATTATTGGCGCCTACAGTGTGCCGGTTTGGGTCAATACCGGGAGCAATGACTTTATAGCACTGCTAACCTATGTTGCGTTTGTCAGTGTATCGGCTTCGCTAGTCGCGCATTACGTAAAACGGCATTGGTTGTGGTATCTGTTATGGGCAGGTCATTTAGGCTGGTATTACTTAGTTGCGATGAGTGCAGCTAAAAACCTGCATTGGTTTATTAATCTTTATGCTCTATTTAGCATCGTATTGTTAATTGCGATTCCGCGTCTCGGACTGAGTATTAAGCAAATTGAACACCGCCCACACCGCTTTAAAACGCTACTGAAAAAACTGCCCGACAACCCTCTGTTGATAGCTGTAGTCGTGCCACTTTACCTTTTACTCATCAGTCATAATGATCTGCTTACTTGGCAGCTTAGTATATTGTCGTTAGTGGCTTTACTGTTATTTTTGGTATTAAAAAACAGTGCATGGGATCACTGGCTGATACTAGCTGTCGTCAGTGTAATGTGTTTGCTTACAGGGCAATATAATGCTGTTGACTACTCTGAGCAGCTTTTTGTATTTCGGCAAAATTATGGAGCAGGGCTGTTTTTTATTGCTTTGTTTGCGGGTTATGGGTTTTTGTTTGGTCGTAAATACCCCAAACGCTTAGGTTTTGCTTTACTCGCTTCACTTTCAAGTTTTGTGATTATTAGTTGCTTATATGTCATCACTCCCGATCATGCCTTGATGACGGCGTATCCGGTTTGGTGCTTTGTATTATTGGCTCTGTCTGCTTGGTTATTTAAGTTATCAGTCAATAGCACAAATCCAATGCGGGTATTTAGTTACTGGCTTGGCGGCAATGCCAATATTAGCTTAGCGTTAACCATGCTATTAGAAGGTAGCAGTTTAACCTTGGCGCTTGCTGCGCAAGTGCTGTTGATCAGTTTTTATGTCAATAAACAGTCACTCAGCATTCCTACTTGGCCGATTAAGGGTTTAGTTGGCGCTTTACTTGTTAGGTTAAGCTTTGCACCTTGGTCAGCTGATTACAGTGATGCGTTGCTGCTCGGTGTGCACTGGAGTTTGGTTGTGTACCCAGTATGCGCTTGCTTATTTTACTTGGCAGCGAGGCACTGGCAGCAGCAATCTGTTCGGGTGTGGTTAGAAGGTGCAACGCTTCATTGCATTGCTTTATTTATTACCACAGAGACGAGCTATCAGTTGGTGGGGCACTACCCAGACTTTGAGAACTTGTCTGTGTATGAGCATATTTTATTAACCTGTAACTGGGGTATATTAGGTTGTGTTTATTTACTGCGTTCACGCTTTACTGCGCAATTAGCTAAGCTCTATCAAGTAGCAGGTTTTGCGTTATTAACATTGAGTGGCTTACTAGTACTTAAAAGCTTTACCGCTGTAAATCCGTTTTTTGAGCCGATAAATATAGGCAGTTGGCCGATTATTAACTGGTTACTATTACTTTGGTTAGTCCCCGCCTGTATTGCAATTTGGGCAAGCCAACTGACTAAATCTCAGCACTATTTACAAAAGCTGTTTACAGCACTTGCAGCTGTGATGAGTGTTTTATATATCAATGCGGAAATTCGCCATAACTGGCAAGGCGAGTTTATAAATATTGCTTTGCCAACCTCAGATGCCGAGCTTTACAGTTATTCTTTAGTTTGGCTTGTTATAGGTGCCTTGGTGGTTGTGGTGGGGCAGTTAAGAACCATTACGGTATTACAAAAGTTCGGCCTTGGTTTATTGGCGCTGGTGGTGTTAAAAGTGTTCTTGATTGATATGGCAAACTTAACTGGATTACTTCGAGCTATTTCGTTTATCGGCTTAGGCTTGTCGTTAGTGGCACTTAGCTGGTTGTTCCAAAAATTTAAGGCAAAGCCTGCAGCTTTGCCTTAAGTGGTATTGTTAAGCACTGTGGTTAAGCAGTGCTTTGAGTTTTGCGGGCTTAACGGGTTTACTAAGGTAATGAATTTGCTCTTCTTTGGTTTGCTGTTTTAGGGCTTCATCACGCACCGCTGTGATTAAAATGGCTGGCACTGGGCTTTGCCAAATTTCTCTTAGGGTTTTAATAAGCGTTATGCCATCGCAATCATGACCCAACTGGTAATCCATTAAGATCACATCGGGCGCTCGGTGCTCTTTGGCATAGGCCATCACGGTTTCAACTTGATCAAAGAGCTGATAATTGGCCTGCCACTTTTGCAATAGGCTTGCCATGGCATTAAGGTTCTCAGGGTCATCATCCACTGCAATAATGTTCATCGCACTTCGATTCTCAACCCCTTTTTTAGGTGCCTCTTTTTGTTGAATAAATTGGCTTTCACCATAAGGTACTTCAATACTAAAGCGACTACCTTTGCCAGGCGTTGAACTTACATCTAAACGTAAAGAGAGTAAGTCGGCCATTCGTTTTACAACTCCTAAGCCAAGGCCAACCCCTTTGTTATCACCGGCTTCAATACGGTAAAAGTCATTGAAGATTTTCGCTTGCTCTACTTCTGTAATGCCGGGGCCTGTGTCCCATACTTCAATCCGTAAATGATGTTTGCGTTTGCGACAAGCAATTAAAACTCGGCCACTATCAGTGTATTTAACCGCATTTGACACCAAGTTTTGAATAATTCGTCGTAAGTAAGTGATATCACTGTGAACGATAACTCCTTTTGAGCGCACTGTCAGTTTTAAGCCTTTTTCGCTCGACATAATGGCGTATTCATTTTTCAGTGGGGCAAGTATGTCATCAATACTAAAGTGACGTGGGGTAGGGGTCATTGCCCCTTGCTCGAGCTTGGCAATTTCTAACAGCGCCGACATCAAATGCACCGTTGAATCTAAGCTTGCACCCAGCTTTTCAAAGTTATTTAAGTTGTTGCTCGAAAGGGTTTTATCATCAATAGCTGCAAGGTATAGGCGCGCCGCATTCAGCGGTTGTAAAATATCGTGGCTTGCTAAGGCTAAAAATCGCGTTTTACTGTCATTAGCTTGTTCTGCCTCTTTTTTCGCTAAAGTAAGTGCTTGCTCAGTTTGTACTCGGCTATCGATTTGTGCTTGTAAATCTTTATTGATAGTACGGATTTCTTGAGTACGTGCTTCAATGCGGTTTTCAAGATCCATGTTTACTTCTTCAAGCGCATTTTGCGTTTCGATATGCGTGGTAATATCAGAGAAACTTGTCACAAAGCCGCCATCAGGCAGTGGGTTACCAATCATTTCGAACACTTGGCCATTACGGCGGTGGCGAATAAAGTGATGGGGCGTACCGTTTTTAAGGTGCTGTACACGCTTTTCTACATGACGTTCAACCTCGCCCGGGCCACACTCCCCGCGCTCGGCATTATATCTAAGTACATCTTCAATTGGTTGGCCTACTTCGAGAAAGTCATCTGGGTAAGCAAACATCTCTGCGTAGCGCTTATTCCACGCCACTAAATTAAGCTCTTTATCAACAACCGAAATACCATGGCTGAGGTTTTCGAGAGAGGTAAATAATAAGTTTTGATTAAATTGCAGGGCTTGTGTGGTTTCATCAAAAAAGTTAACCACTTCTTCAAAGGCCATGCGTTTACCTGAGGCAACCGTGTGGATCAGCGCTTGTGCTGAAGAAGCGCCAAGTACACCGGTTAAGGCGCGCTCACAATAAGCAATAAACTCGGGTTCTGGGTGCGCGTTGTTATCATCTAAGTTATGCGATAACGCAAAATGAGCAAGTACTTGCTGCGAGCGCTGAACACCTAGAAAGGTTTGTAGCAGTACTTTAAAGTCGTAAACAGTGGCTTTTACGTTTTTATTTAAGCGTCTGGCGAATACCGCTTGCTCTTTTGGATTTACAAAGGCAGCTGCTTGAATTTTATCAATTAAACGTTCATCTGCACCGAGCGAAAAACTTATGTAACAGCCAATATTGGCAAATAAGGCGATTAGAGTACCACGAGTAATAAGTGTTTGTTGCAGCTCTGCATTTAAGGTATTGCCTGCATCTAAAATTGGCAGCATTAAGAATAAGATCCAGCAAATAAAGCCTGCTAATAACCCGGCATAAACCCCATAAGCATGGCCTTTTCGCCAGTATAAGCCGCCAACAATAGCTGGGAGTAATTGCGATACCAAAGAAAAGGCCACTAAACCCATACTAGCCAGTGCTTTACCATGGCCAAACCATTGCTGGTAGAAATACGACAAAATCAAAATGCCAGCAATTGTGAAGCGTCTCACTAACAGGATTTGCGACTTATAGCTGCTAGTAATGAGGTTACGTTTAAACTTACGACGCAGCATTAACGGCAACACTACATCGTTTGAAATCATGGTACTGAGCGTGAGTGTGGCTACAACAATCATTGCCGTAGCCGCTGATAGACCGCCGATAAATACAAAGGTCGTTAAAAAGGCGTTTTCGTGCATCAGCGGTAGGGCTAATACAAAACTATCTGGTGAGAAGCCACTGCCAATGCCTGGGTGAATAGCTGCCGTTGCAATAGGGAAAATCATTGCTGCAGTTAGTAACAAATACAGGGGGAATGCCCAGCGGGCTGTATAAAGGTGTCGTTTATCTTGGTTATCGACCACAGTTACGTGGAATTGCCTTGGTAAACAGATGATGGCTGCTGCTGCCATTAATGACTGGCCGATAAAGTTAAAGCTAAAAAAGTCGAAGTTCTGCCAATGTTGCCAAATAGAGCCCGTTAGCTGCTCGGTTTGCACCGTAGTTAAATTAAATAATGTGTATAAAGCAAGCCCAGCAACGGCCACCAAAGCCAGTAACTTAATCATAGATTCAAAGGCGACAGCGAGCATTAGCCCTGAGCGATATTCGGTTACATCGACTTTACGAGTACCGAAGAATATCGCAAACATCGCCATAATGAGTGTCGCCGAAAGGGCCAACATAGAGCCAGAAATACGATCGTCGTTTTGTAGCAGTAAGAAGCTGCTACTCAGTGCTTTTAATTGCAGTGCGATATAAGGAATAGTCGCCAATAAAGCGATAATTGTCACCATAATGGCGGTGGTTTGCCGTTTACCATAGCGAGCTGAAATAAAGTCGGCGATGGTCGTGATATTTTGCTTTTTACTGACCAGTACTAATTTACGTAAAAACCCTTGGCCGAAGAAAAAAAGCAACGCAGGGCCAATTAAAATAGGTAAGTAATTCCAACTGCTGGTGGCTGCTGTACCAACTGAACCATAGTAGGTCCAAGACGTACAGTAAATCCCTAATGAAAAAGAATAAACAAATGGGTGGTGACTAATTCTTTTAGCAAGAGGAGTGGTTTTGTCTCCCCAATTTGCCAACCAAAACAACACGCCAATATAGGCGAGTGCAACAAATAAAAGCGCAGCTGTCATGTTTAAATTCAGTAATTATTGTAATAACACTACCTTACCAGAATTATGCGCGATTTCGATGGCAAGATTTTTTGCAATAATAATTAATAAAACGCAAGTTATTGATAATTAATAAATAGTGGTGTTTTATGCATCTTTATTAGACTAATGTCGCAGATCATTCGTTTTTACTATTTTCGTTATTTCGTAAATTTATCTTTGTAGGTTAAGTTATTGTTAAATATTGTTTTTTACCATCTGTTAACAAATGGTGTTTTGCAGTTTACGTAAACGTAAGCTGGCTGTTACGACTATGGTCTCAATTCCATAAATCAGAACCCTTGCTAACTTAGTTAATGACAACTAATACCACTCATTACTTTCTTGTAATGCATAAGGGGATAAAAAATGGCTTTTAAAGATGAAGAACAAGCAAAAGCTTATTGGGCGGAAAACCTCGCACTGCTATTTAAATTATTAGCAATTTGGTTTGTCGTGTCATTTGGCTTCGGCATTTTACTGGTAGACGTACTTAACGAGATACGTTTCTTTGGGTTTAAACTCGGCTTCTGGTTCTCCCAGCAAGGCGCTATTTACACCTTTGTTGCTTTGATTTTTGTTTACGTTTTCAAAATGAATACGTTAGATAAAAAATACGGCGTAGACGAATAGGAGCTAAGCAATGGATGTTCAAACACTCACGTTTATTATCGTCGGTTTAAGCTTTGCGCTTTATATCGGCATCGCAATCTGGGCTCGTGCTGGGTCTACAAATGAATTCTATGTTGCTGGTGGTGGTGTACCGCCGCTAGCAAATGGTATGGCAACCGCTGCTGACTGGATGAGTGCGGCATCGTTTATCTCAATGGCGGGTATTATCTCGTTTGCGGGTTATGACGGTGGTGTATATCTAATGGGTTGGACAGGTGGTTATGTACTACTTGCACTTTGTTTAGCTCCTTACCTACGTAAGTTCGGTAAGTTCACGGTGCCAGATTTCATCGGTGACCGTTACTACTCACAAGCTGCACGTATTGTTGCAATTTTATGTGCCATCTTTATCTGTTTCACATATATCGCAGGTCAAATGCGTGGTGTAGGTGTGGTTTTCTCTCGCTTCTTAGAAGTAGATATTGAGACCGGTGTTTACATTGGTATGGTGATTGTATTCTTCTACGCTGTATTAGGCGGTATGAAGGGGATTACTTACACGCAAGTAGCTCAGTACTGTGTACTAGTATTTGCTTACCTTGTTCCAGCAATCTTCATTTCAATGATGATGACAGGTCACTTCTTCCCACAAACAGGTTTTGGTGCAACGCTTAGCGATGGCTCAGGACAGTTTGTACTCGATAAACTAGATGGGCTCAGTACGGAGCTTGGCTTTGCGCAGTACACCGAAGGCTCGAAGAGCATGATTGATGTATTCGCAATCACAGGCGCGCTAATGGTTGGTACTGCAGGTTTACCGCACGTAATCGTTCGTTTCTTCACTGTTCCACGTGTTAAAGACACGCGTATCTCAGCTGCATGGACACTTGTTTTCATTGCAGTTGTTTATACAACCGCACCAGCTGTAGCGTCATTCGCTCGTGTAAACATGATTGATACAATTAACGGTAAAGACGGTAGCGGTACAGAGTACGCAGAAGCACCAGCTTGGGTTAAAAACTGGGAAAGAACAGGCCTAATCACCTTTAATGATAAAAATGGTGACGGCAAAATGTTCTACTCAGCAGGTAAGATTGATGATCCAAACAGCGCAAACGAAGTTAAAGTTGACCGCGACATCATGGTACTTGCAAACCCAGAGATTGCAGACTTACCAGCATGGGTGATTGCATTAGTAGCAGCAGGTGGTATCGCAGCAGCGCTATCAACAACAGCAGGCTTACTATTGGTGATCTCGACCTCGGTATCGCATGACTTATTAAAACGTACCTTAAAACCAGATATAAGTGACAAACAAGAGCTACTTGCAGCGCGCTTAGCTGCGATGATAGCGATTGTGATTTCAGCTTACTTTGGTATTAACCCGCCAGGATTCGTGGCTTCGGTTGTTGCCTTCGCCTTCGGCTTAGCAGCGGCGAGCTTCTTCCCAGCCATCATTATGGGTATCTTCTCTAAGAAGATGAATAAAGAAGGTGCGATTGCGGGTATGGTGACAGGTATTACATTCACAGCGGCTTATATTATCTACTTCAAGTTCGTAAGCCCTGAATTGAATGCACCTGCAAACTGGTTATTTGGTATTTCACCTGAGGGTATCGGTCTAGTCGGTATGATTGTTAACTTTGTGGTTGCAGCTATCGTACTTAAACTAACGGCTGAAACACCAGTTGAAATCCAAGAAATGGTTGAAGGTATCCGTAACCCTAAAGGTTCGAGCGCAGCACACGCGCACTAATAAAACCATTTTATAAGAACACACTCTTGAAGTTCAAAAGCCCGACTTAAGTCGGGCTTTTTATTTATTTCAAACAGGGGTAGTGTAGATATTGTCTCTATTTTATAGCGAGAATGACCATGAATACCGAGCAACAGGAAGTCGCCCAATTTGTGATGCAGCAAACGCCATTTAATCAGCTAGATGGCGCTGCTAGTGAGTATTTTGTAAACCATCTCGATATTATTTACCTAACCCGTGAGAATCAAAATCAGTGGTTAAGTTCGGATAATCTAAGATTATTTTTAATTCGCTCTGGCGATTATGATTTAGTCGACCCAAAAGGCGATGTGATCACTAAGTTATCGAGTGGTGATTACTTTGGTTTTCCTTCACTGTTAACTGGCGAAGCGATTCAAAATAGCATTTCAGTGCAAAAGGAAGGCATTGTTTACATGCTAAACCAAGCGGCATTTGATTACTTACGCCGTGAGTATAAAGTGTTTGAGCAATACTTTGTTCGCGCCCACAAAAACCGTTTATTGTCGTCTCATTATAAAAGTCAAAACGACAGTTGGTCGGAGAAGAAAATTTGCGAATTGATGAATCGCAAAGCCGTTACCTTGGCACCAGATGCAAGTATTCGTCAAACCGCTAAAAAAATGAAACAACAGGGTGTTTCGTCGATTATGCTAACTGAACATGATCGCCTCGTTGGGGTTGTCACCGACAGAGACTTGCGCAATCGCGTATTGGCCGATGAGGTTGACCCACAAGAGTCAGTTAGTAGCATCATGACGTGTAAACCCAAGTTTATTTTTGAAAATAACCGCGTGTTTTCGGCGCTGCACTTAATGCTTAAGCACAATATTCACCATTTACCAGTGCTTGATGAACATCACAAACCGCTTGGTATGCTCACCAGTACTGATTTACTGCGTCAGCAAAAAAGCGACCCAGTACAATTGATTGGGCGAATATACAAAGCGCACAGCGTGGTTGATTTAAAGCGATATTCGCAAGAGATACCTGGCTTGTTAAAAGGCTTTTCAAACAATATTGATGATATCTCTTTGATTGGTAAATTATTAAGTGGCTTAACTGATGCACTGACTTCGCGTTTGATCCGTTTGTTTCAAGAAGATAATGGCGCGGCACCAACAAGCTTTAGTTTTATTTGTTTTGGTTCACAAGCAAGGGAAGAGCAAACGCTGCATTCAGACCAAGATAATGGCCTGTTGCTACCTGATGATTTAACAGAAGAACAACAAGATTACTTTAAGCGCATGGGCGAGTACGTCTGTGAGCATTTAATTGAGTGCGGTATAAAACGTTGCCCTGGCAATATTATGGCGAGCAATGCAGCGTGTCGAATGGGCATTAACGATTGGACAGAAAAGTTTCATAAGTGGATCACCTCACCTACACCTGAGGCGATGCTCAATTGTAAGATATTTTTTGATTTACGCTTTATTGAAGGCTCAACCACCTTATATGCGCGCTTTTGTGAGCAGCTAAAGCGCATTTCTAAAAATGACTTATTCTATGCAGCTATGGCCAGCGACATTAAAAATACGCCAGTGCCCATTGGTTTGTTTAATCAATTTAAATTAGAAACTGACGAAAAACAGCATAAGTACCTCGACTTAAAAAAACGTGGTGTGGTGATCATCAACGACATAGTACGTTTATATTCCCTTAAAGCGGGTATTCAGCGCGCTAATACGCAAGAGCGTATTGATGCGTTAATGAAATTTTCGCTACTCAACAAAGATGACTTATATAACCTAAAAGACTGTTGGCGTTTTTTAACCCAGCTGCGTTTAGGTACGCAAATTAACGAAGAGGGATTGCCTAGCAACTGTATTAACCCAAATGCGTTGAATTCATTGGAGCGACATCAATTAAAAGAAGCATTTTATTTGGTTAAACAGGCACAGCAAGCGGCCGCATTTAAGTTTGCTCGTGGTAGTTTATAGGAGGCGTGATGGTTAAACGCTGGTTAAGTCGGTATTTAGCGCGTAAGCAACTTTTGGCAGCCGATGCCTATAAAGAGCGCTACGTAGTGATAGACATGGAATTAACGGGCCTTGACCCTCGTCAGCACGAAATTGTCTCGGTGGCGTGGGTAATGATTGAAGATCAGTGCATTAAGCTCAGCGGTGCGCAGCACTTAATAAATAAAGACGTGCAAAGCTTAGAGCAAAGCCCGATTTATCACGGTATTGCAAAACAAGATATAGATACAGGTGAAAGCCTCGAAAGGATTCTTGGTAAGCTGCATCAGCATTTTGGTGAGTGTATTTTAGTGTTTCATAACGCGGCACTTGATTGGGGGTTTTTAAAACAGGCGTGCAGAACGCTTGGCTTAGATGCAAAAGCGCGTTTAATTCTTGATACCTTTGTTATTGAAAAAAAACGCCTGCACCAGCAAGGCCACGAAATTGGCCACGATGATTTAACACTTAGCGAATGCCGTAAACGCTACAACTTACCGCATTACAGCTCGCACCATGCCCTTACTGATGCCATGGCAACGGCCGAGTTATTTTTAGCCCAATGTCATCAAATTAGTCGTGGTAAGGCATTGAAAGTAGGGGAGCTATTGTGAATCAGTTAGAATTAAAAATTCCTCCTGTCGCGCTGCTGTTGATCATTGCGTTGATGATGTGGGGCATAGCAGACTTGTTTATGAGTTTTAGCCTCTCGTTTTTCGCATCATCTTTTGTAGCACTACTCATTGCATTTTTAGGTGTGGTGTTTGCTTTATTAGGTGTTTATCAATTTCGTAAGCAAGGTACGACTGTTGACCCTCGAATTCCTGAAAAGTCAGCGAGTCTTGTTACAAGTGGTGTTTATCAATTTAGCCGTAACCCAATGTATGTCGGTATGTTATTAATGCTAGTTGGTTGGGGAATTTATCTTGGTAATATTGCGAGTTTTATTATGCTGCCGGTATTTATTATTTATATGAACCGATTTCAAATTATGCCAGAAGAAACGTTTATGGCAGAGAAGTTTGGGTCAGCTTACCAGCAATACCAAAAATCTGTTCGTCGTTGGCTATAAAGGAATACAGAAAGCTATATGAGGTCGCTAAAGCAGTTTTACTTACCTTGCCTTCTTATAAAAATGTCTAAGGTCGATTACCAAAACTGCGCCATCTAAAACATACTAAGCAATTTTTATTTTGGCTGACCTCTTATAAAAACTCTTCAGGTCGATTACAATACCGCCATCTAAAAGGCAGCTGCCTTTATCTGCAAGCAAATAGAGTGGATTTTCTTCTTCATGGCAATCAAACTTGCAATTAATGGTTTTGGTCGAATCGGGCGCAATATCGTCCGTGCTCTGTATGAATCAGGGCTTGAAGATCAAATCAAAATTGTCGCTATTAACGAATTAGCCGACCCTAAGGGCATTGCCCATCTCCTTAAATACGATACATCTCACGGCCGCTTTTCATTTCCAGTTAATCTTGGCGAAGATACTTTAACGGTTGCTAACGACTCTATAGCCTTATTTGCAGAAGAAAACCCTGCAGAACTGCCTTGGCAAACTCTTGATGTTGATGTGGTTCTTGAATGTACTGGGGTGTATCACTCTCGTGAACATGCAGAACTACACTTAGCTGCTGGTGCAAAAAAAGTATTGTTTTCACAGCCTGCAGATGCTGATGTTGATGCCACAATTGTGTATGGTATTAACGATGATGAGCTAAAAGCTGAACATACGATTGTTTCAAACGGTTCATGTACCACAAACTGTATTGTGCCAGTGATTAAAGTGCTGGATGACGCATTTTCGATTGAATCTGGGGCTATTACAACGATTCATGCCTCGATGCATGATCAGCAAGTGATTGATGCGTATCATCATGATTTACGTCGTACTCGCGCTGCAAGCCAGTCTATTATTCCAGTGGATACAAAGCTTGCTCGTGGTATTGAGCGTATTTTGCCTAAGTTTCATAGTCGCTTTGAAGCCATTGCTGTTAGGGTACCAACTATCAATGTGACGGCGATGGATTTAAGTGTAACAGTGAATACCGATGTGAATTTAGCGACTGTCAATCAAGCACTTAAGTTAGCTGCAAAAGACCGCCTTGACGGTATTTTAAGCTACACAGAAGAGCCATTGGTATCGGTAGATTTTAATCATGACCCACATTCTTGTATCATAGATGGCACTCAGACACGTGTTAGTCATAAACGACTGATAAAGTTGTTAGTGTGGTGCGATAATGAGTGGGGCTTTGCGAATCGTATGCTCGACACTGCGCGTGCGATGATGGCTGTAAGCCAATAATTTATAAATATAATATTAGTATCGTTAACTAAGGAGAAGTCCATGTCGGTCATTAAAATGGCAGATTTAGATTTAAACGGCAAACGCGTGTTAATTCGTGAAGATTTAAATGTGCCTGTAAAAGAAGGTAAAGTGACCTCTGATGCGCGTATTCGTGCAGCATTACCAACTATCAAATTAGCGTTAGAAAAAGGCGCTAAAGTAATGGTGATGTCACACCTTGGCCGCCCTACGGAAGGGGAATATGAAGAAGCGTTCTCACTTGCCCCTGTGGTTAATTATTTAAATGATGCCCTTGAGCAAACAGTTCGTCTTGAAAAAGACTACCTAGAAGGCGTAGACGTTGCTGATAACGAAGTGGTTGTTTTCGAAAACGTGCGTTTTAACGCTGGCGAAAAGAAAAACGACGAAGCACTGTCTAAAAAACTAGCTGCATTATGTGATGTTTACGTAATGGACGCATTTGGTACGGCTCACCGTGCACAAGCATCGACTCACGGTGTGGGTTTATTTGCTGATGTTGCATGTGCAGGTCCACTACTTGCGGCAGAGCTAGACGCACTAGGTAAAGCGCTTGATAACCCAGCTCGTCCTTTGGTTGCTATCGTTGGTGGCTCTAAAGTATCGACTAAGTTAACTGTACTTGATTCACTTTCGAAAGTGGTTGATCAACTTGTAACGGGTGGTGGTATCGCTAATACCTTCATCGCAGCGGCAGGTCACCCAGTAGGTAAATCTTTATTTGAAGCTGATTTAATTGATGAAGCAAATAAATTAAGTGCTGCGGCAAAAGCTAATAACGGTGAAATCCCGGTACCAACTGATGTTGTTGTAGGTAATGAGTTCTCTGAGTCTGCAGTGGCAACATTAAAAGATGTGAATGAAGTAACAGACGAAGACATGATCTTCGATATTGGTCCTGATACAGCAAACCAATTAGCAAAAATCATTGCTAATGCGGGCACTGTTGTATGGAATGGTCCAGTTGGTGTATTTGAATTTGACCAATTTGGTAACGGCACACGTGCTATTGCTGATGCGATTGCTAACTCAAGTGCATTCTCGATTGCTGGTGGCGGTGATACGCTTGCAGCGATTGATAAATACGGCATTGCCGATAAAGTTTCTTACATTTCAACCGGTGGTGGTGCTTTCCTTGAATTTTTAGAAGGGAAAAAATTACCAGCAGTTGCTATGCTTGAAGAACGTGCTAAGTAATTAGTGCGTATGCCAGCGTAGTTATTAGGTAATTACGCTGGTTTAGCTGTTAATAAAATACCTCTCACCCTCGTTTTATTTACAGCTGTTACGGTAGGCGCGAGCTTTTCGTGATGCAGTGATGCATCAAAAAAATAACTTATCCGTTCAAACTAGATAGTAGGGAACTACTGTCGATACAATTTGGAGAATACCAAATGGCTTTAATCAGTATGCGACAACTTCTTGATCATGCAGCTGAAAATGGTTACGGCGTACCTGCGTTTAACGTTAATAACCAAGAGCAAATGCGTGCAATTATGGAAGCGGCTGACAAAACGAACAGCCCGGTAATTGTACAAGGTTCAGCAGGCGCACGTGCCTATGCTGGTGCCCCTTTTATTCGTCATATGATTTTAGCAGCCGTTGAAGAATGGCCTCATATCCCAGTTGTAATGCACCAAGACCACGGTACTTCACCAGGTGTATGTCAGCGCTCAATCCAGTTAGGCTTTTCATCAGTTATGATGGATGGCTCTTTAATGTCTGATGGTAAAACTCCTTCAAGCTACGAATACAATGTTGATGTAACACGTCAAACAGTTGAAATGGCACATGCTTGTGGTGTGTCTGTTGAAGGCGAGTTAGGTGTTTTAGGTTCACTGGAAACAGGTGAAGCAGGTGAAGAAGACGGCGTTGGTGCAGAAGGTAAATTGTCTACTGATCAAATGCTAACAGATCCTGAAGAAGCCGCTGATTTCGTTAGTAAAACTAAGGTTGATGCACTTGCTATCGCTTGTGGTACATCACATGGCGCGTACAAATTTACTCGTCCACCAACAGACGATATCTTAGCGATTGATCGCATTAAAGAAATCCACGCGCGTATTCCTAACACACACTTAGTAATGCATGGTTCTTCTTCTGTTCCACAAGAATGGTTAGAAGTGATTAACCAATACGGTGGCGAAATCCCTGAAACGTATGGCGTGCCAGTAGAGCAGATCATCGAAGGTATTAAATATGGTGTTCGTAAAGTTAATATCGATACCGATCTTCGTTTAGCATCAACAGGTGCAATTCGTCGTCACTTATCTTTAAACCCAGCTAACTTTGATCCACGTAAATACTTAGCTGAAGCAACGAAAGCAATGACAGAGATCTGTGTTGCTCGCTACGAAGCATTTGGTACGGCAGGTCAAGCAGGTAAGATCAAGCCTATCTCTTTAGATGATATGCATCTTAAATACTTATCAGGTGAACTTGATCCACAAATCAAGTAATTGATAGTAAATTGAAAAAAGCCGGCTTTATGCCGGTTTTTTTATATGATTCGATCAAGGCGGATCAGCGATATACTTACTCGTGTTTTTCAGGATCACTGTTTTACTAACCTTAGCTTTCACGGATCATTATTTTACTAGTTGTATACTGATCACAGGCTTTTCTTTGCTCATCTTTTAAACGAATTGCTGAGCGCCTTAACATTAAATCAACAAGTTATCTTATTCTCTAAGTAAAAAACTGATCTGAAGTTGATCTTCTTAGTAAAAACCTGATCCTGATCTGATTAAGTTGGTAGATCAGTGATCCGTGATTTTTATGTGAAATATCTCCTCCTCGCCTTGACCAAAAGCCCTTTATGTTCGATTTTTAAGTTATTGCTTAAATTGAGGATCGCTACCATGAATAAACCTGCCATGATGTTGTCGAGCTTTGCAATGTGCATTATTTCTTTTCATAGTGCTGCCGAAGCTGTAGATGTGTATGGTCGGGCCCATTTAGGGGTTGCTAATAGCGACACTGGCGATGGTAATGAAACTTCTATTGAGAGCTATAACTCACGTATGGGGATCAGAGGCAGCGGTGAAATAAGTGATGGTTTAAAAGCCGTATATAAGTTTGAATTTGCAGTAAATGCGGCTGATCAAGATAGCGATGGTAAAACAGAAGAGAATATTACCGCTCGTAATCAATATGTTGGTCTACAAGGCAGTTATGGGCAGGTAGTGCTTGGTCGACACGATACCGCGTTAAAAAAATCGCAAGGTAAGGTTGATTTAATGAACGACTTTAATGGTGATGTTAAAGCTTTGTTCAATGGTGAAAATCGCCTTGGCGATGTGGTTCATTATAGTTCGCCAATTGTCGGCAATATGCAATTTGTGGTCACTTACATTGCTGAAGATAACTCCAAACAGGATGAAGAAACCGGTGTTTCTGCGGCATTTATGTATGGTGATAGTAAATTTAAGAAAACGCCTTACTTTGTTAGTGTTGCCCACGACAGTAAAGTAGCCGGTTATGATACAACGCGGTTTACGGCGCAAGGTAAATTAGGCGATTTAACCTTAGGCGGTATGTATCAACAAAGCGAAAAAGTTACAGGTTCCGATAAAGAAGATGGCTTTTTAGTGAGCGCATCTTACAAAATCGATAAATATAAATTATTGGCGCAATACCAAGATACTGATGGCAGCTTTGGTAAGTTGAAAGATTCAGGGAGTGGTACTTCTATTGGGGTTGAACGAAGCCTGTCAAAACAAGCACGTATGTATATGTGGTATACGCAATTTTCACTAGATAATAATGATGATGAAGATCATCTTGCAGTCACTTTAAGGTATGACTTTTAATCCGAAATTTACTATTTAAGCGTAAAAAATAGCTATTTTTGCATTGATTCTTTTGCGCTTTTTCAATTACTCGTTAGACTTTCATAAAAATGTCATACTTAGTCATAATAATGAAACCAGTTCGCTAACGAAAGAGATAAATTGGAATGTCACGTAAAGTACTAGTCGTCGATGACGAAGCGCCTATCAGAGAGATGCTGGTTTTTGTTTTAGAGCAAAATGGTTTTCAAGCAATTGAAGCAGAAGATTATGACTCTGCGATTGAAGCTATGGTTGAACCATACCCAGATATGGTTTTATTAGATTGGATGTTACCTGGTGGTAGCGGTATTCAAATTGCTAAGAAATTTAAGCAAAACGAATATACTCGTCAGATCCCTATCATTATGCTGACTGCTCGCGGTGAAGAAGAAGACAAAGTACGCGGCCTTGAAGTAGGTGCTGATGATTACGTAACCAAACCATTTTCTCCTAAAGAATTAATGGCGCGCATTAAAGCGGTTATTCGCCGTGTTTCACCAACCTCATTAGAAGAAGCCATTGAAGTTCATGGCTTACGCCTTGACCCAATCTCACACCGTGTAACATCAGAAGGTAGTGAATTAGATATGGGGCCTACTGAATTTAGATTACTACATTTCTTCATGACGCATCCTGAACGTGTTTACAGCCGTGAACAATTACTTGATCATGTATGGGGAACAAATGTATATGTAGAAGACCGTACTGTTGATGTACATATTCGTCGTCTACGTAAAGCGATTGCACCATTAGGGCATGACCGTTTAGTGCAAACCGTTCGCGGTGCAGGCTATCGTTTTTCAAGTAAATTATAAGTGTCATAGCAATGACCTTAACAAGCTAATTTACATACTTAAGGTAAAGTGAGTGTATGTATCGAGTAGTGAATAAACAGGCGTTAGCAAAACGCCTGTTTATGTATTTCTTACCCTTGTTATTAGTTGGCGTACTTGTAGGTGCGCCTTTTTTGCTTTTATTTTTAGGCTCTTTTGCACTTTTAATTTGGCATTATCATCAATTATATCGCCTCAGTGATTGGCTCCTTAATCAACGTAGTTTTAACCCACCCGAAGGGGAGGGGGCGTGGGAACAAGTCTTTGAAGGGATCTATCATTTACAACACCGCAACCGCAAAAAACGCAATGAATTGGCAGACTTAATACGCCGCTTTCGTGACGGCGCCGAGGCTGTGCCTGATGCGGTTGTCGTATTACAAAAAGATCTTAGCATTATTTGGTGTAACCAATTGGCTTTAAAGGTTTTAGGGTTACAGTGGCCTACCGATCATGGACAACGCTTAGATAATCTTATTCGCGATCCTAAGTTTGCAAAGTACATGCATAAAGCCTGTTTCGATGAACCGCTCGAGCTTGACGGTGGCCACAGCTACGATCAAACCTTAGAGTTTCGTGTTATGCCCTATGCAAGTTCACAGTTGATGATGGTGGTGCGTGATGTTACTCGCTTAAAGCAACTTGAGCAGATGCGTAAAGACTTTGTGGCCAATGTTTCTCATGAGCTGAGAACACCGCTTACTGTGGTAACCGGTTACTTAGAGATGCTTGATTCAGATAGCTTACCACCTCCTGCAATGTGGCAAAAAGCGCAAACAACCATGCTTGAGCAATGTAAGCGTATGGATAGCTTGGTCAATCAATTACTGTCTTTGTCGCGTATTGAAGGGGCACGTCGTCAAGATAACGATAAGCCTGTCAATGTACCGCAGCTACTTACCTATATTCAAACCGAAGCACAGTCATTAAACCAGGACAAAGGCCATGAGCTTATTTTTAATGTTGATGCGAGCTTAGACATTAAAGGGGCCGAAGACGAATTACGTAGTGCCTTTTCTAACCTTGTTTTTAATGCCATTCATTACACCAAGCCAGGTGGCAAGATTGTGGTTGATTGGCAGCTTAAAAATAACCAAGCCGCATTTAGTGTGACTGATAATGGTGATGGTATTGCCGCAGAGCATATTAACCGTTTAACCGAGCGTTTTTATCGTGTAGATAAAGCTCGTAGCCGTACGACAGGTGGGTCTGGGCTAGGTTTAGCAATTACAAAACATGTACTTACAAGGCATGATAGTCGTTTAGATATCAGCAGTAAATTAGGACAAGGCTCGACCTTTGCGTTTGCATTTGGTAGCGAAAAAGTCGTGCGTATTGCAGGTAATACCAAAAAAACTGCAAAGTCATAAAAATGTCATTTAAGGGTAATCTAACTGTCATCTAGTGTCATTAGAGTAGACCGCAGTTAGGAAATGGGACGAACAAATCGGAGTAACCCCTATGAAATTCAAAAATCTCGTTGCCGCAATGGGTGTGGCTGTAACAACATTTGTATCAGCACAAGCAGCTGCAGTTGATAAAGATATGCCTGAGTACACTAAAACAAGTGGTATCTCTGGTAACTTCTCATCTGTAGGTTCTGACACTCTTGCAAACATGATGACGTTCTGGGCAGAAGAGTACAAACGCTTCTATCCAAACGTAAACATTCAAATCCAAGCAGCGGGTTCTTCAACTGCTCCTCCAGCATTAACTGAAGGTACAGCAAACTTCGGCCCAATGAGCCGTCGTATGAAGTCAAAAGAAATCGAAGCATTCGAAAAGCGTTACGGCTACAAGCCAACTGAAGTTCGCGTTGCAATCGATGCTCTAGCTGTATTCGTACACAAAGATAACCCAATCAAAGGTTTACGTATTGACCAAGTTGATGCGATTTTCTCTTCTACACGTAAATGTGGTGCAAGTGAACAAGTTAATCGTTGGAGCGAAGTAGGTCTTGAGGGTGATTGGGCTGCAAAAGATATCCAGCTTTACGGTCGTAACTCAGTATCAGGTACTTACGGTTACTTCAAGAAGAAAGCTCTTTGTAAAGGTGACTTCCGTAACAACGTAAACGAACAACCTGGTTCTGCATCTGTAGTACAGTCAATCTCTTCTTCAGTGAACGCGATTGGTTACTCAGGTATTGGTTATAAAACATCAGGTGTACGCACAGTTCCACTTTCTAAGAAAGGCGACAACTTTGTTGATGCAACATTAGAAAACGTAGCAACAGGTAAATACCCACTATCTCGTTTCTTATACGTTTATGTGAACAAGCACCCTAACAAGCCGCTTTCACCAATCGATGCAGAGTTCTTAAAAATGGTTCTTTCTGTAGATGGTCAAAAAATTGTTGAGAAAGATGGTTATGTGCCACTTTCAGGCAAAATGGCAATGGCTGAACTTAAAAAGCTAGGCCTTCTGTAACAACCATACAGACATAGATGAAAAAACCGCTCATTGAGCGGTTTTTTTTCGTTTAGCTTTTGGCAAAGAGCTTGGCTTTAATACGTTGCTGAGCAATACGTACTTGCTTGCGCTTTTTACCCGAGGGTGCCTTAAAGCTTTGAATAGGCATTACCGTTGGGTATGCATTAGGTAGTGCAGGCACACTAAAGTCGGCGTGCTCATCTTTTGGCAAGCCAATTTCTTGTTCATGTGCACGAAGTGCCGCTAAGGTATCATCGTTTTCAACTTCACTTGGACATAAAAATAAACCCATTTTTCGCATTTTCATACCTAAGCCGATGCTGCTTGAGTAGCGTACAATTGGCGCTGCTAAAATAAGGCCTACTAGAATAGGTGATAACCACCAAAAGAAAGTCGGGGTGTAATAGTAGGCAACCGAACCCCAAATAATCGCAGTAATAGTCGAAAATAACGTATAACCAATCGCTTCTTTCCACGGCACCATTCTGCCTTCACGAGGCTGTGCATCCCAGCTAACTTTTTTGCCTAAAAATACGCACACGACAAAATAGCTATGAAATACCATCATTAAAGGGGCAATCACAATCGCAAAAATAGTTTCGATGAGTGAACCGGTAATTAACTTCATCGTACCGCCAAAGGCTTTATTACGATGCACTAAAGTCACAATTACGCCCATTAATTTAGGCAGTAACAACAATACAGCTGTAATAAATAACAACGAATCAATTAAATCCGTTTTGGCAATTTGCCAGGTTGGGAAAAGTTGATAAGCATGATTAAAGTATACGTCGCTATTAAGTGCACGAGTTACTGCATCTAAGGTACTTAATGCCAGCATAGATAACCAAATCAACGATGAAATATACGCTGTGGCACCAAATAAAAAGTGCATTTTACTCATTAGCTTAAGACCTGATTTAGGCAGTAAACCTAAATGCTGGATATTACCTTGCACCCAACGTCTATCACGAATCGCGTAATCGAGAATGTTACTTGGTACTTCTTCGTAACTGCCTTCAACATCGCTAAGCAGTAACACATCCCAACCACTGCGGTGTAGCAGAGAAGCTTCTACAAAGTCATGACTTAAGATCTCACCACCAAATGGGGCATTACCTTTTAGAACAGGTAGGCCGCAGCACTTTGTGAATGCTTCAACGCGAATAATCGCATTGTGGCCCCAGTAGTTTGCTTGGTTTGTTTGCCAAAAAGCAGAACCAGTTGCCAGCATTGGGCTATATAAAATTGATGCAAACTGTAAAAAGCGACCAAAAAACGTGTCTTGGCGAACCGGAATAGGGATCGTTTGGATCAAACCTGATTTTGGATTGTTGATCATGCTAGAAGTCAGTTCAAGCATACACTGACCTGTCATAATGCTATCGGCATCAAGCACAATCATGTGATCGTACTGGCTGCCCCAACGTTCACAAAAATCAGTTAAGTTACCTACTTTACGGTGTTTATTATCTTCACGGCGACGATAAAAAGTATGCTTTGCTAAATCACCTAAGCGCTCAGTAAGTGCATTCCACGCTTTAAGTTCATTACGTGCAATTTCAGGGTTTTGCGTATCACTTAGCAAGTAAAAGTCGTAATGCGGCATTTGCCCTGTTTTAGCCAGCGAGCGTAAACTTACTTCAAAACCGGCGATGACACGCTCTGTATCTTCGTTGTAGATAGGCATAACAATGGCAGTTTTAGTTTGGCTCAAGGCATGCTGATTAATCTCGATTGGCTTTTGACGTTTTAAGGTCAACGGGTCAATACGAAATAATTGCAGGATGAAGCCCATACAGCCACTACAAAAGGCTGTAACAATCCACGCGAAGGTAACTGTAAATAATGCCAGTAAAGCGTACTCAAGCGGTGTCATGCCGTTAGAATTTAAAATATCGAACATGATCCACACGCCATAGGCGGTAATGGCAAGTGCTAGGCTCGAAAAAAGCCAAGCGCGGGTTTTCTTAAATGGCATTGCTGTTGCCTTTAATGCTTTACTATTGGACGTCGTTTGGATACCAGACATAGCTCCATACCTCGCTGATTTCTTTATCACGTAGTTTTAACGATAAGCGCATATCAACAGGCTTATCTCCCTCTGGCGCAACTTTAAATGCTACGCGCCATCCTTGATTGTTTGGTAATTGCTGTACCGTTTTATCGCTTATTTGCCCAGCAGAGAGTGTAAGATCCGCTTGCATAGCAAAATTAGCTGATAGTTGATTAATGGTTTCGCCACTAAAATCAACGGTAAATTGGCGGTGGCTTTTTGGTGGTGGATTGTCTTCACCAGGTAATGCTGCACTACCAATTCGGGTTCTTAACACACTCGCTTTATCTTGAGTTGCAAGCGTGGCATTGAAAGTCGACAGCTTGTAACTAAAGCTTAAGCTGTCACCAGCTTTCATTGGCTGCTCTGGCACCCAGTAGCTAACAATATTGTCGTTGGTTTCGGTATCTGTAGGGATCTCTACTAACTCAACACGCCCTTTACCCCAATTACCCACTGGCTCTATCCACATGCTCGGGCGGTTGTGATAATGCGCCTCGGTATCAAGGTAGTTATTAAAATCTCGGTCTCGCTGTGCTAAACCAAAGCCTTTAGGGTTCTCGTAGCTAAACGAAGTCACGCTCAATTTCTTCGGGTTATTCAGTGCACGCCAAATCCATTGGCCTTGTTCTGATTGCATTAATAGGCCATCAGAATCATGTACTTCAGGGCGGTAATCATCAAAAAACTTAGTACTATTTTCACCGTGGTAAAACATACTTGTTAGCGGGGCTATACCAAGCTTTTTAATGTCTTTACGGGCAAAAATTTGCATCTCGGTTTTTACTTCAGTGTTAGTAGAAGGTGTTAGTTCAAAACGATAGGCTCCCGACACTGAAGGGCTATCTAATAATGCATAGAGCACGATGGTAGTATCTTCGGGTGCAGGTTTTACTAACCAGAACTCTTTGAAAACAGGAAACTCTTCGCCTGAGCTCAATGCTGTATCAACTGCAAGACCACGAGCTGACAGACCATATACTTGATGCGGGCCAACTAAACGAAAATAAGAAGCACCTTGGAACACCGCCACTTCGTCTTTGTACTCATTGTTATTTAGTGGGAAATGCAAACGAAAGCCAGCATGGCCAAGTTGCGTATTGGCAATAGCAGTACTAATCTCTTGCTCTAATGGCGCAGCGGTCGCGTCATAACGGTAGTAATCCGTTTTAAAAGGTAAACTTTTTACTTCGGCATTTTGCTCAAGAGTATTAATTGCAACCGGTGAGCGATATAAAAAGCCTGGGTGGAATAGCTGCATTTCATAAAGGCTTTGATCTTTCCAAATTGCTTGCTCAGTACGAAAACGGATTGCACGATAGTCTTGGTAATTGATGCTTGTGAGCGCCTCAAGTTCAAGATCTTTTGGAGCTACATAAGGCTCAGAGGCTAATTTTTTCGCACGTGCAGTAATAACTTCAAATAGCTTTTCTTCTGGAATCGTGATCATTGCAGGCTTAAGCTCAACAGCAGCAGTATCCTTTACTTGCTGTTTTTCATTTTCGGATGCTTGAACCTCTGCGGCTGTTTGTTCTGTTTCAGTTGCTTTTGGCTGCTCTGGGTCTTCAACTGCGTAACTATGACCTGCGCTGATGGCTAATAATACGCCCAAGAAGGTCTTCTTTTTGATAGCGCTGAAGAGCTTAGTTCGGGTTTCTGGTTTCATTCAATTTTCCTTTAGCCGTAAATCACGTTAATTCTTTCATATCTCATAGCAATTGCTGGACCCAAAATAAAAACTAATAATCTCAATGGCTTTGAGTTGGTGCAGCTAAATGCGAAGAGTAAAATTTTGAAATTAGTGAGAAACAATTACACGGTTGCAGTTGTTTATTCGTCACCAATATGGAGAAGTTTAATGAACGAAAGCTTGCCCTAATATGAATAGCTTAAAGGATAAACAAAAATATGAACAAAATTACCAGAGGCTTAATTGTGAAAGCGAAATTGTAATCGGGAGGGGGAGTGTAGGCACCGAATAGGTTTTCAGTGCCTTAAAAAGCGAGTCGTTGTTATTTAACTTCACCTAATTTTTCTGCATTAGCTTTACATTGGTTGTAAGCTTCAATGCACTTGTTGCTACAGACTTTATGAACTAAGCCATCAGCAGTGCTTTGTTGTTCACAGCTTGCTTCGCATTGGTAGTTTTGCTGAGCACATTGCTGCATTTCTGGGTTGTCAATTTTGCTTGAGCAGGCAGACAGTAATGTCATAGCAAACAATGTTGCTGCAATTGCTGGTAGTTTTTTCATGCTTATCCCTAGTTTATGTCTTTTCTTTGCAGTCCATCTTACCCAGATTGTTGCTATTTAATCCAGCTCAACTTGTAAATTGTCAATTAAACGCACTGAGCCTAAATAAGCTGCAGCTAAAATAACAAGTTGTTTATCAGCCGCGGTGGCTGGCTTTAGTGTTGAGCGCTCTGCAATCGAATAATAGTCAGGTTTTAGTCCTGCCTTTTCAAGCTGTAATTTTGCATCTGCCTCAAGTGCTGCAATGTCTGCGCTGCCTTGTTTAAGTGCAGTTGCAGTATTATTTAGTGTGGCAAACAGTACTTTTGCGGTGTTTTTTTGCTCATCAGATAAATAGCCATTACGAGAGCTCATTGCTAAACCAGAGATTTCGCGGCAAGTAGGTACGCCAATAATTTCAACTGGAATAGATAGGTCGCGCGTCATGGTTTTAATAACCTGTAGCTGCTGAAAGTCTTTTTCACCAAAACAAGCAAAGTCAGGTTGTACTAAATTAAATAGCTTAGTGACAACGGTTGCAACGCCTTTGAAGTGACCTGGACGCGAGCCACCACAGTAACCCATAGAAACACCCGGTACATCGACAAAGCTTTGCTCGCCTAAACCATTTGGGTAAATCGTTTCAACGGATGGGGTAAACACAATATCAGTACCAAGATCTGCTAAACCTTGTTTATCTTCGTTTAGTGTACGCGGGTAACTATCTAGGTCTTCATTGGCACCGAATTGCATCGGGTTTACAAAGATACTTACAACCACTTTATCAGCCAATGTTTTGGCTTTTTCAACAAGTGAAAAGTGACCTTGGTGTAAATTGCCCATGGTAGGCACAAGCGCTATGCTCAGGCCTGCTTGACGCCAAGCTTTGATTTGGCTGCGTAACGATTTGATTTCAGTGATTGATTGCATTTATTTAAACTCGTGTTCGGTACTTGGGAAAGCACCATTTTTTACATCTTCACAATACTTTTGCACTGCTGCTGGCATATTGCCGGTTTCTAATAAAAAGTTCTTTGAAAACTTAGGAATATAGCCTGCCGAAATACCAACTAGGTCGTGCATTACTAAGATTTGCCCATCAGTTTGATTACCTGCACCAATACCAATGGTAGGAATGCTCAGTTCATCAGTAATGCGTTTAGCAAGCTCGCTTGGAATACATTCTAAAACAAGTAACTGTGCACCTGCTGCCTCAAGAGCTTTCGCATCGCTCACCATTTTATCGGCTTGAGATTGCTCACGACCTTGAATTTTGAAACCGCCAAAAACATGTACTGACTGAGGTGTTAAGCCCAGGTGACCACATACTGGAATACCTTGTTGGGTCATCGCACGAATACTGTCGTGCAGCCATTCGCCGCCTTCAAGCTTAACCATGTTTGCCCCAGCACGCATCAGCTCTGCTGCATTTTTACAGGCATCAGCTGGGTTGGCATAGGTCATAAAAGGTAAGTCAGCAATCACAAATAATTCGCGGCTACCGGCACGTACACAACGTGTATGATAAGCAATATCTGTGTTGGTTACTGCAAGGGTGTCATCAGCACCTTGCAGTACCATGCCTAGTGAGTCACCGACTAAAATCACCTCGACGCCATTATCATGAAACAATTTTGCAAAACTGGCATCGTAGGCCGTTAATGCGGTGATTTTTTGTTGTTCTTGTTTCATTTTATTAAGAGTTGAAACGGTGATTTTAGACATAATTTCCTCTAAGGCTTAGCCTTGGTTGATTACTGCTGAGGGAGTTGTTGTAAATCGTTTAAAGGCAACGTTTTTGTTATATCAGCAAGTGATTGATTATTCGGTAGTACAAGTGCTGGTGCAATTTCCAGCAAGGGATACACAACAAACTCTCGCTCTGTTAGGCCATAATGAGGCACGGTTAAGCGAGGAGTGTCTATCACGTCATTACCGAACAATAAAATATCTATATCAAGGGTACGCGGACCCCAGCGTTCTTCTTTTCTAACACGGCCATGCTCAAGCTCAATGGCTTGAGTTAAATCAAGCAACTGCTCTGGCTTAAGTGCAGTTTTAACACACGCGACTGCATTTACATAATCGGGTTGATCTTGTGGCCCCATTGGTTTGCTTGCGTAATCATGGGATACACAAACAAACTCAACATCTTTTAATGCTTTTAGGGCAGTGACAGCAGCATGAATTTGTTTACGTGGCGCGTTTAAATTGGCACCTAAACCTAAATAAACGGTATGCATACTTAGTCTACTTTTTTCTTGCGTGGGCGACGACGGCGCTTAGGGCCACCTTGGTGTCCTAAATTTTTAACCATCTCTTTTTGACCATTGATGTCTTGGCTTAGGTAGGTTGTCCACCAATCAGCAAGCTCTTTTTGTTGCTCTTCGCCAGCTTGCACACGCAGTAATAAGAAATCATAAGCGGCTTTGAAGCGAGGCTGTTGAGTGAGCCTATAAGCGCGCTGACCACCTCGTTTATCAAGGCGTTGCTGAATATGCCAAATATCGCGTGCACCCAAGGTGAAGCGTTTTGGTACTGCTACCTGTTGCGCGTTTTCACTCAGTACTTTGTTCATTGCTTGTGCAAATGCATCGTACTCTGAAAGTTGATCGCGTTGTTGTAACTTTTTAGTAATGCTCAGTAATGGGAACCACAATAAGGCTGCAAAAATAAAGGCTGGAGTGACTTTTTTATCAGCATTAATACGTTTATCGGTGTTTTTAAACATTTGCAGGATAAACGTATGTTCAAAGCCTTCAGGGTTGGCATCTAAGATTTTATCAAGCGCAGGAAATAATGCTTTGAATAAACCATACTGGCGGAGCATTAAGTAGTTTTCTTCTGCTTTGCCGTTTAAGAACAATTTGAGTGATTCTTCAAACAAACGAGCTGGCGGAATATGATCAAGTAAGTTAGCAAGGCTTTTAATTGGCTTTTCGGTGCCAGGCGCAATGCTCATTCCGAGTTTAGTGGCAAAACGCACTGCACGTAACATGCGCACAGGGTCTTCACGGTAACGTGTTTCTGGGTCGCCAATCAGCTCAATTTGTTTTGCTTTTATCGCGCTAATGCCGTTGGCATAGTCATAAATACAAAAATCGTTAATTGAGTAGTAAAGTGCATTAATCGAAAAGTCGCGGCGCTCAGCATCTTCTTCGATGCTGCCATAGACATTGTCACGCAGGAGTTGGCCGTGTTCACTAGATTGGCTAATTTGATTTTTGCTTTCTTCGGCTTCGTGATGGCCACGCATGGTCGCCACTTCAATAATTTCTCGACCAAACACGATATGGGCTAAACGAAAACGGCGACCAATTAGGCGACAGTTACGAAATAGCTTTTTGATTTGCTCAGGGGTTGCGTTTGTTACAACGTCGAAGTCTTTTGGTTGTTGGCCTAACAATATATCTCGAATACAACCACCTACAAGGTAGGCATCAAAACCACCTTCTTTAAGGCGATACAATACTTTGATTGCATTTGGGCTAAATTGTTTGCGCGAAATACCATGTTCACTGCGCTCGATCACCAAAGGTAACTCGCTCGTTGGCAAAGCATCACTTGATGTCGTGGCATTTGGGCCAATAATCTGCCGACAAAATTGAAAAAGCTTAGAAATAATAATCTGTCTCCTACGACGCGGACTTTGCGACTCATCAAGTATAGCGTTTGTTTGATACTTCGCCGATGTGAGATTGACGTGTAATCAGTGTGTTTTAAATGGCGCTAAATTAAGGTGTTGATGATTCGCACACTTTGGGTCGCTATCATATACCAGCAGGGCTGAAAAATTAAGTTACTCGGCCTTTAAAATTGGCAATTTATTTTTCAATAGTAACAAAGTTACAAAAAGGAGAGTTTGGATCCTCGCTAACTTGTATTTCTTGCACCTTTGGTATGTGTTCAAGGCGGTAAGTTTCAATAGCCCAAGCTAACATCTGATCGATATTTAACGATAAAAGTGAGCTTTCTGGCTTTAAGCCTAAAAAGCGCAAGGCATCGAACAACGCAGGCTTTGGATCTGTTTTTGCTATAGCGGGGGCGTAATTTTGTTTAGATAGCTTAAAACCCGGCTTAGCAACTGCTAATGGTAAATGAGCATATTCAGGAGCTGTTTTATTCAGCTGCTTAAACAAACTGAGTTGTCGAGCCGTCGGCTCGAGTAAATCAGCGCCGCGAACGACTCTTGTAATACCTTGCGCAATATCATCGGCGACTACGACCAGTTGGTAAGCAAATAAACCATCGCTGCGCTTTATTAAGTAATCTTCTTTGGCAAGTTGGCTATCAACATACACTTTACCTTGAATTAAATCATGGTAGTGACTGGTTGCAAATTGCTGAGTTAAACGTAGCGCTGAATCAGTTAAAGCGTGGTTTTTATACTGGCAGTGTCCTTGGTAAATGCCACCGATTTCTTTAATTTCTTTGCGCGTGCAATGACATGCATAAACAAGGTTTTGCGAAATTAACTCGTCAACAATGGCTTGGTATTGCTCATGACGCTGAGTTTGGTATATGACAGGCTCGTCCCAGTGTAGGCCGTATGCCTCTAGGGTATGTAATATATCGTCGCTAGCACCGGATACAACACGTGTTGTATCGATATCTTCAATGCGTACTAACCATTTTCCTTGATTGGCTTTTGCATCAAGGAAGCTACCCACAGCCGCTATAAGTGAGCCAAAATGTAATGGCCCTGAAGGGGATGGCGCAAAGCGGCCTCGATACTCACGCAATGGCGTGTTAACGGCTGTGGTAGACATGGGCTAATTAAAGGATGTAATTAACCGCGTCCAGATTGCTTTTCTTTAATTTCTGCAAGCGTTTTACAGTCTACACATAAATCAGCTGTAGGACGTGCTTCTAAGCGGCGAATACCAATTTCGATACCACACGATTCACAGAAACCAAACTCATCTTCTTTGATTAATAGAATCGTTTTCTCAATTTTCTTGATCAGTTTACGCTCGCGGTCACGAGTACGAAGTTCTAGTGAGAACTCTTCTTCTTGTGCTGCACGGTCTACTGGATCTGGAAAGTTAGCTGCTTCGTCTTGCATGTGCGATTTAGTACGGTCTACTTCGTTACGTAAATCGTTACGCCAAGCTTCTAAAATTTTTTTAAAATGAGCACGTTGTGCTTCATTCATATACTCTTCACCTGGCTGTTCTTGATATGGTTCCAACCCGGCCTGAGCCAATAACCCTAGTCTTTTTTGGTCTGGCATAACTTTCTCCTAAATCCTTAATATTTTGCCCAGCGTTAGCCGGCGGCTATAAATAGCAGAATCATTAGACTGAGGCAAATTTATTTTTAATTAATCCTCTTGACCTTGCGCTAATGATTGCTCAAATAATTATGGGCGGTTTTGTAAGCCCTTAACTATCCATAAATTTTTTAAATTTGCTAAGTTATATGGGCAAAAAAAAATAATACAACTAAAATAGTGCTTTTATTGTCGTTTTAGTAAAAGAGTAGCTTAGTTCAGAAAATCACATTTTTCTTGCAACTTAATTTCTTCTGCCGAAATTTTTGCTTTATAAGCAATCACTTCAACACCATTATCTATAGCTTCAGTTAAAAGTTTGGCGTATTTCGGGTCGATATGTTCTGCCGCACTTACTTGATTGATACCTTCATGTAAAACGGCAAAAAATAATACTGCACGATGTCCTTGTTGCACCATCTCTATTAACTCTCGCAGATGTTTTTGGCCTCGCTCAGTTTTTGCATCCGGAAAATACCCTTGCCCAGATTGTGGTTCTGTTTGTGAAAGTAATGTCACAGATTTTACTTCTACATAGCAATGGGGTTTGTGTTTATCTGTTAATAAAAAGTCGATACGGCTATTTTCTTGGCCGTATTTTACTTCTGCAGCAATTGTTTGATAGTCAACAAGTTCAGTAATCGCGCCTGCATTTAAGGCTTCTTGTACAACGTTGTTTGCAATCGCGGTATTAACACATATTAAGTGATCGAATTGGTTCTGAGTTAATTGCAAGGATTGAGGGAACTTACGTTTGGCGTTATCACTGGTTGAATAAAACGCTTTAAACCCAGGCTCTGCACAGCCCGTCATTTTGCCGGTATTAGCGCAGTGAGCTGTAAACTCTACGCCATCAGCAGTTTTTAAGTCGGCTAAAAAACGTTTGTAGCGTTTAATTAAGGTAGCTGTTTGTAATGCGGGAGTAAACTTCATGGCTTTTATAAATTCGTTTTTCTTTATTGTAAGTGATTCATTACGAGGATTGAACCACATCTCATAATGCTATTTATCGCAAGCTGTTGGGAACTGACGTTGGCTGTAGTAAACTCGAGCAACATTTTTAGCGCAAAGAGTATTCTAACATGTCAGAAAAATTTCTAGTTCAACTTAGCGAGCAGGGCGCTGCCGCACATTGGGGCGAAAAAGCCGCTCTTTCTTTTACTGAACAAGGCGCAACTGTTCATTTAACTGAGCAAGATACACTTAAAAACGTACAAAAAGCAGCACGTACGTTAGCTAATCAAGGCTTAAAAAATATTGCCTTAGTGGGCGATGTTTGGTGTACAGAAACACAATGGGCTTTCTACCAAGGCTTTGTTTCACCTAAGAATTTAGATGCTATTGAGTTTGTTGAAAATGCAAAAACAGACGGCAAAGAATTGGCTTCTTTAAAGCAAGCTGCGACGTGGGCTCGTCAAATGATCAATGGCACAGCTGATGATATTTTCCCAGAGAGCCTAGCTGGTAAAGCAGCTGAGTTTATTCAGTCTTTAGCGCCTGAGCACGTAAGCTACCAAATCATTAAAGGCGATGCTTTATTAGAGCAACAGTGGATTGGTATTCACGCGGTAGGCCGTGGTAGTGAACGTCCACCAGTATTATTAGCATTAGATTACAACCCTACAGGTGATGAAAATGCCCCTGTTGCGGCTGCTTTAGTTGGTAAAGGCATTACGTTTGATTCAGGTGGTTACTCAATCAAAGCAAGTGAAGGCATGCTAGGCATGAAGTGCGATATGGGTGGTGCAGCAACTGTGACTGCAGGCTTAGCGCTTGCTATTAGCCGTGGTATCAACAAACGCATTAAGTTGTTCTTATGCTGTGCTGAAAACTTAATTTCAGGCCACGCCTACAAACTTGGCGATATCTTAACGTATAAAAATGGTACAACGGTTGAAATCGTTAACACAGACGCTGAAGGTCGTTTAGTACTAGCTGATGGCTTAATGGCAGCAGGTGAGTCTGGCGCGCCATTAATCATTGATGCGGCAACCTTAACAGGCGCTGCGCTTGTTGCTGTAGGCCAAGAGTACAATGCATTGTTTGGTCTTGATAAAGAGCTTGTACGTGACGTACAAGACTTTGCAGAGCAAGAAATGGAAGCTGCTTGGCCATTACCACTTGAAAAATGGCACCAACAAAATTGCCCGTCACCATATGCTGATACGGCAAACAGTCGTCCACAAAAAGGTGGTGGCTACGGTGGTGCTTCTAATGCGGCTGGTTTCTTATCACGCTTTGTGCCAAATGAAGGCAAAGGTTGGGTCCATATTGACCTTGCCGCTGCATTTAACATGGGTAGCACAAGCGAGTGGGCTGCGGGCGCAACAACTCAAGGTATGCGTACTGTTGCAAGAACATTACTAGAAAAAGCATAAGCAATTTACTTTTTCTGTAGCTAATTAAAAGCCCCTTAACTTTATCTAAGTTAAGGGGCTTTTTTGATCTAAAGGGGAATTTTACAAACTGATACAAGCTTTTTTGAGTAAATTAGTATAAAATCACGCCCCACATTTTCTCATCCTGTGGTTAGTTTTTATTAAATTAGCTACACTTGAATGATCAATTCACACTGGGGTCTCTATTTATGTCAGATAAGTGCTATATCACTGCGCAGCAGCTTCTTGAAGATTCATTTCGTGTTGCGGCACAAGTTTATGAAGATGGTTTCCGTCCTGATTTCATCATTGGTATTTGGCGTGGTGGTGCTCCAATTGGTATCGCAGTTCAAGAATATTACGATTACAAAGGTATAGAAACTGACCATATCGCAGTGCGTACTTCTTCGTATTACGGTATTAACCAGCAATCTAAAGAGATCAAAGTTCACGGTTTGCATTACATCATTGAAAATGCCAATGCAGATAACTCATTACTAATCGTTGATGATGTTTTTGATTCTGGCCGCAGTATTTTTGCATTAAAGGAAAAGCTTTCGGAGTTAATGCGTTTAAACCTACCACGTGATATTCGCGTTGCATGCCCATACTACAAGCCGAAGAACTCAAAGGTAGACATGGTGCCAGATTACTTCATTCATGAGTCTGAAGAGTGGTTAGTATTCCCTCATGAGCTTTCAGGCCTAACGCCAGACGAAATCATCGAGGGTAAGTCTGATTTAGCTAACATCCACGACATTTTACTTGAAAAGTAACCTTGTTCAGATGTTTCATAAAAGGCTCTTAGTGAGCCTTTTTTATTGTCTGAAATTAAGAGCGTAAAACTCCCTATTGATAATAGGGTAGTTTAAGCAGCGTAAATGCATTGATGCTTAGCACAAGAGAAGCTTGGTGTTTATGTATAGTTTTAAATAGGCAATAAAAAACCGCGCATAAGCGCGGTTTTAAAAGCTTTATTAGCGCTGTGGACTAGCCACCGTTACCAGAACCACCAGTACCACCAGTACCACCAGTACCACCAGTGATTGGTTGCTCAACAACTTCACAAACTGTTGGGATATCAAGGGTTACAGCTGTAGTGTTAACTTCTAACTGTTGTGAAAGCCATTGATTGTTAGCATAGTCACGGTATCTAATTGTATAGTTACTGCCTTCTGATAAAGCGACATTGAAGGTAGCCTCACCGTAGTAATTGCTAACGAATCTACCATCAGCATATAGTGTAGAGCTTGTTGGAGTCGGAACCGGATCGGTATTTACGTCAAAATCTTCAGTATTACTACAAACAAGTTGTGTAGTCACTTGCTTAGTAACAACAATAGGATTCTCAGTAGTTAGCTGTAAGGTTTCACCATCTAAATCACATAAGCTATTAACATTAAGCTTAGTAACAACATTAGGGTCAGTAACATCATCTTGAAGACCAGCTAAAACGTTAGCACCATTTTGTCTAACTTTTACAGTCACAGGGAATGATGGCGGGTTAGCAATATTCGCTTCAGAGTAATCACCGTATGCTGTTAGGTTTCTAAAATTACGACGGAAACCACTACTTTCAAGTGAAAGAGTGTAGCGAGCTTCATTTGCGTTACCATTACGATCAACAATATCAAATGACACATTAGAACATTGGTTATTGTTGAAGTAATCTAAGTTCCAATATGATAAGTGATTAACGTCTACAGAAACGTCAAATGTGTCTGCACTACCGTTGTCTGTAACTTCTCCATAGCTTTCAAAAGACCACTTACCAGCGTCTTCATCATAACTCCAAACTGGGAATACATCACCTACAGCGATTTTACGAGCTGTTGGAGAAGTTAACGTACAAACACCCATGCTGTAGCCATTAGCTTCTGCATATGCCGAAAGGTCAGTTGTACCAGCCGGAACTGAAACTGGACATGGGTTTGAAGTATTCTGATCTACCTGCATTGCAACAGTAAGAGAGTTTCCTTCACCGAATGTTTTTACTTTATTACCAGCATCATCAGTAAGCTCGATTGCAACGAAACCACCTGATGTAAATGAACCAGAAACATTTGAATCTGAGCCATCAGGGTTTGCAACAGAAAGAGCTAAACCACCAGGAAAAGCATCAAGAGATGAGTTTTCTACTGATGAGTTATCAGCTTCTGAGTCGTTACGAGTTGCTTCGTTAGCAAAGTAAGCTACAGTGATCTCAGGTACTGTTTCTAAAGCTGTACCGTCAGCAGTTAAAAATTGAGTACCGTTTTTAATTTTAACTGTAGTACCACCAACAGCAACGCCAGCTTTGTTTACAGATTGAGGCAATTCAATTTCGTCTTTATCACCAGAAACGCTTAAACCGGTCGTAGGGTCATAAGCTACTGTTGTATTTTCACCTTCAGGGACCAAAGATTCTAATGATTTAGTTTCTGCAACAATAGGAACATCAGAGTCAGCTAAATTACGTGGAGTAAGTCGAATTTCATCAGCTGCTACATTGTCAGTAGTTGTTACAGTGAAAGAACCAGAGTTATTTAGGTAACCTTCTGCTGAAACAACATAGTCGTAAGTTACTCCATCAGCTGGAATTGATTCAATAGTGAAGCTAAATGTTCCTTCGGTAGTAACTTTGTCCTCATCGGCTACAGACTCGCCGGATACAGATAAAAGTCCATCTTCAGAAGAAGTAAAAGTGATAGATGCTGAAACTGTATCTGCAAGAGGTTCACCTAATGCATCGATAAGGTTAACAGTTATAGCACCTGCTTGAGCTTCAGCTGCCGTAGGTGGAACTGCTACATCTTGTGTTGGAGCTGGCGGCTCAGGCACTGTGTCGTTATTGTCGTCATCACTCAAACAACCACTTAAGCTTAAAGTGACACCTAACGCTAGCGCTAGCTTGGTTAGTTTAAATTCATTGTTTCCCATAATCGTTACCTTTCTTTCCTTTCTCGTAAAGTAATCAGACTTTTATTAGAGCAAATAGTACCGGTTTGTGCACCGAAAAAACGCCACACATGGTTATCTGTTATTGAAGGATAAGCGTACATTATATATACGTCAAGTGAACATTATATATACTTTCATTAATAAAATAAGAAAGTTCTGTCTTATCTTTCAAGTGCAACAGCTGATAACAAACCGCTTTGCTAAATTGTAATATAGAGTCTTACTGTTAAGAAGCTTAACTCTATGAATATTTATAGATTATCCAACTGAACTTGTGCTGACTTTGCTTTTCAGTTTGGTAATATTATTTTAAAGCATTTAAGAAAAATTTGTAACACATTTATAACTGCGCAAAACTTTCTACGTAGTCGCTAAGCTTGTCGATATCTACCACTTGTAACCCTTGATTGCTTCTCTGCACTAAGCCTTTTTCAACTAGTTCTGTAACTACGCGTCTATAAGCTCTTTCGGTGGTGGCAAAGCGCTCAGCTTCAGCATTTACGGTAGGGTAAGCACGCAGTAACGTTGGATTACTGTTTTCAGCTCTTAATAAGCAATCTTTAGCTATATTGTAGCTAAGTGGTAATAGCAGCTTATCTAAGTTTATTTTTTGATTTTCTTGGAACTTAGCGGCAATTGTTTGTGCTGTGTATAAGCTTAATTCTGGCTTTTCTAATAGTAGTGCGCGCCAATGTTTAAGCTCAATTAGGTTGTAACTTACATCGCTAAAGCACGTAACTGTGTAAATACACGGGTAATTATTCAGTGCTTCAATCTCACCAATCAGTGTGTTGTTACAATCAAGCTGGCCCAAAAGAAGGCGTCGGCCATTACCCACGTCATAGCTGAATGACACTGTGCCGCTTCTAACTAATACGAGTTTTGACAAGGGTTGATCTTGGTGGATCAGCACTTCTTTTTTAGCTTGTTGAAAACTACTGCCAGCAAATGTCAGTAATTGGTCAACAAGATAGCTTGAAAAATGATATTGAAACATTAACGCCGCTCTTCGGACAATTGTCCTATTTATTACATCTTAATGACGCTAGCATTAAGATTCTAAGAATTTACGCTAACTTGCTAGTAAGGTGATTCACGTTACTGATACCTTCATTTCCCGTGTAATGATTTTAAAGCTAAGATTATTCTTAAGCTTTACAAGGTTTTTAGTAAGTTAGCTTTTTTATTTTATTGTCAAAGTAGCACTGAGTGCGTCAAAAAAAAATGACAAGCTCCAATGCTAACCTAAAGCCTAGGAGAGAACAATTGAGTTGGGAATATTTAGGCTATTTAGCGTCAGCACTGTTGGTTGCTTCTTTGACAATGAGCGATGTAGTAAAACTACGCTGGCTCAACCTGGCAGGATGTATTGCATTTACCTTCTACGGGCTGGCAATAGGTGCCGTTCCGGTAGCCTTTACCAATGGTTTACTGGCATTTGTGAATATTTACCACATTATTAAATTAAAGCGTCAGCAAAAAGCTGACGCCGAGTAATATTATTCCTCTTTTTTATATTTTAGCTCACCCGCAATCCAAGTTTGTGTCACGTTAATATCGTGGATCTCAGAAACAGGGGCTTTGTAATAGTCTTTATCAATCAAAATAAAGTCAGCCCACTTTCCTTGCTCTAAACTACCTACCTTAAACTCTTGATGTGCAGCATAAGCACCACCTAAAGTAAACGCACGCAAAGCTTCATCACGCGATAGCAGCTCTTGTGGTCGCCAGCCGCCTTCAGGGAGTTGGTTATGATCCATTCGGGTAATGGCTGAATATAATCCATCAAACGGATCAGCAAGCTCTACTGGAAAGTCAGAACCTGCGGCAATCACTGAGCCTTGCGCTAAAAAGGTTTTCCAAGCATACGCCCCTTCAAGTTGTTTTTCAGTTAGGCGTTGCTCTGCCATATGCATATCAGAGGTTGCATGAACAGGCTGCATTGATGGAATAATTTTTAACGTTTTAAAACGAGGGATATCTTCAGGAGTCACAATTTGTGCGTGTTCAATTCGATTACGCAGTAAAATCCCACCGGTTTTTTTAAACACATTTTCATAGGCATCGAGCACCACATGATTGGCTTTATCACCAATGGCATGGGTGTTCGCACTAAAACCATGAGCAAAACTTAGGTTAAATAGTTGCTCAAGTTTTTCTTGGGTTTCAAGCATTAAGCCGTGGTGATTTCTACGATCTGCGTACTCCTCTATAAGGGCTGCGCCTCGACTTCCTAAAGCACCATCCGCATACACTTTGACACTTCGAATCGACAGCATGTCATTCATGTCTTTATATTTGCCCGCTTTGAGCATGGTTTCTAGCTGAGGATCGGCTGCACTTAGCATGGCAACGATTCTAACCGGAAGGGACTTTTGCTCAGAGCGCTGCTTGTACACTTGCCATGTATCGTAATCGATACCAGCATCATGGGTTGATGTAATACCCAAACTCAGCAAGTGTTTGCCTGCATTATCTAAAGCGGTATTAATGCTAGCATGGCTTGCTTTTGGTACATGCTGGGTAATAAGTGTTTCTGCTTTATCGATGAATACCCCTGAAGGTAAGCCTGAATCTAACTTTAAAATTTCACCGCCGGCAGGAGAGGGAGTTTGTTTAGCAATACCTGCAAGTTCCATGGCTTTTGAGTTGACCCATACAGCATGGCCATCAACGCGAGAAAGTACCACAGGTTTGTCTTTTACATATTTGTCTAAATCAGCTGCAGTTGGAAACTCACCGCCAGGCCACTGCTCTTGGTTCCAACCGCGACCAATGATCCAACCTTGTTTATCTTTGGCAAACTCAGCCAGCATTTTGCCAACCTCACCTGCCGAGCGCGTGTTCCTGACATCAAGTTGTGAGAGGTTATTCCCTAAACCAATTACATGGCCATGAGCATCGACTAAACCAGGTAATAACGTGGCTTGCTTACCATCAATAGAGGTGGCGTCAGGGAAGCTGTTTTTAATTGAGTCATTGCCTGTTTTTACGACTTTACCGTCTTTAAAAACCAGTGCTGAAAAGTGTTGAGTTTCACCTTTGTAGGTAGGCGTGTAGCCATTTACATTGTAAATAACTGTGGTGTTGGCAAAACAGCTAAGCGAAGCTGTTGCAAGTAGGCTGATGATAAGTTTCATAATCTTCTAATAGTTTTTATTGATTTATGAAAACAGTATCAGAGTTGCAGTAAACTGCAACTCAGCAGCAAGTAAATAATTAACTGTAACTCTTTATTTGCTTGCGTAGACCTTAAATTCACTGAGCGATAATTTATTGTCTTTATCGCTGTCGTAGTTTTTGAAACGTGACCACAGAGCTGGGTCTCTCGCTGACTCTGAACGAGTCAGGTAGCCATCGTCATTACGATCAAGTTGTTTAAATTTTTCACCAATACTATCTGCAGCAAAACTTATTGTGCTAAATACACCACATAAAATTAGGCTGGCAAAGGTTAATTTTGACATTATTTTAACTCTTGTTTGTTAAATAGTGTTTAAATTCAAGGAGCGAGATTTGATGATCTTTATCTGTATCCCACTGTGCTATGCGTTTTTGCAAGTGCGGTTGAGAAGACAGTTCCTGCACAGATAAAAAACCATTTTTATCTTTATCGAGATGATCAAATCGTTGTTTTACATCCAATGCTAAGCTATTGAAGCTTATAGTAATTAAGGTACATGAAGCAAGCCAGAAAATTCTCATAATTACTCTCCTTTATAAATAAAAGTGCTTGCCATAATTTAACTCCCAAAATTTAAATCCGTTTACACATTCCCTCTGGGATTATGGCAAGCACTTTAAGCTGTTAAAGTTTGAATTTTTCAAACTCTTGTTCAGACAGAACCTGATCGCCGTTTTCATCCAGATCGGCAAATTGCTTAAGTAAGTTATCGTGTTTAGTTGCTTCAGTTAATGAAATCTCGCCGTCGGCGTTTGTATCAAATTTAGCAAATCGAACATCCATTTGTGATGCTAAAACGGTGGCGCTGATAACTAAGAACATCAGCGAGAATGCAGCTAAAAGTTGTTTCATTACAATCTCCTATTGAATAAACGACTGAAACTCAGAAAATGAAATTTGGCCATCTTGGTTACTATCAATTTGAGTAAAGTTGCCATGCAATAATGCATCTTCAGATGCTTCTGCTTCACTCAAAAAACCATTACTGTCTTTATCAAGCTCATTAAACGTTGTTTGCAAATCTAGTGCATAACTACTTACCGAGATGAGACTTATAAGCAGGGTGGCTACCTGGGCCGTTAATTTCATTTTGTGTCCTAAATAACTAATTTGCTTAGTACTAATCAAAATCAGTGCCAACATTAAAAGGTTTTAATTATCAATAATTTATGGTTTTTATGTGGTTTTGAATGCGAAATAGTTACAGGGTGTTGTGTCTTTTTTGCAACGATTTTCAGGTGTTAAAAGTTTATCCTTGTTATTTCAATTAGTTAGCCTGTTTCCAAATAGCAACTTTGTATCGGTTTTTGGGTAAAAATCAGTACTTTTTAAGGTCGGATTCAGCGAGTGTCTAAGTTTGTTCACTAATAATCAGCATCTGAAATTATGTCGAGAGTGAATATGCAAAATACAGTAGCGATAAAAATAAAACAGTTACTCAATTGGCGACCTAGTCTTATTGGCCAGTTCGTCTGTAGCATTTTGCTGTCTTTACTACCGTTATCTTTGGTGGTGATTTTATTTTTAAATGCGCTTAATAAGCAGCTAGCGGTGACTCAAGAAATCGTCGGTGACAATTACGAAATCACTAAAGCATTTAATAACCTCAAACAAGACTTAAATAGCTTAGAAAGGGCAACTCGACAAAATTGGGTGCTTAAAAGTGAATCCCTCGATAGCTTGATTGCCAATAAGTGGCAATCTTCACTGCAAGGTATTGATGAGCTTATATTTTTAAGCCCAACCGCTGATTATGTCTCACAGTGGCGGCAACTGGCTGAGGTATTACAATTTGCACAACAGCACTTGTTGATAGAGCAAAAGCAAGACGGTGAGTTATTTGCTCCTGCCAGCAAGCTTATCAGTGAGCAAACAAATTGGCTCAAAGAGCAAAATGAATTACGCATCACAAAAAATCAGCAGCAATTAAAATCACTTCAAACTTCATTCATTAATTGGTTAGTTGCGTTAATTCCTCTCACGTTATTGGTTGGAGGCGGGTTTCTTTGGCGGATCAGCGGACGTCTGAGAGAGCTTACACATGTGATTGATAAACTAGGGCAAGGCCATTGGCAGCAAAAAATTCAAGTTCGTGGCTCGTCAGAGTTAGTTGAATTAGGTAATAAATTAGAGTGGGTTCAAGCGCAGTTACATATGCTTGAGCAGCAAAAAGATACGTTTTTACGCCATGTGACACATGAGTTAAAAACTCCCCTTGCTTCGATGGTTGAAGGCACAGACTTACTTGCAGATGAAATTGTTGGCCCAATCAATAGCGAGCAACAAGCTGTCCTTGAGTTAATCACACAAAGTATGGTGCGACTCAGAGCCATGATTGAAAGCCTGTTAAGTTACAACGCTATTCGCACGAGTAAGCAAAGCCTAAGTGAGCTTAACTTTAACTTGATGATGAACAAAATTGAGCGTCATTTTGAGCACCGATTATCAGCGCGTGATTTATCCATTATTTGGGTTAACGAGTTACCAAATAAAGCCTTGTTTATCTCAATTGAGCTACTTGAAATGGTGCTTATTCAGCTTACCTCAAATGCGCTGAAGTTTTCGCCGGAACAAGAGTCAGTGACAATAAAAGCAAGCCTAAAACAGGGGCAGTTAATTTTGAGTGTCAGCGACTTAGGAGTGGGGATAGAGGATACTGAAAAAGCCGCTGTGTTTGGGGCTTTTTACCAAGGCAAGAATGCAAAACAACATACTGAAATGGGCAGCGGACTTGGTTTAACCATAGTTAAAGAAACTGTTGAACAATTAAACGGTAAGCTCTCTATTACTGATAATGACCCGCAAGGATGTGTATTTACAGCCATTTTACCAATTCAATTAACCCAAGGAGTTAACTGATATGGGCTTAGCGAATAAAGCCAGTTTTATGCTTGTTATAGGCACACTTTTTATAACAGGGTGCACGATCACGCAAAAGCATGTTGAGGCAGAGCAAATAGAGCCGACAACAGGTGTGAAATCTCAAGGGCAACCTAATCCAAAACCTCGGCCGAAAAGTGAGCCGTTATACCCGCCTGCAAGTACAGTTATTGCTTGGCATGCTGCCAAGTGCGGTGGCTTTAAAGCAAGCTCTGATAAAGCAAATTATGTTGGCGAAAATGAGCTAAAGCGTCTGTTTGAGTCGATTTGTTTACTCGGTGCTTCTGAGCCAGAAAAAGCCCTTAATCAGCTTGAAAAAAGTGACCATGCTTTTTATTGGCCAGATGATATTAAGCAGTATCTTTGGTTACAAAAGCAATATTTACAACAGAATTTAGCGGCAAAACAAGCTAAGCAAGCGTTAAGTGATGAAATGGAAAAAACCTTATCGTCGCTTGCGACTATCGAACAACAACTTCTGCTACGTGAAGAAACCAAGGAGCAGTAACCATGAATGATGTAACAAAACCACGGGTTTTATTAGTAGATGATGATGCGAGTTTATTAAAGTTACTAGCGATTAGAATTGAGTCTAAAGGCTATTTGGTAAGCACAGTCGAAAGTGGCATTGAGGCATTACAAACACTAAAAAACCAAACCTATGATGCGGTGATCACTGACTTAAGAATGGATGAAATGGACGGCATGGCTCTACATCGCCAGTTACAAAGTCGTTATCCTTCAATGCCGGTGATTATGATGACAGCACATGGTTCGATACCTGATGCAGTAGAAGCAACTAAACAAGGTATATTTGCGTTTATTACCAAACCGGTTGATAAAGATGAGCTGTTCGACAGCCTTGCTAAAGCTATCGAGATCCATGGTGTACACGGTGATGAAACACCAACACAAACCAATATTGTCACCCGTAGCGGCGCGATGTTGCATTTACTTGAGCAAGTTAAATTGCTTGGTCCAACGCAAGTGAACGTGTTGATCTCCGGTGCCAGCGGCACAGGTAAAGAGCTGCTTGCACAAGCGATACATCAACACAGCCATGTTAGTGATGGGCCATTTGTGGCAATTAACTGCGGCGCTGTGCCGGGAGAGCTTTTAGAGTCTGAATTGTTTGGGCATAAAAAAGGCGCATTTACAGGTGCAGTCAAAGACCATCAAGGTTTGTTTCAACAAGCACAAGGTGGTACCCTTTTTCTAGACGAAATTGGTGATATGCCGCTAAATTTACAAGTAAAACTGCTGAGGGTTTTACAAGAGAAAACCATTCGCCCTGTGGGCTTTCAAGAAGAGATCCCAATTGATGTGCGGGTGGTGTCGGCGACTCATAAGAACCTCCCTGAGGCAATCAATAACCAGCAGTTCCGTGAAGATTTATACTACCGATTAAATGTGGTGAACTTAAAACTCCCTCCGCTTTGTGAACGCCGAGAAGATATAAGTTTGCTAGCACAGCATTTTGCAGGTCTAATTGCTAAACGTATGGGGCAAGAGCAAAAGCAGTTTGCCAATGATGCAATGCATGCGCTGGTGCGCTATGACTGGCCGGGTAATATCCGTCAATTACAAAATGTGATAGAGCAGGTAGTAGCCCTTACACCTGGTAAAGTGATTGCTGCTCAGTTAGTTGAGAGTGCATTAAATAGTAATGTTAGTATTGCTGAGCCACTTTCGTTAAATGATGCAAAAAAAGAATTTGAGCGAGATTATTTAATTAATACGCTGAAAATGTCAGCGGGTAATGTTGCCGAAGCCGCAAAGCTTGCGAAACGTAATCGCTCAGATTTTTATAAATTAATCAAAAAGCACAACATTAATGTTGAAAGCTTAATATAAGGAAAAACATGGCGCTTTTTTTAGTCTATCTGGGCGGTCGTATTCAAGGTTGTCACATTGAAATGCACGACGTTCGATTTGTCGTAGGTGATAACATTGAACAAACCTATTCAAAATTAAAAGCACAATGGGTGGGTGATAAAAGCAATGTGCACATGGATAGCTACATGCAAATTCAGCACATCGATGGCTATCAGGTCGAAGTGGTTGATACTGCGCATCACCAAGCCGAAAAATTATATTTTGTGAACTTAGGTGCCTATAGAGCAGATAGCCTTGCTGAACAACATGATTTTGCATTGTACGTTGCGCGTAGCAGTGAAGAAGCAAAGCAACGCGCTAAAGAGTCTTTATTGGCTGGAATGACTCATCTTCATAAAGATGATTTACACGATGTAGACGATTGTTTTGCGATTGATTTGTTAGATAGCAACTTATCAATAAAATTAACGCCAAGCGGGCAAGCTCAAGCAATGAAGCCCGATTGGTTTGGCTATCACGTTCTGTAATACCAATCCGCAATAATACTTAATCATTTTGAGGGATTAAACCTGTCGCTACCTGCGTTAAAAATTTCTGATTTAGAACAACTAAATAACGAAATGTTTGCCTTGCTATCAACGAGGTTTTCTTGCCTCAAAATAGACCACTTAATTAAGCGAATTGGTATAAGCTATTCTTGGTTATCGTTTTTACTGGCAACTTTAAAGGCGATAATCACTAATCCAAATAAGGCAAATGGCAGTGCAGCAAGTAAATACTCAACGGTATGGCTGTCTTGATAGTTAGGCTGGAGTAGGAAGTGACCTGCAACACAAAGTAAAATAGCCACGAATAAAACGGGCAGTAAAATCAGTTCTTTTTTAGGTGAGTGTTTTTTCATTACAAGGCGTTATATTCCAAAGGTGCGCCATTGTAATGATCTCGCCTTACTCAGGTCAAATAAGTTGCTTTGTAGTTTGCTTTATATTGCGCTGTATCAATTTTTTTAGTGTCAGCTTTTACAGGCTGCTTTTTTGGGGCCGCTGGTTTATCGGTTGCTTCATTATAGCTAAATAACCCCATAATGAACTCAATCTCTTCACGTTGTAATCCAGATTGCATGATGCCCTCCAAAGTATAATTTGCCTTTTGTATTACAAATATTACGTCCTGTAATCTGAATTATCGGTGAATACCCAGTCATTAAACTGTAATCATATGTAACGCAAATGTGCTTATTTAATAGGCAGGTCCACAGTGAACACAACACCTGTGCCATCATCCAAATTTTCTGCCAATACTTTACCGTGATGGTAATCGCAAATAAGCCTTACAATATAAAGACCTAAACCCAAGTGGGGCTGCTGTTGATGTTGCTGACTTCTCACCGAGACCATTGAGTCGAAAATATGTTCAACTAAACCGTCAGGGAGCAAAGGCCCTTGGTTGCTGATTTTTAATAATGCATGCTGCTCTTGCTTGGTTAAGCTGACTGAAATTGTGCTTTGCGCGGTTTTAAACTCAAGTGCATTGTTGATGAGCTTATCGAGTAATTGCGCAATAAACTCAGGAGCGCCACTAACATTTAACGGCTCTTTACAAAGTGACAAGGTAAACAGGCTTTCACCATAGGTTATTTGATAGCCTTGCATGCAGCCGGTGATCACCTTGGTCAGGTCAAACTCTTCAGCTTCGGCGCTTTGAATACTTTGTTCAAGGCGCGTTGCTTCGCTCATGGTGGTTATTATTTTGCCCAACCGTTCAACCCCTTCACTAGCACGGTCGAGGTATTTTTGACTCAGTTCAGATTGCGGCTGCATTTGTAAATTTTCAAGTGATGAGCGTACAACAGCCACAGGCGTACGCAGCTCATGGGAGAGTCGTGATGACATATTTTCTAAGTAATCAGTATAACCACTTAAACGGCTAACAATGTTGGCAAAGCTGCGAGAAAGGTCACCAATTTCGTCATTCGAATCGGCATAAGTAATTTTGCCGGTGATCCGTCCTTGGGCATCAATGGCTTGCTCGGCATTGTCACGTAAGCGGCGAATACGGCTGGAAATTCTTGAAGCAAAAAAGAATAGCGTCACAGTACCAACAAGCATCACCGCTAAAATGACATTAAATAGCTTCTCTAACGATTTATTACGTAGGGTGCGCACGCCGTTGGTGGTCTCTTCTGCTATTACTGCACCAATGACTTTATCTTGGATCCAAATAGGGTAGGCCGCCGATAATATAACGGCTTTGTTATCTGGGGTTAAGCGCCATGATGATGCGGGTTTACCATTTAAAGCACTAGCAATATGAGTACCTTGCATCGCAGCGACATCATGTAAGGTATCAATGAACTCATTTTCTGGGCGAGTTAAAATTTTATAGTAAATAGGGTGTAAGTAATCTTGCTCAAAGCGTTGCCACCATGTTGTTGCCGGCGCATCTTTTAGGCCGTCTGCCCAAACGCCATCGGCATGATGAATTGAGCCTGATTGCGCAAGTACACGGTGGTGGTTATCGACGACCCAAATTCGACTACCACTATGGCCCATACCTTTCAAAATACGGTTAATTTCTGGTGAAGGCACTAAAACTGAGCCGATATCATTGGGGTTTTGTAGGTTTGAGGTCGACATTAGCTGAGGCTCAACCTTGTCTTCATCCCAATCTTCAATCGCAAAACCAAGCTTATTACCTAGCATCGAAAGCGGAAAACGCAGTTCTATGTTGTAACCCGTGTCGGTGCTTTTAAAATAGCCTTGGATTTTAGTGACCGGCTCCTGTGTTGTGGCGTCAAAGGCATTAACCCAACCATCTTGGCGGGCGGCCACCACATAACTTTTAAATTCACCTTCAGGTGTTTTTAACATGATCTGTAAGTGATCATTACGGGTAAAGCTAAGCACATTTTTAGCACGATACACCAGTGAGCTGTCAGTGACTTTAAATGCCGCATAAAGGTAGTTTTCGTACTTGCCTACCATGTGATCAAAACTTAGATCACTTTCTTGATGCTCATTGCTTAGCCCTTGTAAGTAGCGCTTGTCATAATGCCAAAATAAGCTTTGATAAGGCTGCCACTCCGACAATTTACCATCAAGCTGAATCGGGTTATTTAGGTTGTAAGCATATAAATCTCGGCCCTTCACAACTTGATCTAAAAAGTTGGTTTGTGAGTCAAACAAAGCAGGGCGCTCATGTAATGCGGTTGCGAGTGCGCGGGTGGTGCCCACTAAGGTCTTTTCTTGCCCTTGTCTTAAGAACTTTTCCATTTCCCAAACATATTCATAGCCAAGCCAAGGCAATAAAAATAAAAAGCAGGATAAGAAAATAAACTTTGTTCTAAGCCCCAAACGCAGCATTAAGCTTGCTCCCAGCGATAACCCATACCGTAAACGGTATCAATGCAGTCAAATGCACCATCTAAAGCAATAAATTTTTTACGAATACGTTTTACGTGTGAAGTAATAGTGCTGTCATCAACATAAATCTTGGCATCACTCATTAATTCGTTGCGGCTTTTTACATGGCCTGGGCGCTGTGCAAGCGAATGTACCATCCAAAATTCTGTCACAGTTAAATCAACCAGTTGCTCTTGCCAAAAAACCTGCATGCGCTGAGTATCTAACTTTAACGGGCCGCGATGCAAAAGAGCGGTTTGATCGGCAGGTTGGTCAAAGGCATCAAGGCGTCTAAACAGTGCGCCAATTCGAGCAGCAAGGTGCGCCATACTGATGTCTTTGGTTAAGTAATCGTCAGCCCCCATGCGCAGGCCACATACAGTATCAATTTCGCTATCGCGGGCGGTTAAAAATATAATCGGTAAGGTTTTAGAAAGATTGCGTAATGTTTGGCAAAGTAAAAAACCACCATCCACTTCATGGCCAAGGCCAATATCAACAATGGCTAAATCAGGTAAAGATTGACTAAATGCCAGTTCAGCACTGGCTCTGTCAGCAAAGCCTACAACCTGATAGCCCTGAGCGCTGAGCATTTCTGTGTAGTTTTCGCGGATTGCTGTTTCATCTTCAACGATTGCTATTTTCTTCATTGTTAATACTTACTTAAATTCTTTCTATAGCGAACTATACCTAATTTTTTGCCTTGCGTACTGGCAAAAACGCGATTGCCATTTTTCTGCCACAATTGCTCAGCAGTTTGCCTTTTTTGATCCCCTTTATTGCCATTTCGACTTGTTTTAATAGCTCCATACCAAGTTCGCAACACCAACCAATGTTGCCAAGCAATTAAGTAGAAAAAGGATTAAACCATGAAAAAATTAATTATTGCCGCTGTTATTACATCTGCTGTATCTGTAGCCCCTTTTGCAGATGCTGCGAGTCAAAGTAAACAAGAAACACCAAAAGAAACAGCCATTGGCTTAGGTGCTGGCGCAGTTGTTGGCGGCATAGTCGGCGGCCCAGTGGGGGCATTTATTGGCGCGTTTGCTGGTGGCTTAATTGGCGAAAAAGAAGCGGCAGACAACACCATTGATGAACAAGCTCACGCATTAGTTGTCATGAAGGAGCAAACCGCTGATTACCAACAAGTGATTGCCGATAACGCCGCCCTAAGTGAGCAGCTTGAATTATTAGCTGACGAAAAAGAGCAGTTACTACAAGCCCAATTGAACACCTTATTGGCGATGACGGTACAGTTTAAAACCGGCTCTAGCGAAATTGCCCCACACTTTGCTAATCAACTCGACAAAGTCGCGCAGTTATTGATTGCCCAGCCAAATTTGGCTATCGACTTAAATGGCTTTGCAGATCAGCGTGGTGATGAATTGGCTAATTTAATGCTTTCAAAGCAGCGTGTAAATGCAGTGCAAAGCTACTTAATTAAACAAGGTGTGCCTCATACGCGCTTAACCGCAACTGCCTTTGGTGAGCAGCAAAGTGTTGCCGATTCAAATAACTACGAAGACAACGTGTTTGACCGCCGCGTAACCTTAACGACACGCCCTGTGTCACAAAGTAGCTTACGTACAGCACAAAGTAACCACTAATTCATCGGTCGATGGAGTGACATATTATGTTGAGTAACCGTACCAAAAGGCTCCTTTTTGGGAGCCTTTTTATCCTCTTATTAGGTTATGCAGTTAACCCTGCATTTGCGGCCAATGCCAGTGCCGAACTGCGATTTTATGATGATTCAAATAGCCAAGTGTCGTCGGGCTTATTAGTGAAAAACGATGTCACTATGACGCTCACTGGGCTTATTAATCATGTAGTTGTTAAACAACGTTATCAAAACCCGCACCCGTTTGCAGTAAATGCCCGCTATGTGTTTCCGTTACCAGATGAAAGCGCAGTTCATGCTATGCAAATGCAAATTGGTGAGCGCATTATCACCGGTAACATTGCCCTTAAGCAGCAGGCAGAACAGCAATTTGTGCAAGCTCAAAGACAGGGAAAACGCGCCGCTTTAGTTCGTCAGCAACGTGCGAATATTTTCTCTACTGATGTGGCAAACATTGGAGCAGGGGAAGAGATTGAAATTACCTTGCAATACCAAGAGATAATCGGTTTTCGAGATGGTGTGTTTTCATTGCGTTTTCCAACCACTATTACGCCGCGCTACGAACCATTAACGGCAGAACTACAGCAAAATGAGCAAATAGAACAACAGAACGAAGCAACAGCTAACACAGCGCAAATGGCATCAGCGTGGCTAAAGCCTGTTTTTCATCGTGCGCAAAGCCAAGAGTCTGATGCGAGCCTAAATCTTGCTATTGCGATGGATATTGGCCTTGAACTCAGTGATATCAGCGCTAATTTAGCGGGCATGCAAATCGATAACCCAAGCTTTGGTCGCTATCAATTATCACTTAATCGTGATGTTCCAATGGATAGAGACTTTGAGCTGACATTTAAACCCCTTGATAAAGCCCACTCACAGGCTGCATTTTTTACCGAAACAGTAGCAGGGCAAGAATATGGTTTACTGATGTTAGTACCGCCAAGCGATCACTTTACCTCGCAAGCTCGACTTCCTCGCGAAATGGTGTTTGTTGTTGATACCTCTGGTTCAATGCATGGCCAATCAATGGAGCAGGCCAAACAAGCCTTGTTTTATGCCCTTTCGTTATTGGATGAAAACGACAGCTTTAACATCATAGGCTTTGATAACGAAGTGTCGGTATTAAGTGACACGCCAATGATTGCCAATGACTTTAACATTCGCCGTGCAGAGCGTTTTATTTATGGCTTACAAGCTGATGGCGGCACCGAAATCGCAAAAGCACTGACTCAGGTACTTGATGGTAAACAGCATGATGGTTTTGTACGCCAGGTGGTGTTTTTAACCGATGGCAGTGTGGGTAACGAAACGCAGCTATTTAAACAAATTCAAACAGATTTAGGTGACAGCCGACTCTTTACCGTCGGTATTGGTAGCGCGCCTAATAGCTTTTTTATGACCAGAGCTGCTGATATTGGCCGTGGTACATTCACGTTTATTAGTAGCACCAGCCAAGTACAGCCAAAAATGCAGCTACTTTTTGATAAGCTGGCGCATCCCGCTGTTACAGAACTTGCTCTTGAGGGCGACAAAGCAGCACTTGAGTATTGGCCATCACCTTTACCTGACTTGTATTTTTCAGAGCCAGTTTTGGTTGCAGTGAAGCTTGGTGGTAATCAGCACTTAACCTTAAAAGGGCAGACAAACACAGGGCCAATGACGATTAATTTAGCAACAGCCAATGCCGCAAATGGCGAAGGTATCGCTAGACTCTGGGCCAGACAAAAAATTAAATCGCTGCTGCTTTACAACGAAAAACAAACGGTACGAGCAGAAGTAGAAGCATTGGCACTTCAGCACCATTTACTTAGCCCTTTTACGGCCTTTATTGCAGTTGATAACTACGCGGGTAATGAGATTGCAGAGCGTTCAATGCAAGTACGAAACAAACTCCCTAACGGTATGACGCTACCGCAAACCGACGGACAAAGCCGAGTGTTTATGCTACTTGGGTTGTTGCTGCTTACATTCTCATGGTTATGGCAATGGCGACGCTAAAAAAAGCGCTGCCAGTTTGCAGCGCCTTACTTGGCACCGCATTGTTTGTTAATGGTGGCTATATGCAGGCGAAAGCTTGGCTGGCACAGGCATTGATTGACTCTGCTTGGCAGCAAGCTTTGCAAAGTCCTAATCAGCAAGTAAGGCCTTGGTTTTACGCCGATGGTTATGTTACTGCACACATAAATTGGCCAAGTCAGCAGCAAGAGTTGACTGTACTTGCTGGTGCATCGGGGCGAAACCTCGCGTTTGCCCCCGGGCATTTTTTGCCAAGCGGTGAACTTGGCAGCTCAAAAGGGGTGTTAATAGCTGGTCATAACGACACCCACTTTGCATTTCTAAAACATGTCGAAGTGGGTGAGCAGTTCAGTGTGCAGTTGCAAAATGGCCAGATTGAACACTATCAAGTTCGCAGCATTGATGTTATTCATCAAAGTGAACAAGGGTTTTTAGCACAATCAGGCCTTTATTTATTAACCTGTTATCCTTTTGACTCATTGGCTTCTGGGACTGAGTTTAGGCTATTGGTGTCGGCTGATAAATTATCGTCGTCGACTTCAACTTTGAGCTCTTGATGACGTTGGCTAACAATAACACCGGCAAATACCACCGCAATACTCACCCATTGCCAAAGTGTCAGTACTTCGCCAAGTAAAATGGCAGACAAAATTAACGCAAAAATTGGAATGAGGTTTGAGTAAGCAGCAGCGGTTAACACCGACACTTTACTGATGGCGTAATTGTACATGCCATAGCCACCTAAAGTGACACATGAGCCTAAATATAAAATGCTCAGAAGGGCACTTAAATCATGCTGATTTTCGCTGGGTAGTTCGATGAAAAATAAAAATGGCGCAAAGAATAAGCTACCGCTAAACCCTTGGATTGCTATTAAAGTCAGCGGTGAGTAACGAGCGACTAAGTGTTTTACGCTCACGGTATAAAACGCGGCGCAAACCATCGCCATCAACTCTAAAAAGTTACCAAGCAGTGGGTTAGGGGCTTGCTCTGTGCTTGGTGATAATAGCGTTAATAAAATACTGCCACCAATACACAAGGTAAAACCAACGACGATGGCTTTACTGATGTACTCTTTTAATATTAAGAACGCCAAAATAGCGACGATAATAGGTAAGCAAGAAACAATTACCCCTGCTTGCGATGCCGAAGTATATTCAAGGGCATGCCCTTCAAATAAATAATAAAAGCAAGGCTCAGCCAGCGACATACCAATTAAGTACTTCCAGTCACCTGCTTTAAACTCAAAGCGGATTATATAGCGCCATAAACATAAGCTAATCAATAACGTGGTTAGCATTCTTAAAAATATCACTAACACAGGATCATAAACATTGATTGCATGCTTTAAAGCAATGTAAGAGCTACCCCATAAAAAGGTCGCGATAATTAAGCATAAACTGGCTGGCATAGGTGTCGCTATTGAGTAAAAAAACGAGAGCGCGATCCTAGCATGAATTTTTTTAACTTGTTCAAAAACCGTTAGCTGGTATATATAAATTCTCTATTTTAATTACAGAATATAAAAATCAAATGCAAAGGCCACACGTCGTTGTTGTAAAGCTGGGCACAAGCGTGCTGACAGGCGGTACCGACAAATTAGATAAAGCGCACATGGTTGAACTTGTTCGCCAATGTTGTGAATTAAAAAAACAGGGTTATCAGGTTGTTTTAGTATCAAGCGGCGCGGTTGCTGCAGGTCGCGAGCAACTCATTACCCCCTGTGGTCGTTCTTTGATTGAAAAACAAATGCTTGCAGCTATCGGTCAAGGCCAGCTTATTCATATTTGGCAGAGCTTGTTTGCTTTGTATGGTGTGAATGTTGGACAAATGCTACTGACCCGCGCCGATGTAGAAGACCGTGAACGTTACTTAAATGCCCGCGATACCTTAAATGCACTACTTGCGCACAATGTGGTGCCAATTATTAACGAGAACGACGCCGTGGCAACTGCCGAAATTAAAGTGGGTGATAACGATAACTTATCTGCTTTAGTCGCGATATTAGCGAATGCAGAAAAACTGTTATTGTTAACTGACCAAGAAGGCTTATTTACAGGCGATCCTCGCTCTGATGCTAATGCAACACTTATCAACGAAGTTGAGCATATTAATGATGAGCTAAGAGAGCTCGCTGGTGGCAGTGGCACCACCCTAGGTACCGGTGGTATGGCTACCAAACTGCAAGCGGCCGATATTGCACGTCGCGCCGGTGTTGAGGTAATTATTGCCAAAGGCGCAGGCAAAAATGTGATTTTAAATTGCATGGCCGACAAGCTCCCTGGTACACGTTTTTTAAAACTCACCGCACCAAAAGATGGCCGCAAAAAATGGTTACTTGCAGGACCTAAAAGCTCGGGGCAATTAGTGATTGATGATGGCGCAAGCCTTGCGCTAAAAGAGCGTGGCGCAAGCTTACTGGCAAAAGGCGTAAAAACTGTGCGAGGGCAATTTGAACGTGGTGATGTGATTGAAGTAGTGACGAGCCAAGGGCAATGTATAGCAAAAGGCCTGGTTAATTTTAACCATCAAGAAATTGATCAAATTAAAGGCTGTCATTCGTCACAAATTACCCAGTTGCTTGCATTTGCACCAAGCAGTGAAGTAATTCACCGAGATGATATGATTTTGTTATAGTTTTTTAGTAATTCTGATAAAGTTAACTAAACTAAAGTAATAAGCAGTTTTGGGGGCTTTTTAGATGGCGGCTAACGCTTGCGGACATGACTGGGTTGTAGAAATTACCCAACAAGAAGAAGAGCCTGAGCTCGATCAGGCGCTTATTAATGCCGTGAGTGAACTAGATGAGTTTTCTCGTTTTGCTATTTACATTAACAAGTTTTTTAAACCTGGCCTGCCTGCAAGGCTGCTAAATAAAGATTCGGTTATCGAAGAGCTCAGTGAACACGAAGTCAATGAGCTCATCGAAAAAGTCAGTCGCAATAAAATTCGCATCAGTCGCAACTACGGTTTTATTTCTACTTATGTGCCCATTTATTACATGGGCAATGTAGTTGGTGTACTGGTCATTGAGTCTGAAAAAGAGCTTTCAGAGCGCTGTAGCATGCTCGCCATCTACATGCTAAATATCTACGCTAATCAACTTTCGTTACTTTATAAGTCGCAACTTGACCCTTTAACTGAGCTTTTAAACAGGCAAACCTTTGATAAAAAGGTGATTGAAATTGCAGCCGATGCCGCTGTAGATCATGAAAGCCATGAGTCAAAGCAACGTCATTGGTATTTGGCGATGGTCGATATTGACCATTTTAAAAGCGTAAATGACAACTATGGGCACGTTATTGGCGACGAAGTGATCTTGTTAGTAGCGCAGCTATTAAAAAATAATTTTCGAATTGAAGATTACGTTTTTCGCTACGGCGGCGAAGAGTTTACTGTGTTATTTCAAGCAAGTGACGAGCTCGATGCACGTAATGCCCTAAATCGTTTTCGAGGCTGTGTGGCAGAATACCCCTTTCCTCAAGTTGGTAACTTAACTGTGAGTAGTGGTTTTATGCCAATTTACGAGTTTGAAATGGTAGCCAGCCTAGTCCAAAAAGCCGATCAGGCCTTGTACCATTCTAAAAACAGTGGTCGTAATTGTGTCACTGCCTATTCAGAGTTAGATATTCAGCAAATCAAACCTCAAGATGATTCTATAGAGCTGTTTTAAGGTGTTGCAGCGCGCTTAGCTGTGTTAAAATTGCCCACTATTTTTAGAGCCACATGAGAAGGTAAGATGAAGTTTGTTCGTTGGTTGTTAGGCCGCATCATTTTGTTTTTTGATTTTGTATTCACACCACGCAGTAAAAAGCGTCCTGCAGCAGAGCAAGCAGCGCTTGATTCAGTGACGTCACAATTTAAGCTTTATCAATTTAAAGCCTGTCCATTTTGCGTGAAGGTACGTCGTGCTATAAAACGCCAAGGTCTATCAGTTGAAACCCGTGACGCTAAAGGTAACGAGCAATTTCGCCAAGAGCTATTAGAGCAGGGCGGCAAAGTGAAAGTGCCTTGTTTACGTATTGAAGAAAACGGCCAAGTAACTTGGTTGTATGAATCAAACGATATCATTGCTTATTTAGATAAAGTCGCGGCATAAAGCGGCTTTTCACTTCGATTATAGCCCGTGCTGTGCTAGCATTTGGGCAAATTTTTAATTGTCTTTTGAGAGATATAACCATGACAATTCGCACCCGTGTTGCTCCGTCACCGACAGGTGACCCGCACCTAGGTACTGCATACATCGCATTATTTAACTACTGTTTTGCTAAGCAGCAAGGCGGTGAGTTTGTGTTACGTATTGAAGATACAGACCAAGTTCGTAGTACGCCAGAATCAGAGCAAGCTATTATGGATAGCTTACAATGGTTAGGCTTAAACTGGGATCACGGTCCAGATGTAGGCGGTGAGTTTGGTCCATACCGTCAATCTGAGCGTAGCGATTTATATAAGAAATTTGCGCATCAGTTAGTTGAACAGGGTAAAGCTTTTTACTGTTTTGCTACGAGCGAAGAACTAGACCAAATGCGTGAAGAGCAAATGGCCGAAGGCCTACGCCCTAAATACGATGGTCGTGGTTTAAATCTTTCTGAAGATGAAATTAAAGCAAACCTTGAAGCGGGTAAGCCTTACGTAATCCGTATGAAGATCCCAAGCGAAGGCACGTTCAAGTTTAACGACTACCTACGTGGCGAAATTGAGATCCCATGGGAAAATGTAGACATGCAAGTGCTACTTAAAGCTGACGGTTTCCCAACTTACTTCCTTGCCAACGTTGTTGATGATCATCACATGCAAATTAGCCACATTTTCCGTGGTGAAGAGTGGATCAATTCAGCGCCTAAGCTATTAAAATTATACGAAGATTTTGGATGGGAAGCGCCTGTACTAGGTCACTTACCATTACTTCGTAACCCTGATAAGTCAAAGTTATCGAAGCGTAAAAACCCAACTTCAATCAATTACTATAAAGAGATGGGCTACCTACCTGAGGCACTATTAAACTATTTAGGCCGCATGGGTTGGTCAATGCCTGATGAGCGTGAAAAGTTCACGTTAGCAGAGATGATTGAACACTTTGATATGAAACGTGTGTCGCTTGGTGGCCCTATTTTCGACATCGATAAGCTTAGTTGGTTAAACGGTATGTGGATCCGTGAAAACTTATCTGATGCAGAACTAATGCAACGTTTTGTTGATTGGAAATTTAATACTGAGCTATTCGCCAAAGTATTACCAGAAGCAAAAACGCGTATTAATACGCTTTCTGACATGGTTGACCTTGCAGGTCACTTTGTCGGTGGTATTCCAAGCTATGATCCTGCGCTATTAACAGCAGGTAAAGCTGATGAAGATGTAATCCGTCAAGCATTACAGTTCTTCATCTGGCAATTAGAAGGTTTACGCAGTTGGGAAAAACCGGCGATTTTTGCTATCGCAAAAGAAGTGGCGACTTTCCATGAATTGAAGATTAAAGACTTCCTCGAGCCAATCTTTGTGGCTATCACAGGTAAGACATCTTCAACTTCAGTACTTGATGCGATGGAAATTTTAGGTTCTGACTTATCACGTGCTCGTTTACGTGTTGCACTAGCGCACCTTGGTGTGTCTAAAAAGCAAGCGAAAAAAATTGAGCGTGCATATCGCGATTATCCACAAGCTTAATCGTAATGTTAGTTTTAAAAACCGAGCTTATATGCTCGGTTTTTTTATATTTAAATCAAAGTTAATGCAGATTTAACTTGTAAATAGGGACTGCTCTAATAGTATTAAACATGCACAATTAATCACTTGTAGATATATCTTAATAAAGCAGTATGAGGTAACTGCAAGCGAGGGATTATTGAAGCTGAGGCGAATGCTTTAGTTAGTTTTCAAGGAGAAAGTGATGTTTAAATACGTATTGGTCTGTTTGGCCATTTTAGGCTTTAGTTTGCCAAGTTTCGCGGCTGATAAACCCAATGTACTTGTTATTTGGGGTGATGATGTTGGCATGTGGAACATTAGTGCCTATCATCGAGGCATGATGGGAGGCAGTACCCCAAACATAGATAGAATTGCTAATGATGGCATGATATTTATGGACCATTATGCACAGGCCTCGTGTACTGCTGGCCGCGCTGCATTTATCACAGGTCAGTATCCAATGCGAACTGGCCTCAGTACGGTAGGGCTTCCTGGCGCGAAGCAAGGCTTGCAAAAGAAAGATCCCACCTTAGCAACTATGCTCAAATCAAAGGGTTATGTCACAGGCCAGTTTGGTAAAAACCATTTAGGTGATCGTGATGAACACTTACCTACAAATCATGGCTTTGATGAGTTTTTTGGTATTTTATATCACCTCAATGCCGGTGAATATCCAGAACAACAAGATTATCCTCAAGACGCCAAAACACAAGAAAAGTTTGGTATAAAAATGCGTGGGGTTATTCATTCAAAAGCGCTTGGAAACGGCAAACAAGAGATTAAAGATCTTGGCCCATTTGGGAAAGAGCGTCAGCGCAACTTAGACCAAGAAGTACTTGTGGAATCAAAGCGCTTTATTCGTGATGCAGTAAAACAAAATAAACCTTTCTTTGTTTGGCATAACACAACTCGTATGCATTACCAAACTAACCTTAATAAAGCTTATGACGGCAAAACTGGCTTTGGTTTATATGCTGATGGTATGGCCGAAATGGATGATGATGTAGGTGAGTTACTTAACTTACTTGATGAACTTAAAGTAGCTGATAACACAATCGTGATGTTTTCTACCGACAACGGCGCCGCATCAAACTCATGGCCTGATGGTGGCAATCAGCCATTTCATGGTGAAAAAGGTGTTGGTGGCTGGGAAGGTGGCTTCAGAGTACCTATGGTTGTTAAATGGCCGGGCCATGTTCCTAAAGGTGTGAGCACCGGTGAGTTCATGACAATGGAAGATTGGATGCCAACGATTATGTCGTGGGTTGGTGATAAAGATTTAAAAACTAATTTATTAAAAGGCACTAAGATTAATGGTCAAAAGTATAAGGTTCATTTAGATGGTTTCGATCAAAGTGATATCTTACTAAACAATGGTAAAACAAAGCGTAAAGAGTTCTATTATTTCACCGAAACGACCTTTCATGGAATGCGTTACGGTGACTGGAAGTTAATCTTTACGGAACAAAATCATTGGTTTAGGTCTACACAGCAAGCCCTTACTACACCTTATATTATTAACCTAAAAATGGATCCATTTGAGCGTTTCATTGATGCTAGGGGGTATGATGAGTGGGCAGAAAACCGTAGTTGGATTTTAGGCCCAGCAGGTAATCAAATTGCAGAGTTTGTAAAAACTTTTAAGGCTTTTCCACCTAGCCAAGAGAGTATGTCAGTACAAGTGGGTAGTGTTGCTGAAATGATTTCACAGCAAGCGTTAAACCGCTAAAAACTATAGGCTTTACCAGAACACAAGGTTGCAAAATCACAGTCTTGGTAGTCACTGGTAAAGTCTTTACAACTCTCAACTAAGTAACCATTGCCACCTCTATTTACTACTTCAAGTTTTAGCTGCTCAATAGCAATATTATTTACCTCTGTAGGGTTATAACCACCAGATTGTACTGAGCGTTCACCAAGACAACTAAGCCCTTCAACTTCACCTAAATAATATGCGCCGCCTCTCTTTTCTATTTATTGTAAAGAAAAACTAAATATTGATGCTTTCCTGGTAATTTAAATGTTAACAGTGTGTACAAAACGCTACACGAATGTACGTCATTTTTAAAACTTCTTGTGGTTATATTGTAGTCGCAAGCAGTGAAATGGATGTTCACATAGCTTGAATAATTACTCTAACTAACTATCCAGGGGATACTTATGCAAGTGAAAACACTTTCGATTGCTGTTGCCGCAGCTCTCTATAGTGCCAGTGCTGCTCATGCAGTGGGTGTAGATAACAATCAAGTTAAACACCAATTAAAAGCACCTAATATCACATTTGAAGAAGTAAAAGCGTTTAGCAAAGAGTTTAACCAAGGTGACTCTAGCAACATGCTACAAAACGATGGTCTTAACGTTCAGCTAAATAGTAAAGCAAATAAATTCGCTGAAGAAGGCATAGATGGCGAGCATATTTATATCATTCGTTTACGTGATAATTCAGTAGCGCTAGAAGCACGAGATTTAACCTCGTCATTATCACAATCACTTCAAGCGCAAGGCGTTTCAAAAGTATTTGAGAAAGGTCAAGCGGCGGTCTCTGCCGTAACTGATTATCAAAACAAACTACTTTCAAAACAACGTACTGTAATGCAAAGCGTGACAGCAGTAACGGGCCGCACAGACATGCGCCGTCAATTCACTAAAGCATTGAATGGTTTCTCTGTAAAAATGACAGAGCAGGAAGCGATGCGCGTTGCAGAGCTTGGTGCAGTTGTTTCTGTAATGCGTTCGAAGAATTATGATCTTCTTTCTGATGAAGGCCCTAAGCATATCGGTGCTGATCAAATTTGGGATGGCTCAAGCGTTCCTAGTGGTATCAAGGGTAAAGGTGAAGGCCAAATCGTTGGTATCATCGATACCGGTATTAACTCAGATCACCCTTCATTTGCGGCTGTTGGCGGCGATGGTTACGAGCATGAAAACCCGTTTGGTCCAGGTGTTTATGTCGGTGACTGTGTTGAAGAGCCTGAAGAAATCCAATGTAATAATAAATTAATCGGTGTGCGTTCTTATGATGTGATCACGGATGCATTTGATGCCATGATCCCAGGCTGGCCTGCAATTGGTGAAGACTACCAAGGTCACGGCTCACACGTAGCTTCAACAGCAGCTGGTAACGTGGTTAAAGATGTACCGTTTATGCTTCCGAGCTTTGGTGAAAACACCGATGGTAATATCTTAAAAGAAGGCTTATTCCCTGAAATATCAGGTGTTGCACCGCACGCAAATATCATTGCTTATCAAGTATGTTATCCATCAAGTGACGAATACGCAGGCTGTCCTGGCGAAGCACTTGTAGCGGGTATTGAAGATGCAATTTCTGATGGTGTTGATGTAATCAACTTCTCAATTGGTGGTGCTGATTCTAATGTGTGGGCCGATCCAGTACAACTTGCATTCTTAGCAGCGCGTGAAGCGGGCATTAACGTTGCCGCGGCAGCAGGTAACAGTGGTCAAGCATGTGGCGCGGCTGAGTGTTTTGGTTACTTAGATAATTCATCACCTTGGCTTGCACAAGTTGCAGCAACAACACATGGTCGCACTGTGGCTGTTGAAACTGCCGTTGAATTTGCTGGCTTTGCTGACGAAACTCTGGGTTCAGAAGTACCTAGCTGGTCAGAAACTGGCCTTGTTGGTGGTTCAATTAATAGCGAAGAAATTACCGGTGTTGTTGTTTGGGCTAAAGATTACGAAGACGTAAATGGTTTTAAAGATTACAACGGTTACTGTACAGCAGATTACCCAGAAAATACCTTCAATTTCTACAAAGATGGTACTGAAATCGCGGGCGCGGCTGATGGTAGCACGAATGTTATTGTTATCTGTCAACGTCACGATCCAAATGATTCAGCAGCCAATGCGCGTACTGCAAAAGTTGATCATGTAAAAGCTGGTGGTGCAGATGGTTTCATCATGTTTAACCGTGACCGCGATCAAGGCACTGTGGCTGAAGGTTACTCATTACCAGGTGTTCACTTTACTTATGACCAATGGAATGGTGTTTATCCAGAAGATGGCCTAGAAGATTGGGTAGATAGTTACTCAGAACTTGGTCATATGATCACTATCAAACCAACAGTGATTGAGCGTCGTGTTGATGCAGAAGATGCGGATTGGTTGGCGACATTCTCATCACGAGGCCCGTCTTATTCTAATGTTGAAGTGCTTGCTCCTACGCTCGCTGCTCCTGGTGTTGATATTTACGCGGCTTACTCTGATGAACATCCATTTGTAACGCCACATGGCCAAGATTACGCTGCAATTAGCGGCACGTCGATGGCATCACCACATGTTGCAGGTTCAATGGCGTTACTACGTCAAATTCACCCAGAGTGGACCGCAGCTGAAATTCAATCTGCGCTATCAATGACAGCTGAAAACGTTGTTAAATATCACCGTTTAAACAGCGAAAGTGATGTTGTTGCTGATGCGAAAATCTATCGTTCGGGTGCAGGTCGCATTAATGTGGGATTAGCTGCAAAAGCTGGCTTTATAATGGATGAAACAGCTGATAACTTCTTAGCTGCTGATCCATACAATGGTGGTACGCCACATAAACTTAACTTACCAAACCTTGTTAATTTCTCTTGTGCACCTGAATGTCAGTGGGTTCGTACAATTAAAGCAACAGAAGATGGTACTTGGACTGTAAGCCACGAAGATGTTGAAAACTGGGCATTTGATGTAAACACACAAACAGCACAAAATGGTGTGAACATTGATATCTTCCCGAAAACTTTCACACTGAAAAAAGGTGAAACACAAACAATCATTGTTAAAGCATCAATCATGGATACTCAAGATTGGTTCAGTAACTCTGAAGTTGAACTTCATACAAACCTTGTTTTCCAAGCTGAAGAAGCAGATATCCCTGATGCGCATTGGCCTGTGGCGTTTAAATATGATCGTGGTAACTTACCATCATCATTAGAGACGACAGCTCACTCAAATGTAGGTACTTATGTTGCTAAAGGTATTGTATTACCTAGCGTTGAAGCACCTGTAGCTCGTGCATATGAGCCAGTTAAAGCAGATATCACTACGGTAACTTTACCAAAAGACGATGACCGTACTTTCCCTTGGGCTATGAATCGCACTGATGATGTAGATGCGGCAGATATTTTAGATGAAGCAACATTTACTAAGTTTGTTACTGTGCCAGCTAATTCTAAACGTTTTATTGCTGAAACAGTCGGTGTTGAGTCAGAACTTGAAGGCACCTTGAACGTAGGTAACCCTATTTTATACGTAGGTAAAGACTACAACGGTGATGGTATTGTTCAGCCACAAGATGAAATTTTATGTGTATCTAACCATAAGATTTATAAAAACTTCTGTAATATAAACAACCCTGAAGAAGGTGAGTATTGGGTTGTAGCTTATAATACGAATCAATCGTCTGTTGATGCAGTTGAAGAAACCTTTGAGCTTGCTACAGCGGTTGTGTCAGACCAAGTTGCATCAGGTATGACTGCAAGTCTGCCAGGAAGTGATGGTCAAAATACAGTTGAAATGACAGTCGACTGGGACATGGATCTCGATGCCGACAGCGTGTACTACTCACTATTAGATGTAGGTACATCGGCTGTGAACCATGGCAACTTAGGCTCAATTCCATTTAAGCTTAACCGTGGCAATGATGTTGCACACCTTGATGCGCCATACACAGGTGCAAAAGTGGGTGATATGGTGCCATACACATTTGAAGTGTTAGCGAATAACTCAGGTGTAGACCGTGAGTTCTCACTAGAGCTTGATATCCCTGCGGGTCTTGATGTTAAAGCTGAAAATGTAATGGTTTCAACAGCATCAGAAATCAACGTTGAAATTGCTGACGGTAAAGTGATTGTAACGGGCACACAAGCGGATACTCGCGATGTTGAACCTGATTATATCGTGACAGATAACATCACTGATGAAATGTGTCGTACGCCTGATTTTGGTAACTCAAACCCTGGTGGTTATGTCGATTTATCAGAGTTTGGTATCACGCCAATTCTTTCTGGTTTCGATGAGAACAACCTTTATAACTCTCGCAGTGGTTATTCATTACCAATCGCAAGCTTCTATAATGGCGCATATGACACATTTAGCCTTTATAACAATACTGAAAATACTAATATCCAAAACTCGATTATTCAAATTCGTGGTATGGGTACAGTCAATACCAATGGTAGCCGTTACTTCTACCCAGTACATAACCCATTCCCTTATAACTCATTCCCATATGAGAACATGGGTCCATTATGGCGTGGTTGGGAGTTCACTGATAATGGCTTATTACGCTCTGTAATGTCAGTTGGCTTATCGTCTAACGAAGGTATTTCACTAGCAAGTACAACAACTGGCTGGGGTATTATTGAGTGGGATAACGCATCAGACTACGATGATCCAGTGTATGACCGCACAACAGGTAAATACACTTACACTAAACGTGATAACTCATTTGACTTCCAAGTGTTATTTAATGCAAATACACGCTTTGGTAAAGGTGAGCATGAAATTTACTATGCATACGATAACCTAGACTATGGGTCGACACGTCCTGCCGGTAGTATTGGCCTGCAAGGTTTCCGTGGTGCACAGTATCAATATGGTCCACTTGAAAACTACCGTGGTATCCAAATCGCTTATAACAATCTAGATGAAGTTATCAGCGATGGTTACGTGGTGTGTATGGACTATGTAGGCCCTGAATCATCACAGTTTGAAGTGACTGCTTGGGCTGAAGTTACGCCGTCTGCAGCAGGTCAAACACTTGAAGTTGCAGCTAAAGCAGCAATCTCTGGTCTGAATGACATGACTTCAACAGCAACACTGGCCATTCCTGGCAACATCACTGTGGTAGCGCTTGATGACATGGTAACAACAGAAGAAACACCGATTAGCTTTGATGTTCATCACATTGATGAAAAGAACTCGAAGAATGAAATTTCGGTAATTTCTGACGATGTAACCTATGAAGTGGATGGCGATACAGTAACGATTACACCAAATGAGAACTTCTCTGGTGAGACCGAAGTAACTGTAATGGTATCTGATATTGAATACCCATCAGATGCTGCAAGCACAACCTTTATGTTAACGGTTGAAGCAGTTAATGATGCACCAGTAGTTGCCGTTGAGGCGAGTGCTCAACAAGTTACTGAGGGCAGCGTTATTACTTTAGATGCATCTGCATCACATGATTTAGATAATGACGAGCTAACTTTCTCATGGGAAGGCCCAGGTACAATCGCAAGCCCAACATCAGCAATCACTGAAGTATCAGGTTTAACGGCTGGTGAGCATCAGTTTACTGTAACGGTAAGTGATGGTGTTGAACCGATGGAACTAGGTGTAGCTGTGACGGTAACGGCACAAGAAACAACCGTTGTTCCTGAAGAAAAAGCTAAATCATCAAGTGGTTCACTTGCATGGTTAACAGTTCTATTAGCTGGTTTTGCAGGTGTTCGTCGCCGTGTAAAACGAGGCTAAGTACTCCCTAAGTATGTTATGTGACAAAGGGCCTTCGGGCCCTTTTTTTTGGTCTATAAAATTTTAATAACTAAAAAGAATAACTAACAACTGAAAACCTATGTAGCAAAATGTACAGGCTATTTTATATTTTTTTCAGTGTGTTAGTTTGGAAATAGGGCGTAAATTAGCAGTCTACGCCGCTTTGTTGGTCAAAAAAATTATACAATAAAGCGCGCAAACGATATGATCGTCCCGGATTAAGTAAAGACTAAAGACTTTTTAGTAGTATTAAGCTGTCATAGTAATTGTTATTTATGACATAAAGGTGAATTGCGTTAATGAAGAAATTGTTTGGCTTAGTATGTTGTTTAACTGCATCAACTGCGTTTGCGCAGGCTGATGTTAAACAACCACAATTAATTAAAAAGTCGACAATACATGCCAGTATCACTGTTGGTTACGGGGGCATTGAAAACCCGGTACTTGATGCTGATGATGTCACTTCGCCAATTCTGCCAAGCTTTGCTTATTACGGTGATAACTGGTATTTCGATGATTTCTCTGTTGGCTACAGCCTCTATGAAACAGAGAACTTCTACGTTGATTTACTTGGGCGCTTTAATGATGATGGCTTTTTCTTTGAGCTGGATGGGGTAGATAAACTCTATGCCACAGGTGTCGTTCGTTCGAGTTCAGGGCGACCGACATTACCCACTGCATCACCGATTAACCTAACGCCTATAGAGCGTGACCTTTCTTACATGGCGGGGCTGTCATCTGCGGTAAACGTCTACGATGGCATGTGGTTAAGTGCAGCGTATGTCCATGATGTAACCAATGTTCATAATGGTTATGAAATAATGTTCAACGGCTATCAAGTATTTGAACTGTTTTCTGGTACTGCTGGCATTGAGGCGGGTATTAATTATAAAAATGAAGAGCTGATCGATTATTACTATACGGTGAGTCCTTCAGAAAGCAAAACCCGTTTACTAAGCTACAACTTAGAAAGTGCCACTAACTACTACTTAAAAGTAAGTTACGAATATCCTATTAGCGACAGTTTCAGCCTTGATTTTAAACTTAAGCACACATGGCTTGATAGTAACTTAGCTAACTCACATATGATCAATAAAAACGGTTATTTCTCAGGTTTTACGGGAATTACTTACCACTTTTAGGCCAACGAATGGTGATCTCTGCACCGCCTGTTTGCGAACTGTTAGCCAAGCTAATCTTACCGCCATGCCAGCTGGCAATACGATGCACGATATAAAGTCCTAATCCATAACCACTCGCTAGTTTATCTCCTTCACCTTGTTTAAAAGGCTCAATCAACGCATCCGCATTAATTGGTAAGCCAGGCCCATCGTCTGTAATGCTTATACTGTAATAGCCCGCTTGCTCTGTGCTACTTATATGGATAGTGTGTTTTGCGTATTTTGTGGCGTTGATCAGTAAGTTTTGTACCGCGATTGCCATAAAGCTTGCTTCGCAATAGGCTGTGTCTACTTCAAGGGCTGGAATGAATTCGAGCTCTTTGTATAAATCGAATTTAGCAATTTCTGTGTTGATCAGTTTAGCTAAGTTAACTTTCTCCTGATTAAACACACTTTGTTGGTGCTCTAAGCGAGCGAACGATAGGTATTGCTCCAAGCGTAATTCAATCTCATCAATATCACGTTCAATTTGGCTACTTTCTTGAGATTCTAAATCGGCAATCGACAAAGCAAATCGCATACGGGTAAGGGGAGTGCGAATTTCATGAGAAATAATACGCGATAAGTCATTATGTAGCTGAACAAACTTATTGATGCGCTCAGACATATGGGTGAAGGTGCTAGCTAATGGCGCAATAGATGAATTTGGTTTTATATCAAGCTCTATGCGCTGCGGTTTTTTACTAAAGCGATGAGCTGCGCGTTGTAATAAGCTCAAATCGCGAAATACTGGGCGAATGAATAATAAGATCATCGCACCAAGTAAAAAGTAAAAGGCAAAAAATGCAAACCAGTCAGTTTTTGCTTGCGAAATCAAAGAAATGGGGCCAACTTTTTGGACGCTGCCGTTATTGCCTTTGAGGTATATATACTGCTGATTGTTTTCGGTGACGCTGATAATGCCATCTTTATCGAATTTGGCTTGTAATGAATCAGGTAAAACAAGCTCGTTTTGGTTAAAGGAGCTGATCCTAGATTCTTTTTGCTCAGCTATTTGAGCAAGTTCAGCAACACTTATTTGCACACTCGGTATGTGCTCAGAAAAAAACTGATTATAAAGCTGGCCAAAAGCTAAAACTAAGGCAATTAAGCTTACCGTGATAATTAAGTAAAGCTTAAAAAATTGCTGCTTCATATTTTTGAAATATCCAAGCTGTATCCTTTACCGCGTACAGACTTGATATCTAGAGTTTCTTTTTGCTCGCTAATGGTTTCTTTTAGCTTTTTACGCAAGCGGCTAATTTTTAAATCAATAGCTCGGTCAAGTCCGTCATACTCACGGCCAATAACATGCTTGAATAAGGCTTCGCGAGAAACCGGCTCTGGGGTGTTTTTCGCAAGATAGGCAATGATCTCAAATTCACTTTCATTGAGGTTCAATGCTGTGTTATGAAAATAGATATCGCGTTTTTTGTTATCAATACGCAAGATATCAATTTGGTGCGAAAAGTTATCTTGACCAACGGTGTGGGCGATAATCGTCTTAACTTTGGCGAGTAACAGTTCAGGCTTAATGGGTTTTACAAGGTAGTCGTAAGCACCTAGGTTTAAGCCCTTAATTTGTGATTGCACAGAATCCAATGCCGTTAGAAAAATGACAGGGCAACTGTACTTTTCTTTCAATTGAGAAATTAGCTCAAAGCCATTGCCATCCGGAAGCATCACATCACAGATGATCAGCGAAGGCATGAAGGTGATTTCACTGCTACGGTACGCTTCGGCAGTATTAAATACATCTATGGTATAGCCATGCTTTAACAAAAACGTTTGTATTAAGCTTGCTAATTTCACATCATCTTCAATTAAAAAAATATGCTGCATTATAAACTCCAGCCAAAGCGCCGTTTTATTCGGTAATCTTTAGCTTCATAGCTTGCTATTGACAGTAGTTGTTGCTTAACAACTTGATTGCTCAATGGATTGATTAACTTCACTGTAAGCGGATGCTCAGTCTTAATCGTTAATTTCTCGATAATTAAGCCACCTTGTTTGTAACACTGCGTATATTGAGGACGCTGAGTTATTTCTAAACAAAGTTCTTTAAAGGGAGCAACACGAAAATGAATCTGTATATTAAATTCACAGGCTTTTTGTTTTGCATCTGTCACACACACGGTGGGTGAGACTTTAAAAAAAGGTTGCTCGGGACTGTCATCGCTTAAACAAAGCGACGAAAAACAAAGACAAAAAAACAGTAATAGCCAACTAAATCGGTTTATCATTTAACCAAGTCTCTGTTTTTTAAAAGTCTTTTCTTCAAAGTAACAATAACCATCGAAAGCTGATGTAACCTGCCCAACTCACTTTGAGTACTCATTTTTTTGCCGTTTATTATAATTATTATTTATGCAGCCTATGAGTGGCGATTACACGATAAAAAAGCGTGTCTATCATACCTCATTTATCGTTATAGCTACAAATAGGTGCTATGCAAAGCCAGTAATTTCAACCTATTGGCGTATTTTCTTTATATTCTAAAGTTAGCTTGTTGTTTTAAAAGGGAAACTGAATTTATATTTAGTTTTAGCTAATAGTTTTTCACTAAATTTAGTTGGGCCTTAGTCTTTACTATTCTGCGTTATTTGTTAATTGTTTCGTACAAATTGATACAATTTAAACTTAGCCTATCAAAACCACTATTTTAGCTCATGCATTTAAACATATGCTGAGCGCGTGATTAATAATTAACAGATTCGACCTCTATTTTCATTTTATCTGGTAGTATAGTCAGGTTATAAGTAGTTTAAGCAGTGAACAATTATGTTAAGTCCTTATTATCAGCAACATGCTGATTACGTTTCTATCTCACGTGAGCAAGGCTGTCGTTTTGCCAAGTTAGTGGCTGATGATTTCAATCCGTTACATGATAAAGATGCCAAAAAGTTTTGTGTGCCGGGCGATTTACTTTTTTCGCTGGTTTTAAACCGCTATGGCATCAGTGAAAAAATGGAATTCACGTTTGCAGGCATGGTTGATGAAAATTCAAAGCTGACTTTCCCTGAAGGTGCTGATGAGTTTGCGATCACCGATGGCGAAAAAGTCATGCTAAAAGTGAAACGCGAAGGGGCTGTTAGCCAATGTCCTGAGTTAACAAATAGCTTAATCAAAAACTATGTTGAGTTCTCAGGCACGACCTTCCCGCATGTTATTATTCCATTGATGGGGAAGCAGGAAGTGATGATCAATCCAGCCCGTCCAATGGTGATTTATGAATCAATGCTGATTAACCTTGACCGTCTTGATATCAGCGCACCTGAGTTAGAGTTTGCTGAGCCTGATTTTGAGTTTACTGGCAAACGCGGCAAAATCACGCTTCGCTTCAACCTGTTAGAAAATGGCGAAAAAGTAGGGTCGGGTGAAAAGCACATGCTTGTGTCTGGAATTCGTGACTATTGCCAAGCAACGGTTGATGACTTAATTAGTTTTTATAATCAACGTAAAGAGTCGCTTAAACCAGTGTAATCTTTACATTTGCTACAAAGGGCGCTGATTGCGCCTTTTTTGTTGCTGGCGTTCCGCGTACAATAGCGCTTTTATAGCCAAATGTACTTCAGACTATGTCAGTAGCGACCTTTTCAGAGTTAAATCTTGCCCCTGCATTGCTAACAGCCTTGCGAGAAGAGAATTATCACACCCCCACAGCAATTCAAGCGCAAACAATCCCACTTATTTTAGCGGGTGCTGATGTAATGGGCAGTGCGCAAACGGGAACGGGCAAAACCGCCGCGTTTGTTTTACCACTACTGCACAATTTGTTATCAGCTGAAGTACTCCCTGATGCTGTTAAAGTCCTAATTTTAACGCCGACCCGAGAGCTCGCTCAGCAAGTATTTGCAAGTGTAGAGCGTTATGCTGCACACACGGAGATAAAAGCAGCACTGGCTTATGGCGGTGCTAGTATTGGCCCACAAATTAAAGCCATAAAAGGGGCGCAGGTTGTAGTGGCAACACCTGGGCGTTTACTTGACCATGTGATCAAAGGCAGTATTAAACTTTCCAGCATTAATGCCTTGGTATTTGATGAAGCTGATCGCATGCTTGATATGGGCTTTATTGATGAAATTAAACGTATCTTGCGCCATGTGCCAAAAGAACGCCAAACCTTACTTTTTTCAGCCACATTTGACGACAGCATCTTTAAACTTAGTAAGCAGTTATTAAATGATCCTAAATTAGTTGAAGTGAATAAACGCAACTCAGCAGCGGTTGAAGTTGAGCAGCTAGTTTATGCGGTTGATGAAGACCGTAAACGCGAGCTGGTATCACACATGATTGGCATGAAAAATTGGCAGCAAGTACTTATATTCACTCGTACTAAACAAACCGCCGATGTGCTTGCTAAAGAAATGTGTAAAGACGGCTTAAAAACCGAATCTATTCATGGCGATAAAAGCCAAGGTGCGCGTGATAAAGCACTGCAAAATTTTAAATCAGGCGCGACAAGAGTACTGGTTGCGACAGATGTTGCTGCGCGTGGTCTTGATATTGCCTCACTCAAGTATGTGATTAACTATGAGTTGCCTTATGTGGCTGAGGACTACGTACACCGTATTGGTCGAACAGGGCGTGCTGGTGAGAAAGGGATGGCGATGTCGCTGGTTAGCATCGACGAGCAGTGGCTATTGGACGAAATAGATATCTTACTCGACACGAGACTCACGCCGCAGTGGTTACCAGGGTATGAGCCTGATTTAACCAAAGAGCCAAAGCAAGTTCGTAAAAATACTAATAAGGCACGCCGCTCTCGTGATAAAAAACGTATTTTAGGGCAAAAAAGTAGGAGACGTTCCTAAATCTGGCATATATTTATACTATCCTCCGGCTAAAGTTGAGAGTTTAGTATGTTAGAAGAGAATAAATGGACGTTCCGCCGCGCTGATAAACAGTTCTCCTTAGAAAAGTGGCAGAAAACAATTGATCTCATGACCGAGTTGTTTTCTGCTCCCGCAGGCTTCATCGTTCATAAAACAGATGATGTCTATCGTATTATCGTCTCCAGTGAGCAACAAGAAAATCCCTATGATGCCGGGGCTGAATTAAGCGCCGACGATAATATCTTCTGCAAAAAAGTACTGCGTGACATGGCACCGCTTTATGTTGATCACGCCAGCCAAGACAGTCAATGGGATGATAGCCCTCTGGTAAAAGATGGTTTTGAGTCTTATCTTGGGGTGCCAATTAGTTGGCCAAGTGGTGATCCGTTTGGCACCTTTTGTGTTATGGACTTTAAACAAACCCATTATCAACAGAGCTTTTTAGAACTAATAGAGCAGCTTCGCGATATGGTCGAAGATGACCTTGCACTGTTAGATAACTTTACGCAGATGCGTGAAATTGCCATGCTTGATTCACTGACCAATATTTATAACCGCCGTGCAATAGACCTACTTTGCCAACATAAATTAAATATATCGAAACGACTTGGTTTTGATATTAGTTGTCTATTTATCGATATAAACAGCTTTAAGCCACTCAATGATACGTATGGCCATGAAGTGGGCGATCTCGCGCTGATTTGTTTAGCTGACACCATGAAAGAATGCCTACGAGAAACCGATATTATCGGCCGCTTAGGGGGCGATGAGTTTATTGCGTTATTGCAAGTTAAGCCCGGTGATTGCATAGACAGCATCGCTGATAAGCTAAACACCACTTTCCAAGTGAATTTAGAGAAGCGGGGCATTCCTGTTACGAGCTTAAGTATTGGTTCAGGGGGAATAGCTCAACCAAAAGAAAACTTTGCTGAGCTATTAAAACGAGCAGATGAAGACATGTATGAGAAAAAGCAAGCCTCTAAGGCAGCACGTTAAGCTATTTGCTTCTCAGCTAGGTTTAATTCCATGGTTGCTTTAAGTAAACGGTAAAGGTTAATTGATGCATCAATTTCTTCTTTACGGTTGGTTAAGCTCTCAATATTTAAACCTAGCGGTACATCTAAATGTGCGCAGCTTTGTAAAATTAAGTCGAGGTTCTCACGGCAAATACGCACTGATTCACTCAATGTATTTGCCGAATCTAACATACGGTACTTAGTTGCTTCTGGTACTGAGATACCTAACCATTCCATAAATTCTAAGGTTTTTTCACCACCACAAGGGGTAAACGTCAGAATAATGCGTTTTGGTGCTGTGCCTTGTGCTTTACAGCTACGCGCATAGCTGGTGATCAAATCAATCGTTGCTTGGGCATTGTAAACGGCTTGTGAGATGAAAAACTTACAACCTTGTGCTGTTTTTTCAACTAAACGCTCATGTTCATTGCGTTTGCTGGCATGACGCTCGGCAATAGTAACACCACCTAAAAATACATCACTGTTCTGCTTTGCCAGCGTTTTATATGCATCAGGTAGGCTTAATTTGATGTCGCCATGAGATGATGGACTACCCACCAACACTAAGTTTTTTAGTTCAAAGTCGTTACGTGTTTCGTTTAACCACTCGGTAAATTCTGCTTCACCACGCTGAGCTACGCTCTTATATGTGATCACATCAAGTTGCGACAAGCTACGAAGTAATTGACTGTATTCACGAGGGTCTACAGTTTCTTTAAACGGAAAAGGACGCGGCTTTGCAATACGGCTACTCTCATCTTGAATGTCGTAGATGATTACACCATCGTATTCAATTTCGTGTAAACGACCAAGTAGCTTTTGGGCAATGGTTTCAAGTTGTGCTTTATCAGTACCTGACTTTGGCGGTGTGGTACCAATTAGGTAGACGCCTTGATTGGTGTCTTCAATTTTCTCTTGTAATGATAAAGCCATAATCCTCATTCCAGCTCGTGCTAATGTTTATGACAAACAATATAGCAGCCATTTAGACGTCTAGATAGATTTTTTTCTTGAAAGTTTTTCAATGACTATGAATTTTACTCAAGTTTAAAGCTGAGCGTTTCGCAAAATTGACACACCTGTTTACATAAATTATTGCTCTGACCCTCATATTTTCTGGCGCTTTGATGCATAATCAAGCAGCAATGATTATGAGAAAAATAACTAACAAGGGAACATTATGAAATTTAGATTATTAGCAACCAGTGTTGCTGTAACACTGGCGCTGAGTGGCTGCGCAAGTAACTCACAGTCAACTGTGGTTAAAGAAGTCGAAATTGAGCAGCAAGTAAGCCAAGATGATAACCGTGTATTTAGCCAAGATTACCTATTAGAAGAGCTTGAGAATGGCCTTCGCGTGATGGTAGTTAAAACAGATTACCCAGATGTTGTGTCACTGCAAATTCCAGTATCGGTTGGTTCACGTAATGAGGTTGAAGCAGGTAAAACCGGTTTTGCACACTTCTTTGAGCATATGATGTTTAAAGGCTCTGAAAAATTCCCACAAGATGTGTATTCAGATATTTTAAAAAACTCGGGTGTTGATAATCGCGCGTATACGACCAACGATTACACTAACTATCACTTAAACTTCTCAAAAGAGCACTTAGATAAAGTACTCGAAATTGAAGCTGATATTTTCCAAAACCTGACTTACAGCGAAGAGCAGTTCCGCACCGAAGCGCTGACTGTAAAAGGTGAGTATTTAAAGAATAATGCTAGCCCAATTCGTAAGTTACTTTCTGCGGTTCGTAACGAAGCATTCGAAAAGCATACCTATAAGCACACCACCATGGGCTTTTTCGAAGACATTGAAGCTATGCCTGATCAGATGGCCTATGGTAAAGAGTTTTTCGCTAAATTTTATAAGCCCGAGTACGTATCTTTAGTCATTGTTGGTGATGTTGATCCACAAGAGACCATGGCAATGGTGAAAAAGCATTGGGGTAATTGGAAAAAAGGTGATTACCAAGCAGATATTCCTGTTGAACCAAAGCAACAAGCCGCAAAATATGTACATGAAAAAAATGATGGTTTACCAGGCCACTGGTTGCTTGTGTCATACAAAGGCACTGCATGGGATCCTACTCAAAAAGACCGTGCCGCTCTTGATTTGATCTCACAGCTGTATTTCTCTAACAACTCGGCACTTTATCAAGAGCTTGTTGTTGATAAACAAATTGCCAGCCAAATGTTTACCTATAACCCAGATACTAAAGATCCGGGTTTACTGCATGTTTTTGTAAAAGTCGAAAACGAAGCGGACCTTGCGAAAGCCCGTGATGCGATTAACCGTACCTATGCACAAGCGCGTACTGAGTTAGTAGATGCACAAAAGTTAGCTGATTTAAAATCTAACTTAAAGTATAGCTTTATAAATGGTCTTGATTCATCGCAGTCAATCGCTTCAACACTTGCACGCTACATGCACTTTGAGCGTGACCCTGAAGTGATTAACCAACTTTATGCCACTGCTGATAGCATCACTCCTGAGGATATCAAAGCGGTAGCAAACAAGTACTTTGTTGATCCGAGCCGTACTACGGTGACAATGTCGGCGCTTGATAAAGTGGCTGGTTTTGAGCAAGAAGTTGATTTAAATGCTTTGGTTGCCAGTATTGAGCAAGCCCCAACAGAGCGTCACTTTAAAGTACTTGATAAAACCAATAGCTCACCACTGGTTGATGTTAACTGGTTATTTAATACCGGCGCAGCGGCTGATCCACATGGTAAAAAAGGTTTAGCAGCACTCACTGCAGCGATGCTAGCACAAGGTGGCTCAGAAACTATGAGCTACAAAGATATTCAAAAAGCGTTATATCCACTAGCGGGAAGTTTTGGCTATCAAATCGATAAAGAGATGATTTCACTACGCGGCCGTGTACATAAAGACAATGCCGCGCAGTGGTATGCACTTGTTAGCGACCAGTTGTTAAACCCTGGCTTTAGAGAAGATGATTTCAAGCGTCTGAAAAAAGAGCTTATTGATAGCATTAAAGCAGGTCTGAAAGCGTCAAATGACGAAGAGCTAGGTAAAGAAGTGCTTTATCATCAGCTTTATAAAGGTCATCCATACGAAAGCTATAACTATGGTGATTTATCAGACCTTGAAGCACTGACACTTGACGATGTAAAAGCGTTTTATGCTAACCAGTTTACTCAATCTAAGTTAACAGTGGGTCTAATTGGTGCGATTCCGAGTGATGTTAAATCGACTATGCTAAAAGATTTAACATCGCTTCCACAAGGTAAAGAAAGCCGCTTAACGATCCCTGATGCGCCTGAACTTAAAGGTCATCATGCAACGATTGTTGAAAAATCAGCGCAATCTACCGCTGTGTCATTTGGTTTCCCAATCGATACAATTCGTAGTAGCGATGACTGGACAGCGCTTTGGTTAGTGCGTTCTTACTTTGGCGAACACCGCAGCTCAAACAGCTTCTTGTATCAGCGTATTCGTCAAACCCGTGGTATGAACTATGGTGACTATGCATACATTGAGTACTTCCCACGCGGTATGTTCCAAACTAAACCTGATGCTAACTTAGGTCGTTCAGAGCAAATTTTCCAAGTGTGGTTACGTCCGCTTCGTTCTAATAACGATGCGCACTTTGCAACGCGTACGGCATTATTTGAGCTTGATAAGCTAATTAAAAATGGCATCAGCAAAGAAGATTTTGAAGCGACTCGTAACTTCTTAATTAACTTTGTGCCACAAATGGTTGCAAGCCAAGATCGCCAGTTAGGTTACGCACTTGATAGTGAGTTCTATAACACTGAGAGCTTTGTTGACTATGTGCGCGGCAAGCTTGAAAAGCTAACCCTTGATGATGTTAACCGTGTTATTCGCGATAACCTGCAAACAGAGAATATTCACTATGTGTTTATTACAGGTGATGGCAAAGACATGCAAAAGCGCCTAGCTTCAGAGCAAACATCACCAATGGTGTATAACGCTGAAAAACCAGCAGCACTTGTTGCTGAAGATAAAGTGATTGCAGACTATAAGCTTGCAATACCAGCGAAAAACATTTCAGTACTTGATGTCGAAAAAGTATTTCAGTAATAACTGAATAAACAGGCTCTAATCAATGCCCCTAATCAGGGGCATTTTTCTATGTTTAATGGCTCGATGTTATCAGCAACCACAAGCTGATTTCGGCCAGCTTCTTTTGCTTGATAAAGCGCACTATCAGCCATTTCAATGAGTAACATGGCATCATCACTGCTATTTGGGTAAATAGTTGCTAAACCAATACTAACCGTCAAGGGATGACCGGCAAGCTCTGGTAATTGAAGCGTATTTAGCGCTGCCATAAAACGCGTCACGAGTTTTTGTGCTTGATGGTTTTGGGTGTTACCTAGTACCAGTACAAATTCTTCACCGCCGTATCTAGCGCACAAGTCACCAGGTCTGCGAGTATAATCTGGTAATAGTTTTGCCACTTCTTTTAAGCAAATATCACCCACCAGATGACCAAAGTTGTCATTAAGAGACTTAAAGTTATCAAGGTCGATCATGGCTAACGACAAGGGGTGCTTTAAACGTGCACAGCGACTCCACTCTTGCTCATAAAAATCGTCAAAATGACGTCGGTTAGCTATTTGTGTGAGACCATCGATACGAGCAAGTTCTCGTACTTGCTGCTCGGCGATTTTACGTTCGGTAATATTCAAGTGGCTGATCACAACATAACCTGCTGTGCCAAGTTTTAAAGGCACTGCGCGCATCATAAACCAGCGGTTTTTGGTATCACTGTGGCAAGGGTACTCGAGGTAAAACTCGGAGAGTTGTTTCTTAATAACTTGGTTTATTCCGGTGTAGGCTTTTGCACCAAATTCATCGCCATTGGCAGCAGCTGACTTGCAAATAGCAAGGTAGTTTTGATCTTCCCATTGAGTGTTACACTGGCAATTATTCTCATCGCCAAATGTCTGTCAACTACGATTTACAAACTTGATATCACCCGAGTCATTAATCACCACAATATGTTCAGAGATCGTATCGAGTATTGATTTTAGAAACTCTTTTGATTCAACCACATTAGTTCCTAGCCATTGTCACTTTTTTAAGATTAGCAATAAATGCTGGGTTTTCACCGTGGTTTATATAAAAAACAATTAATAAGGTGTTGTCTTTTACTTATAGCTTGGCTATTTGAAAGTAGATATCTACAGGTATTTGTAGGTGCTGATATGAAAAAACTGCCAGCACCTAGCTTAACGCTCAGTTCTGACAGTTATATTTTATTTATATGCTTAGAAATGCTAAAGCATTGCGCCAATTTTAACTGCTAGCGCAAATAGCATGGTTGCTATTACAAAGCCGATAAGTGTGGCGTAGCCGCGTTGTTCTTTGGTCATCTATCACTCCTAAAAAATAGCAAATACCGTTGCCATACCAAGGGCAAAACTTACAAACGAAGAAGCCGCTACGATTGCAGCGAGATTTTGCTTACTCACTGCATGTGTTGTGCTTTGTTCAGATACTTCGTCATCGAGCTTAATAAGTTCACCTTGGCGCACTTCAAAAACTGCGCATAGGCTCATGGTGGTTTCTTTTGATGCCGCACCTTCTTTTTCAACTCGTTGAATGGTACGTAGGCTTACATCACAGGCATCGGCCAATTGCTGCTGCGTCCAATCGAATTTAAGTCTAAGTGCTTTTATTGTATTAGGGTTCAGTTGCATTACTTACTTCCCAAGAAATGGTTCAATAAAAGTAACGACTGCATAACCCGATATTGCGCCACCAATAAAACAGCCTAAGGTAACCAAAGCCACTTGTTTTGGATTATCAGTAAGTGAGGTTTGTGTGCTCTGTTTAACTAATTTGTCAGCTTTATAAAACGAACATTCAAGCTTGCCTGTGAGTATATTTTTCATCTCGAATTTGACTGCATAAGCATTACCTTGGTAGTTAAAGTCATGATGACTTTTAAAGCCGAAGCTGCGCTTTTCACTTACTAATTCGTCGTTTACATATACTTGTTCTTTACCACTCATGATATGACCAAAGCATGCGATTTGGTTGTCACCATCTTGAAAGTAAAATTTATAACCTAGTTTGTGTGAGTTTAGTACGTCGTTTTTCATCATCGTTTCCTTGTTAAGTTGATGATGTAAATTTAATGATTATTTTTGTTTTTTACGCCGTCAGCGATATGCCAGTTCCTATTTTGGCATATGACAGGCAAGATGTCATATCTGTTTTGTTGTTGAAAAATAAGCACTTTAATTAAATTTATCGGCTGGTATTAGAATTTGCTACTGTCATATGCGATTGGCAAAAAAGTACAGCAAAAAGAGTATAAATAAGTATTGTTACTCTGGTTATTAGATATAACCAGAACAAATAAACAACGGGTTAGTACATCTTGCTACAAATCCGTTAAACTTAAGGCTTAGCAGTTAGGTACAACCAGAAAGGCAATATTATGCGTCATGAAATTTGGCAAAAGCTTCGAGATGAAGCAAACGAAGTCGTTTCCCGCGAACCGCTTTTAGCAAGTCACGTTTATTCGTGTGTGTTAAATCATGAATGCTTAGGTTCGGCGCTGAGCTTTATTGTGGCAAATAAACTTGCAGATGCGGTGGTATCAGCATTTACTATTCGTGAATTATTCGACCAAGCCTTTGTTAAATGTGACCTAATGCTGACGCATGTGGCTCATGATATAAAAGCAGTTAAAGATCGCGACCCTGCGGCCGATAGTTACTTAACTGTTATTTTGAACCTTAAAGGCTTCCATGCAATACAAGCACACCGACTCGCAAATTGCTTATGGCAACAAAACCGAAAAGAGCTTGCTCGCTTCATTCAAAGCAGAACCTCAGAAGTATTTGGCGTTGACATCCATCCTGCTTGTAAAGTTGGTCATGGTATTATGTTTGACCATGCAACTGGGATTGTAATTGGTGAAACAGCGGTTATTGAAGATAACGTATCTATTCTACAATCTGTAACCTTAGGTGGTACGGGTAACGAGCAAGGTGACCGTCATCCGAAAATTCGCGCTGGTGTATTAATTGGTGCAGGCGCCAAAGTACTAGGTAATATCGAAGTAGGAGAGGGGGCGCGTATTGGTGCAAACTCTGTTGTGTTAAGTGCGGTTCCAGCACACACAACTGTGGTTGGTGTGCCTGCTAAAGTGGTTGGCAAACCGAGCTGTCCCTGTCCAGCTGAAAGCATGAATCAAAACTTTTTAGATGATGGCACGACTTCCGCTAGTAATGCCTCCCACACCAGTGCTATGTTGTAGTTTTACACGATAAAAGAGCAATGGAATTGTCTAAATTATCCTTCGGATTAGCTGTTGCAGCGTCATTTATTTGTGGCGCTGTCGCTATGTCACTTTTTCAATCTACTCCACAACAGCCGCAAACTTATCAGCAACAATTTGTTGAAGAACAAATAGCTCAAGCACCAGAGCCGCAAGCTATAACTGTTGCGCCTGTAATTAATAAACAAGTCGTTGAAGTTAATTCAGATAGTTCAGTAGCTGATAGCAAAAGCGAGCTTGAGCAACAAATAGCAGAGTTAAAGTTACAAGTCGAAAATCAACAAGCGGTAATTGCCAGTTACCGTTCAAGTGCGATACCTCCACAGCAAATCGACTCACACCTGGATGAACTTTATACCTTGTTAGAAGAGCAATCTCGGGATGAGGCTTGGGCCTATCAAGTTGAAACAGCCATGAGTGATTTTTTAATCATGGCCGATTTACCAGTGCAACCACAGCTTAGTGTCTCTACATGCAAAAGCTCTGTGTGTCAGTTTAAGCTATTGCAACCAGAGGATGTTGATGATTTGCCAAGTCATTATTGGCGTAACATGACCGATAAGATGATGGAACAAAGCTGGTGGAAGCAATTTAAATTTACCTCCACCACCTCAAGTGACGATAGTCTAACAATCATCGCAAGCACGCAGTAATTTTATACAACTTTTGATTGTAGCTGCCCATCTGCAAGCTCGGTGGTTATAAGCTCACCTACGCTTACATCGTTAACCGATTTCACTACACTACCGTGCTGGTTTTTAGTAATGCTGTAACCACGTGCTAACACACTGAGCGGACTCACAGAATCTAAACGACTCGCTTGTAAGGAAAGCTGGTTTCGAGAACTTGAAAGCTGTTGTTGCATCGCTTGTGTAAGGCGGGCATGTAATTGCGTGAGCTGATGCTCGCTTTTCGCTAACTGCTTTTCGGGTGAGCGTTGCATCAAACGTGGTGTTAGGTTAGCAAGTACTCGCTCATATCGCTGGATTTTGCCACTCATTGCGCTGTGTAAGGCCAAACTAAGTTCATCTAGTTTTTGCGCTTGTTGATTGAGTTGATTACGCGGGTGGCAAAGCTGCAAGCGGTGCTCAAATTGAGTGGCAGTACTGCGTTTTACAGCTAAAGAGTGTTTAAAGGCATGATTTAAGTGCCTAACTAACTGCGTAACTTTGTTATGTAGCTCTTCGGTATTTGGACTAACTAGCTCCGCGGCTGCAGAAGGTGTTGCGGCGCGAATATCGGCAACATAATCACTAATTGTAGTATCGACCTCGTGACCAACGGCGCTAACAATAGGTAGGCTACTTTCAAAAATAGCGCGAGCTAATTGCTCATGGTTAAAACACCACAAATCTTCGAGTGAACCACCACCGCGACCTAAAATAAGCACATCTACTTCATTGCGTTGATTGGCGATGTTTATTTTTTCTATTAATTGGCTGTGTGCATCTGCACCTTGCACCATAGCTGGGTAAATCACGACTTCAAGCTGCGGAGCACGGCGTTTAAGTACCGTTAGAATATCGCGTATAGCCGCACCTGTGGCTGAGGTGATCACCCCAACGCGATTAATATTGGTTGGTAATGGTTTTTTGTGGGCTGAGCTAAATAGGCCTTCGGCAGCTAAGCGCATTTTTAGCGCATCGAATTCTTGCTTTAATAAGCCTTCACCTGCAGGGGCCATATGCTCAACAATCAGCTGATAATCACCACGAGGTTCATACAAAGATACGCGGGCACGCACAGTTACTTGAGCGCCATTGCTCGGGCGAAAAGTTTGGCCGCGATTATTGCCGCGCCACATTGCCGCTTTTACCTGTGCTCGGTCGTCTTTTAAAGTGAAATACCAGTGTCCAGATGCAGGGGCTATAAAGTTAGAAATTTCGCCATTTAAGATAAGCGATGAAAAGCCTTGTTCTAAAACATGGCGAATTTCCTTATTTAGGCGCGAGACCGTGTAAACAGGCTGTGTTGATTGCGTAAAAGCCATTAAAAACCCCAGTAAAAAATTCTCTGTGTACTTTAACACAAATAAATGAATAATTTTATTTACTCGTGCTCACAACGCTGATAAAATTTGGCCGCAATTCCTTATACTCAGATCCACATGTGAGAAGTTGCACTATGCTAAGAATCGCTAAAGAAGCTCTTACCTTTGACGACGTACTTTTAGTACCAGGTCATTCTACTGTTTTGCCACACACGGCAAATATTTCAACTCGCTTAACGCGTGGTATCAATCTTAACTTGCCGCTAGTTTCAGCATCTATGGATACTGTAACAGAAGCACGCTTGGCGATTGCTTTAGCGCAAGAGGGCGGTTTAGGTTTCATCCACAAAAACATGACAATTGAAGAGCAAGCTAAAAACGTTCGTAAAGTTAAAACTTACGAAGCGGGCATTGTTTCTTTCCCTGTTACTGTGACTGCGGATCTTACAATTGCTGATGCTATCGCGCTTTCAGAAGACAAAGGTTTTTCAGGTTTCCCTGTAACTGACGCTGACAATAACCTTGTTGGTATTGTGACAAGCCGTGATATGCGTTTTGAAACGAAACTTGAGCAACCTGTTTCTACAGTAATGACGAAAAAAGAATCGTTAGTGACTGTTAAAGAAGGTGCAGACCGTGATGAAATCTTAGGTCTAATGCACGAGCACCGTATCGAAAAAATTCTCGTAGTTGATGATGCATTTAAACTGAAAGGCATGATCACTGTAAAAGATTATCAAAAAGCACAAGACAAGCCGCATGCATGTAAAGACGAGCAAGGTCGTCTACGTGTAGGTGCAGCTGTTGGTGTTGGCGCGGGTACTGATGAGCGTATCGCAGCACTTGTTGAAGCAGGTGTTGACGTATTACTTATCGATACATCACATGGCCACTCACAAGGTGTTATCGACCGTGTTGCACAAACACGTCAAGCATACCCAGATCTACAAATCGTAGCAGGTAACGTTGCAACAGCTGAAGGCGCGATTGCCCTTGCTGATGCGGGTGTTGATGCTGTTAAAGTTGGTATCGGCCCTGGTTCTATCTGTACTACTCGTATCGTAACAGGTTGTGGTGTTCCACAAATTACTGCTATTTCTGACGCAGTTGAAGGCTTAAAAGGCCGTGATATTCCTGTTATTGCTGACGGTGGTATCCGTTTCTCTGGTGACATCGTAAAAGCACTTGTTGCTGGTGCATCATGTGTAATGGTGGGTTCAATGTTAGCCGGTACTGAAGAAGCACCGGGTGAAGTTGAGCTATATCAAGGTCGTTACTACAAATCATACCGTGGTATGGGTAGCCTTGGTGCTATGGACCAAAAAGAAGGTTCATCAGACCGTTACTTCCAAAAATCGAACGAAGCAGACAAGCTTGTTCCTGAAGGTATCGAAGGCCGTGTTGCTTATAAAGGTCCTATCGCGACAATCATTCACCAACAGGTGGGCGGTCTTCGCAGTGCAATGGGCTTAACAGGCTGTGCAACAATTGAAGAGTTAAATACTAAACCTCAATTTGTTCGCGTAACTTCAGCCGGTATGGGTGAGTCACACGTTCACGACGTGCAAATCACTAAAGAAGCGCCAAACTACCGCTTAGGTTAATTACCTTAAGGTATTGAAATTACATGGGCTAGCATCTGCTAGCCCTAATTTATTGATCATCTCCCTTTGGGAGAGCAGTTCCTGACTAACGAGATACTCCATGAGCAAAGACATTCACGATTCACGAATTCTCATTTTAGATTTTGGTTCGCAATACACACAGTTAATCGCACGTCGTATACGTGAGATTGGTGTTTACTGTGAGCTATGGGCATGGGATGTAACTGAAGAGCAAATCCGCGAATTTAATCCACAAGGTATTATTTTGTCGGGTGGCCCTGAGTCTACAACACTTGAAAACAGCCCACGTGCTCCTGAGTATGTATTTAACGCAGGCGTGCCAGTACTTGGTATCTGTTACGGCATGCAAACAATGGCAACGCAACTAGGTGGTAGCGTTCACAGCTCTGATAAGAAAGAGTTTGGTTATGCGCAAGTTGAAAAAGTAGGTAACTGTGCGTTATTCGATGCTATCGAAGACCACATTACTGACGGCGGTGCAGGCGTATTAGACGTTTGGATGAGCCACGGCGATAAAGTGATGGAAGTACCAGAGACTTTCAAAACAACTGCTAAAACTTCAACATGTCCACATGCTGCAATGTCTTGGGAAGAAAAACGTTTTTACGGCGTACAGTTCCACCCAGAAGTAACTCATACTCACCAAGGTTTACGTTTACTTGAGCGCTTCGCGATTGATATCTGTGGCTGTGAAAAGCTATGGACACCAGCTAAAATCATCGACGATGCTATTGAGCGTATTAAGGAAACTGTAGGTGATGACGAAGTTATCTTAGGTTTATCAGGTGGTGTTGATTCATCTGTTGTTGCCATGCTTATTCACCGTGCAATCGGCGACAAGCTAACGTGTGTATTCGTTGATAACGGTCTTCTTCGTTTAAACGAAGGTCAGCAAGTTATGGATATGTTCGGCAACAAGTTTGGCCTAAACATTGTGAAGGTAGATGCTGAAGATCAATTCTTAGCAGATCTTGCTGGTAAACATGACCCTGAAGATAAGCGTAAAGCGATTGGCCATACCTTCATTAAAGTATTTGACGAGCAAGCTAAAAAGCTGAAAAGCGCTAAATGGTTAGGTCAAGGTACTATCTACCCAGACGTAATCGAATCTGCTGCATCAGCAACAGGTAAAGCACACGTAATCAAGTCTCACCACAACGTAGGTGGTTTACCAGACGATATGGAAATGGGTCTTGTTGAGCCGTTACGTGAGCTATTCAAAGATGAAGTACGTAAAATTGGTCTTGAGCTTGGTCTACCATACGACATGCTTTACCGTCACCCATTCCCAGGTCCTGGTTTAGGTGTTCGTGTACTTGGTGAAATCAAGAAAGAGTACTGTGATTTACTACGTCGCGCAGATGCTATCTTCATTGAAGAACTACACAAAGCAGAGCTTTACCACAAAGTAAGTCAAGCCTTCACTGTATTCTTACCAGTTAAATCGGTAGGTGTAATGGGTGATGCGCGTAAATACGACTGGGTTGTATCGCTACGTTGTGTAGAAACAATCGACTTCATGACGGCACGTTGGTCACATTTACCTTATGAGTTCTTAGGTGTGGTTTCTAACCGTATCATCAACGAAATCGATGGTATCTCACGTGTTGTTTACGATATTTCAGGTAAGCCACCGGCAACAATCGAGTGGGAATAATTTTATTATTCTGACCTGAATTGGTACAAAAACGGCGAATTAGCTTGCTAATTCGCCGTTTTGTTTATTTAAGAAGCAGTTAAACTAAAAACTGTGTTTTTTTACTTTACCTTTGAAAAAAGCTCTATATAATTCGTCGTCATTGCAGGGGCGTAGTTCCAATTGGTAGAACAGCGGTCTCCAAAACCGACGGTTGGGAGTTCGAATCTCTCCGCCCCTGCCATTTCTTCCTTCTTTACTTTAATCGCAAATCTCCCTATATTACTTGCTCTTAATCATGATTGAGTTGTTATGAATCCAAGTTACGCTGCGATATTCTCTGTACAATCTTTAGAGTTGAATCAACACTATCGAACTGCGCCTGATACTTCTGGCGAACAGATACCAAACACTCAACAAGAAACACTGACGCTTCCGTTACAGTTTCACCAAGACCTCGAAAAAGCATTTGCGCCGTTAGTTATTACCCAAATCGTTAAAGCAACGAGTATTAGCTGGCAAGAGGGCTGCTTAGGCTTACCAAGCGATAAGCTGAATGGCGAGCAGAAAAAACAACTTTGGTCTTTAATCGGTGAACAACTTGATAAGCTTTAAACCTGTAGATGCAACCTATATTAGCCAGTTAATGGCTATCGAAAACGCCTGCCATAGTCACCCGTGGACAGAGAAAACCATGCTTTCGTGTTTAGCTGGGCGTTATTTTAACCTGGCCGCTTTTCAAGGTGATGAGATGCTAGGTTTTTATATTGGTGAACAAGCGGGCCCAGATTACACTTTAATGGATATTTGTGTTGCGCCGAAGTACCAAGGGCAGGGCATTGCTAAGCAGTTGTTAAATGCATTTATTGAGCACGGCGAGCAGCACCAAGCTGAAAACCTATTCTTAGAAGTGCGTGAGTCGAATGCTCCTGCTATTGGCCTGTATGAAAGCGCTGGCTTTTCACATATGTCGGTGCGCAAGAACTACTATCCAACCGCGACAGGCAACGAAGACGCTATTTTAATGGGGATGAGCTTTAGCCTTTAAGATGCTTCTTCAAGGGCATTGATAAGCGCATCGTAGCATTGCTCCACCTGTTCAGTTTGATTACTGCGTAGCGCATTTTCAAGCTGACCAGCTGTCTTATGAATAGCTTCAAAACTAAAACACCCCGCACTGCCTTTTAAGCTGTGTGCTAATGAACGTAGCGCTTCCCATTCTTTAGCGCGATACAACTGCACAACTTGGCTTAAGTAATCAGGTAATTTTGAGCGATAGTTGTCGTTAATTTGTTGGAACTTCTCACTTTTTAGTAAGTTTTCCCACTTGTTTTGACTGTCTTTTTCGATATGTAAGTAGCTTACAAGCACTTGCTCTAGGGCATCTTTGTCGATTGGTTTGGCGAGTGCTTCATCACAGCCCGCTTCAATATAGGTATCAACATCAGTCTTCATTACATTGGCCGTAAGCGCAATGATAGGGCCATCATAGGCTGCGTGACGTAGCATTTGCGTTGCTTCTAAGCCACCCATTACTGGCATCTGCATATCCATGATGATCAGCTGATAATCATTAACTAATGCCATTTCTACTGCTTCTGCACCGTTTTTCGCGATATCAGGCTCAAGCCCCCAAGTTTGTAACAGTAGTTTGATCAGCAACTGGTTATCTGGGTTATCTTCGGCCACCAGTATATTGGCATCAAAACTGTTTGCTGCGAATGAAAGCTGAACGTCTTTACTCGGTGATAGTTGCTCGTAGCTATGAATAAAGGCCTCGTACTTAAGCTGTTCGGCATTTAAGTGAGCAGCAACTTGTACGGTAAAACAACTGCCGTTTCCAGGTTCACTAATCAGTTGTACATCACCGCCTAGCAGTTGGGCTAAGTTCTTTGAAATACACAAACCAAGACCCGTACCACCAAAGCGGCGAGTTGTCGTCGCATCGGCTTGTTCGAACGGTTTAAATACCCGCTCGACTTCGCGCTCAGACATACCGATACCGGTATCTTGAATCGCAAATTGTAAATGCTGTTTTTCGCTGTTGTAGCTAATATCAATCGAGATACTGCCTTTCTCAGTGAATTTAACCGCATTGCTGGCTATATTGATCAAGATTTGTTTTAAACGTGTGGTATCGCTATTAATAGTTTTGGGTATTGGTAGCTTGTAGTTGATATTAAACGCCAGCTGCTTCTCATTAGCCAGTGGGCGAATAATCGAATCAATATCATGAATAAGCTGCACTACATTACATGGCCCGCGCTCAACGGCGAGTTTTTCAGCTTCAATTTTTGATAAATCAAGAATGTTATTGATGAGCTCAAGCAAGTGTTTAGAGTTACGTAAAATGGTGCTTAAATGCTGCTCATCATTCACCGCATCTTTGTTGTGCAGAAGTTGCTCTGTAAAGCCCATAATTGCGGTAAGTGGCGTACGAATTTCATGGCTCATATTCGCTAAAAAGCGGCTTTTCAGTTGGTTTGCTTGCTCAGCTTGCGCGATTGCCACTTCTAGCTTGCTATTCATTGCTTCGAGGGCTTTAGTACGGCTCTCTACTTTTTCTTCTAGGTGATGTTTATATTCTTCAAGCTCGTCTTGGTAATGACGAATTTGGTTCACCATGTGATTAAAGTCATTAAAAAGCACACCTACTTCATCATTTGTGTGGGCGGGCAAATACACCGATAAATCACCATCCCCAACTCGATGACTTGCAGCCCCTAATAATTCGACTGGGGTAAGTAGTAAGTTGCGTACCACAATGTAGATCAAAATAGGCAGTGAAATCACCGAAATAATAACAATTAATGCAGTAATTAAACTGATGGCTTTACCAGACTGATATAGCAAATCTTTGGGAGTGGTAGAGATAAAATAATCACCGTCGGTCATTTGTACCGCGTAGATGATGCGCTCTTCTTTATCGATACTAGACAGCTCAATACTGGCTAGTTTGCCGTAATCGGCCAAACTCTTTATTTGTTCAAGCTCGTATTCACTTAGGTAACTGCCACGTAGGTCATAGTCTGAGCTAAATAAAATTTGCCCTTTAGTAGTCAAAAACAAATTTAGGGTGTTATTAAAAGGCGCTTCTAAAATACTGGCGTTTAGTATCGATGGTTCAACATGGACAACAATAAACCCAAGTTGCTGCGGCTGTTTTAAGTAGTAATCGATATTATAAATTGGGTGCACAAAGTACAGGCTAGTCGAGCCATCTTCTTTGGAGATCATAAATTGCTGTTGGCGCAAATTTGATTGCAGTACTTGATCAAAAAACGGGTAACTTTTCGGCGCAGGGGTTAATTGGCTTGAATAAAATGCATCGCTTTTACCGTCTGGGGCAACATAGTTAATACTTACAATGTCAGGGTAAGCTTCTGAATAACTTGCAAATACATTCATTAATTCGCCAAGGCGTTCAATGTATTGATTTTTTGATTCGGGTTCGCGGGCTAAAAAGTCTGCCAGTACAGGGGAGGTCGAAAGCAAGCGGGTAATCGAGTGAAATGAGTCAATGTAATTGAAGATTTTTTGCTGTTGTTGCTCAACAAAGCGACTGACAATTAGCTCAGCTTGTTTTTTTGTTGAATTGGTCACATTGGTTAACGTAAAGCCACCTAAAAACAACAAAGGTAAGATCACTAATGGTGTGATATACCATAATAATCGAATACTGAGCTTACTGGTTTTCATGACCTAAATTGATATCCCTCCGTGCAATTTATCAATAGTATGCGTTACAACTTGATTACACAAGCTTAGCAAAAAAGTGAACAACGAAAATCCTCAACGAAAGGTGAATAATTACTTACAATCGCTGCTTTTTTGGCTAAGACAAACAAGGTATAATACTTGGCAATTCTATTTTATTTTTACAGTGCGCACCGAGCTTTATAATTTATAAGGCAGTTAAGTGCGCTTTGTTATGACTAAAAGCAGCTTACATGTCTAATTTAACTACCGAAATTAATAAACGACGCACCTTTGCGATCATCTCGCACCCGGATGCGGGTAAAACCACTATTACAGAAAAAGTTCTGTTGTTCGGACAAGCGATTCAAAAAGCGGGTACCGTAAAGGGTCGTGGCTCAAACCAGCACGCAAAATCAGACTGGATGGAAATGGAAAAAGAACGTGGTATCTCGGTAACTACGTCTGTCATGCAATTTCCTTACAACGAGCGTCTAGTTAACTTACTTGATACTCCAGGGCACGAAGACTTCTCTGAAGATACTTATCGTACACTGACTGCAGTTGACTCATGCCTAATGGTAATCGACGCAGCGAAAGGTGTTGAGGATCGTACTCGTAAATTAATGGAAGTAACACGCTTACGTACCACACCTATCGTAACTTTCATGAATAAGTGTGACCGTGATATTCGTGATCCAATGGAGTTATTAGACGAAGTTGAAACTGAGCTAAACATTGCCTGTGCGCCGGTAACTTGGCCGATTGGTTGTGGTAAAGAGTTTAAAGGTGTTTACCACATTCACCGTGAAGAAACGATTTTGTATAGCACAGGTCAAGGCCACACAATTCAAGAAGTTCGCGTTATTAAAGGTTTAGATAATCCAGAACTTGATGATGCTATTGGCGGTGAGCTTGCTGAGCAACTTCGTGAAGAGCTAGAGCTTGTTATTGGTGCATCGCACGAGTTTGATTTAGATCTGTTCTTAGCTGGCGAATTATCACCAGTCTACTTTGGTACAGCACTTGGTAACTTTGGTGTTGACCATGTTCTTGATGGCTTAACTGAGTGGGCTCCTGCGCCATTACCTCGTGAAACAGAAGACCGCCAAGTTGCAGCAACTGAAGATAACTTCTCTGGTTTCGTATTTAAAATCCAAGCGAACATGGACCCTAAACACCGTGACCGTATCGCCTTTATGCGTATTGTATCTGGCAAATATAGCCAAGGTATGAAAATGAACCATGTACGTATTGGTAAGCAAGTCAGTATTTCTGATGCGGTAACCTTTATGGCCGGTGACCGTGAACGAGCGCAAGATGCTTACGCAGGTGACATCATTGGTTTACACAACCACGGTACAATTCAAATTGGTGATACCTTCACGCAAGGTGAAAAAATGAAGTTTGGTGGTATTCCTAACTTCGCGCCAGAATTATTCCGTCGTATTCGCTTAAAAGATCCATTAAAACAAAAGCAATTGTTAAAAGGCTTAGTTCAGTTATCTGAAGAAGGTGCTGTGCAAGTATTTAGACCGCTTATCAATAACGACCTTATCGTTGGTGCGGTCGGTGTACTACAGTTTGACGTAGTTGTTGCCCGCTTAAAAGCAGAATACAACGTTGATGCGATTTACGAAGGTGTGAGTGTTAACACTGCACGTTGGGTAAGCTCAGACGATACCAAAAAGCTTGAAGAGTTTAAGCGTAAGTGCGAAAGCAACTTAGCGCTTGATGGTGGCGATAACCTTACTTATATCGCCCCAAGCCGTGTAAACCTAAACTTGTCGATGGAACGCTATCCAGATATCAAGTTTAACCATACACGCGAAAACTAATACGCTAAGTCTGCTTCAAATTTAAGTGCCCGTACAGCGGGCCATAAAGGTAAAAATTACAATGAATATTCGTACTCTTTTAATCGACAAAGCAATTGCTGCTATGGTTGCAGCAGGGTTACCTGAAGACACTAACCCAGCGGTGACACAAAGCACACGCCCACAGTTTGGTGATTACCAAATCAATGGCGCAATGGGCGCGGCTAAAAAATTAAAATCAAACCCGCGTGAACTTGCACAAAAAATTATCGATAACCTAGACCTTGCTGATATCGCAGAAAAAACTGAAATCGCGGGCCCTGGTTTTATCAATATTCACCTAAAGCCTGAGTTTTTATCAGCTAGCTTAAAAGCAGCAAACGAAGACGAAAAGCTAGCAGTTGCGCCTCATGCAACAGCGCAAAAAGTGGTTGTTGATTACTCATCACCTAACCTTGCTAAAGAAATGCACGTAGGCCATTTACGTTCAACCATCATTGGTGATGCAGTTGTTCGTGCTCTTGAGTTCCGTGGTGATGAAGTTGTTCGTCAAAATCATATGGGTGACTGGGGTACTCAGTTCGGTATGTTAATCGCGCACTTAGAAGATCAAATCAACCAAGGCGTAGACTTAGAGTCTGTAGCGCTGGCCGATCTTGAAACCTTCTATCGCGATGCGAAAAAACGCTTCGATGATGAAGAAGGGTTTGCCGACAAAGCCCGTGATTACGTTGTTAAATTACAAGGCGGCGATGCACACTGTGAAAAACTTTGGAAGTTATTCATTGCCACTTCTGTAAAGCATTCTGAAGAAGTTTATAAGCGTCTAAACGTAACACTTACGCAAGATGACATCATGGCAGAAAGTGCTTACAACAGTGAACTTGCAAACATCATCGCACTATTAAAAGACAAAGATATTGCTGTTGAGTCTGATGGCGCACAGGTGGTGTTCTTAGATGAACTTGCTAATAAAGACGGCGAGCCTTCAGTGTTTATCGTACAGAAATCAGGTGGTGGTTTCTTATATGCAACAACTGACTTAGCTGCTTGTGATTACCGTTCAAATAAATTGGGGGCTGATCGCATCTTAATCTTTGTAGATGCACGTCAAAGCTTACACTTCAATCAAGTTGAGCTAACAGCACGTAAAGCAGGTTTATTACGTGATGAAACAAGTTATGAGTTCTGCCCATTCGGCACCATGATGGGTGAAGACGGTAAGCCATTCAAAACACGTACTGGCGGTACCGTTAAGCTTGCTGATTTATTGGAAGAGTCAATCACTCGTGCAGCCGCTAAACTTGCTGAGCGTGAGTCAGACTTAAGCGATGAAGAGCGTAGCGAAATTGCCCGTAAAGTAGGTATTGGCGCAGTAAAATATGCGGATCTTTCTAAGCATCGTACTAGCGACTATATCTTCAACTGGGACACTATGCTGAGCTTCGAAGGTGCGACAGCGCCTTACTTACAATATGCATACACACGTGTTCGCAGTATTTTCCGTAAATCAGGTATCGATGCAGCGTCATTAACAGCCGACGTTGCAATCAACGAGCCACAAGAAAAAGCGCTGGCACTTAAACTTCTTCAGTTAGAAGAAGTACTCGATCTAATGATCAGCGAAGCGACACCGCACGTACTATGTGGATACCTATACGAACTAGCAAGCCTATACATGACGTTCTACGAAGCATGCCCAGTTCTAAAAGAAGGCGTAGAGCCAAGTGTTCGTGATAGCCGTTTAGTACTGTGTAATTTGGTTGCGAAGACGTTGAAATCAGGATTGGATCTTTTAGGTATCGAAGTCATGGAACAAATGTAATCTGCTTCGTGTAGTTCGCTTTAGCTGCGTTAATGAGTTTATTTAGCCTAAGTCACATACAAAACACGTATGCTCCTTGGCATAAATAAACTCATTGCCTTGCTAGCACTCCTACACTTGCAGAAAGTTTAAGAACTCATAGCTTCGTAGGTTGGGTAGAGCGCAGCGAAACCCAACATAAATCGAAGGCCCTAGACTCTAGGCGCTAGGGGAGTAGCTTGTAGAACCTAGCTTCGTAGGTTGGGTAGAGCGTAGCGAAACCCAACAAAATTGACAGCTCAATAACCTTGATTAATCTTTAGCTGATAGCTGATAGCTGATAGCTGATAGCTGATAGCTGATAGCTGATAGCTGATAGCTGATAGCTGATAGCTGATAGCTGATAGCTGATAGTAGCGATAGAGGGAATTTTATGAAACTTGAAGATATTCGCCGTGAATATTTACAGGACGGTTTATCTGAAGACATGCTTGATGCGTCTCCAATCAAGCAGTTTGAAAAATGGCTTGAGCAAGCTGTTGCCACTAATTTGCCTGATCCTACGGCGATGGTCGTCGCAACGGTTGATGAACATGGCCAGCCTTCGCAGCGTATTGTGCTGTTAAAGCATCTTGATGAAAATGGCTTTGTGTTTTTTACCAATACCGGCTCGCGCAAAGCGCAGGAGCTTAAAGGTAATAACAAAATTTCTCTCCACTTTCCGTGGCACCACATGGAGCGACAAGTCATTGTCTATGGTGAAGCTAAACCATTACCAACAACGGCTGTGGCTAAGTACTTTTTATCGCGCCCTAAAGAAAGCCAGTTAGCTGCATGGGCATCTCAGCAAAGTCGTCCTGTGTCATCGCGTAAGGTACTAATGGAAACATTTGCGAAAATGAAGCAAAAGTTTTCTGAGGGTGAAATTCCACTACCTGATTTTTGGGGAGGCTATTGTGTTGAGCCTACTAAAATCGAATTTTGGCAAGGCGGAGCACACCGCTTACACGACCGCTTTATGTATCAACGCCAAGCCGACGGTAGTTGGCAGTTTGGTCGTTTAAATCCGTAAATGCGTTTTATCGATTCCCACTGCCACCTTGATTTTAGCGAATTTGATGAGACTCGCACAGAGCTCATCAAGGCATGCAAGCAAGTAGGGATCGAGCACTTTATTGTGCCGGGTGTGAGCTTGGCACAATCTACAAAACTACTCTCTTTTGCTAAATCAGAGCCAAGTATTTCAGTGGCTTTAGGCTTACATCCTTATTTTTTATCTGATCACCAAACTCATCATCTCGCTGAACTAGAGCAGTTAGCGAAAGCCAATTCAGGGCAGTTTATTGCCATCGGTGAGTGCGGCCTTGATCGCAGTATCGACAACCTCGATAAACAAACGCAGCTTTTTGAAGGGCAGATAGAGCTTGCCAACCAACTCGCTTTACCACTGATTGTGCATCACAGACAAAGCCATGACTTAATTGCTCGCTCATTTAAGCGCTGCAAGCCAAAGTATGGAGGTGTTATTCATGCCTTTTCAGGTTCAGAGCAACAAGCTCATAGTTATATTAAACAAGGGTTTAAGCTTGGTGTTGGTGGCGTGATAAGTTACCCGCGCGCTGCTAAAACTCGTAAAGTTATAAGCACAATTGAACCGCAGTATTTAGTGCTTGAAACCGACTCGCCATCAATGCCGCTAGCTGGTTTTCAAGGGCAGATTAATACACCACTTAAGGTGCGTGATGTATTTGTTCATTTATGTGAGCTTAAAGGCGCGACAGGCGATGCCAAGCAGCAATTGGCTGCTGAACTTTATGATTCTTGTTCTGCGCTTTTTTTGATGTAACGGTTGATTTGCCAGTGTTTTAACCCGCGGCCTAACTGCCAAGTAAAAATACAGGTGATCACTAACATTAATAACACTTGGCGACCTAAATCATGAAAACTACTGTGACTGGTCGCAATAGAAGCCTGCGTTAAATAGGTAATCGACACAAAGCCAATAGGCCTTTCACCATCACTTATTACCGGCTCTACAAATGGAGTTTTAAGCTTGCTGATACCCGGCGTTGAATCGGGTAATAAACCAAAAGTGTGGTGGCTTTGCCAATTATCGCTGGCCGCAATTTGAATACCTTGTTGATCGTAAATCGTTGCCGCTAACACATACTCATCTTCAGCAATATGATTACACAAAGCATTTAACTCTGGTTTGTTTTTTTCTTGCAGTGGGGTTTTTGCATTTAGTGCCATAAACTTGGTTAAGCTTATCGCGGTGCTGTCAGCACTATCATAAAGTAATTGGTGGCTTTGAAAGCTACTATTCATGGCAACCCAACTTAACAGCACAAAACAGGCTGCAGCCAAGCTCAAGCGCACAACACGTTGGCGATAAGTGGCTGAAAAGGGAATTTTAAGTTGGTTATTTTTCATAGTCACCGTATACGTTACTGACAGCTTTTAAATTTGATGGTACAACATGATAACTTTAACAGCCCCTTGAGTGCGAGTGCCAAATGCACAACCAAGGACAGACATAAGTCTAATGTGGAGCCACTATGTCACAGCTTAGCTTAGCTGCTACACCTTCAGCAAATTTAGCAGAACAAATCAGCCTAAATTGCTGGTATAAAATTGAAAACAAACACCTTATTACAACAGACTTTACGCCAAAAGCAAATCAAGGCGTGTTCAGTGTTGCCTTTGGTAATGAGCTTAATGCTGAGCAATTACTTGCGATTAGTGATTTTTTAGCGGCGCAAGGGTTTAGCAATTTATCGCTTTGTTGTTATCAGCCAATCGCAGACATGCCAGTAGCGTGGAGCTTTCATAGCGATACAACAACAGTACTTAGCCCACTAGTATTAGTTGAGTTTGCTAAGCAATTGGGTATTCAGTTGGTGCAATTAACTAATCCACCCACGGTGAATGAGCCAGGCTTATTGCTGATGGATATGGACTCAACAGCCATTACTATTGAGTGTATCGACGAAATTGCGCGTCTTGCCGATGTTTATGACGAAGTTGCCGCTGTAACCGCGCAAGCAATGGCCGGTCAACTGGACTTTGCACAAAGCTTAAAGCAGCGTGTCGCTAAACTAGAAGGTATCGATGTAGACTTAATTGATGGCTTAAAAGCGCGTTTACCGCTAATGCCGGGCGTGAGTGAATTATGCCAATACCTAAAAGCGCATAACTGGCATTTAGCGATTGCATCAGGTGGTTTTGTGCCATTTGCTGAGCAAGTACAGTCACTGCTTGATTTAGATGAAGTGCATGCCAATACCCTTGAATTTAAAGATAACCGCTTAACAGGCAAGGTTATAGGCACGATTGTTGATGCTGAAGAAAAAGCCCGTGTACTTAAACGAATCGAACAAAAGCTTACCTTAAACAACCGCCAAACTGTTGCTATGGGTGATGGTGCGAACGATTTGAAAATGATGGCTGCGGCAGGGCTTGGTGTTGCTGTGCATGGTAAACCTAAAGTAGTTGAGCAAGCACAAACAGCAATTAATGAAGGCTCATTACTGCAAGTTGCTTACTTACTCTCTTTACCGTTAGATTACTCGCTTTAGCCAGGTCGCTTTGCGTTTACTCATTTCATTGATCAGCCTTTGGTCAATATCAAAATGGGTAAGCGCTTCTTCGGTTATATCAATTAAATCACCTACACCAGCTACCGCCCATAGTGCTTCTTCTAAGTCTTTTGCTTTATGTAATGCATACTGACTAATGTATTTGAGCTCATTCGCTAAGTAATCAATATCAGGGCGACCAGTTCGTGATACATATAAACGAAATACAAAGACTAAATCGTTTTTCAGCGCTTTTTTCACAAACAAAGTTTGTGGTTTGTAATCATCTTCACTAATACAGCGGCTGGTAATTGCATCGCTTATTTCGGCTTGGCGCGGATCAAAGCGAACAAATAGGGTAAATGGCAGAGGTGGATCTTGGCGACTACGGTCTTTGATCAACGGGGTGATCACTTCTGTAATTTGATCCGTTGATAAGAATCCGTCGATGCTGGTTGTTTCGTTCAATAACGCAAAATTTTGTAGTAGTACATGAAGAGGGCTTGGATATAAGCCTTGGCCAATAGCGCCAGCTTTAAAGTGGGCAGCTTCTTTATGTAAATAAAACGGGAATTGGCATACGCTTTTGGTCACCATATTTCTGAGTGCAGTTGATAGCCCCGGAATTTTAGGGGTTTCTTCACAAACACGTAATTTGTCTTTGTTGTTATCGATTAATACGGTGAAAAACTTAATCGCCATATGCGGTAAGTCACCAACTTTATGCACTTTTAAATTTACCGTTGTCAGTGATTTACTTATAGCCATTACTTCATAAGCCAGATTTGTTAAATCGTGCTTTTTGGTAATTTTTTGCAAATCAGGCAAGTTTAGTTTGATGATATCGCCTTTTTTGAACTCAACCGGTTGGTCGCATTCAATTTGCAAGCCCATCACAGACAAATCACGAGTATGGCCTGTAATTGTTTGCTCATGATGTTCAATGCTGATAGCTGTTTTGTATAAATAGCGTTTATGAGCACGAAGGTTCACATACTCAAGCGCCACAGGCTCTAAATGAGGAGGCGTTTTATGCTTACTGTGACCAAACTGTTTAAGCTGGTTTACCGCATCTTTATTATAATCAAGCTGTTGGTATGTTTGTTGTTCAAACTTAGTACCCACTGAGGTCAAAATCAGTAGATATTTAACATCTTTAATCAACCCCTGCACCCGTGGTGTCGGTGGCTTATTTAGTTTTTCGATGTTTTTACCAGCACTGCTTGGTAGCGACAGCGGAATATACGAATCTTCCGGGTGGCTTGGCATCAACTGAAGCTTAAAGCACTGCCAACTGTCTTTTTGACTACCAAAGCCGAGGAATAAATCTCTCAGTTGTGGTTGGCTATCAAGCTCAGTTCGCGTAGCTGAGTAGTAATAAATTTTGCCTGCAACGGTATGAGTGAAGGTATACAGGTACTCTTCTTTTACCGCATCAGGTGAACTGAGCAAGTGACCTAAACGTTGCTGATTGATAATGCTATATAAGCATGACAACTTTCGCTCATCACAAAAATAGCGCTGAATAAAAATGTTATTTTCTGTGGTTAACGCAAGGCTAGGATAAAGCTTGTCGCCTTGTAAGCTTAAAAATGTATAAAATGAGGTAACACGTGGAATGTAGTATTGCTCGTAGCCTTTTGATACAACCGCATCTAAAGTATTGTCTAAGTTCACTTTATAGCGACGTTTATTACCGTGAATAAAGCTCTCTAAGAACTCATCAAACTTATCATTATTTTCAATAAAGGTGCGTTTTAAGCGTACATGGTTGTATTCACGAGATACTTTTTCTACCGCAACCACTTCGTATTGAATTCCGTTTTTTAAGCCCAGTTCAAAATCTTGCTCTAGGCCAACTAAGCGCAGACCAATTAATTGGCCTTTTTTAACTTTATACCGTGGTGCTAACTTGATTTTTGCGCCACTTAAAGAGATATCAGAGGTAGAAGCGGCAACCTTATTGTCTTTATCTAGTTCAACGGTAATTTTAATTGAGTAGTTCATCCGCTCTTCGCGGCGACTTTCATAAGATGCAAACTTAATGACCTTAGCAGACTGCTCTGTCGTGCTACTATCGTCAGTTAAAGCTTGTTCAGCGGCTTTTTTTTGCATTACGCGGTGATTGTTTTCGGTATTCATTACCGCTTCGTAAACGGCAAGGGTGTAACCACCGTGGCGCTTTATAGCATCTTCAAACACTTCAATGGCGGTATCGTCCATAAAGTGTTGCTTACCATCATATTCGTAGGGTTTGACTTGGCCGGTTACCTGGCCACGTAAATCAATAAAGCGTGCTACAGGCTGAGATAAGCGCGACATTTCCATTTTGATCAGAAACTGCTCTGGCTTAGTTAAGCTAGCTGTCTTTGATTTAAACAGTTTGTCGAACTGGGGAGTGCCTAAATGTGCCTTTAGTTCTTCAACTAGGCTTTCATATTTAAGCAGTATGTCTTCAGCCATTTATAAAACCATCACCGTCTATCTAAAAAAGTAGGTATACTAGCGGGCTATTGAAAGCCAAAGCAGTGTAACTAGTTTTTTATTTTATTAGTTATTGTTATATGTATTCGCCAATTAAATGGCAAGCACTGTAAAGTTTTATTTGTAAGCAAAAACTGTGCCCTTAACCATTTCTTAATTAAGCACTTAGCATGATTAAGCGTTTTTCATGGGGCAAGTTACAGCATATTATCTTTTGTGACTACAAAAGTGACTCTAGATTAATTACCTGAGTCATATGTTTTACTTTAGCTATTATATGCTTGAAAATACAGAAATAGTCACAAAACAGCGACCAAAATAGGTAAGGCCGAATGGCAAAATCAGCAAAAATCGAATTTGTCTGCACTGAGTGCGGCATGAACTATCAACGCTGGCAAGGTCAGTGTAAGTGTGGAGCGTGGAATACGCTGGCAGAATTTAAGCCTTCAGCGGGGCAATCAAAGCAAGCGGCAAGCCGTGCGGCAGTGGCAGGTTATGCCGGTATCGCTAGCGGTGGCTCAAAGAAAATCAATGAAGTTGCGACCACAGAGGCCGAAAAACGCCTCACGGAAATAGGTGAGCTAGACAGAGTACTAAGTGGTGGCGTAACCACAGGCTCTGTTAATATTATTTCTGGCGACCCTGGTGCTGGTAAAACCACCTTGCTGTCAGATTTAGTCGCACGTATGTCAAAGCTAATGCCTTCTTTATACTGCACAGCTGAAGAATCTTTATCGCAGTTTAAAAACCGTGTGAATCGCTTACGTTTAGATTACAACGAAGACGAGCTTTACTTGCTGTCTGAAACCAGTGTTGAAGCCATCATTGAAGAGCTTGATAAAAACAAAATTAAGTTCGCGGTTATTGACTCAATTCAGGCCGTGGTAACAGAAACGGCAAATGGTAGCCCTGGCTCACCCTCACAGGTAAAAAGTGCAGCGCAAGCTTTAACACAATATTGTAAGCAAAATGATGTCACTATGTTCATCATTGCTCATGTAAACAAAAATAACGAAATTGCTGGGCCGCAAACACTCGTGCACATAGTTGATGCCTTGTTACATATCGATACTAACGATGGCCAAGTCAGAACACTGCGTGCTAATAAAAACCGTTTTGGCGATATCGACACTGTGGGTATTTTCAGAATGTGCGAGCGCGGAATGTTGAGCGTTGATAACCCAAGCGAAATCTTTTTATCTGGTTCTAGTACCGAGTCTCCAGGCTCTGCTATCACTTGTATCCGTAAAGGTAACCGTAACTTACTACTCGAAATACAATGTTTAACCACAGAAACCGAAGCCGAATTCCCGCAGCGGGTATGTGTTGGCTTGAATATGAATCGTATCAAGATGCTAACAGGTATTTTACGTAAGCACACAAAAACAAAAATCTTCCACGATACCTTTTTTAACATTGTTGGTGGTTTAAAAATCGATGAGTCAGAGACTTGTATCGATTTAGCATTGGTAGCAGCACTTTTAAGCAGCTTGAACGAATTTGTTGTACCGCGTACCACCTGTATTATGGGTGAGCTAAGTTTAAATGGTGACGTAAGACCAATCGACAGCGGCGTACCTCGAGTTAAAGAAGCTGCGCAACACGGTTTTACTGAGATCTTTATTCCATATCGTAATTACCATAAATCAATGGAAGGCCTTGGTGCTAAGATCACCCCAATAAAAACCGTGCATGAGCTATTGTCGTTAATAAACTAAATACAATTTGATACACTGATAAAAATTTACACCAATTAAAGGAAATAAAATGAAGAAGTTAATTATTGCAGCGGTTGTTGCTGCGGCTGTCGGTGGCGTAGCTTACGCAAATTACGCAGCTACACAGGAAGTGAAAAAGGTGGTTGATAAGCAAATCAGTGCGTTATCAATCCAAAGCGGTGTAGAAATTAAATACAGTGATATCTCAGCCAGTATTTTTGATAGCAGCATGCAGTTATCTGAGATCACGGTTTCAAATAGTTTAAGCAATGAGCCTGTTGCAACAATCGATAGTATTGATGTGTCGGGTTACGAAGTAGATGCAGTGCCGCCACACACTGGTTTTGTTATGAAAAACTTTCGTTTTAGCGATGAATTTTTAGCGCAGCTGCCAGAAAACTCTAATAACAAGCTAGCATCAACAAGCTATAACGTTGACTCATCGCTTGATTATAATAAAGCTTCAGGCGACAGCGACTTTGCTCTTAAAGTCACTGCAAATGAGGTGGCTGACGTTAACTTTAATCTTGGTTTAGCTAAAACTACAGCGCTGATGGAAGCATCACTCGCTGTGAGCCAGATGCAAAATGAAGCAGCTGATGGTCAGCTTACTTTAGAGCAGCAGTTACAACAGCAATCGAAGATGATGGCAGCCCTCACTCAGTTAGAGCCACGTAGCATTAATATGTCGATTGCTGATGAAGGTGAGCTTAAAGCGGTTGTTGATAGCTTCTTAACTGCACAAGGTATGACTCATGATCAATTTAAGCAAGTCGTTGCGATGCAATTACAGCAAGTACCAGTGAGCGAAGAGCTTGCTACAGCGATTAGCAACTTTGTGAATGGTTTATCGTCTTTCTCTGTATCAGCTAAATTACCAGAAGGTAAGACTATGATGGAGATTAATCAGCAAATTCAAATGCTGATGGGTCAACCAGAAGAGCTTGCAAAATTTATCAATCTACAAGCAACTGGCGAATAATCTCAAGCCTCTTTTGTAAACCTAGCCTTAAAGTGACGAGTGATTTAACTTACTCACTTTAAGGTTGTTTTTTATCTGCATCACACCTTGGCTATGCTCTAAAAACTTCTGTGCTAAAGCACGTTGAAAGCCTGTTTCTGCAATGCCTTTTAGTTCAACAGTTTCACCCTCAACAATCACTTGCAGGTTTTCAATGTGAAAATTAGGGTTACGAGTTAACTTCTGCAAAGCCATTTGCTGTAAGCGCGGTTGCGCAGATGTGCTTGTTGTTAGCACACTAGTATTAGCGCTTACGTTCGTTGCGCATGCAAGTAAAAAAATACAGCTTAATGATGTAAGTATTACGGTTAATTTGAAGCGGCTCATACAATTCCCTCGTTAATCTAGTCTGCTGTGAACTATTGCTGAACCTGTTACAATTATTATTCCAATATTTAAGTTGTTGAATTTGATTGGGTTATTTTTATAGGTTTGATGTGTGGGCAATAAAGTGTGAACTAATTACACAGTTAATAAGTAAAAAGGGTATGGCACAAAAATGCCGAGACAAGCTCGGCATTTTCACAGTTATGATGTTAAAGTTAAAACTACTTTTTCTTCTTCGTTTTAGCTTTGGCTTTTTTCTTTGCCTTCATTTTTACTGGATCTTTTTTCTTTTTAGATGGGATCTTCGCTTCTTTGTGCTGTGGCTCAAGCCCTTTAATTACTCGGCGTTTAAGCTTTTGCTCAATGTAGCGCTCCACCTTACCAACAATTGCCACGTCATGAGCTTCAATAAATGAAATCGCAATGCCTTTTTTACCTGCACGACCAGTACGTCCAATACGGTGTACGTATACGTCTGCGGTACGTGGCATATCAAAGTTGATAACATGGCTGATATCAGCAACATCAATACCACGAGCAGCAACATCCGTTGCAACTAAGATATTGTTGCGACCAGAGTGAAAGTTCTCCATCGCTTTCATGCGCTTGTCTTGAGGCATTTCACCGCGTAACCAAGCTACACGAAGGCCTTCGTTGTTTAGCTCACCAACTAATGTTTCTAGGCGCTCACGAGTTTTTACAAACACAATAGCTTTATGAATGTCATCACCATTTAATGTTTCAACCAACATTTTTAGCTTGTGATCGTAGTCGTCCGCAAGGTGAACCCATTGATGGATTTTGCCTTTTTCTTTGCGTGAAGATTCGGCTTCAAGCAGTGCAGGGTCGTTTAAGATACGTTCTGCAAATAACTCAACGCTGTCACCTTCAAGGGTCGCTGAGAATAAGAAACATTGACGGCGGTTACGTGCTTCATCACAAATACGTAGCATTTCTTTACGAAATCCCATATCTAGCATGCGGTCAGCTTCATCAAGAATAAGCATTTCAACGTTTTCAGCATGGAAGTTCTCTGTTTCAAGGTACTCCATTAAACGCCCAGGTGTGGCTATCAGAATGTCGTTATTGCTTTCGAAAATTTCTCTGTGTGTCCCGTAGTTTATACCACCTGTTACAACCCCAATTTTAAGATGAGTTTGTGCTGCGAGTAATTCACATTGCTCATGAATTTGATAAGCAAGCTCACGGGTTGGTGTCATTATCAATACGCGCGCAAAGCCAGGATCGCGACGCGGGAAATCAAGCAAGTATTGAATTGCAGGGATCAAAAACGCGGCTGTTTTACCCGTACCAGTAGGGGCAGATGCCAAAATATCACGGCCTTGAAGAGCTTCAGGGATCGCTTGTTGTTGAATACTGGTTGGCGTATCAAAACCCATTTTATTAATGGCATTTAACAGCTTGTTATCGATATCAAATTCAGAAAATTGCATAGAGTGACATAAATAGAGGACAATTGAGCCTAATTATACGCGTTAACGCGGCTGTGGTGAATGAAAAGGTGAAAAAATGTCAGGCTTTGTGTTTAAACAATTTACGGTAACGCAAACACGCACGGCGATGAAAGTGTCGACCGACGGTATTTTGTTAGGTGCTTGGGCTGATGTGAGTGGTGCTAAGCGTATTTTAGATATTGGCACTGGCACAGGGCTGTTGGCGCTAATGGCAAAACAAAGAGCGCCTGAAGCAAAAGTAAGTGCCATAGAAATTGACGCGTGTGCCTGTAATGATGCTCGAGAAAACTTTGCGGCTAGCCCATGGCCTAATATAAACCTTTTCGAAGGTGCTGTGCAGTCATTTAGCGCAGCAGAGTCTTTTGATGCGATCATCACCAATCCACCGTATTTTAATGCGAGCCTAAAAGGTGAAAATGATGCTCGAAATACTGCCCGCCATACTGACGGCCTTAGCTTCAGCGAATTGATAGAAGCGTGTACTAGGCTTAGCCACGGCAAAACGCTTTTGAATGTGATTTTGCCTTGCGTAGAGGCAAAACAATTCATTGCGGTAGCTGAGCAGGCAGGCTGGTACTTAAATCGCCATTGCTTGGTACGTACAACCGAGAAAAAACAACCAAGTCGCAGCTTGATGCTACTCAGCCAAAACAACGGCGAATGTGATACATCATCGTTAACCATACATGCAGCTGATGGCAGCTACAGTCAAGATTACAAAGAGCTCTGTAAGGCATTTTACCTAAAGATGTAATCGTTATTCAGCAATGCTCGCTTCAAGGCCATCTTCACTTAAAAGTAAAGTGTATGACTGCCCATATGATGCGTTGCAGATTGAGACAGGTTCATAAACTCGCTTATCTTCATCATTGAGCTTTGATACTTTTAAATCATCAGCGCAGTCATCAATGTGGTACCAGTAACTTAATTGATTTTGATATAAATTGACGATTTGATTTTCGATTTTTAAGCGAAGGTTTTCAGTTGCGAGAATACGTATAGCAAAAAAGTCATCTTTATCATCATTAGCTTTTTTTACTAGAGTTAAACGAAGCTTTTCTTCATTTTGCCAAGCCACAAAATGATAAGGTTGATTTTGCTCTACCTGATACATCTGTGTGGCTGAGTTAGTTATGTCGCTGTGATCGACTACATAAAATGAAATACGGCTACGTTCATTGTGAGCATGTGTTACATCAACGGGAAGTGATTGCGATGCAAGCGTATCAACATAGTATTGAGAGTCTTTAAATTCTTGAGCATCACCAAACAGGTCAGTGTTTGCCATGTAATAGTCCACTTCTAAATCAGTGGTATTTACGAGTGTGTAATTGTTCTCATACATTTCATCGCCAAAGTTATGAGTTTCTTCAACTTCTAATTCATCACAACCAGTTAGCAAAATACTTGCGGCAATCATTAAAGGTAGCGCACTTTTCATTGTTATTCCTTTTACAAATGAAGGAGCTGATTAGCATACTTATAAGTTATTGTACCTTTATTGATTGTTAAATTGTACCGGTGGCTGTAATTGCATGACTTCATCAAGCTGAATTTGTTGCACATATTCAAGCTCTAATAGAGCGTCTAACACGGCTTTACTGTGCGACTTTTCTATTTCGGCGCTGCAAAAATCAATAATGCTAAAGCGGCGTTTTATCAGCAGGCCGTTGATGTCAGGTAAAGGATGTGTGGTTTCAATTAGCACGCGGGTTGTAGGGCAGGGATCGGCATAGCCTGAACGTAATAACTTTTTTAAATTAAACAAGTTATCATCGAGCCGACCCAGCTCAATGGCGGCTTTAGCGCTATCAGGAATAAATAATGGCTCAGCAAAGCGATTTATTTTTATTTCGCCCGTGGCGTTAATTGTAGCTACCTGATTACTGTCGTAACTGACAATGTCACCGGTAATTAATGTGAATTGACTCATTGTGTTCCCTCGCAATGTTGTGTCGATTTCGGAGCTTAGCAAAATGGTGTGTTTGGTTAAGCCCTGATATAGTGCCAAAGTCTTAAGTTTTATACGAGTTTTTTATGTTCCGTTTATCAATTGTTTTATCTGCCTTATTATTTTCTCAGTTGAGTTTTGCTGCATTGACGCCTGTGGGTCTTTGGAAAACTATTGACGAAGAAACGAATGAAGCGAAATCTTTAGTACGTATTAGTGAGCAAGATGGTGTGTTGGTTGGTAGTGTTGAAAAAATCCTTAACCCAGCCAAGCAAGACGCAATCTGCGAAGAGTGTAAAGGTGATAAGAAAAATCAGCCTATTTTAGGGTTAAAAATTATAGAAGGCGCTACAGGTGCTGGCGATGGTAGCTGGCAAGAGGGTGAAATTCTAGACCCAAACAATGGTAAAACCTATACCCTTAAACTGACCCCACAAGAACAAGGTAAGGTGCTTGAAGTACGCGGATATATTGCATTTTTCTATCGTAATCAATATTGGCAACGTGTTGAATAACCATTAAAAAAGCCAAGCGATGCTTGGCTTTTTTATTCATGACTTACAAGCTTTCGCTGTACTCAGTCATGACTTGTTCAACCCAGCTTGCGATACGCTCATCGCTAAGCTCGTATTGACTGTCTTCATCAAGGGCTAAGCCAACAAATTGTTTGCCATCTTCAGTGAGTGCTTTTGAAGCCTCAAATTCATAACTTGCATCGTTAGGCCATTTGCCTAACAAGGTAATGCTTTGATCACAAATTTCATCGTGTAACATGCCAAGCGCGTCTTGGAACCACTGACCATAACCTTGTTGATCGCCCATACCAAATAGAGCCACGGTTTTGCCGTTTAGGTTAACATCTTTAATGTCGTCCCAGATTGATTCCCAATCTTCTTGCAACTCACCAAAATCCCAAGTTGAAATGCCGAAGATCACGAAATCAAATTGCTCTGCATTTTTTAATGGCTCATCTTTGATATTGTGAAGGCTCACTATGTCGTGACCAATAATATCGCGAATTTTCTCTGCCGCTATTTCTGTGTAGCAGGTTGTAGAACCATAAAATAAACCAATCTGCATCGTATTTATCACTGTGTATTTGCCTGATATGATAGGCGTAAGTTTACCGTAAGGTATAATCAATTGATACCTTGATAAGGATGAGAGTACGCGTGGCTGATAATAATTCACAAGCCCAAAAAGGTGTAATAACAGCAAATAACGCCGAACATTTAGAGTTATTTTTAGATACGCTGTATCTTGAGCAAGGAGTCAGCGAAAATACACTCGCTGCTTATCGCAGTGACCTTGAAAAGTTTTGCCAATTTTTAAAAGATAAAGACCTACTAGCCGTTTGCTCTGATGATATTGAAGCGTATCTAGCATATCGTGTTGATTTAGGGCTGAAGTCGCGCAGCACCGCGCGAAGCATCAGTGCACTTAAGCGTTTTTATCAGTATTTTGTACGCGAAAAAGCCATTGCCGATTCGCCGATGGCCAATATTGCTCAGCCAAAAGCTGGGCAGTCATTACCAAAAACGCTGTCAGAAGCCGAAGTCGAAGCTCTGCTTGCAGCCCCAGACATAGAAGATCCTATGGGGCTTCGCGATAAAGCAATGCTTGAGCTGTTATATGCCACAGGGCTTCGTGTTACTGAGCTGGTGGGACTCAGAATGGAGCAAATTAATTTGCGCCAAGCGGTGGTCTTTGTAAAAGGTAAGGGTAATAAAGAGCGTTTAGTTCCCCTAGGCGAAGAAGCAATGTACTGGCTTGAGCAGTTTTTGAAAGTGGGTCGTTCGCAAATGATTAAACATGCCACTGACTTTGTGTTCCCATCTAAGCGCGGGATTGGCATGACACGACAAACTTTTTGGCATCGCATCAAACACTATGCTATTTTGGCATCAGTTGAATCGCCGTTATCACCGCATACGCTCAGACACGCGTTTGCAACGCATTTGCTTAATCATGGGGCGGACCTTAGAGTCGTGCAAATGATGTTAGGTCACAGTGACTTATCAACAACACAAATTTATACCCATGTAGCGAATGAAAGATTGAAGTCGGTACACGAGCAACATCATCCACGTGCTTAGTGCAAGATTTTTAGAGATGTACCGGTCTATATAAAAAATGATCAGGATATAGGATATTTATGAAAAAGTTAGTTTTAGCCACAGCACTACTAGGCACAAGCTTAAATGTGTTTGCCAATGGCGTATCAACAACAGACGCTGCTGATGCCCCTATTATTGCTAAGTTTGCTGAATTAGGCGTAACCGTTAAGCAAATCAACCCAAGCCCAGTGGCAGGCCTTAAAGAACTAATTACTGATAAAGGCGTGCTGTACGCAAGCCCTGACGGTCAATTTCTAATGCAAGGAACACTGATTGACCTTAATAACCGAGTTAATCTAACAGAGCATGCACTGAGCGATGTACGTAAAGAAGGCATTGCTGAGTACGAAGACTCAATGATCGTTTACAAAGCGAAAAACGAAAAGCATTCAATCACAGTATTTACCGATATTACCTGTGGTTACTGCCGTAAACTACACCGTGAACTTGATGATTTCTTAGATGCGGGTATCACGGTTAAATACCTTGCTTTCCCACGTGGTGGTTTACATGGTAAAGGTTACCAAGATCTAATGAATGTATGGTGTGCTAAAGACCCTGCTGAAGCGTTAACAGAAGCAAAAGCGGGTGCAGAAGTTGCAGATGTGCCAGGTTGTAGCGCGCCAATTGCTGAGCATTACCAACTAGGTCAAAGCTTTGGTATGTCGGGTACTCCAGCAATTATTTTAGAAGATGGCACTATGATCCCAGGTTATCAATCAGCTGCGCAGATCAGCCAAGCGCTTGATGCCTTACCAAAAACATCTTCATAACTGATTTTTTAAACGAAAAGGCCTATTTGTCGTAGGCCTTTTTTATTTGTCTTAAGCAAAGAAGTACCATTTCCGACATGGAAAAAATAATTCAAGCTCGTCCTCATGTTGATGATTCGCATCTACCACATCATTTACACCCTGTAATTAAGCAAATATATGCGACTCGACAGGTGCAAAGTGCCACTGAACTCGATAATAGCGCTGCGACATTACATGACTTTAAGTTGTTTAAAGATATCGACAAAGCTGTGGTGCTATTGCAACAAGCGCTCGCGGCTCAAAGTCGCGTGTTAATCGTCGGTGACTTTGATGCCGATGGTGCAACCAGCACAGCAACCTTAATGCAAGGCCTTGCTATGTTTGGCCTAAAGAACCTTGATTACTTGGTACCTGACAGGTTCAGCCTAGGTTATGGCTTAAGTCCTGCGCTTGCTGAGCAAATAGTGGCTATGCAACCCGAGCTTGTGATCACTGTTGATAACGGTATTTCATGTATCGATGGCATTGCCATTGTAAAGCAAGCAGGTATTAAGGTGTTGGTAACTGATCACCATTTACAAGGTGAAACCTTGCCAGATGCTGATGCCATCGTGAACCCAAATCGCCATGATTGTCAGTTTCCATCGAAATCAATAGCGGGCGTTGGAGTAGCTTTTTATCTGCTCATTGCTTTACGTAGCCACTTACGTGAACAAGGGTATTTTCAGCATAATCCAATGCCAAATTTGGCTGAGTTACTTGATATTGTAGCCCTTGGTACCGTTGCCGATGTGGTCGCTCTTGATGCCAACAACCGAACCTTAGTTCATCAAGGTTTAGCACGTATTCGCAGTGGTAAAACACGCCCAGGTATCAGTGCCCTAATCGAAGTGGCAAATCGCAATGCTGCCCGTTTAAGTGCCAGTGACTTTGGCTTTTCATTGGCACCACGCTTAAATGCAGCAGGGCGTCTTGATGATATGAGTTTAGGTATAGCCTGTTTGTTATCAAGCGATATAAATCAAGCACGCCGAATTGCCGGTGAGCTAGACAGCCTCAATCACGAGCGCCGTGAAATAGAGCAGGGCATGCAAACTGAAGCACAAGCGGTGCTTGACCGTTTAGCATTTAAAACTGAGTCAGTGCCTGATGCCATTTGTTTATACCAAGCTGATTGGCACCAAGGGGTGATTGGTATTTTGGCTGGTCGCTTAAAAGAAAAGTATCACCGCCCGACGATTATTTTTGCAGCGGGCGATAATGGCGAAATAAAAGGCTCTTGCCGCTCTATTGAAGGGCTGCATATGCGTGATTTACTCGAGCGAGTAAATACACTCTATCCGCATTTAATCAGTAAATTTGGTGGCCATGCAATGGCGGCCGGGCTGAGTATCAATGAGCAATGTTTTACTGAATTTAAAACCGTGTTTGAGCAAATGGTAACAGACACACTCACTGAAGAGCATAAGCAAAGTATTTTACTTACCGACGGTGAATTACCTAATGAGTGCTTTTCGATGGAGTTTGCCAACTTACTAAAAAATGCAGGCCCCTGGGGACAGCAATTTCCAGAGCCAGTGTTTGAGCATATGTTTGAGGTAATACAGCAGCGCATTGTCGGTGAAAAACACTTAAAACTGGTTTTAAAACATCAGTCTGGGCGTCTAGTTGACGGTATTGCATTTGGTGTTGATGTGCGTGCATGGCCAGATACCGAAGTGCGTTTTGTGAAAGCTGCTTATCAACTCGATATAAATGAATTCCGTGGTAAATTCTCGTTACAGTTGATTATTCGAGAGCTACAAAAAGCGACATAAAAATATCGTTATAATCGGCATAAAAGGCTAATAAAACGCTCGGTTTTTTGTTAAAATCGGGCGTTTTTAATATTTGTAGATAATTTACCGTATTTATTGTCGATATCGGTGCGCGGTAAATCAGCCATTTTGGAGTAATGTACATGTTTGAAGTGAATCCTGTGATTAACCAAATCAAGGAAATTCGCGAACGTACTGAACTGCTTCGGGGGTACCTTTGACTACCCTCTTAAGAAAGAGCGGTTAGAAGAAGTTAACGCAGAACTTGAAGATTCAGCAGTGTGGAATGAGCCTGAGCGAGCTCAAGCACTTGGCCGTGAAAAGTCGGCACTAGAAGCTATCGTTGAGACCATTGATAATCTAGTGTCAGGTACCGAAGACGTTGAAGGTTTAGTCGAGCTTGCTGTTGAAGCCGAAGATGAAGAAACCTTCGCTGAAGCCGAAGCTGAATTAGGCGATTTAAACGCACAGCTTGAAAAGCTAGAGTTTCGTCGTATGTTCTCAGGCGACCATGACCAAAACGATGCTTATCTTGATTTACAATCAGGTTCTGGCGGTACTGAAGCCCAAGACTGGTGCAACATGCTACTGCGTATGTATTTACGCTGGGGTGAAGCAAAAGGCTTTAAAGTTGAACTGGTTGAAGCAACTGATGGTGATGTGGCTGGTATTAAAGGCGCAACAGTGCGCTTTGTTGGCGAATATGCATACGGTTGGTTACGTACAGAAACAGGTGTTCACCGTTTAGTGCGTAAGAGCCCGTTCGACTCAAGTGGTCGTCGTCATACCTCGTTTGCATCGGCATTCGTTTACCCAGAAATCGACGATAATATCGAAATTGATATTAATCCGGCAGATTTACGTATTGACGTTTACCGCGCATCAGGCGCTGGTGGTCAGCACGTAAATACAACAGAGTCAGCGGTTCGTATTACTCACATACCAACTAACACTGTTGTACAGTGCCAAAATGAGCGTTCACAGCACAAGAATAAAGACCAAGCAATGAAGCAGTTAAAAGCGAAATTGTTTGAACTTGAAATTCAAAAGCAAAATGCTGAGAAACAAAGCCAAGAAGATGCAAAATCTGATATTGGCTGGGGTAGTCAAATTCGTTCATACGTACTTGATGACTCGCGCATTAAAGACTTACGTACAGGCGTTGAAAACCGTAATACACAAGCGGTTCTTGACGGCGACTTAGATAAATTTATTGAAGCCAGCCTTAAATCTGGCCTATAACCACCAAGCTAAAAAAGAGCTAAAAAATGACTGATCAAATCCAAGACGAAAATAAGTTAATCGCTGAGCGTCGTGGCAAATTAGACGCAATCCGCGAAAATTGCCCAGCCAACGGTCATCCAAACCAATTCCGTCGTGAACATTACACGGCTGATTTGCAAGCTGAGTTTGGTGATAAATCGAAAGAAGAATTAGTTGCTGAGCAACACGTTGTATCAGTTGCAGGTCGTATTCTTGCAAAACGTGGTCCTTTCCTTGCGTTACAAGACATGAAAGGCCAAATTCAAGCGTACGCATCAAAAGACGTACAAAAAGAATTAAAAGCAAAATATGGTCAACTTGATATCGGTGACATCATCGGTGTTAAAGGTGCACTTAATAAGTCAGGTAAAGGTGACCTTTACGTAGAAATGACAGAGTACGAGTTACTGACAAAGTCATTACGCCCGTTACCAGAAAAATTCCATGGTTTATCTGACCAAGAAACTAAATACCGTCAACGTTATGTTGATTTAATTACTAATGATGCGACGCGTGAAACCTTCCGTATTCGCTCTAAGGTTGTTGAAGGTATCCGTCGTTTCTTAGCTGATCGTGATTTCATGGAAGTTGAAACGCCGATGTTACAAGTGATCCCGGGTGGTGCGTCTGCACGTCCATTCGTAACACACCACAATGCACTTGATATCGACATGTACTTACGTATTGCACCTGAGCTTTACTTAAAACGTTTAGTTGTGGGTGGCTTTGAGCGTGTATTCGAAATCAACCGTAACTTCCGTAACGAAGGTTTATCAACACGTCATAACCCAGAATTCACAATGATCGAATTCTACCAAGCATACGCTGATTACATTGACCTGATGAACATCACTGAAGACATGTTACGTACTGTTGCGACAGACGTACTTGGTTCACCAATTGTTGTAAACACAACGAAAGATGAAAACGGTGAAGTGGTTGATTCAGTAGAGTACGACTTTGGACAACCTTTTACTCGTTTAACAATGAGCGAGGCTATCCTTAAGTACAATCCAGACTTTGATGCTGCGGTATTTAATGACCCTGAAAACCATTTTGAAGAACTTAAAGCGTACGCGAAGCAAGTACACGTTAAGATCCCAGAAAACTGTGTATGGGGCCCGGGTAAATTCTTATGTGAAATCTTCGAAGAGACAGCTGAGCATAAGTTAATTCAACCAACTTTCATTACCGCATACCCGTGGGAAGTGTCACCACTTGCACGTCGTAACGATGAAAACCCGTTTGTAACTGACCGCTTCGAATTCTTCGTTGGCGGCCGTGAATTAGCAAATGGCTTCTCTGAGCTTAACGATGCACAAGACCAAGCAGAGCGCTTTACTCGTCAAGTTGAAGAGAAAGACGCTGGTGATGATGAAGCGATGCACTACGATGATGACTATATCCGTGCATTAGAATACGGCTTACCACCAACAGCGGGTGAGGGTATTGGTATCGATCGTCTAGTGATGTTATTTACTGACTCACCAACAATTAAAGATGTGATCCTATTCCCACACATGCGTCCTCAAGCTGATTAATCAGCTAAAAGTCTTGAAAACGCCGCTTTTTAGCGGCGTTTTTGTTATCAGAAATTTCTGATTTTTATTGCTCTCAATTTTAATACTCAATTGTAATTAGCTGATCTAAAAAGAAATGCTGAATTAGTCTTCCAACAAAGTTACTAAGTTGTAAAATTTTTCTACAAATACAAAGGCCAATAGTATTATTTTTAGCCAAGATATGACATCATTGCGCAATTCTCGTTCAATGTATAAATGGACTTAATAATAATGACTAAAAAGCCTTCGCCGTTGCCTACAGATACGAACAAAAGCGAGCATCAACGTGAAGATTTTTATCGTGCTTGCATAGCCGAATTTCAACAATTGGGTTATCAAGATCAATACCTCGCAGAGTTAACTGATGAACTGATCCCATTGACGGGTCTTGAGCCGTTGACTGATAAAGAAAAAACGGCGAAAGGATAAACAAAAACAAGCTCTTTTGGCTCGTTATGGACAATCTATAACCATCTATGCGATTTTCCTTGAAAAGTGTTTGACATATTTCCTGAAATCTTTATTATACGCCCCACAAGACGGAGAGGTGGCCGAGTGGCCGAAGGCGCTCCCCTGCTAAGGGAGTATAGGGTTTGTAGCTCTATCGAGGGTTCGAATCCCTCCTTCTCCACCATTTTTCCTAAAATGGCATGTCTTGAAAGTAATATGTGTGGACGCGTAGCTCAGCTGGATAGAGTACCTGGCTACGAACCAGGCGGTCGGAGGTTCGAATCCTCCCGCGTCCGCCACTTTTTACTTTAACTCTGCATCGAGTATAAACTTGAGTCTCTTGCTAAGAGAATAAATTAGTAATGTTCAAATGTGCGTGTGGACGCGTAGCTCAGCTGGATAGAGTACCTGGCTACGAACCAGGCGGTCGGAGGTTCGAATCCTCCCGCGTCCGCCATATTTGAAAGCTCACATCGAGTATAAAGATACAAATTTGGTCGGAGGTTCACTCTTTCAAGAGACGTCCCGCATACGCCATATTTGAAACTCACATCGAGTATAAAGATAAAATCATTGCAAGATTATAAAATGCAACTTGCGGACGCGTAGCTCAGCTGGATAGAGTACCTGGCTACGAACCAGGCGGTCGGAGGTTCGAATCCTCCCGCGTCCGCCACTTTCTATTAGAAAGTGGCATAAGCCGACAAGCTGTCGGTTTTTTTGTGTCTTTAAGATACAGTCAATGCAAGACTTAAACATGCATAATCACACTGCGGACGCGTAGCTCAGCTGGATAGAGTACCTGGCTACGAACCAGGCGGTCGGAGGTTCGAATCCTCCCGCGTCCGCCACTTTTTCTTTGAAAGTGACATAAACCGACGGAAGTCGGTTTTTTTGTGCCTGCAATTCGCGAACATCACGCTTCCAAACCCCAAATTAAACCCCAACTCAAAATGCAAAAAACGCACCCCGTAGGCGTGAAACTTGTTTCGCGCGTATCACGATGCTGTTGCCATAAATGATGACCTCCATCTACCACATCTTGCTATCTATCCCAGAATAACCATTTCTCAATATTAGGTTCATGCTCATGCATTATTTACATTTAACCGACAAAGGGTACAATCTTGCTAATACAATAATAATTAAACCAATATCCCTTGCGTCTATTTCACTTATTCTTTTTTTATTGCATTTTGCTTGGTTCGTTTGCTGCGCAAAGCGAGTCAGTTGCATCGCAATCAACACGATTAAACCAACAACAAATCCAAGCACTCAAATTTGAATCTTCAATTAAAGCAGATTGGTTGTTTAGCACTTACCAAGAGTCCGTATTTGATTCATCAATTTTGATCTTAGAGGCCGGTGATAAAAAGGCGCCGCCTTTGTTACTCGTACATGGTTTAGGCGTATTAGCTATGCAGGATTGGTTTGGGGTTATTCCTGAACTCACTAAACATTATCATGTTATTGCGATTGATTTACCTGGTTTTGCTCACTCAGAAAGCCCCGAAGGGCGTTACTCCCCTCGCAATTATGCTGCTGTACTGGCGGAAGTGGTCGATCACTATATTGCTGAACCAACCACGGTTGTGGGTCACTCTATGGGGGGGGCGGTCAGCCTGTATTTTGCTGGCAAATACCCCGAGAAACTCAATAAATTGGTGCTAGTCGACGCAGCGGGTATCTTACATAAAGTGGCATTTATAAAGCCTATCTCCAACGTACCTAAGCCTAATACTAAGCTACCTAAATTTCTCTCAACTAAGTTAGCTCAGCTCAATGATTTTACAACCGGACTCATTGAAGAAGGGGCGATTGATTCATACCTGACAGAGTTATTGCAGCGTAGTGATGGTGCGTGGAAGCTAGTAATGGGTGAAACACCAAATATCAATGCAGCGCTGAGTTTAGTTGAAGAAGACTTTAGCGAGATTGTCAGCAATCTGAAAATAGAAACACATATTATTTGGGGTGAAGAAGATGCAGTAGCTCCATTACGAACTGCAAAAGTATTGAACAGGCAGCTAATCAATAGTGATTTAGCTACTTTGCCTGATGTGGGCCATGTGCCAATGAAGCAACAGCCCAGCCAGTTTTTAGCTTTATTAAATCGTGCATTAACTGGGGAAGTTAAAAAAGCAGCCAGTGCAGAAGTTTCTGATAAACAAATCGAGACATTTCATTGTGAAGATCAGCACAGTCGCGAGTTTTCAGGCCATTACCGTCATATGATCATTGAAGACTGTAATAATGTGTTACTTAAAAATGTGGTTGCTGAATCTATCCGTATTAAAGATTCTTTAGTGAGATTAGAAGATGTAAGCTTATCAGGGGCTAAACTCGCTTTAAATATTAAGCGCTCTGTGGTTGAACTAACCAATGTCACTATTACGGCACAACAAGGTGTAAAACTAAATGAAAGCCGGTTTGATGGTGCAGGTGTACAAATCAATGCATCAGAGCATGCAATAAGCGTTGTCGATGACAGTAATATTATATTCTCGTTAAGTAGAATCCATAGCCCGATATACCAAGGTTTGGCACATGATGCCATAGAAGTAGAAAAAGGAATTATTGATGACCGCTTTAAATAGCATCCCTTTTGTTAAATTAGCAGCGTGCTCGTTGTTCTGTGTCGCTTTACTAGGAGGTTGCAAATCAACAAAGACGGAGCAACAACAATATGCTGATCTACAAGATAGTTTTAGTTATGAAACGTACAGGGGAGTGTCGAATACCAGTGTCGATACCATTGCTTATGGTTATAACAAACTGCAAAAAGAACAGTTAGAGCAAATAGGTGCAATTGAGCCAACACTGACTCATGCCATGATGAGCTACATTTTGAGCCTTGGTGTAAGTAAAGATTTTGCAATTGCAGAAAGCGACTTAGCGCTTGCTAAAGCGACTGATATGCGGGGTAAATATTTAGCATACAGTGCTCAGTCTTTGGCTTTTTATAACAAAGGTTGGCGCAAAATGGCTAAACAAAAAGCTAACTTCATTCGCACCGATCCTCTGTTTGCGACAGTGAGCCAGAGCTATCCAAAAGAGCAGCTTATTTCTTATCTCATTATTGGCAGTGTTGCAGTACGTGATGGTGACCTAGCGACAGCACAAAACATGTTTTATGTGATTGGTGAGCAGATTGAAAAACCCTGGTTACCAAGCTTAGCAAAAGCGTTAACGGTAACCCTAAATGGCTCAACAATAGACTCATTAATCATGCTAAAAGATATCAGCTCAGATCCCTCTTTAAACGGCTATGAACGTGAGAAAATAGCCGAACTGATGGATGTTGTGCAAAGCAAATTAAGCGATAAAAAGAAGCGTCAAAAAATCACCCATATTGCTGACGATTTCTTTCTCGAACGCATTAAGGATAAAAGCTCAACGCTATATCGTGATTTGATCACTGACTTACAAAAATACACTGAGCAAGTTCTGTAATCTCTTTATAAGTTGAGTGTAGTTTCACACTCAACTTCACCTAAATCCTCACTGTTTCAAATCCTTTACGCATTAAAACCGAGTTAATTTGCTTCATCGTCAATTTGTGTTAGATTTAATAAAATATTCCAAAAATTATAACAAGTGGGAATTTTATTTTATGTATGCGAAAGGTGCATATCAAAAACGGCTGGCTATAAGTTGCGGCTTGATGCTTTTGGCTGGCTGTAAAGCGAACACAGAAAAAGCTCCATTAACCGACCAACAATACTTTGAGCAGGTGATGTTAGCGCCAGCTATTTTGCCAAAAGACTTAGCTAATAGCGGCTGTTTATCACTCGAAAGTGAAAGCAACCTGCAAGGTTATAAATCAGCGGCTGAGGTTAATTACCAGCAAGCAGGTTGGCAAAACAGAGTTGCGGCCGACTGGCAGTATTTTTTAGCCCCAGAGCAACCGGGCAAGCTACTCCTAATTGATTATCAAGTTCAAGCAGGGCAATTAGCTTACCGGTATTTAAGTGACGGCAGCCACAATGAGTTGTATGAACCTTGGAGTTCATCAAAAATTCAAGCGTTTAGCGGTGCGCTCTCAAAAGTAAGGCAAACCCACCCTGAGCTTGGCGCAGCTTCTTTTGCCGGTGATACTGCACTGGCTGATTTGATCAGCAGTATTAATAGTTATGAAGCATTTGGCAAAGCCGATGGTAATTCAAATGCGATAGCCAGTTATTTTGTCAATGTGGCAGGTCGCGAATACTTACGTGGGTTTTTTAATGATGGCTGGCTAAAACTACAGGATGAGCGTTTGTTATTTAACGGCGCATATGGCTCAGAGCAGTTTATGCCATCAGACGAATACTGGCATAACCCTGCCAATAATGAGCTTGATGCAAAGATAGCTCGATACAAAGCAAGCAGTGATGATCCTGGCTATTTAGGGTATCGTTGTGAGAGTTGTGGTTTAACGGGCAACAAAGCAATGACCACACTTGCTCAAGCGGAATGGTTAAAACGTATGGTTAGTCATCAGCGTGAACCAAGTACGCAAATGCCTTATTTACAAGCAAGTGATGTTGATGTGCTACTTAACGGCACAGGTCATACAGATGAGCATGCTCCTGTAGGCGGCATGATGGTGGGTATCAGTCATATCGTTACAAATGCATTGGCAAATGTTATTGCGCCAAATAATAGTCGCTCAGCAAAAGAAGTGCTCGATAGCGCAACGAATGGGCAATGGCGTGTTTGGCAAAAAATTGGTTGGGGGCCAAGTGAAACGCGCTCCACCACAGAAACCGTAATGTTGGCACACGTGTGTTTAGGCAATTACCAAGGTGGCCGTGAGTTTACTTTTAGTGTGCAGCAGTCAACTTCGGGGGCCGACGAAGCCAATTTGCCAATAGTCGGTAAGCAAATGCAGCAAAAATTGCAGCATGCTTTTACAAAATTATTAGATTAACGCGTTCAATAAGAATTAAGGTATAGCTATGCGTCGTTCAATTATCGCTTTATCAATTACTTTAGGTGTTGCTTTTAGTGCACCTATGCATGCTGAGGGTTGGCAATCAGATGTTATCGGGGTCACGCAGTCACAGCTTTCGCCCAGCTACTGGCTAGCACAAGGTGCATCGGCAAAAGTGATCATGACAGAGGCGCAAATTGCGGCCTTCAACAAAAAACTAGTAAAAGATAATAAATATATTGTTGATCCTCTGTCATTTCAAAAATCGCTCACTAAAGACGAGCTAACAAGCGCCATTCATTCAGCAAGTTCAATTCCAAAAAGCCCGCGCTTTTTTACCGATGGCCGCCAACTCACCGCGAAAGACTTTGCCAAATATCAGGAAAACTTAAACCTTAACAAGGTCGCAGATAACAATGAGGTACGTTTTGCTGTAGTCGTTAAGCGCACTGCATTACGTACTTTTCCAACTTGGGATCGGGTTTTAAATAGCGGCCTTGATCAAGACTTAGATCGCTTTCAAGAAAGCGGAATGTTCCCGGGCGAAGCGGTTGCTGTATTGCATCAAAGCGCAGATAAAAAATGGTTGTTAGTACGTGCTTACAACTACCTAGCGTGGACGCCTGCAGAAGATCTTGCCTTTGCTGATGCAGATAAAATAAAAGCCTATCGCGAACAAGATGACTTCTTGGTGGTAACCGGTGCAAAAGTCAATACTGCCTATGTACCAAACGATGAAACCCTCTCAGAAGTACAGCTCGATATGGGAGTACGCTTACCATTAGTTGATAGTGAGCAAGTACCGTATTTGCTAAATGGTCAAAACAGCTATGCTAGCCATGTTGTACAGCTACCAACCCGCGATGAGCAAGGCCAACTTGTTATTAAACCAGCGATGATTAGTAAAACTGCCGATGTAAATTTAGGCTACCTAGACTACAACGAACAGAATCTGATTAAACAAGGCTTTAAGTTTTTAGGTGAGCGTTATGGTTGGGGTCATGATTATAATGGCCGTGACTGCACAGGGTTTGTTGGTGAAATTTATAAGAGCTTTGGCCTACTAATGCCGCGTAATTCAGGGCAGCAAGGCAGTAGTGAATACGGGCAAAATAATCGCTTTGATAAAAATACAGCGGCGGATGCTAAGTTGCCAAAGGTTAAAAACATGGCGATTGGCGATCTAATTTATATTCCGGGTCATGTAATGATGTACCTAGGGGAGCATCACGGTGAGCCTTATGTTATTCATGACGTTAAAGGCTTAGGTTATAACAAAGGCGATGGTAGTTTTTATAGTAGTGCCTTGAATGGGGTGTCGGTCACACCATTATTGCCACTTAGATTATCTCAAGAAACCAGCTACTTAGATCGTATTTATAACATTAAGCGTATTCGCTAGAGGCCAATATGAAAATTAAAGCTGTTCGCTTTGCAAAGCTCAAAGTGCCATTAGTTACCCCATTTAAAACAGCACTAAGAGAAGTCAGTTTTATTGAGGATTTAGTGGTTTTAATCGATACCGAATGTGGCCAAATTGGCTATGGCTCTGCGGCCTCAACTCCGGTTATTACAGGCGATACTCATCAAGGAATGATAGCAGTCATTCAGCAGTTTATTGCCCCTAAATTAGTGGGGCAAGAAATCGAAAACATCAATCAGCTTAACCACATTATTCAATCTACGGTGGTTGGTAACAGTAGTGCAAAAGCGGCTTTAGAGTTAGCGGTTTACGACTTGTGGGGCAAGCTCTATCAAGCGCCTTTGTATAAGCTACTTGGTGGTGGTAAGTCAGCGCTGAAAACCGATATCACCATTAGTGTCGATAACATAGATAAAATGCTCAGTGATTGTCAGCGAGCGGTTGAGCAAGGTTTTGATGTATTAAAAATAAAAATCGGCAATAACCTTAATCAAGATATTGAGCGAGTAAAAGCAATCCATGCAGGCTTTGCCGCTAAGGCGCAGCTGCGTTTAGATGTAAACCAAGGCTGGAGTGCCAAACAAACTGTGTTTGCACTGCAGCAACTTGAGCAAGCAGGCGTGGTATTAGAGTTGGTTGAGCAACCGGTAAAAAGCAGCGATATTCAAGGTCTCAAATATATTACTGAGCGAGTGAACACCCCGATTATGGCCGATGAAAGCGCCTTTTCACCGGAGCAAGTAATACAACTTTTAGAACTTGGCGCAGTTGATATTATCAATATTAAATTAATGAAAACGGGCGGTTTAAGCCGAGCAATTGAGATTGCTAATATCACAGCCCAATACCAAGCAGAGTGTATGATAGGTTGTATGCTAGAGGGCAGTATTGCCGTTGCTGGTGCTGCACATTTAGCCTCTGCCAAAGCGCAGCAAATCAGTAAAATCGATTTAGATGGCCCAGCCCTTGGTCAGTATGACCCAGTGCAAGGGGGCGTTGAATTTAGCGGCCCACAAATACGCTTATCGGATGCCCCAGGTCTTGGCATTGAATCAATAACGGGGCTTGAACTAATCACAAACGGAGTATGGCCAGCATGAAAAAATTAGTCAGTCTTATTGCAGTTATGAGTTTATCGGCTTGTGCCAGCAAAGAGTTACCTAAGCCTGTAATTGATAACAGTCATCAACAACTTGTGGTGGTGGTCGCTAATGACAGTGATGCCATTGATGCCACCCTGTATCGCTTTGAAAAAACTGCTGGTAGCTGGCAACAACAAGGTCAGCAGCATGCGGTGGTACTTGGGCGTACAGGCCTTGCGTGGGGAGTGGGGCTGCATCCTGCACAGCCGGGTCAGCAAAAACAAGAAGGTGATGGTAAAGCGCCAGCAGGTATCTTTGAGCTTGGTACTGCTTTTGGCTATTTAGATTCATTACAAACGAACCTCAGTTATCAAGCAATGACAGCAAATGATTATTGTATTGATGTGAAAGGCTCACCGTTTTACAACCAGTTGGTTGATAAAGCACAAGTAGGTGAAGACGCCGTAAAAGACTCTTCAGAATGGATGCGTCGTGATATTTACAGCCAAGATAACCTTTATAAAAAAGGCATTGTAGTTAAGCATAATCCAAACAATATCAATGGTGCGGGTAGTTGTATCTTTATGCATTTATGGCGGGCACCAAGTAAGCCAACAGCAGGTTGTACAGCGATGACAGAAAGCGATATGGATGCTCTACTTGCTTGGTTAGATGAGCGTAAAAAACCGTTATTAGTCAGCTTAACCAAAGCGCAATATCAACAAAAGCAAAGTCAGTGGCAATTACCTAACTTAGCTAAATAAAAATAATAAAATAAAAGTATTTTAATTTTGTCATAATGGTGGAATAATATATTCCACCAAGGTTTGGGTTAGGATAATAAATGAGTGCAAATTACGCTTTTCTCGATTGGCTAGTATTCGCAAGTTACGGTGCAATTTTATTGCTAAGTGGCTGGTGGTTTAATCGCAAACGCGCTAACTCAAGCCAAGATTTTTTTCTAGGCGGAAATAGCATGCCAACTTGGATGGTGGCTATTTCTGTTTTAGCGACTTCGCAATCTGCGGCAACGTTTATTGGTGGGCCTGATCAAGGCTATCAAGGTGATTTTTCATATATTGCGACCAATATCGGCGCGTTTATTGCGGCATTTATTGTATCGGCGTTTTTAATTCCAAAGTTCTACCAGCAAAAAGTGTATACCGTTTACGAACTGCTTGAAAAACGTATCGGACCAAAAGCTAAGCGCCGTAGTGGCTTGATGTATTTATTTGGCCGTGTGTTTGCCAGTGGCGCCCGTTTGTATATGGCAGCGATTGCTGTGGCGATGATTCTATATGGCAATATCGATGCAGATAGTGTGGTTATCGCGACTTTAGTGCTGGCGCTTGCGGGTCTGCTTTATACCTTTTTGGGTGGCATTCGCAGCGTTATTTATTCTGATGTACTGCAAAGTATCGTTTATGTCAGTGCAGCTATTGCGGTTATCTGGTGCTTGCTGAGTGTTATTCCAGCTGATTTTTCTACCATAATTGCAACTTTGAGTGAGCCAAGTCCTGGTGCAGACTCAAAACTTGCGCTGTTTAAATTTGATTTAGATTTTGGCCCGTCAGGGGTCTTTAACATGGCCTCTGTGTTAACGGGGTTTGTGTTGTTAAACATCGCCGCATTTGGTTTAGACCAAGATATGACGCAGCGCTTATTAACCTGTAAAAGTCCAAAAGAAGGCAGTAAAGCGTTATTACTATCGGTAGTGATGGTGATCCCGGTTATGGCTATTTTTATCTTTATTGGTTTGCTGCTTTATATTGTTTATCAGCAACCTGCATTAATGAATAACGAAGCTGGACAAACGGTCGTACAAGAATTTAACGGCGAAAAAATCACTATCTTTATGTACTACGTATTAAACGAAGTACCAGCCGGGGTTAAAGGTTTAGTCAGCGTGGGTATTATTGCAGCTGCTATTTCTACTTTGAACTCTGGGCTTAGTTCGATGTCTTCAGTCATCGTACAAGATATCTATCGCCCGTATTTAGAAAAACATAACAAGCAAGTAAGCGATCATCACTTTGTAAAAGCGGGTCGTGTGGGTATGGCACTAGTGAGCCTTGCCTTAGCGCTGATGGCTATTCTTTGTTATTTCTGGCAGCAATACAGTGATATGCCATTATTAAAATTTGCGCTAAGTGTAATGGTATTTTCGTACAGCGGTTTGTTAGGTGTGTATTTTACTACCTTGTTCACCAAACGAGGCAGTGAAGGTTCAGTGTTAGCAGCACTAATAGCGGGCTTTGTGGTGACCTTATTAATGCAGCCGTACATGATTGACTGGTTACTACCCGAATCAATGCGCTTTTACTTAGGATTTACTTGGCAGCTATGCATAGGTACATTGCTCGCAACATTGGTGTGTTGCCTTGGTAAAGCGGCAGACGAGAAGAGTGCATAAATGGCCTTACGCTATATTTTAGCCATCGATGGTGGTGGCACTAAAGTATTGGCTGAGCTAAAAGAGCAGGCGAGTGGCGCGACTTTTCGTGCCCAAGCGGGTTCAGCATCAATTTCGAATGATCTTGATTTAGCGTTAGAAAACATTGTTAAAGTGACCCGCGATGTATGCCAGCAAAGTGGCGCAGAGCCTAGTGAAATTGTCACAGTTATGGGGGTTGCTGGTGGCTCATCGAAGAGCCTAGCCGAGCAATTAACAGTGATGCTCAAGCTGATTTACGAAATAGAATTTGCCAGTTTGCAAATTACCAGCGATGCAATTACGTCATTATATGGTGCTAATCTTGGTGAACCATGTGTGGTTATTGCTCTTGGCACCGGTGCTGTCGGGGCACGATTAAACGCCCAAAAGCAAACCAAGCTGGTGAGTGGCTGGGGCTTTACCATCGATGATTTTGGCGGTGGTGCCCGCATCGGCCTGATGGCTGTGCAGCAATTATTAAACGATATAGATATTTATGATTTACCAAAAAGCCGATTAACGATTCGCTTGAGTGAGCAGCTAGGATGCACTCGTCAAACAATTAGTAGTTGGCTTAAACAAGCAAAACCCGCGGATTATGCAGCATTTAGCCCGTTGGTGTTTAGCTTACAAAACGACTGTGAGGCGGCAAAAGCGGTATTAACGGAACACACCCAATCGGTGGTTCGGTTAATAAATAAAAGCCGAGGTAACTCGCCGTTACCGGTGATTTTAATTGGTGGTTTGGCGAAAGTCAGTCAACCGTTATTGCCACTTGCCTTACAAAACGAATTATCTCCTTGTAAGGGAGATTCATTAACTGGTGCCGCCATTTTAGCGGCAAAGCATTACCATGACATTATTGAAAAAGGACAACCCAATGAGCCCTGAGCACGTCTTTAAGCAACAACGTGAGTTACTCGAAGAGTTAAACGGTATTGTCTCCGAAGGACAAAACCCTGACACTTTGGATATCGATCTGCTCAGCTCCACTGAGATCCTCACTAAAATCAATAATGAAGATCACAAAGTAGCGGGTGCCGTGAAACTTGTGATCCCACAAATTAGTGAAGCTGTCGATCATGTGGTAGAAGCATTTCAACAAGGTGGCAGGTTAATTTACATTGGTGCTGGCACCAGTGGTCGTTTAGGGATTTTGGATGCGGTTGAATGTGCACCTACTTACAGCGTAAGCGATCAGCAAGTGCTCGGTATTATTGCTGGTGGTGACACCGCGGTTAAAAAAGCCGTAGAAGGCGCTGAAGATAGCATCACGTTTGCTATTGAAGACTTAAGAAATGCCAATTTAACCAGTAAAGATGTCGTGGTTGGCATTGCTGCCAGTGGCCGTACACCGTATGTTTGCTCGGCAATCGAATACGCTAAATCGTTAGGTTGTGTCACTGTAGGTGTCACTTGTAACCCTGATTCAGCGGTGATGCGTTTACCACAAATCGGCATTTGCCCCGTGGTGGGTGCTGAAGCTGTGACTGGCTCTACACGTATGAAATCGGGCACTGCACAGAAGCTGGTGTTGAATATGCTAAGTACAGCTAGCATGATCCGCACAGGTAAGGTGTATAAAAACTTGATGGTTGATGTAAATGCTAGTAATGAAAAGCTGCACGCTCGTGCTATTCGTATCGTGATGCAAGCAACAGACTGTACACAACAGCAAGCCGTGGATGCATTAAAGCAAGCAGAGCAAAGCGCAAAACTGGCTATTTTAATTGTGTTAACCGGAAAACCAGCTCCTGAAGCAAAACAGTTATTGTCAAAAGCGGGTGGCTTTTTACGTAAGGCGGTTGAAGAATAATGCGTTTTTTAGCTGTTTTATTTGTTAGTTGTCTAGCACTTTTAGGTTGCCAAGAAACACCTGCACAAGCGCCTAAAAATGCACAGCCTTTACAGGTGGGCGCAGCCAATTTTCAAGCTTATGTACCTGCATTAACAGGGAAACGTGTTGGCTTGGTCGTTAATCAGACATCAGTGGTGAATGGTCAACATTTGGTTGATGCATTACTTGATAAAGGCGTTATGGTTAGCAAAATATTTGCCCCAGAGCATGGCTTTCGCGGCGACCATGACGCTGGTGCTCACGTTAAAAGCACAGTAGATGCTAAAACAGGTATCGATGTTGTGTCGATTTATGGCAGTAATAAAAAGCCAAGCCCTGAGATGCTTGCTGATTTAGACGTTATTATTTTTGATATTCAAGATGTTGGTGTGCGTTTTTACACTTATATCAGCTCAATGCACTACGTGATGGAAGCCGCCGCTGAAAATGGTAAAGAGGTTGTGGTACTCGATAGACCAAACCCTAATATTGCTTATGTTGATGGGCCTATCCTTGACCCACAATTTCGCTCATTTGTTGGTATGCACGAAATACCTGTTTTACACGGTATGACAGTGGCTGAGCTTGCTCAGATGATCAAAGGTGAAGGTTGGATAAATGGTGCTGATAAGCTTGAGCTGAGTGTAGTGCCTGTTACGAATTATGACCGCACTATGGCTTATGAGCTACCAATAAAGCCAAGTCCTAACTTACCAAATGCCCAATCAATTGCGCTTTATCCATCATTGTGTTTCTTTGAAGCAACGCCTGTGACTATTGGCCGGGGTACTGATTTTCCATTTCAAGTTGTTGGTTACTCGCCAGTTAAACTCGGCGAATTTAGCTTTACGCCAAGGGCGATTAAAGGCGCTTCAATGCACCCTAAATTCAAAGGGGTTGAAGTATTTGGTCAAGACTTACGAGATGCTGATATTCATGGCCTAGATTTAAGCTTGTTTATTTCGGTTTATCAAAAGCTAAGTGCGAATGAGCAAACGTTTTTTGAACGCGCTGATTTTATGGATAAACTTGCAGGTACTGATAAATTGCGTTTAGCCATTGAAGCAGGCCAAACTGAGCAGCAAATAAAGCAAAGCTGGCAAGCCGACTTAAGCGCCTATAAACGAAAGCGAACCCCGTATTTGCTTTATCAATAATAATTAGCTAACTAGATAAATAACAACGAGGCACTTGCCTCGTTTTTTAATATTTCTAAAAATTAATTGTGGTATATTCAGGGACTTGATTTACAAGGATATAGCATGAAAGTTCATTTAATTGCCGCACTCGCTTTACTCGCTGGCTGCTCACAACTCCCAAACACTACAACAAGTAACTCAACCGATGTGCTCGATCTTCGTGATGATAAAAACGCAGCAGCTCAGCTGTGGACACTTAAACATGCAACAAAGCCCCGTTACCCTAAAGCAGCTTTAATATCTAAGCAGACGGGCTGTGCGCGCTTTATTATTACTATTGATAAACAAGGTAATACCACCGATATCCGTTTTGTAGAGAGCTTCCCAGAAGGACTATTTGTCGATGTGTCGCGAGAGTCGCTTAAAACTTGGCAGTGGCAGGCAAGGGAAAGTAACAGCGAATCGAGAGCGATTATTCGAACTGTGCAACTCGACTACGTTATGAAAGAAGCGAGTAATATGGATGCCGCAAAAGCATTTTGTACAATTTAAGCTTTTACTGTTTTTAAGGCATAAAAAAGGGCCGCAACAGCGGCCCCCAACAGGATTGATTAACTTAGAACTTAAAGTTAAACGACAGCTGCACGCGACGTGGGCTGTAGTAGTTACGATATTCACCAAAGTTTTCTGACGATACATAAGGGTTATTGTTGTAACCTGTTTGACGGTCAAATACGTTGAAGATATCAGCACGGAATTGTAGTTCCATATCACCTGAGAATTTAAAGTCTTGGGTGTAGTTTAAGTCAAGTTGCCAGTGGCTTGGGCTACGGCGACTACCTGCAGGCTCACTGTAACGTGTGGTACCACTTGAGTAACCGTAGATTGAACCATCCCATGCTTCCCAAGGTTTACCAGACTGGAATACAAAGTATGCACCGATGTTCGCATCCCATGGCACAGTGTAGTAACCATAGACTTTTACTTTATGTGGCTTATCACCTGATAATGTACCGTATTTGTAATCCCAAGGGTAACGACCACGGCCATCACCATAGTTTGAAGAACCAATGAAGGTATTAGCATCTGTTGTTGCTGTGGTGTTATCTTGGTCGAAGTTACCGTAGTAATGACTCCAAACATAAGAAGCATTGATATAGCTGTTTTCACCTAGGTATTCAGCTTCGATGCTAGCTTCCCAGTATTTGGTTTCGCCGCCATCTACTTCGGCAATAACATAAGAAGAACCACCAATTTCATCACGGATTTCATCTAGGTTATCTACATATAAACCTTTATCTGCAATATGTTGTGGTACGCCATCAGCATCAACGCCTGAGTAGTCAGTTAAACGCGCATTGTTTGGCATATCTTCCCAGAAATGCGATGCCTTACGGTGACGAACGTGAGCGCGTAACACTAAATCAGAACCCACATATTTAGTGGTACCAAGTGTAAACTCTTTGATTTGGCGAGGCTTTAAGTTATCAGCAAATACTTTACCTGATGAACCTTGACGCGGTTCAGCGTAAATTACGTTGCCAGCTTCATCAAATTCAACTTCGATTTCGGCACGAGTATTACGGTCCCAAGAGGCTGCGCGTGCTAATGAACTTGCTTCTGGGTTATACATTGAGAAGTTAGCGAATATGGCGTCTTGATCAGCGTAGTTCCAATTCACACCTAAACGAGGCTGGATCATATCTGACCAATCTGTTTGGTACATTTTGTATTTTTCGCCTGGTGCTAATTCATAACCAGATAACGTGCCAGAAGCCGATTTAAGACCTTGACCATACCAAGTATCGCGGCTTACAAGTACACCCACATTGTAAGTCCAATCACCTACTTCAATGGTGTCGTTGATTTCAAAGTTCAGTGTTTCCATTTCTGAATTAATAGCAGAAACAGCCTCTCCACCTGCTACTAAGCTCATTTGTTGTACGCGAGCACGGTAAATAACCGGGGCAGAGCTGCCTTCTTCTAAGCTTTCATCGAGGCCGCCAATGTAAGAGATAGTTCCCCAACCGTTTGAAAGGCGAGACAGTACTTCTTTACCTTCTTTCCACTCACCGCCGACATGTAACGTGTGGTAAGTATCGCCCCAGCTAAATTCATGTTCTAGGTTTAATTCAAAGCTATCACGGTAAAAGTCGATATTATCGTATCGAGAGTAAGCGCCAACACCACCGCCGCCTCGCATTTCACCATCTTCGGTATAACCGTATTGTGCAATTAGTGGTGCTGCTCCTGCATTATATGCCGCAATCTGCTCTGCTGTGTAGTTATCATCAGCATCTAATAAGCTAGGTACACTGAAATAACCCATTTCAGTTAGGTTACTTAAGTCAAGCTGGCTCGTTAATGAAGGCATTACTGATAATTCAGTATCTGGCCTACCTGCGGTTTCTAGCTCTAACTTACTGTATTGAAATGAAAGAGTTGTTGCATCACCTAAGAGCCACGAACCATCTAAAGTAAAGATATCTTGATCAGCTGTATCACCTACAGAAACACTATCAGCCTCGTAAGCACCAACAGAACGGCCTTCAACTGTTTTCTCTGAAGTACGTTGTGAAATATTAATTAAAATATCGTCAGTAGGCGCCCAAGTTAATTTACCAAAGTACTCATCACGAACACTCTTATAGTCTTTTACAGCACCATAGGCAGTATCTTTATTGGTACGCTCTTCTTCTGGGCGATAATAAGAAGTATAAAAATACAAGGTATCTTCAATAAGCGGGCCGCCTAAACTTGCTGTTAACCAGCTTTTATCTAGCTCATAGCTTTCTTGACCTGTTGGTGTTGCCACTAAACTCTTAGGTTGAACTTTGTATTCAACATTACCGTGGAATTCGTCAGTACCAGATTTTGATACGGTATTGATTGAGAAACCGCCTGAGCGATTAAAACCAACGGCTTTTGCACCACCACGGTCCATAGTTACGTAAGCAACGTCATGGGTTGATGGCTCTGATGCTAAGTTACCAAACATAGGTAGAGATACATCAACACCATCAAAACCATACGAGTTATCAACACCTGAACCACCGGCTGATGGGCCTAGCGTTAAGTTCTCTGAAAGCTCAACACCTGGTACAAGTTTTAATAGGTCACGGTAATCTTGACCAACTGGTACGCTATTGATTGCTTCTTCACCAAGTGAGTTAGTCAGTGCAGACTTACCTTGGCGGAATAATTTACTGCCGGTAACCGTGATGACTTCAACGTTTTCGTTAGCACCACCCATAGTGACGTTTAGGCTTGAAGTTTGTTCAAGTAAAACATCCACAGTCATGGTTTGAGTTACACCGTTTTTATCGGTGAAAGTCAGTTCATAAGTACCTGGTTTTAATTGTGGTAAGTCGTAGCTGCCGTCTTCTCGCGTAACAACGGTACGTGGTTTTGGCATCACATTACTTTTTGCTGTTACTGTGATCCCCGCCAGTGACTGCTGTGCTTCTGGTGATGATACCTTACCTTTGATCCCCCCGGTTAGATTTGCAAAGGCTGGCGCGCTGGCGAGTGCCGCGGCCATAACAACACCTGTAAAGGCTGTTTTCTTTGCGCGAAGTGCATTGCTAGTCGCTTTTGCTATATAGCTCATTGCGAGTGTGGATGCATGTTGTTTCATTGTTTCCCGTCCTTATATTTATATGCTTTGCTGGACTACTTACCCAATTGAGACTTATGAACTTTAAAATTATGTTGCCCATATATTAAACAGGTGTTATTTAAGTTGGTCAAGAATATTTTTTCATTTAAAGGTTGGTTTTTAGGAATAAAATATATAACCGATTTTAGGTAAAGATCAGTAATGACTTGCTTTAACGGGGTGCTAATTTATTCTTAGTACAATTTTGTAAGAAATTATGATTTTAAAGTCAGTCGCTTATCGCAATTGTTTGGTAGTTTAGAGGAGGAAGGGGATTGTTAAACTGCATCCTAAATTAGGCATAAAAAAAGCAGCCTGAGCTGCTTTAAAGTATTTATATAACCTTATTGAAGAAATTAGTTATTCTTAAATTCGCCAACAACTTCATTAGAATGTTCTAGTAACTTACGACCTTGGCGGCTTGACTGTGTTAGAGCAATAAACAAAATATCAATGACAAAATCTTGTGCCGTACGCGCTAAGATTGACGATAAACGTACAGACTCGCCTTCAGCAACCGAATAAAGTTTTACATCAGCTGAGTCAGCAACAAGGCTACTACCAAATTTAGTCACTGAGATCACCGAGCTTGAGTTTTTCTTAGCTTGTTTAACAACTTCGGCAATTTCGCGAGTCATACCTGACTCACTTATCGCGATAACCAAATCACCTTTTGAAAACGTCGCAACATACGCAAGTTGTGCATGGCCATCTGGCTCTGCAATAGCTGGCATACCGAGTTTTTGTAATTTATAAGAAAAATCTTTTGCGACCAGTGCTGAGCCACCTAAACCACAAATTAAAATGCGCTTTGCAGATTTTAATAGCTCTACCGCTTTTTCGACTGCTGGTGCTTCGTTGAGGTTTTTGGTTTCGGTTAACACTGCCAATTTACTGCTTAATAGTTTTTCGGCGATTTGCTCTAGCGAGTCATTCAGAGTGATCTTGCCATGTAGCTTAGGTTCGCTCGTTTCATCGTTAAGTGCATCAATTACTGCAAGTTTAAAAGCAGGAAAGCCTTTATAACCTAATTTTTGCGAAAACTTCACCACACTTGATTGGCTTACACCAACCACTTTTGCTAGTTCAACCGATGATAAATTACGAATCGCATTCGCTGAATTTAACGTAAAGTCAGCAAGCTTAGCTTCGCTGCTTGATAAAGATTGACGTAGGGCTTTAATTTTTACAAAAGTAGACATAGGGCTCACTTTGTTTGCTTAACTTAGTTAAAACGCAAAGCGATGGTTCTATTATAAACACAGGGCTTGGGCGCATTGTTTGCTTAACACGACGACTTATTTTTGTTTTAGCAAACCTAAGTTTGGAATATTTTTCTTAATTTAGATGGAATAATATAGTTTTATTCCATAATAGATACAACTCTAATTATCGAGAAAGCCTTATTTTTAGTAACTTAGCGATAATGTATGCTTTTTATTCTTTAATTATGAAATAAAATATTTTACATGTTAAGTGGGTGTTGCTACTGTATTGCTGAGAATCGTCAACGCTTAAATCATCAGGTATGAATCTGTTATGAGTTTTACCCCTTTGAAAACATTACTTAAACAGCTGTGTTATCTAAGTAGTGCGGCATTATTAGTAAGCTGTGCCAGTAATCCATATACCTATACACAATCAGCTAATTACAGTCATCGTGTTAAGTTCTTAGTGATGCATTACACCGCCATTGATTACGAAAAATCAATGCGTGCGCTCGTGGATGAAGGGGGCTTAAGTTCACATTATTTATTACCAGAATCAGGCGATCCTAGTTATCCAAAAGACGATTTAGAAATTATTCAGCTGGTTGATGAGAAAGATAGAGCATGGCACGCCGGACGCAGTTTTTGGCAAGGCCGAGAAGATTTAAATGATCATTCAATTGGTATTGAAATAGTGAATGTACCAACCTGTCATATTCCTGAGCAAGCAAACCTTGCGATGGAAAATGACGCCAGTAAGTTATGTATTTTTCCTGACTACGACGCTAAGCAAATAGAGCTACTAATCAAGCTAAGCAAAGATATTCTTGCTCGTAACCCAGATATCGGCCCAACTCAAGTTATTGGCCATTCTGATATTGCTCCAAGCCGTAAGAACGACCCAGGCCCGCGTTTTCCTTGGTATCAACTGTATAAAGCAGGTATTGGTGCATGGTATGAAAGCGACACCGTTGATAAATATTGGCAGTTATTTAGTGCATCAAAACCTTCTGTTGAATTAATGCAAAAAGCACTACGCAGTTACGGCTATGAGGTGATTGCAACGGGTCAGCTTGATTCGCAAACGCTCGATGCCCTAAGTGCTTTTCAAATGCACTTTTTACCTTGGCATGTAAGCGGTAATAGTGATGCCAGAAGTGCCGCAGTGCTATTTGCATTATTAGATAAATACTTTCCTAAAAAGTTAGAGCGATTATTTAAAGAGTATCAGCAGCAACAGCAAGCGGTTGAGCCTGCGCCAAAAACACTGGCCAATGCACAAGTTATAGCGCGTATTCCGGCTCTTGATCCAAGCAGTCGCGCGCTTGTTAACGACCGAGGCACATTTACAGCCTATAAAGGTCGCGGTGAGATCATCATTGAAAACCAAGATGCAACCAGTGCTGATATTTTCATAAATGGTGAAAAAATTAATATTGCCTCACCATTAACAGCCGAAAAAATATATCAATACAGTTTGGCTAAACGCACCCATGATGGAATTAACACGTATAAAGTAGAAAATGTATTGCCTGATGGAGCAAGCTTAACCTTACGTTTTCCTTATCCAACGCTTGATAAAAACAGCACTCAAAAGCGTTTTAGTGCCGTTGATGAGTTAATTAATCAAGAGATTAAAGAGGGCTTTCCGGGGGCGGTACTTGCTGTTGTTAAAGATGGCAAGTTGATTAAACTAAGCCATTATGGCGCGGCTAAAAAGTACCATGCTGATGGCAGTGAGCTTGCAAGCCCACAAGCTATGCAAAACGATACCTTGTTTGATATAGCTTCAAACTCAAAAATGTTTGCCACTAACTTTGCGCTGATGAAGCTTGCCAGCGAAGGGAGGCTCGACGTAGAAAAGCCACTATTTTATTACCTACCAGAATTTAGAGGCAGCGGCCGTGAACAGCGTTTAGTAAAAGATTTACTCACCCATAGTGCGGGTTATCCTGCGGTGGTTGATTTTCATCGTAAAGACAATAAATTTGGTGAGCGCTTTTTTTCTCAAAACAGCCTGCGTACTAAAAACCTACTGTTAACAGGCGTGCCTTTTGTGGCTGGTCGTAACGTAAAACACCTATATTCTGATATCGATTATATGTTGCTTGGTGTACTAGTTGAACGCATCAGTGGTATGGCGCTCGATACCTATGTAGAAAGCCAAATTTATCAGCCACTTGGTTTAACACATACGGTTTATAATCCATTGCAAAAGGGTTTTTTAGCTTCGCAAATTGCCGCCACTGAGATTAACGGCAACACCAGAGGTGGTCGCATTGAGTTTGAAAATATTCGAACCGATGTACTGCAAGGTGAAGTACATGATGAAAAAGCGTTTTATGCTTTAGGTGGTGTAGCGGGGCATGCAGGGCTTTTTAGTACCGCCGGTGATTTGTCTGTGCTTATGCAGGTACTACTCAATGGTGGCGGCTACGACAATAAGCAAATTTTTACGCCACAAGTACTTGAGCAATTCACAAACTCGCAAGCAAGTGATGAGACTTATGGTTTAGGATGGCGTAGAGCAGGGCATCAAGCGCGTAAATGGCATTTTGGCCCTTATGCTAGCCCGCGGGCTTTTGGTCATACCGGCTGGACAGGGACTGTGACCGTTATTGACCCAGAGTATGACCTTGCTATTGTGCTATTAACCAATGCCCGTCATTCACCGATTGAAGGTTCGCAAGAAAATTACCAGTTTGTCGGCAAGCGTTTCGAAACAGGTAAGTATGGCTCTATTATCTCACTGATTTATGAGAGTATATTAAATCACTAGTCGAATTAAGTTGAGTTTGGTGGCAAAGCCATTAAGCTTAGCGAGTTTTCGCATAATAAAAATAAAATGTTGTTCTTAATTTAAAAGGGTTTTTATGTCTTGGTATTCAATTTTACCACCCTTGATTGCTATCTTAATTGTGTTTTGGCGCAAAGAAGTGATCATGGCGTTATTGGTCGCGGTTGCGTCGTCTGAGTTTTTACTTGCTCTGAATGGTGAAGGTAATACCTTGTTTTTCACCTTTATCAACACTATCGAGCGAGTCATTGAGGTTGCCAGCTCCCCTGGTAATAGCCGCATACTTATTTTTAGTATCTTAATAGGTGCTTTACTTGCCTATATTCGTGAATCTGGCGGTGTAGCCGCTACCGTTAATTTGCTGATGAACAAAGGGGTGGCTAAAAGTAAGCGCCAAGTCGGCTACTTAACCATGTTCTCAGGTATTGCGGTATTCATTGAATCGAACTTAAGCGTATTAACCTCGGGAATTTTATCGCGTGGTTTATTCGATAAATTTAAAATGAGCCGAGCACGCCTTGCCTACATTATCGATAGTACCAGCGCACCTGTGTGTATTTTAATCTTGCTAAATGGATGGGGCGCCTATGTGCTCGGCCTTCTTGGCAACTATGAAATGGAAGAGTCTGCGGTATCGGTGTTGTGGGGCAGTATTGGTTATAACTTTTACGCCATTATTACCTTACTTATTGTGTTTTACACCATTACCTTTGACAAGGTACATGGCCCATTAAAGCAAGCTGAAGAAAATATAGAGCAACAAGAAACCGAACTTACAGAAGAAGTGAAAGGTTCAAAAGCACGTTACATGCTTGTGCCTCTTATTACGCTAATTGGTAGTATGGTTGGCTTTATGTTCTGGACTGGCGATGGCGATATTGCCAGCGGTAGTGGTTCTAAATCAGTGCTGTATGCAACTATTTTAGCCTGTGTTGTAGCTTACTTTTTAATGATTAGCTCGCGTGAATTTACACACCATAAGCTGGTAGATATTGGCTTTAAAGGAATGGGCGAGTTACTGCCATTAGTATCTATTGTATTGCTATCACTCACGTTAGGCGCAAGCTTGAAAGACCTTGGTACCGGTGTGTTTGTAGCAGGCCTAGTAGGTGATTTCTTACCTATTTATTTAGTTGTGCCAGTGCTATTTATTACAGGTGCGGTTATTTCATTTACCACAGGTACCTCATGGGGCACATTCGCAATACTTATTCCAATTGGTGTACCGCTCATTCAAGCTTTAGGTTTACCACCTTCATTGGTTATTGCCGCTATTTTAGGTGGTGGTGTGTTTGGCGATCACTGCTCGCCAATCTCAGATACCAGCGCGGTATCGGCCATTGCATCAGGGTGTGATTTATTAACTCACGTAAAAACCCAAATGCCATACGCCTTATTCGGTGGCGCATTAACTTTCATTGCTTACCTAGTGACGAGTATTATTGTTTTATAAGTAATAGCTTTAAGCCTTTAGTTATAAGTAAAAAAACCACAGAGAAGTCTGTGGTTTTTTATTGCTTGAATTTCGATAACTCGCATATTCAAGTCTGATAGCCGTCAGCCGTCAGCCGTCAGTTTGAAAGCTGATAGCTCGTTGAACCATCGCGCGAAATAAATTTCACGCCTACGGTATTCCTTTACTCTTTCCCCTTGTAACTCGCTAACTCGTTGGGTTTCGCTCCGCTCTACCCAACCTACGATTTAGGTACAACTTTATAAACACCGACACCATCAACACCAAGATATAAATCACCATTAGGGTGGGTGGCTAGGCTACGAACGCGACCTACACCTTCAAATACCTTGCTGTGGCCTGTTACTTTGTCACCATCAAGTTTCACCAAAACAAGGTGGCCAAACTTCATCGAACCTACGGCAATTTGGCCTTGCCACTGTGGGTATTTATCGCTGGTGATAAATTCCATTCCAGAAGGGGCAATTGAAGGCACCCAATACCAATCAGGTTGTTCCATTCCCTCGCGACTGGTTTCGTCGGTAATTTTTGTACCAATGTAGTTGATCCCATAAGTGATCTCAGGCCAACCATAGTTTGCACCTGCTTTAACTATGTTGATTTCATCGCCGCCACGAGGGCCATGTTCATGGCTCCAAATAACTCCCGTCTCAGGGTGCATTGCCATACCTTGTGGGTTTCGGTGTCCATACGAATAAATACTTTTGTGAGTTGTTTTATGGTTATAAAACGGGTTTGATTTAGGGATAGAGCCATCGCTATTGATACGGTGAATTTTGCCCGCATCATAGTCTAGGCTTTGAGGGTGAACGTCTCTTTTGCCACGGTCGCCAATAGAGAAGTACAAGTAACCTTGTTTGTCGAACTCTATACGCGAACCATAGTGTTTTGTTGTTTCAATATTCGGCTCGCCATCAAACAATAATTGCTGATCGACAAGAGCCATATCTTTAAAGCGGGCACGCATAATTGAGGTATTGTAACCCTCACCATCGCCTTCATAGCCCGAGTACGAAAAGTAAATCCAACCATTGTCGGCAAAGTTCGGATCAAGTTCTATATCTAATAAGCCCCCTTGACCTTCATCATGTACTTTAGGTGTGCCTTTAACTGCTTGCTCAACGAGTTTGCCATCACGAATTAACCTAAGCTCGCCACGTCTGTCGGTAACGAGTAAGTCACGCTCGTTAAGCCAAGCCATACCCCAAGGAATTTGAATACCTTCGCTTACTAATTCTAGTTTGTAGTTATTAGCGCTGGCATCCAGAGGAATCTTTTGCTCCGGCTGAGCACAAGCTTGCAAGCTCGACAAGCTAATTGAGGCAATGATTAAACTGTTAAACAAAGACCTTTTCATGGTAACTCCATAATATTTAAACACGATGTTACTAGCCTAGCTGGTTCAGCATTAAATTGTTATTAACATTAGAGCAATGTGCGATTATTGGTAGGAAAAGCGAGGTAAAGAGCGGAGTATTAGCCGTCAGCAGTCAGTTTGAAAGCTGATGGCTCGTTGAACCATCGCGCGAAATAAATTTCACGCCCAGGGTACTCCTTTACTCTTTCCCCTTGTAACTCGCTAACTTGTTTTAAATCTGCTAGCTTAGCAAGTTCTTATTCTTAAAAGGATTTAACAAGTCGTATGAAGTCAGAAAAGTTTTTTAAATGGGTGTGGAATGTTAACGGCCTAATTTTACTTATGGGCTTAATCATTGGAACAGCAGCAATAGGGTATAACTTTGTTGCTAACTTACTAAAGTCCGATAACCATGAACAGCAACAAACACTAAACTTAGCTGAAGATGAAAAGCAGCAAGAAAAGTGGAAACTGGGTTACCCCCGTAAGGTCGAGGGGAGTGATTTTTACTTTATCCCGTTGGAATCAGAAAAACTGGATATCGAGGTTAAAGCTGACGTAACAGTTTACAATAATTTTAGCGGTGGTTATAAATACAGACCTACGCGCTCAAAGAACATCTTGTTTCTTAATGACAAAACCAATCACGCCAAGTGGCTATTTAAAACAACGGATCAATTGATCATAGAGTTTGGTGCTTTAAGCCATTACAAAGAGTTTGATACTCGTCCTTACAAGGAGCAAAAAATCTATGCTCCTAAGGCAGTTTCGTATGAAGTTATCAAAAACGATACCAACAACGACAAACTGCTCGATGGCAAAGATAAGCGCACCTTCGCGCTAAGCAAGATTGATGGCTCAAACTACAGCGAAGTTATTTCAGGTTACAACCGAATTGTAGAGTCTAACCTCAACGCTGAGGGCAGTTTATTCGTTGTATTTATCAACAACGATGAAGTTTACTCTATGCTGATAGACCTAGATACATTTGAAGTGATTAGTAAAAGCGTGCTACCGAAAGTAGGGGAGTGAAATTGATATTAGGTATCAAATGTCAGAAGAATGATCTGACATCTGAAGACTAACTACGCGGGGAAAACCCGCTGCTACTTAAAAACTTGCGACTTTACTCTTGTAGCTCGCTAACTTTTTTAAACCTGACAGCTCTGAGTGTGTTGGGTTTCGCTACGCTCTAGCCAACCTACGAACTCCTTTACTCTTTCCCCTTGTAGCTCGCTAACTTTTTTAAATCTGATAGCTCTGAGTGTGTTGGGTTTCGCTACGCTCTACCCAACCTACGAACTCCTTTACTCTTTCCCCTTGTAGCTCGCTAACTTTTTAAATCTGACAGCTCTGATTGTGTTGGGTTTCGCTACGCTCTACCCAACCTACGAGCTCGCTAACTCGTACACTTTTCCGCTTCATGGGTCAGTTGTTTGAGTGCGATGATTTGGCCTTGTTTGTTTTGGTCTAGGGCGAGTAAGTCTCCTTGGTGAATATGAGTATCTAGGGTGCCGTGTTTTTGTAGTTCTTCAAGGAGTGATTGTTTAATTTGTACTATGACATTTTGCTCGCAGTCGGCGATATACCAGTCGTTATCAACACTGACTAGACGGCCTGTGAAGCTGGTGCGGGCTTGGTGGTTGGCTAATGCTTGTTGGTAGTTCGCATCTAGGTTTTGTTTTTGTTGTTTAAGGCTGCTCACATAGCTGCCTTTGGCGTCGAGTTCATGTACCTCAAGCCATTGATAATCCGCTAAATCCACAGCATAAACATGGGTTAATTCACGGTTGTTGTATTGCAGCATGACAAAACCAAGAATCGCTAAAGCAGCAAATACTCCGGTCATTTGCAGGCCTAAAAAGCGCTGTGGTCTTGGCGTTGCCGACTGTGGCTTTTGCATGTGTGAAAGCTCGTCGCTGCTTAAGCTGTGCTCTGCCTTACGTTTTTGAAAATGTGCTTTTAAATCAGCATCGAGTTGCTCGTCGTTACGCTTCATGATGGCCTCCTAGTTGTTGTTTCAGGTTTTGACGGGCATATCGCAGCCGAGTTTTAATAGTCTCTTGGTTACTTTGTGTGATAGCAACAATATCTTCGAGACTAAAGCCTTCTTGTTGTAAGGTCAGCGCTTCACGTTGTACAAAGCTAAGTCCCATGAGTGCTTTATCAAAGGCTTCGTAGTCGTAGTGATAACTTGCATCCTGAGATTCAGTAAATAGTTGGTTGTCTTCTAATTCAACGAACTTTTGCTGCTTACGAAACTCATCAATTAATAAATTACGTGCTAACCGAAAAAGCCACGCTTTTGGGTTGTTTTGATCATTGTAAAAGTCGCGTTTATCAATGACTTTTAACCAGGTTTGTTGGCATATATCAAGGGCAAGATCTTTATCACTTTGTGTAACTAGATAGTGATAAAGATCGTTCCCGTATTGAGCAACGAGTTGGTTAAGGTAACGGTTGTCGCCCGTTTTGGCATACTGCGCCAAACAATCTGTGCTTGGCTTGTCAAATAACCATGTCTTGATGCTCATTATCATAGGCAGTTATCCATCTATTTTAAAATCAAGTTGAACGCTTTGGTTTGTTTGTAATTGTGCCACACCTTCAACTACTTTAGGGCGATATTTCCAACGTTTAATGGCGCGAATTGCTTCACGGTTAAATACCCGTTTGGGCTCGGCATCAATAATAACAGGGTCAATCACTTCGCCAGTCGGAGAAATGCTAAAGCTAATTTGTACCCAACCTTCAATGCCATCACGAGCTGCTACCGGAGGGTACTTAGGGTTTATACGCACAATTGGTGTTGCATCTCCCGTTGGTTGGTTAATGCTTTTGCTAAGCGTGTCGCCAATGTTATCGAAAGTCATAGGTGGTGTTAAATCCGCTACTACAACTGTATCGGTCGAATCAATGGTTGGGCGCGGTGGTACTTTTGGTGGCATTTTAGCAACTGGCGGTGGCGGCAGTGTTTGCTTTACTTGCACTTTTGAGTCTTTGGGTACTTCATAAATTTCAACCGTGATATCTGGGCCTGTTTTAACATCGGCTCTTTGCTCAGCAGAAATTAAGTACTGCATAAATGCAAATGCTGCAAAGGTCATGACACCGCCGCCAATAATTGCTGCGGTTGTCTTTAAAGCAGCATTGCTGTTATTCAAGCTTGCTGAGTTTAGTGGTAAAGTATGCATAGCCGTTCCTCTTTGGATAATTGCTTTCATAGCTAAAACGGCTGGCAAATAAAAAAGGGGTGAAATTTTTTTCACTTTTTATTTTTCACAAGTTTTTTAGGTTGTTATGAAACTTATTCAAATAGATAAAGCCCGTTACCGTAAACATTTAAACCAAGTAATTATTGCTTGTGTAATTGCTTTAGCCGTTGGCAGTTTAGCCATTTCACAAACATTAATTGCGTTATTCCCTGACCCAAGCGGTAGCCATTTTCATTGGAACCTATTAGGTGTTGTTGTGTGTAGTTTGCTGGTGGGCTTTGTGCTTAATAAATACCGCAATCATGATTACATGACTGAAATAGTCTATGTGTGGGAGCTTAAAAAAGCGCTGAATAAAATCACCCGTAAAATGCCAAAGTTAAAAGCAGCAGGGCGTGAGGGTAATGCAGATGCTTTATTAGCAATTCATTACAGCTATGCGGGGTCACGATTGTTATGGCAGCTTGATGACAACACTATTACCATGGATGAGTTGGCAATTAAGCAGGCAGAGCTTGATAGTGTTGCAGATAAATACAATCTCTCGCTTGATGCAGAACGTTATGATGAGTCAATCTTAAAGCAATTTTAAGGACGAATAATGAAAAAGGTTTTGATTGTTTGCTTAGGCAATATTTGCCGCTCACCTACCGCTGAAGCGGTACTTCGTAGTCGTGCCAAGGCGCTTGGTGTCAATGTCAAAGTTGATTCTGCTGGCACCATTGGTTACCACCAAGGTAATCCACCAGATTCACGTTCAAAAGCAGCAGCTGAAAAGCGCGGTTATAGTTTTAATGGCATCTATTCACGACCTGTGACTCAAGCTGATTTTCATGAGTTTGACTTAATTCTCGCAGCCGACAAGCAAAATCTTGCTGATTTACAAGCCCAGTGCCCAGAGCACTTACAATATAAGTTGTCGCTATTTTTAAGTCATGGTGACGCAGGGGAAAGCGAGATCCCTGATCCCTACTATGGTGGCGATCAAGGTTTCGAAAAAGTACTCGATTTAATTGAGGACGCAGCCGATAACCTGCTTAAAAAGTTTTAATACCAACCCGCAATAATACTTAATCATTTTGAGGGATTAAACCTGTCGCTAT
>NZ_LOPY01000049.1 GCF_001469895.1 Pseudoalteromonas sp. XI10 | reverse complement strand
GCATGGATGCAGAAGGTAGAGCAATGCAGGAGCAATTGCCGAGCACAACTAAATAACGAAATTTTTGCCTTGCTATCAACGAGGTTTTCTTGCCTCAAAATAGCTCACTTAATTAAGCGAATTGGTATAAAAAGGGTCGCATTGCGACCCTGTTATTTAGTTGTTGATTTTAAAATCCAATTGCACCCGAGAAGTCGCAGCAATAGCTTGACCATTTTCAAACTTAGGGGCATAACGCCACTGTTTTACTGCTTTAACAGCTTCTCTTTCAAATGCTGAGCCACCCTCAGAGCCAACCACAGTTATGTTGTCTACAAAGCCTGACGGGGTTACTTCAAACTCCATTACGACACTGCCATCTTCCATACGTTGAACTTTTGATTTTGGATATTTAGGATGTACGCGGTACAACGGCTCTTGTTCTTGGCTTTCTTTCCAAGGCACCATTTTCGCAATCGCTAAGCAATGTTTGGTTGCTTCGTCGCTTTTACCTGTTTTTTCGTATAAGTGAACTAGCTTTGAATGGGCGTTTAATTCGGTTTGATGATCAAAGTCTAGCTCTTGATCAAATACACTTACTACGTGATTCAATCGCTCAATAGCGGTGCTGTATTTACGTTGGTTTTCTGCGAATGCGGCAACTAAAAAGTCAGCGCTAATACGATCGACAGCGTTATTTGGTAAGTTTTCTTGGTAGTACTTATCGGCTTCTTCAAGATACTCCTTTGCTGTGTAATAGCGCTCGCCAGTGCCTTTGTAAGCAAGGATACGAGCAGCGGTCATTTTTGCATCAGCAACAAGCTTGTCTGAGTTTTGTTTTTCAGCAATGGCAATGACATCATCAAGATACGCATCAGCGCGCTTAGCTGAGGGAGTTGATTCTGCCATGCCGATTAATGAATCATACACTTGCACACTTAGCTTGCCGTGGTTTTTTTCGAGTATTTCGTAGGCTGTGCGATATAACTCAAAGCGTTGCTCTTGTTCGCTTTTATCTAGGCTGTTTGCATAGTTAATAGCAAGATTGGCGGTGTTGTCGGCGCTTTCACCATAAATTTCTTTGCCAAGCTCAAACGCTTTTTTAGCAAGCTCACTACTGTCTTGCTTATTTTCTACAGCAGCGACATAAGCGCGGTAGGTGTCGTTAAATTCTTGGGTGGTCGTTTCATTGGCAATGCCTTGCTGACTAAATAGTAATGCAACACATAAGGCAAGTGAGCTCTTTTTCATAATATTCCTTATTATTTTGCCCAGAGAAGAGGGGATTAATACTTGTTGATGATAATCATTATCATCATGGGGTACAAGGTATCTAGTAATTTTTAATGTATCACTGTTTTTAATTTAAGCAAAAACAGTGATTAAGCCTAACCGGTCGCAGGTACTTATGAAAAAGCGCTCACATTGAGCGCTTTATTTTTAGATTATAAACTCAGGCAAACTCTGTTTATCAAACCAACCAGGTATGTAATGGGATTCGTAAAGTCGCCAACAGTTATCTGACTCTAATCTTGCTGCTAACTGATAGTGAGCTGCATAGATTTTTTGATTGCCATCATTCACTGGTTTTTCGGGAATGATTCGGGCAATGATAAATCGAGCTGCTTTTTTATCTTGGCTAACCTCCATTTTGACCAACTCTGCAAAGTGCTGCCAAAATGGCGCAAGCAGTCTAAAGTTTTTTAAACTCCCTATAACACTTTCTCTACCAGATAAATCACCTAAAGGAGGAAAGCTGCCTTGTATATCTTGGCTGTAGCAATCAATAAGTAAATTAATATCACAGTTATCAACAGCAAATGCATACTTGTTATAAAGATCAATGAGGGCTTGCTTTGGCTCTGTAGCTTTAAACTTGCGAATTAATGCCCATGGAGAGTGTAATTCACTCACAATTGTTGGTGCACCATCAACTAGCTGCCAGCCCTGAACTCCAGGAAGCATGTTCCAGTTAGGAAGCAAGGATTGTTGTCCTTTATTCCAGTTAACCTGAAATTTAATGTGGTTAATAAGCCATTTCTGGTTTTCATAAACGAAATGAAAAATAAACGTACAACCACATAAAAAGCGTTTTTGCCCATGATTTACATCTACATAAGCGTAGCTGCTTGCTGCAGCAAAATCCTTTTGGTGTGCAGTAAACGTATTTGTAAATTCAGCATTCGTTGCATAGTTTATGAAATCTTCACTCAAGGTTGTTGATACATGCTTTTGCCCATTTATAGAGCCATGGTGATGGCTTTTGAAAATGATATCAGAGCTAAACAGCTTTGCTAACGAGTGCTTATCCGAGCGTAACCAGCTATCTTTAAACTGAGATATTAAGTTTTTGAGCTTTTCTTGAGTACTCATACAGCAGGCTCTCTTTGCTCTTTTTCAAGAGCAGGAATAACAAAGCTACCCAATTCATCAATTACATCTTTGGCAGCCCTTCGAGAAGGTTTTAAGTTTAGCGCAATGTGTTTTACGCCAAGCTCTCTGTGTTTTAACAGTCGCTCAATAAGGGCATTTCGACCAATTCGTACAACATTATAAAAACGCTGATACGGGGCGTCTGGGTTTTTATCTAAATCAAAAAATGTCGCATAGCCGTAATGTGGGCTTGTGTTGCTATTGCTTGCAATTGATAGGTTGTTAATGATTTCACTGATGGCTTGTTCATTATCAACAGCCCAAATCCAAGCATTAACATTATTAGCCAACCACTCAAATGATTGCCTAGAACGACCAACGGCCATAACGGGGATCTGCTGATTTACTGGTTTTGGATAAAGGTCAAGTGAACCATCAAGCTCGCCGTAATATTGGCTAATGTGTTTAGGAAAGCTTTGTTGGTGTAATGTTTTGATAATTTCAACTGACTCTCTGTAGCGCTCAGCACGCGCGTTAAAATCGACACCAAAAGCCGGGTATTCAACTGGCCTATCTCCGGTTGAAACTCCTAACACAAAACGACCATTACTTAGATGATCTACTGAGGCTGCTTGTTTGGCAACCATGATAGGATCGCGTAATGGTAAAACTGCCCCTGCGGTGCCTAAAGTAATTGTATTTGTATGTGCAGCAATGAAACCTGCGTAAGTGAATGGATCAAGCATCTGCGCAGCATCACCAAAATTAGGGTCATAAAAAGGCACATCCCTAAACCAAATACTGGCGATACCTGCTTGTTCAGCCTGCTTAGCCGTTGCTATATCAGCATTGAGGGTAGGGAAAGGGCTGCTAGGGTAAGCTTCAAGGGGAGTGAGCAATCCCAGCGTTAATTTGTTGTCGGCAAATACATTTGTAAAGCTAGTTGGTAGATTATTCATGTTACTGATCTCCCGTATTCGCTGGCCAGACAACATCAAGTTTAGAGTGGCTAATGCGCCATTGACCGTCGACTTTTTCATAGCGGTCTAAGTATCGGCCCACTAATAAAAGCGGAGATTCGCTTTGCTCTCTACTTGTAACAAAGTCAATTAGATAGCACTCACCCTGTGCTGTCGTTTTATCTGTTAGCACTATTTGATGGTTCATCACTGCATGAACAAAAGGGAAGTGCTTTCTATTGCGGGTATCGAATTCATCATAAGCATTTTTTAATCCTTGCTTTATCTGTTCAATTCCATTCATTTCACCCACTGTTACTTCGACTCGTGCGTCGCTAGTAAATACTTCTTCCATTTTATGAATTTGACCAAGGTCTAAAAGCTGACTGTAGTTTAAGCGAAGAGTTCGGATCTCTTCTTTTTCGAGTAAATCGAGAAGTTTGCGTTCGCTCATCATATTTCTCTATTGCTGAATAAGTGAACACTATTTTATTATCTTCTTTTTAAATGATAACCTAGCTAATATTCCATTTATTCTGTCCTGAGATTCCATAATGAAACCAGAAGATAGCCCTTTCTTTGGTATTCGAGAGTTTGTTGAAACACTACGCATGGGTACATTCACAGCAGCTGGTAATCGGTTAGGTTTAACAGGCTCCGCTGTTGGCAAAACTGTTACTAGGCTTGAAAGTAAGTTAGGTACAAAGCTACTGCATCGAACAACTCGTAAAATTATGGCAACCCCAGAAGGGCAGCATTATTTTGAAGGCTGGGTAAAAATACTGGCTGAAATAGATAGCCTAGAGCAAGCTGTCACTGCCGGTAGCCATAATGTTTCGGGGCAAGTAAAGCTTCACTTACCTGCGGCATTCGGCCGTAAGTATGTAATGCCAATTCTTTCTAAATTAGCAAACAAGTATCCTAAACTAGAGCTTGCGGTTCACTTTAGTGAAAGTCGTATCAATTTAATAAATGAAAATGTTGATTTGGTGGTACGTATCGGCACATTAGAAGATGATGCCGATCTGGTAGCAAAATTGTTGGGTTATCAAAAACTAACAGTGTGTGGTAGTCAAGATTATTTTGACCAACATGGTGTGCCAGACACTCCTGCGGATTTGCTCACTCATGATTGTATTATTGGCAGTAAGCGATCTTCGCAGCCAACATGGTTATTCAAAGATAGTAAAAAGCAGTCATTTAACCAGTTAATCAATGCCAGATATATGCTCAGTGATGGAGATGCGATGCTTAATGCCGCACTTAATGGTTTAGGTGTTGCACAATTACCTACATGGCTTATTCAAGAGCAGCTAGATAGTAATAGACTAACTAGTGTTTTAGATACCTTTTCAGGTGCGGTTATGCCAATCAATGTTGTTTGGCCACGCTCAAGATATTTAAAGCTTAGTCAAAGGGTTATAATTGATGAGTTAGCAGAGCAGTTTAAGCTTCAAGCATCACTTTTTGGTTATTCCTCATAATTGTTTTATTTAGCGCTTTAAGTACGTTATTAATCAGCGCTGAAGCTCATCATTACACTGTTATTTTTATTATTTTGATAGGTGGTTGTTAAAGGCTTAGCGGTTTATTGAGATTAAACTAATCTATTTTTTCGAATATCTACAAAGGTTTGTTTAGTAATTTATTGTATTTCAAAGGTTTAGCTCTAAAAAGCAGAGCTTTTAAGGTGTTTTGTTAGCGTCACTAAAGCGAGGCGCAAAGCTCGTATCTTGGGGTGGTTTGAGTGTATAATACTTGAATTGCTGGTAACTGCCTCAATATTAGTTATCACTCGTCGTATGTTGCATCCTTACAACCTTCAAGCTGTTGTAATCACATTTGCAGTATCGCATTTATTTTTTAATTTGGATTTGTCGTGGCGCAAGTAAGAGCAAGAGTCCAGCTGAATGTTGGCAAAAACAGTGATATCCCTGCAGAAATCGTATCTTTCAGTGGCTTAAATGATGGCCAAGAACATGTTGCTTTAGTGTTTAATCAAGCCGACACAGAGCAAGATATCCCTTTAATTCGTATGCATTCAGAGTGTTTAACGGGCGATGTATTCCATTCGTCACGTTGTGATTGTGGTGAGCAATTAAATGAGTGTATCGAGATGATGCACCAACAAGGCGGTATTTTACTGTATTTACGCCAAGAGGGCCGTGGCATTGGTTTATACAATAAAATTGATGCTTACGTATTACAGTCGCAAGGTATGAATACGTACGAAGCGAATAACCACTTGGGTTTTGCTGATGATTTACGTGATTTTTCAGACGCGGTATTAATGCTTGAAGCACTCAATCAAAAGCACGTTAAGTTAATGACTAATAACCCAAATAAGCTTAAAGCACTGCGTGATGCAGGTATTGAAGTTGATTCAGTGGTTGGCACTCATGCGCACATTAAAGCGGGTGTAGTAGGTAACCGAGCTTACCTCGAAACGAAAATCAAACATGGCTCGCACATGCTTGATATTAAAAAAATTAAAAAGCCTGAGTAAATTTCACTACAGGTGACTATAAACAAGTAGCGCACCCAGTTATACTCGGTGCGTTTTGTCGTTATTGAATGAGAAACTATGTCGATCGAAGTACGTATTTTTAAAGCTGATGCGGGCGTTAAATGGTTTAAAGCTGGATGGGAAATCTTTAAGCTGCAACCTTTGACTTTTATTTTAATGCATCTGCTAATCGTGATAATTAGCTTTTTGGCATTGCTACTACCTTTACTGCAAGTTGTTGGTGCGTTTGTGACGCCATTTTTGATGGCGGGCCTTTATCAAGCTGTGTTAACAAAGCAGCAAGGCGGGACTATCAGTCAGGCTGATATTTTTAAGCCGTTTAGTAATAAAGGAAACCGTATAGGTTTAGTGCGCGTTGCCGTGTATCAAATGGCGGCAGGTATTTTATTGGCCTTATTGTCTAATTTCATTTTTGCAGATGCCTATGCAGTTATTTCGAGCCAGACTTTCGATCCACAAAACCAATCTCATATTGCGGATTTATTGGCAACCATTTCAATGGGGCAAGTTGCGGTATTCTTAGTGGCGATCTGTGTGTATTTAACCGCTTTTGCCTATGCTGTGCCTTTGGTTTATTTTCAAAAGCAAAGCAATATGTTTCAGGTTTTAAAAACCTCATTTATGGTGTTTTACCATAATATGGCGCCATTGGGTGTTTATGGCCTAATTTGCGCTGTTTTAATGGTGATCTGTATTCCTTTATCGTTTATTCCTCTATTGGTTTTAATGCCAATTTGTTACATTAGTTTCTTCGTGTCTTTTCAGGCTATTTTTATGCCGGTTGTGCCAAAAGGTGATGACCAAACAAAAGCACCCGAAGCGCCGTCACAATCAGGACGCTTTGACGCGTAATGGATGATAAAGAACAAAAGTTAAAAAATTACGTACTTTGGTTATTGTCTCGACAAGATTATTCGCGTCGGGATCTAACGCGAAAGTTACAGCAAAAAGAGGCGACACCCGAGTTCACAGAGCGCTTGTTAGATTGGTGTGAATCACACAACTTTATTAACGAACAGCGCTATTGCGAAGGGTTTGTACGCCGCCATTTAGCTAAGTATCATGGTGTAAAACGCATTCAGAGCGAAGCAATGGCAAAAGGGATAGACCGAGCACTATTAGATAAAACGCTCGAGGAGTTCGAAGTCGATTGGTTCGAACTCGCAAAGGACGCATATTTAAAGAAGTTTTCAAATTCAGGTAAAGAACTCGACCAGAAAGAAAGAGCGAAACGTGTACGCTACTTGATGTATCGAGGCTTTAATTACGAACAAATTGATTTTGCAATGCAAGCACAGCAATAAACGGGTGAGATTTTCACATGCAGCATATGACTACCGCACAGATCAGGCAACAGTTCTTAGACTTTTTTGCCTCTAAACAACACCAGATTGTTCCTTCAAGCTCGCTGATCCCGGGTAATGATGCCACGTTATTATTCAATAACGCCGGTATGGTGCAATTTAAAGATGTATTTTTAGGTGCGGAAAGCCGCCCTTATTCACGTGCAACCAGCTCACAACGTTGTGTGCGTGCCGGTGGTAAACATAACGATCTTGAAAACGTAGGTTACACTGCACGTCACCATACATTTTTTGAAATGTTAGGTAACTTCAGCTTTGGCGATTACTTCAAGCAAGACGCAATCAAGTTTGCTTGGGAGTTTTTAACTGATGTTGTAAAACTACCGCAAGAAAAGCTACTTGTTACCATTTATCACGATGATGAAGAAGCCTTCAATATTTGGCATAAAGAAGTGGGTCTAAGTGAAGACCGTATTATTCGCATTGCAACCAGCGATAACTTCTGGTCAATGGGTGATACAGGTCCTTGTGGTCCATGTTCTGAAATCTTTTACGATCACGGTGAAGAAATTTGGGGTGGTCCTCCAGGTTCACCTGAAGAAGACGGTGACCGTTTCATCGAGATCTGGAACCTAGTATTTATGCAGTATAACCGCCATGCCGACGGTACAATGGAGCCGCTTCCTAAGCAGTCTGTTGATACAGGTATGGGTCTTGAGCGTATCTCTGCAATTTTACAAGGCGTGCACTCAAACTACGAAATCGATTTATTCCAAGCACTTATTGCTGCGGCGGCTAAAGTAACAAATGCACAAGATTTAGATGATAAATCGTTACGCGTTGTGGCTGACCACATTCGTTCGTGTGCGTTCTTAGTGTCTGACGGCGTTATGCCATCAAACGAAGGCCGTGGTTATGTACTACGTCGTATTATTCGTCGCGCCGTTCGTCATGGTAACAAGCTAGGTGCGAAAGGTGCATTCTTCTACAAGCTAGTTGCTGCACTAATTGAGCAAATGGGTCAAGCGTACCCAGAGCTTGCTAAGCAACAAGAAATTATTGAAAAAGTACTGCGTATCGAAGAAGAGCAGTTTGGTAAAACACTTGAGCGTGGTCTGGCTATTTTAGAAGAAAGCCTAACTGACATCGAAGGTGATGTGATCCCAGGAGACTTAGTATTCAAACTTTACGATACTTACGGTTTCCCAGCAGACTTAACGGCAGACGTGGCGCGTGAGCGTTTCATGACGATTGATGAGCACGGCTTCCAAGAGTGTATGGCTGTTCAGCGTAAGCAAGCACAGCAAGCTGGTAAGTTTGGTGCTGATTACAACCAACAACTTAAGTCTGAAAAACACACAGACTTTAAAGGTTACGATGCAGAACATTACACAGGTACTGTGGTTGAACTTTTCTCTGAAGGTCAATCGGTTTCTGTACTTGAAGATGGTCAAGAAGGTATCGCAATCTTAGACCGCACACCGTTTTATGCTGAATCAGGTGGTCAGGTTGGTGACACAGGTGTGTTAAAAGTTGCTGGCGGTGAGTTTGTAGTGACTAACACGACGAAGCTTGGTAATGCATTTGCACATCATGGTCGTGTACAAGGCCGTATTGGTACAAACGATAAAGCAGAGGCAACAATTGATGCAGCACGTCGCGATAGCATCAAGAAAAACCACACTGCAACACACATTTTACATGAAACGTTACGTCAAATTTTAGGTGAGCACGTAAATCAAAAAGGTTCACTTGTTGACCCTGAGCGTTTACGTTTTGACTTCTCTCACTTTGAAGCGGTAACAAAAGACGAATTACGCCAAATCGAGCGCGCAGTGAACGATGAAATCCGTCGTAACTTTGCGCTTGAAACTGAGCTAATGGCTATCGAAGATGCTAAAGCAAAAGGTGCAATGGCATTATTCGGTGAAAAATACGACGACGAAGTTCGCGTAGTAACCATTGGTGACTACTCAATCGAGCTATGTGGTGGTACTCACGTTAAGCGTGCAGGTGATATCGGTTTATTTAAGATCGTATCAGAAAGCGGTATCGCAGCCGGTATCCGCCGTATTGAAGCGGTAACGGGTGCTGAAGCGGTTGCTTATGTAAGTGAGCAAGAGCAACAACTAAACGATGTTGCAGCACTAGTAAAAGGTGATAGCAGCACAGTACTTGAAAAAGTAACTGCGTTACTTGAGAAATCAAAAGGCCTTGAGAAGCAAATTGCACAGCTTAACGACAAGTTAGCAAGTGCGGCTGGTGCATCGTTACTTGACTCTGTTGTTGAAGTGAACGGTATTAAATTACTGGTTGCTGATGTTGCAGGTACTGAGTCTAAAGCACTACGCGGCATGGTTGATGACCTGAAAACGAAGATTGGCTCAGGTGTTATTGCCCTTGGCGTAGCTAATGGCGACAAAGTAAGCCTAATTGCAGGTGTAACTAAAGACCTAACAGGTAAAGTGAAAGCCGGTGAGCTTGTAAATCACATGGCTGCACAAGTAGGCGGTAAGGGCGGTGGTCGTCCTGATATGGCGCAAGCAGGTGGTACTCAGCCTGAGAATCTAGCTGCAGCCTTAGAAAGTGTAACTGGTTGGTTATCTGAGCGTTCTTAACTACTAGTGGCACTTATCGTCCAAAAATTCGGTGGCACCTCAGTTGGCTCAATAGAGCGAATTGAGGCCGTCGCCGACCTTGTTGTAAAAACCAAGCAACAAGGCCATCAAGTTGTGGTGGTGCTCTCGGCTATGTCGGGAGAAACTAACCGTCTAATTAAACTCGCTAAACAAATCGATTCTCGCCCTAGTGCTCGTGAGCTTGATGTATTGCTAACCACCGGTGAGCAAGTGTCAGTTTCTCTGCTGGCAATGGCTATCATCAAACGTGGTCACTCAGCGGTAAGCTTACTTGCTGATCAGGTTAACATTCGCACTGATAATATGTTTGGTAAAGCGCGCATTGAAGAGATTGCTGCGACTCGTCTTAAGCATGAACTTGAACATAACCGGATTGCCATTATAGCGGGCTTTCAGGGCCGCGATATTGAAGGCAATATCACTACGCTTGGTCGCGGTGGTACTGATACCTCTGCGGTTGAGATTGCAGGTGCTATCAATGCCGACGAATGTCAAATTTACACCGATGTTGATGGGGTATATACCACCGACCCGCGCATTGAACCTAATGCGCGACGTATGAGCCATGTCACCTTCGAAGAAATGCTCGAAATGGCCAGCCTTGGGGCTAAGGTGCTACATATTCGCAGTGTCGAAGCCGCAGGAAAATATAATATACCGCTCAGAGTGTTATCGAGTTTTAACCCGGATCAAGGGACCTTGATCAGTTTTGAGGAGCCGGATGTGCAAGCAAACATTGTGTCGGGTATCGCCTTTAATCGTGACGAAAGTCTGATTTACGTTAATGGTGTGCACCAAGGAACGGAAAACCTTGCAAAAATTTTGAAACTTTTTGCAGAATTCGGCATCGAAATAGATATGATTAATCAAGTTAATCATAACTTTGAAAAAATAGACTATGCTTTTACTGTGCACACGAATGATTTTGAGCAAGCGCTTGAAATTTTGACCAGTAACCAAGATGGTATCAGCGCAGAATCTATTAAAGGGATCAGCAATGTTGCCAAGGTGTCTGCAGTAGGTGTAGGGATGAAATCTCACTCTGGTGTGGCAAGTTTATTTTTTAATGCCCTTGCCGATGAAAACATCAAAGTGATGCTTGTATCGACATCAGAAATAAAGATATCAGTTTTAATTGACGAAAAGTATTTAGAACTGGCTGTACGTGCGCTACACAAAGTTTTTTTAACTGAAAATGAATAAGATCTAGAGTTTTTACTTACTTTTAAGTCTATATTTCATTAGAATGTTTTTGACGCGGAATCTTTTAATTTTTTGGAACATGGGAGCAAGAGAATGCTAATACTAACTCGTAGAGTAGGTGAAACCCTTATGATCGGTGACGAAGTAACAGTTACTGTTCTTGGTGTTAAAGGAAATCAAGTTCGCATTGGTGTAAATGCACCTAAAGATGTATCAGTACATCGTGAAGAAATCTACATGCGAATTCAAGCAGAGAAATCTAACCCAAATCCGGGCAACGTTTAATCAGCGACAGATATTTTTAAGAGCCACTCACTGAGTGGCTCTTTTATTTAGTTCTGCTGTCATTTCATCATTTAGCGCTTGTTTAGAAATATATTGCATACCGCGCTGAGCCTTTAAAATATAACCTCGCTCAGTTTCAATAATCTCACTAATTTGTTGCCAGCTTAATTGGTAGCTTTTATGCGGGTTCTCGGCCTTAACGCCTTCATCATCAAATACGACAGTGACTTCGCTACCCGATGCACGACTCATCATTTGTCTTGCGACCCACCATGGACGCTTGTAGTAAAACGATAAGCACTCAACCACGGCAAGCATAATCATAAAGCTGCCTAAATAATGATTATCTAATTGATAAAAAGCCAATAAGCCTAAGGTTATTAACAATACCAACAGCGGGTATTTAGGCTTAGCTTGAGATGAATAAGGTAAAGACTCATCAAAGCATTCGTAATAATACGGTTTATCTAATTTGTAAGTTGTACTTAAAGTCATTTGTGGGCTCACTTTATTTGCTGACAGCAGTTTAACATCGATAGAAAAAATCTTCCGTAGTTGGTTTTCATTTAGTTGTCATTGTGAGAGCTTAAGGTATGCGTATTTTAAAGGTGTAAGTTGTATGTTTGTTAGTTCAATGTCATTAGCACTTGCAATGACCACAAATACTTTTTTAGTTATGGGCGATATGCCATACACCCCGATTGATGAAATCAATCTCGCCAAAGACGGAAAAATTACCAAGGCAATCGCAACAACACCTCATGGCTTTTTAATGCATCTTGGTGATATGAAATCAGGAGCGCTAGCTTGCACGAATAAGCTTTTGCAAACTAATAAAGCGTTATTGACGTCGTTGACCCCGCAGCCTTTTATTTATACCCCCGGTGATAATGAATGGACCGATTGCGACCGAGAAAAGCTATCGGTGCGTTTTGATGAGCTTGAACGGCTAAGCTTTGTTAAAGGCTTGATGTTCGATGATGCTTATACAAAAAAAGCACAGCAACTTCAGGGTTATGAAACCCAAACTGAAATGCTAGAAAATGCTCGCTGGCAGTTTGATGGCATTGAGTTTCGCACTTTGCATATACCGGGTACTTTTAATGGTCGCTCGCAAATTTTAAAAAGTGACAAAAACGCAGCACTAGATGCCGCCGACAAGCGTGATAAGTACAACTTAACTTGGTTAAAACAAGCGCTTGTTCAGCAAGATGCTAAGGCCTATGTATTTGGTTTTCAGGCTGATATTTACCACCCGACCAGTAAACCCACTTGCAGTGAATCACAACGTTCTAATTGTGATGCATTTAAAATATACCGAGATGCCATCAGCGACTTCGCAAAGCACACCAATAAGCCTGTACTTGTAATGCATGGCGATACCGGCCCATATTGTCAGCAGCAGTTAGCAAGCAACTTAACGCGTTTAAATGTCCCTGGCGACTTTGCTGTAAGCGATGTTGCAAAAGTAAGTTATATCGACGGCCAGTGGCATATAGCGAGTGTAACGACAAACAAGCCTCTCACAACGGGTTGTGAGTAATAACGTAGGTTGGGTAGAGCGGAGCGAAACCCAACGCACTCATAGCTATCAGCTTTCAGATTAACCCAACAAGTTAGCGAGTTTCTAGGGGAAAGAGTAAAGTTGCGAGCTTGTAGGGGAAAGGAGCTATCAGCTTTCAGCCGTCAGCTATCAGATTAAAACAAAAGAGCCTGTAGGTTGGTTAGAGCGGAGCGAAATCCAACAAATTAATGAGTTTCTAGGGGAAAGAGTAAAGTTAGCAAACTGCTTGACACAGTCAGCGGGCAGCCTAGAGTCGCTAACTCGCTAACTCGCTAACTCGCTAACTCGCTAACTCGCTAACTCGCTAACTCGCTAACTCGCTAACTCGCTAACTCGCTAACTTACATACACAAAAAAGCGACACTTGGCCGCTTTTTTTAAGTAAGGTGTGTTATTAGCAGTTAGTTTCTTCTGCGTTAACACCTTCTTTTACTTCTTCACATGCATCTTCAACTGCATTTTGTGTATCAGTAATTGCTTCATCAATACGCTCACCTGCGTCTTCAGCAGAGTTGTCTTCACAACCCATGATGAATAAACCTGAAAATAGGGCGATAGTAGCGGCTTTTAAAGTTGAGTTTTTCATAATGAAATTCCTTGTAAATTTAAAATAAAGTAAGTGGTTATCTGCTTTTAACTACTTAGGGACACTGCCTCTAAGTGCTCCTGATACCAGCGAAATAACTAGTAATACTAAAAATATAAAAAAGATAATCTTAGCGATGCCTGCAGCGGCTCCTGCGATACCGCCAAAACCTAACACTGCTGCGATTAACGCGATAACTAAAAAAGTAATTGTCCAGCGTAACATAGTGGTCTCCTTGGCTATTTAAATTTTCTTAAGTTCGATGTAACTGAAGCGAGTTCTGTGCCATAAGTTTTATTTTATATATTTCAACGGGTTGAGTGTTTTTGTTGTTCTTTACAGGGTTTATCATTTGGTAACTTTTACGAGTAAGCATGTAACTTATTCATAGTGATATTTTTTCATATTGAGCTGAATTAAGAAAAAGAGTATTTCTGTGATTATTGGTAAGACCAATTTAACTTTATTTTAAGGGGATAGCTCTAACACCTTGTTGTGCGTGGTTTTTAGGCTTTTTACTATGATTGGTTAATAGCTGAACATATAACGTCTGGCTATATTGACTATTTATATCATCTATAACGGGGCTTTAAATGCGCTAATAGTAGGGTGTTAATTATATGTGCGTCATGTTATTTTAAATTTAATTGGTTTTACCAATTTACAATGGTGCTATACAAATGAATTTTGTTTGTTATTATTGGTGCATAATTATTTAACAAAAATAACTTTTTATTTTAAGTAAGCGAGGGGAGTCGTATGGATATAGGTGGATTACTCACCACTGCGGCCAGTTTGATGGTGACAGGCATGGTAGGCGTGTTTGTTTTTCTGACTATTTTGATTTCAGCAGTCACTTTAATGTCAAAGGTAGTGGGTCGATTTGATGATCCTGCAACTGCAGAACCTACGCGTACAGCAAAAATTCAACCTCAACAGGGTGTGCCACAGGCACATATTGCAGCAATCAGCGCTGCAATTGCTCAATTTCGAAATAAACAAAAATAACGGGGCAGCTTAAACATGGCTAAATTAAAATTAACCGAATTAGTATTGCGTGACGCACACCAGTCTCTTTTGGCAACGCGTATGCGCTTAGACGACATGCTACCCATGGCAGAAAAACTCGATAATGCGGGTTATTGGTCAATTGAATCATGGGGTGGTGCGACGTTTGACTCGTGTATCCGTTATTTAGGTGAAGATCCTTGGCAACGTATTCGCGAGCTAAAAGCGGCAATGCCAAACACTAAGCAACAAATGCTACTTCGCGGACAAAATCTTTTAGGTTACCGTCATTATGCTGATGATGTAGTCGAAAAGTTTGTTGAGCGTGCCCACAAAAACGGTGTTGATGTTTTCCGCATTTTCGATGCGATGAACGATGTGCGTAACCTTGAAACTGCCATTAAAGCTGCTGTTAAAGTAGGTGCTCATGCCCAAGGTACTATTTCGTACACAGTAAGCCCAGTCCATACGCTTGATATGTGGCTTGAGCTTGCAAAACAACTAGAAGATCTTGGTTGTCATTCAATTTGTATCAAAGATATGGCGGGTTTATTAAAGCCATATGATTGCGAACAGTTGATCAAAGGCTTAAAAGAAACTGTATCTATTCCTATCGCAATGCAATGTCACGCGACGACAGGTTTAAGTACTGCAACTTACCAAAAAGCAATCGATGCGGGTATCGATATGCTTGATACGGCTATTTCGTCAATGAGTATGACCTATGGTCATAGTGCCACAGAAACTATTGTTTCAATTGTAGAAGGCACTGAGCGTGACACCGGCCTTAATTTAAATGAGTTAGAAGAAATTGCCGCTTACTTCCGTGATGTACGTAAGAAATACGCTGCTTTTGAAGGCAGCCTTAAAGGTGTTGATGGTCGTATTTTACTAGCCCAAGTACCTGGCGGTATGTTAACTAACATGGAAAATCAGCTCAAAGAGCAAGGTGCTGCTGATAAGCTTGATCAAGTATTACTTGAGATCCCGCGTGTACGTGAAGACTTAGGTTACATTCCTCTAGTTACACCAACGTCGCAAATTGTAGGTACTCAAGCGGTACTTAATGTGTTGACTGGCGAGCGTTATAAAACCATCACTAAAGAAACTGCGGGTGTACTCAAAGGCGAGTATGGTGCAACACCAGCGCCAATGAATAAAGAGCTACAAGAGCGTGTACTAGAGGGCGCTGAAGCAATTACGTGTCGCCCTGCTGATAAGCTTGAGCCTGAGCTTGAGAAGCTTGAAGCAGAGTTATTAAGTGAAGCTAAGGAGCAAGGTTTAGAGCTTGCTGATGACGTGATTGATGATGTACTTACTTACGCATTATTCCCTCAAATCGGCCTTAAGTTTATTAAAAACCGTAACAACCCTGATGCGTTTGAAGCAATTCCAACGGGTGAAGTTGCCAAGTCAGAAACTAAGCCAGCCTCTACAAGCCCTGCAAAAGCAGAGCAATACAGCGTTAAAGTTGATGGCAAAGTTTACGATGTGGTCGTAGCCCAAGGTGGTGAGCTCAAAGAAGTAACCCTAAAAGACAGTGAGTTAATTCCTCAGTCAGCTTCAGCGTCTGTTAGCGAAACCTTAAACGCGCCGTTAGCAGGCAATATTTTCAAAGTGAAGGTAAAAGCTGGCCAAACAGTAAATGAAGGTGATGTGGTTATCATTATGGAAGCGATGAAAATGGAAACAGAAGTTCGCGCCGCACACTCAGGTACAATAGCTGAAGTATTAGTAGCAGAGGGCGACTCTGTTGCCACTGGCGATGCGCTAATCGCGCTAGCATAGGAGACAGAGGATGGATGGTGTTTTAAACCTCTGGCATGCGACAGGTATTGCTAACTTTACCTTTCCTGCATTAATAATGATTGCGGTAGGTTGCGGGTTATTATATCTCGCAATCGCCCGTAAATTTGAGCCACTGTTATTATTACCTATTGGTTTTGGGGCTATTTTAACTAATATCCCAGTTGCTGGGTTATCTGAGCCGGGTGGCCTTTTGTATTACGTCTACCATATCGGGATTGACTCTGGGGTATTCCCACTTTTGATTTTTATGGGCGTGGGTGCACTCACAGACTTTAGTGCCCTGATAGCAAATCCGCGTATGTTGCTGTTAGGTGCGGCTGCGCAGTTTGGTATTTTTGCTACTTTATTTGGTGCAATTCTACTTAACTTTATTCCTGGCTTTGAATTTTCGCTACAGGATGCATCGGCCATCGCCATTATTGGTGGAGCAGATGGTCCTACAGCTATCTTCTTAGCATCTAAGCTGGCACCTGATTTACTTGGTGCAATCGCTGTAGCGGCTTATTCATACATGGCACTTGTGCCAATTATTCAGCCGCCAATTATGCGCGCACTAACAACGCAAGAAGAGCGCGAAATTCAAATGCCGCAACTTCGTACAGTATCGAAAAAAGAGAAAATTGTTTTTCCATTAATGGTGCTTAGTTTAACTATCTTGTTTTTACCTGCGGCAACACCGCTGGTAGGTATGTTCTGCTTAGGTAACTTGATGCGTGAATCAGGTGTGGTTGATCGTTTAAGCAATAGTGCACAAAACGAAATCATCAACATTACCACCATTTTCTTAGGCTTAGCGGTAGGCTCAAAGCTTGCAGCCGATAAGTTCTTAACCGTAGAAACAATCGGTATTTTGGTGTTAGGTGCTTTAGCCTTTGCAATTGGTACAGCTTCAGGGGTGTTTATGGCAAAAGGTCTTAATAAGATCTCTAAATCGCCAATCAACCCATTAGTAGGCGCAGCCGGTGTGTCAGCGGTACCAATGGCAGCACGTGTGGTTAATAAGGTAGGTCTTGAGAGCAACCCGCATAACTTCTTGTTAATGCATGCCATGGGACCAAACGTAGCAGGGGTATTAGGCAGTGCCGTTGCAGCAGGTATTTTGTTAGCGATTGTTGGCTAATAACACGATTAAGTCGATTTACTTCCAACCGACTGGCGCAGTAATTTTACTGCGCTTTTTTTTGCCCTTAAATTAGGTATAGTAAACCTTAATATTCAACAACTAAGAAAGCCGCCATGAATGTTTTTATTATCTTATTATGCCTTTTTGTTGCTTTGGTTATTCTAATACCGCTACTTGAAAAGTATCAGTCTAAAATGGGGCTTGATGGCGCTACAAAATATGCAAAGTACATTTGGCCACTGGTGATGATTTCGCTAATTATTCAACTTATCTATGTTCTTTTAAGGTAATAATTGTATTAAACCGCAGTGACATCAGTACTCGTTTTAGTAAAGTCTATAATAGTTTTAGATGGATTTATTCTAGGCACAAAAAAGCCGCTTCAATTGAAGCGGCTTTTACATGTTTACTTAACTACTTATTTAACGCTAATTGTAACTCACGGTTACGCTGTAATTGAGCTAAGAAGTTATCAGCAATCGGTTTAAACTTAGCTAGCTCATCGCGCGGTAGAGGCTCTGATTTAGGTAGTTTGACCGTTTTAGGGTTGCGGTGAACACCGTTTACTAAGAATTCATAGTGTAAGTGTGGGCCCGTCACACGACCTGTCGCACCAACAGTACCAATCTTCTGGCCTTGTTTCACTTTCTGACCAGTTCTAACCATCTTTTTGTTTAAGTGTAAGTACTTAGTCACATACTGTGTGCCATGGCTAATAAATACATAATTACCGTTGTATTTACTGTAGCCTGCTTTAATCACTTTACCATTACCCGATGATACAACTGGCGTACCGGTACGCGCTGCGTAATCGATACCGTTATGTGGTTTTACCGTTTTGGTCACAGGGTGTAAACGACGCGGGTTAAAGCTCGAACTAATATACTTAAAGTTAACAGGTGCGCGTAAGAAGGCTTTTTTCATGCTACGGCCTTCAGGCGTGTAGAAGTTACCATCAGTATGGCGAATAGCCGTGTAACGCTCACCTTGGTTAATAAATTCTGCGGCAATAATTTTACCATCACCAATGTACTCACCATCAACATAGTGAGCTTCATAAATAAGACCAAATTGATCACCTTTACGAATGTCATTAGCAAAGTCGACATCCCAACCGAAGATGTCAGCAAAATTCATGATTTGACGCTCGCTTAAGCCTGCGGCAATGCCTGACGTCCAAAAGCTATTGGAGATCTCACCGCCAGCTGATTTACTTAGCGTTTCGATTTCTTTGCTATCGATAGAAGTGTCGTAGTTACCTTCGTCATTTAATGTAACGTATAAGGTATCTGTTTTTGAGATCACATAACGTAGCTGAGCTAGAGAACCATCTTCAGCTGTTGCAAAGCTTAAGATTTCGCCTGGGTGAATTTTTGTTAATTTACGAGTTTCTGCGTTGGTATTAACAAGTTTGTGTAATGTTTGCGCTGAGAAGCCCGCACGTTTAAAGATAAGTGCTAAATTATCGCCATTTCGTACTTCATGGTCGATAAGCTCGTATTCTGGAAGTTTTGCTGCTGCTTGCTGTGAATTAAGCTCAGTTAGTTTTTCGTTATCATCAACTTTAACTTGTAATTCGTAGCGTTTGCCAATTTCAAGTGCTTTTGCACTGTTATCCTTTGAAGCGGTGGCTTTTTCAGAAGGCAATAATGCCAAGCCAACAATAGCAGAAACCAAACCGAGAATAAGCAGTTTGTGTTTTTTGGGAAGTTTGTGCACTACGTGAACCATATCGTGCCTTTTCTGCTGTCAAGAAATTTAAATACTAATATCGCAGGATATACCTAAAATAGAGCAAATACCAGTGTTTTGTAGATTTAAACTGGCGCTATTTTACGCTAGAATTGCTCAGCGCGTTAAACTTTTTTGGTTAAAATTGCAGCAGATGCCTATGGTTAAACTAAATCTATATTAGTTAACTAAAGTACCTTCATTAAATTGCAATAACGCGGTATAAAGAACAATCATGCGCGCTGCCTTCAGGGCTGTTTCTTAAACTATTTAAGTTAGGCTTTTTTCTAGTGTCGCTTTTTGGTGCTAACTAGCTAAATTTTAAAGTTTTTAGCTCTATATTTATAACCCTGACAGGCCACCACGCCCCGGTAGCTGAATTTTTGGAGTAATACACAGTGGATTTACAAACCGCTCTAGCTGAGATAAAACGCGGTGCAGAAGAGATATTAATTGAAGACGAATTAGTCGAAAAACTAAAGTCTGGTAAGAAACTTAAGATCAAAGCGGGTTTCGATCCAACTGCGCCTGATCTGCATTTAGGTCATACAGTTCTTATCAACAAAATGAAAACCTTCCAAGACCTAGGTCATGAAGTGATTTTCTTAATCGGTGACTTCACCGGTATGATTGGTGATCCAACGGGTAAAAACGTAACGCGTAAACCGTTAACTCGTGAAGATGTTTTAGCTAATGCTGAAACCTATAAAGAGCAAGTATTTAAAATTCTTGATCCTGCTAAAACAACTGTTGCATTCAACTCTGCTTGGATGGAGAACTTAGGTGCAGCAGGTATGATTAAACTGGCTGCGCGTCAAACAGTAGCACGTATGCTAGAACGTGATGACTTTAAAAAGCGTTATGCCAATGGTCAATCGATTGCTATCCACGAATTTTTATATCCACTGGTACAAGGTTGGGACTCAGTTGCATTAGAAGCTGATGTTGAGCTTGGCGGTACAGACCAACGCTTTAACCTATTAATGGGTCGTGAATTACAAAAAGACGAAGGTCAAAAGCCACAAACAGTACTTATGATGCCACTGCTTGAAGGTACTGATGGCGTTCAAAAAATGTCTAAGTCATTAGGAAACTACATTGGTATTACTGATGAGCCAAACGACATGTTTGGTAAAGTGATGTCTATCAGCGATGATCTAATGTGGCGTTACTATGACTTATTAAGTGCTTTATCAATCGAAGAAATTGCTGCGCTTAAACAGCGTGTTGCTGACGGTGCAAACCCGCGTGACATCAAGATTGAACTTGCAAAAGAAATGATTGCACGTTTCCACAGTGAAGAAGCAGCCCAAGGTGCTCATCAAGATTTCATCAAGCGTTTCCAAAAGAATGCATTACCAGATGAGATCCCAGAAGTGACAGTAACAATTGCTGAAGACACTGTGTTTATTACTAATCTATTAAAAGAAGCTAACCTTGTAGCTAGTACGTCAGAAGCAATGCGTATGATTAAACAAGGTGCTGTAAAGATTAATGGTGAAGAGAAAGTAACAGATACTAAGCTTGAAGTTGCTAAAGGCACAACACAGATTTACCAAGTAGGTAAACGTAAGTTTGCTAAAATCACCTTAGCTTAATAAAGCTCATTGGTATAAAAAAACCAGCTGCGGCTGGTTTTTTTATGCTTATATTTTGATTAGTTTGTGAAAAGGCTAATTACTTCAATCCCGACTATCAGTAGTAACCAAAATGCTTTCGCTTGATTTAAGCGATTCACTAAAGCAGGAATATCATCGGCATCTGGTAAGCGATCGGTCCCAACACGCATTTTATTAAAGCGCTCACCTTGGTAAAGGGCAGGGCCGCCTAATTGCACTTGCAAAGCAGCCGATGTAACACTTAACAGCCATCCTGTATTGGTTTGATAAAAGTGTCTGCCATAGTGTTTTATATAATGAATACATTGTTTACTGGCATTAGTTGCTGCAATCGTTAATGCAACTAATCGAGTGGGTAACCACTCCAATACAAATAGTAATTTAGCAATGGGAGCCAAAAATGGGTTGTTTGGTTTTAGGTTTTTTCGCCATGCTTGATGAATTAATGTGAGTAAGCGATAAACCAAAGCAAGGATAGCGCCGCCAAGTAGATAAAAGAATATAACGGCAAAATAATGCCGCGCACTTTGAAGCACCAGTGACTCCATGGTTGCTTTGCAAATGCCTGGGGCTGATAAACGTGAGACATCACGGGCAACGAGGCTAGCTAGTAGCTCTCTTGCAGTCGCTTTTTGGTTGAGCTTGAGTAATCTGGCAATACGTAATGATTTCTTCTCTTGAGCGCGGCTACTGAGTAACAAATATAAAATTAAGCCATTTAATAGCTCAGGGTAAAAAGCAAACTCTAAAAACAGCACAACCAATGTCACTATCACTAAAATGGTGAGTGTAAAAGCCAAGGTTGAGGCTAAATACTGATAGCTTTTAGGGTTCGTTGGGTTGTATAAACGCTCGCTAAGCGCAGAGAAAATAACGGTTAAAAAGGTATTCGGATGATACCAACTAACCAAAGGAAAGAAGCGCTCAGCTAAGAGCGCTACAAAAAATACAATAATGTCCAAATGGTTTTGAACAATATTTGCAATCACCTTATAAACTCACCGATGTTAGCTTCTCTAAAAGAGCAACAACCATTTTAGATGAGTTGATAGATGCCGTTTCGATATACTCTTCAAATGATTGCGGCGACTCTTTGCCAGCAATGTCAGACATTGAACGAATAACAACAAATGGTGTTTCTAGCACATGACAAGCTTGTGCAATTGCTGCACCTTCCATTTCTACTGCAAGCATAGTTGGGAATTCAGCACGTGTTTTTTCAATTCGTACCGGGTCACACATGAATGAATCACCAGTACAAATTAGGCCAATCATGGTTTTAACATCGCTGATTTGACTTACGCTTTGTTCAGCCGCTTCAATCAGTTTAGGGTGCGCAGCAAAGCCAGCTGGCATTTGTGGTACTTGGCCGATTTCGTAACCGAATGCAGTTACGTCTACGTCATGATGGCGTACTTCTGAAGAAATAACCACATCGCCTACATTTAGCGATGGCTCAAAACCACCTGCAGAACCTGTGTTGATCACACAATCTGGACTGAAGTTATCGATTAGTAGTGTTGTTGCTACTGCAGAAGCTACTTTACCAATACCAGATTGAACTAAAGTAACTGTGTTACCCGCTAGTTCACCGGTGTAAAAGGTAAAACCAGCTTTAGTCATGATGCTTGGGTTTGTCATCGCTTCGCGTAAGATTTTTACTTCTGGCTCCATCGCGCCAATAATACCAACGTGCATAATATTTGATTCCTTAGATTGAATAGGATGATTATACCTAAAAATGTCTAAAACAAACAAAAAAGCAGACCTTAAAGTCTGCTTTTGCCAATATTATGACAGGTTATATTTCTGCAAGCGCCGTTGAGTGTGCTTTTGCTTGTGATGGTGACAATACCGCAGGTTTAGTAACGCGGTTGCGTGCAGGTCTTGCAGGCGCTGCTGCAGGTTTACCAAGCTTAAACATGATTGCATCACGTACTTCTCTTGGTTGATAACCTGATTTTACCTTCATGCGAATATGCGGGATGCCTGCCGCTTCTAACGCGCCACTAACAAACCAGTCACGCTGGGCTTTATGGCCGTCGCGGTTGGTGTTATTGACTAAATCAACAGCGGCAACAATAGTAAGTTTGTCTTTGTCGATAAGCACGTAATCTAACTGTTTGTTTTTGGCTTTAGCCATTGCAGCTCGTTTAGCTTTGATAGATAAGCCTTGCTTACAGTCGATTAAATCAATGAGTTTAACGCGGCTGACGATTTTATATTGGTCGCCTACAGCACGTTCTAGAAGATGTAAAAAAGCACTCTCAACTTGCGTAAAAACAGTTTGCTTACGAGTGAAAGGATAAGGGTTTCCGCCTTCATCGGTAAACTTTGACGCAACAACAGAGGCTACTACGACTAATACTAAAATTGATAATAAAGCGAATTCCATACGGTAACTCCACAACAACAAATTGACACTGAAAATTAATAGCAATTAGCGTGCCTAAGTGCGTGGAGTCACCCGAAATTTTTAAGCCGTGTATCCGCCAGCAACACCTTTAACAGCGATAGCTACTGCGTCATGGGCATGAAGTGATTCATAGTGGTTTATTTGCAGCCAATAATCTGCGTAGTTTTGCTGTTCAAGTAAACCTTTAATTTTACGTGCAGCATCTTCGCAGAACATGAGGTTTTGACCATTCAAGCGGGCAAACTCTTGCTCATCTTCACGTTTAACTGCCGCTTGTACTGGCGTTTTTAGCTCAGCTTCTAAAGCATCAATTAAGCCAACCACATCAAAACTGTCAATTTTGCTGTCGAGCTTTACTTTCACGTTTGCAATTGAACGTTGTGAGTGTGGTGTAGCAACAATGCCATCAGTTGTGCCTAGCCATTCTAAAACAGTTTGCTTATCAATATTTTGCTCTGCAAACTTTTCGCTAAAGGCATTTTGAATTAATTGACGAGCAAGAGCCGCTGAACATGGGCATGTAGACGAGTAAGTCACATCAACCATTAACTCAAAACTTACAATGCCTTGGTTGATCTTAGCGATCAGATGGATAGGGTAATTTTTCCAACCTACTTTGCCACTTAATAAAGATTTACGACGCAGAGGTAGCTCAAATTTGAATTCGATTTGTGCTTGGTCACTTAAATCATCATGGCTGCTAATAAAGGCATCAAGTGCTTGCTTGAGAGTTTGTGGATTAACTTGCTGCTCGGTTGATAAGGTATCAAGGGCTAAAAATAAACGCGACATATGAATGCCTTTGGCGTCTTCTTTATGCAAGTTTACAAAAGCGCGTGCCTTGGCAATTACATTTACAGGGGCAATATTGCGAGTTTCAAAAATGAAAGGAAGTTCAATTTCGCCCATGCCAACCCAGTCTAATTTACCTGTTTGTAAGGCGGGAGCCGTATCAGCAATATCTGGCATTGTGGTTTGCATGGTAATACTCATTCTTTGCAATTATTAAAGCGCGGTATTTTACATGAAAAAATATAAAAAAGCGGCGTTGATGAAAAAATTCTATGTTTATCGCACAATATGAATATTTCTAAAGGAATAGTGATAAAATTAGCTATGCTGTTTTTTTTCGATTATGTGCCTAAGCTTTATATATGATTGATTCTTCTTTGAGTCCGTGGGCTCGCACACTCTCAAGCTTTATTTCTAAGTATGGTGAGTTTAAAACTGCCGCCGCCTGTTATGCCTTATTATTGGTCATGTCGCTGATCTTATCGTGCATGTTTTATTATGTAGCAGTTGGTACGGTAACTTTAGTTGATGTTTTGGCCGTGATGTTCTTCACTGCGGTGGTATCGCCGATTTTAATAACTGTACTGCTTAACTCAATTCGCCAATTAGAAGCCTCTTATAGCTACCTAGATAGCGCAACCAAACAAGAAAAACTGCTCAACCAAACGCTAAAAGACAATATCAGTCGCTTAAACGAAGAGATTGATGAGCGTAAAATGGCGTTTCATGCCAAACACAGAGCAATAGAAGAGCTCAGACGCGAAATTGCCGAGCGTAAGAAGACCCAACAAGAGCTTGCACAACAAGGCATGCTATTGCGCTCTATTGTCGACTCATCTCCCGATTTATTTTATTACCGCGATAACAATGGTGTATTTGCTGGCTGTAATAAAATGTTTGAACAAGTGATAGGTAAAAGCAGCGATGAGTTAATCGGTAAGAGTGTTGAAGAGATCTACCCAAGTGATTATTTACCAGAAGTACTGCGCACCGACAAAAAAGTATCTCAAACCCACCAAGCTCTGACGCTTGACGTTGAATACCCCGTTGATGGTGAAAAGCGCTGGTTTGAAATGCGTAAGTTACCTTTTATTAATGAAAAAGGTGAGTACATAGGTTTGCTTGCCTTTGGCCGTGATATCACCAGTCGTAAAGAAGCAGCACAAGCCCTTGAAGCAGCTTATAAAGATAAAGGGAAATTCATTGCAACTTTAAGCCATGAATTAAGAACGCCGCTTAACGGTATTGTGGGTTTAACCCGCATGCTACTTGATACTGAACTCGATAAACAGCAACGTAGTTGGTGTAACACGGTGTTTTCAAGTGCTGAAACCCTTGGCAATATTTTTAACGATATTATCGACTTGGATAAAATTGACCGTGAGCAGCTCGATATTGTTGCTGACTCAGTCAATGTGGCCGACTTTATTAATGACGTAGTGAACTTTGCAGGTTTAATTGCTGAACAAAAAGGCCTTGAGTTTAATATTAAACGTAAAGGCACATTGGATGTTTACGCGTCTCTTGATCCGACTCGTTTACGTCAAGTTGTTTGGAACCTTATCAACAATGCCGTTAAGTTCACTCAGCAAGGCCATGTAGAGCTTGAATGCCGCCGTGAGAATCGTGCTGATGGTCCGTGGTTAGTGATGCGTGTGAGCGACACGGGTCAAGGTATTCCACAAGAGCAGCTGCATCGTATTTTTGACATGTACTACAAAGCACCAGATATCAACGGTACCAATGCTATTGGCTCTGGTATCGGCCTTGCGGTAACAAAAGCGCTTGTTAGCGCAATGAAAGGTGAAATTAATGTCAGCAGTACTGAAGGTGAGGGCAGTGTTTTTGTTGTTGAAATACCGCTTAAGCTTTGTATTGCGCCTACCGAGCAAAGTTATGCGGTAAGCAGTTTAAACATTCTTTTAGTGGAAGATGTGCCGCTAAATGCCGAAATTGCTACCAACTTACTTGAGCAGCGTGGTCACGAAGTTATTTGGGCTGAAACTGGTGAAGATGCACTGTCGTTTGTCTACACAGAAGATGACTTAGACCTAGTTTTACTTGATATGCAATTACCAGATATCAATGGTGATGAAGTTGCTCGTCAAATTCGTGACGATGAACACTTTGATAACTTGCCAATCGTTGCCTTAACTGCCAACGTGCGTAGCGCCGAAGAAGAGCTTGCAGGTATTAACATTCAAGGCGCACTTGCTAAGCCTATCAACACCACTAAACTCGATAAAATGCTCGGCGAGCTATTTGATATCAAGCAGCAACAAAACTGCCAGCCTGAGTCAATTAAAGCTGTAACTGAAAAAGATTTATCGGGTATTCGCGTTGAGCTTCTCGATATAGAAACCATCGAAGACTTTGTTGGCTCAATGGGGCTAGTTATCTTTAATCGCAGCTGTGAGTTATTTAATAAGCTAAACCCTCAGTACCAAACTGAGCTTGCAGATGCGTTAGCGGCAGATGATAGAGAAGAGTACAAATCGGTGGCGCATAAATTAAAAGGTGCGGCTGGCTCTGTAGGCTTAAACGATGTGCAGTTACATGCTAAGAAGATGGAACATGGCGCGCTTGAAGAGAGTAGCGAAGAGTTACAGCAGTGGCTTGATGAGTTAGCAGTGAAAATAAATGAAGGGCGTGACGCCCTCCAATTATTCTTACAACAGTTAGAAGATTAATTCTAATTAGCTGTCGATTTTACCAATGAAACGATAGCCTTCACCATGGATGGTGCTGATCAGCTCAGATGTGCTGTTATCGCTTTCAAAGTGTTTTCTGATACGACGAATTGTTACGTCTACAGTACGGTCGTTAGCGCGAAGCTCACGGCCAGTCATGTGCTTGATTAATTGCTCACGGCTGAAGATACGACCCGGTGAGTCAAGCATTAAGCGTAGCGCGCGGTATTCACCTTTAGGTAAACGTTTAGCGTCGCCGCTTGGAGATGTTAAACAACGGCTATTTTCATCAAGTTCCCAACCGTTAAATGTGATAACACCATTTGTTTCGATATTCGCTTCTTCGCCACCAAGGGCTGTGCGCGAAATAAGGTTACGAGCACGAATAGTTAATTCGCGAGGGTTGAATGGTTTTGTGATGTAATCATCAGCACCAATTTCAAGACCTAAAATGCGATCAACGTCGTTGTCACGACCTGTTAAGAAAATTAAACCAACGTTACGTTTTTGACGTAATTCACGCGCTAAGATTAGCCCGTTTTTACCTGGTAGGTTGATGTCCATAACTACAAGGTTCACATCATCATTATTTGTAAGCTTGTCATGCATATCATCGCCATCAATGGCTTCAATAACTTTGTAACCTTCAGCTTCAAATAAACTAACGAGGTTTAGTCGAGTTACGTCTTCATCCTCTACGATCAGAATGACTGGCGTTTGCATTGTATATTAACCTTTTCGGAAATTTTATTTACAAAAATTCGGTATTATCAAGCAAAACCGAATACTAGAGATTATAGGATTAGATCCAATTGTTAACAAGTAAAATCAATTTGGATAAAACTTAGCCATAGCTAACAATCGAGATTGCACTTTAAAGTTATGCTGCAATACGTGCTGCTTATTGATATACAGTCGGATTTTATTTCCTTCTTGAACCAGAGAGGCTATACCGCCATTTTCTAAAAAGCTGATACTTTCACCTATTGTTAAAGTATCCAATGAAATTGTATCGGTCCAAAGTGGAAGTATATCATTTTCTAATGTTTCATCAATGTATGTGATATCACAAACTTGAGAAAGTTCAGAAATTTGCTGGGTTTTTTTCACTAATATAACGTTAATTGGTTTTTTGTTAATTTGCAGTTCATTTCTATCTTTAAGGAACGCTCCAGGACCTTTATCTAAGTCATAAAAACAAAATGAAATAGGGGGAGGGTTCACTTGGTCATTAAACTTCGTGAACTTAGCAATTTGATACAAAAAGGCTGATTTAACTTGGTCCGGTGATTTGGCAAATGCAGGGCATACAACAAGCAAAGCTAATAAGATACAACTCACTAATCTCATTACGCTGCACCCTCTTGCAATGGCAGAGTTATAATAAAGTGAGCCCCTTCGTCAGCTAGTTCATCGTATACGATGCTACCACCAAGTGCTTGAGTCACTAAGTTATAAACTAGGTGCATGCCCAAACCACTGCCACCTTCACCACGTTTTGTGGTTACAAATGGGTCGAAAATACGTTTGCGAATTGATTTCTCAACGCCAATACCATTATCGAAGTAATGAATACTCAAGCTACTTTCGTTGCGATCAACATTAAAGGTGATTTCATTATCTTGGCTATCGCTAAATGCATGTATAACAGAGTTGCTTAGCAGCTGTTGTAGTACTTGTTGTAACGGCCCCGATTTGGTTTCAATACTAACGTCATTGCTACAGTTAATCGTAATTTTAGGATTACGATATTGAATCTCTGAGCGCATCGACATCACCACATCATTTAATAAATCATTTAAATTGATTTTGGTGCTGACTTCTACATCTTGATTAACCGCCACCTTTTTAAAGCTAGATACGAGCTCTGCTGCACGGTTAAGGTTGCGATAGATAAGATCGAGGTTTTCAATGCCGTCATTAATAAAGCGTTTTAAGTGTGCTGAAGTTAAAGTTTTTTGTTCAAACTGTGCGTGAATTTCTGCCAGCTTGTCACGTAACAGCGTTGAGCCTGTAATACCTAGCCCAATAGGCGTGTTAACCTCATGAGCAACACCTGCAACCATTTGCCCCAGTGACGCCATTTTCTCATTTTCGACGATTTGGTTTTGGTATTGGTGCATACGCTCAAGGGTATTGAGCAGCTCTTGGTTAGCCTCACGTAATGCGATTGTGCGTTGATTTACTTTTTCTTCAAGGCTTTGGTTAAGCTGTTTTATTTCTTGTTTGTCTTTTTCGTGGCGCTCAATTTGTTTTTGCGTGCGCGAGAGCATGATATTTAAGCTGCCCGCTAGCTGGTTTATTTCATCAATATTGGTTTTTTGTGCGCGAGTATCATAGTTATGGTTTTTCGACACGTCTTGCAGTAGGTTACTTAGCTCATCAATAGGGTTTGCAATGCGTTTTTGAATACGTCTAGCAACAAAATACACCAGTACTAAAACGAATAGGGTGAGTAAAATATCAATGATAATTTTACGATTAATATATTGGTTTAACCTGTCTAAGCCACCGCGAATATACACGTAACCTATGGTATCCCCTTCGTATACGATAGGCGTTATTAGCTCTATATCTTTATCTGTGAAGCGTGGCTCTAATAGGTTATCTATACTGCCAACCTTAATGGGTACTGGTGGGGTTCGATTGGCATTAAAGCTACTAAAAAACACTGGCTCATTTGATAACTCATCGATTGAATAAATATGGATGTTTTTAATAAGCGGCACAGATTCAAATGACTTTAAGCGCTCAGATTCGGTTTCGTTATCGTCAAATAACACCGTAATTTGCGCGTTGTATGCAATTAATTCCGACAGGATAAAGATTTTATCGACAATCAGCGCTTTTTGTTCTTTTACGTCTAGATAAGTCGAAATAGAAATAGACAAAGACAAGCATAATGCAGTGACTAGCATTACCGCATTGGTCAACGCTTTACGAATACTTGTTTGTGTCGAAAATATCGGCATGCGCTATAGAAGGCCAGAATTTTTGTTATTAGTAAGAGTTTAGTCTAGCAAAGACATTTGAAAGTAACTAAATATTTTAAAAAATATTTTTGCTACGAATAAGCTATTTACTCAACTTTTATTTAGCTGAGTAAACGGCAAATTTAGTATTTTTGAAATCTGTGCTGTATTGGCCAAATTGTGCTTCTAAAATCGGTGGGTATTTTAAGAAGCTGTTTGCAACTATGGTTAATTTACCTTGCTTGCTCAAGTGTTGCTTTGCTGAGCTAAGAAATGCTTCGGCAATGGTGTAATCTGTGGCAATCCCCGTATGGAACGGTGGGTTACTGATGATTAGGTCAAATTTACCATTAATATCAGTTAAGCCATCACTCAAAATTGCTTGGCCTTTGAGGTCATTTAACGCAAGTGTTTGCTCAGTGGCGTAAGTTGCAAGAGCACTTACATCGCTACATACAAATTCAAGCTCAGGCTGCTTTAAACCTAAGTAAGTAGCAATAATGCCTGCGCCACAAGCAAAGTCGAGTACTTTACCCTTATTAACAGTTGGCGCATTATTCAGAAGTACCGCAGTGCCTACATCAAGCGCACCGTGGTTAAATACGCCTGGAACACTGATCGCAGTAAATTCAATATCGCCGGCTTTTACTTGGAATTGTTTGTGGTAACGGCTGATAGCAAAGTTATCGTTTAGCGTAAGCTCAGAGAATAAATACAGAATACAGTGCTTGGCACTATCGATCTTGTTACTAAAACCACAGTGGTCTTTTAGTTGTTTCTCTGCTGATTTAACACCGCTTTTATTTTCACCTACTACAAATAGTTGCGCATCTTGATGACAAACAGCACGAATGTTATCAAGGCACATTTGTGCTTCTGGCTTTGCTTTTGGGTAATAGTAGATAACTAAATCGTAGTTACCATTTGGAATAGTGTGATCAACCACTGCATGTATGCCGGCTATTTTACTGGCATACATGGCATTTGCGTGGTTATAACTGAACGCAGTAATTTTTGCGTCGGGATTTAACGCTTTAAGTTCGCGTAAAAAGCCATCTTGCTCAAAGTTAACCACTAAAATCGATTGCCCAACAAGTTCGTCTTCATTACGAAGCAATAGTAAACTTGGGTTGGTTAACTTACTCATGCTGCTTTTACCTTTTATTACTTAGTACGCTCGAACATTAGATCCCATACGCCGTGACCTAAACGGTGACCGCGCTGCTCAAATTTTGTCAGTGGACGTGAATCTGGGCGAGGAACGTAATCGTTAGTTTCTGATTGGTTTTTGTAGCCTTCGGCCACTTGCATTACTTCTAGCATATGCTCCGCATAATTTTCCCAGTCAGTGGCCATATGGAAAACACCGCCAATTTTTAATTTGCTACGTAATTTTTGTGCAAACTCTGGTTGTACGATACGACGCTTATGGTGACGTTTTTTATGCCATGGATCAGGGAAGAATAATTGCAGCTTAGATAAGCTTTCATCGGCAATACAGTCAGCAAGCACTTCAACCGCATCATGCTCGAATACGCGCAAGTTTGTTACACCAGCTTCATCGGCATCCATTAAACAAGCACCTACACCTGGGCGGTGAACTTCAATACCAATGAAGTTAAGTTCTGGTGCGTTTTTAGCCATTTCAACTAGCGATTTGCCCATACCAAAACCGATTTCTAGTACCACATCGTTATCGTTACCAAACACTTCTGCTAGGTTTAGCATGCCATTTTTGTGCTCAAGGCCCATAGTTGGCCAACACTTCTCGATGGCTGCCGCTTGGCCTTTTGTTAGGCGACCTTCGCGCTTAACGAAACTACGAATCGTGCGGATGTATTTACCCTCTTGCTTTGCTTGCTCGAGGTTTGGGTTACTTGAGTCACTCATATATTTTGGCCTGATTAAAATACTGACTATAGAAAAAGGTTGCGTATTATCCCTGACCTGCGCCTTGAGTACAATAGTCAGGGGCTGTTTATCTTTCGAGATTAATATTGCGACCATGTACGAGCAATTTAGGTAGAGCAGAGCCTCTTCGGCTTGCTTGGCCTAACTAACTGCAATAGACTTGGCCGAAATGAGCTTCAGCAAGTAAAGATGTTATTTTGAATTTAAGCAATAAGGAGTCAACCTGGTTTGCAAACCAAGTGGTTGACTGGTACCACCTTCACGGTCGTAAAACTCTGCCATGGCAGCTAAATAAAACCCCTTATAAGGTATGGATCTCTGAGGTCATGCTACAGCAGACCCAAGTAGTAACTGTTATTCCTTACTTTGAAAAGTTTATGCAAAGCTTTCCTGACATCATTGCGCTTGCTAATGCGGATGAAGATCAGGTGCTTCACCATTGGACTGGGCTTGGCTATTACGCCCGTGCGCGCAACTTACATAAAACGGCAAAAATAGTGCGTGATAAATACCAAGGTAAATTTCCAACCACGCTTGAAGAGGTGATGGACTTGCCGGGTATTGGTCGTTCAACTGCTGGGGCAATTTTGTCTTTATCACTTGGCCAACATCATCCAATTTTAGATGGTAATGTTAAACGCGTATTAGCACGCTTTTTTATGGTTGAAGGCTGGTATGGAGTGAAAAAGGTCGAAAATCACCTTTGGTCATTATCGTTGCAATTAACGCCTAAAGAGTCGGTCACTGAGTTTAATCAGGCAATGATGGATTTAGGTGCAAGTCTTTGTTCGCGAAGTAAGTTTGACTGTGAGCCTTGCCCTTTAAATAGTAAATGCCTTGCTTTTAAAGAAGGTAAAGTTAAAGAGTTCCCGCATTCAAAGCCAAAAAAGGCTGTACCTAAGAAGTCATGCCATCAGCTTATTCTAGCCAGTGACAATAAAGTACTCATGGAAAAGCGCCCAAGCTCAGGGATATGGGGTGGTTTGTTTGGCTTTTTTGAGTTTAGCGAATTAACTGAACTAGAAACATTTTTAGCCCAGCATGGTTTATCAACGAATACGCAGGCACTTGAAGCCTTTACCCATGTATTTTCGCATTTTGAGCTAACCATCAACCCACATGTTTTAACCTTGCCGAGTATTCCAGATCTTATTAATGAGCGGCAACTAGTTTGGTATCCGCTTGATGAGTCAGTTGAGGTTGGCCTTGCAGCCCCAACGAAAAAGCTGGTTAAACAATTAAGCGCAATAGATTACAATAGCATCACGCAATAAGAGTAGAGAGCAATTATGGCACGCACAGTATTTTGTCAAAAGTTACAAAAAGAAGCTGAAGGCTTAGGCTTCCAACTATATCCAGGTGAGCTTGGTGAAAAGATTTTCAACAACATCAGTAAAGAAGCTTGGGGCCAATGGCAACATAAGCAAACGATGTTGATCAACGAAAAACATCTGAACATGATGGACCCAGAGCACCGTGCTTTTTTAGAAGAGCAAATGGTAGGTTTCTTATTTGAAGGTAAAGACGTGGAAATTGAAGGCTACCGTCCACCAGAAAAATAAACGAAGAAATTAAAAGTAAAAAGGGCCAATAGGCCCTTTTTTAATGTGTTGCTTCTTGCTCAGCTCTTTGTATTTGCTCTTTTAAGAATTGAGCTACTTTGGAGTATTCAATTTCATAACTATCGCGCAGTTCAATTAAATCATCGCTTGATAGTTCATCTTCTTTGCAGCGTTTTTCAAATTCGGCAGCTAGTTCTGCAACTTTCATTGCACCAATCGTTTTTGAGATTGATTTGAGCTGATGACAGGCTGAAATGATTTTCTCTAAGTCTTGCTCAATAACACCACTGTTGATTTCTTTACTGAGTTGATTACTTTGCTCTAAATACATTTTGAAAAAGCGTAGTTTCTTTGCTTCATCATTGTTTACATAGTTAGCAAGCATCGCCATATCAATAGGCGCTGTTGGTCTTTTAACTTCAAGTTTAGTGGCTTCAGGATTCGTTTTGTATGCACATTTGTGTAAAGTGGCCTCGAGCACATTTAGCTCAACAGGCTTGGTGATGTAATCATTCATCCCTATGCTTAAACAGCGTTCTTTTTCGCCTTTAAGGGCATTGGCGGTGATAGCAATCACATAAGGTTGAGCGTTAATATCTTCAAGCTGCGATGCTTCATGACGAATTTTTTCAACCATATCGTAGCCTGACATTTTCGGCATGTGTAAATCGGTCAAGATAATTGAGTGTTTACCTTCACGCCATGCTTCAAGGCCTTTTTCACCATTTTCAGCTACTTCAACACCATAACCTAATAGATGGAGCTGATCAGTTAACACTTGCTGATTTAATACGTTGTCTTCAACAAGCAATACAAGTTTGTTCTCTTCGCGGGCTTTATCAACACTTAAATAGTCGTTAAATGACTTAGCCGAAGCAATTTGTTTTGGCTTATGTAAACCTGCCGCCACTAGTAGCGACATCATAAAATTAGACTTACACAGCGGTGCAGCATTTAAGTAGAAGATATTTTTATGATTAACAGCGGCTTCATCTAGCTTACTTAATACAATTACTTGCTGTTTATTGTCTTCTAAGGTGTATAGCAAGCGGCGTAAGATATAGTTAATATCTTCCATGGTTTCGATACCATCGAGGATCCAAATAATATCTTTTTTATCTTGTTCAGCTTCGATTTTGTCGCTGCTATCAGCAATAACAGGTGTTGCCCCCATAAATGATAGATAACGAGTAAGTAGTTTTTTTCGGCCATCATGATTGGTTACAACTACAACACGTTGGTCTTTCATTACCTGCTTGTGAGCATATTCAACTTTACCTTGTGTACTAAAAGGTAACTCGACAACAAACTCACTACCAATACCTAAATCACTTGTTACAGAGATGGTACCTAGCATTAGCTCAGTTAAGCTTTTACAAATCGATAAGCCTAAACCAGTACCACCGTATTCACGGGTGATTGAGCCTTCAGCTTGAATGAACGGGTTAAAGATTTCGCGAAGCTGTGCTTGCGTCATACCCTTGCCGTTGTCTAATACGCTAAAACGTAGGGTGTAGTGATCAGTGGTGTTTTGAGCCACCTCTACCGAGATTTTAACGTGGCCTTTATGTTTATCATCAGTACTAGTGAACTTAATTGCATTACTGCATAGGTTATAAAGTACTTGGCGAACACGCACCGTATCACCAATCAAATTTGTAGGGATATCAGGCGCAATTGCCAGCTCTAATTCAAGGTCACGCTTTTTGGCCACCGATGATAAAACACGAGCAACTTCTTCAATGGTGTCTGACACTGAGAAAGGAATATTATCGATATTCAGTTTACCTGCTTCGATTTTCGAGAAATCGAGAATGTCATCTAATATGCCTAATAAAGAAAATGCAGAATCACGAATAATTGTACTTAATCTGTGCTGCGCACCATCAAGCTCGGTTTGGCGGAGTAAGTCAATGGTACCGATAACCCCATTCATAGGGGTGCGAATTTCATGGCTCATAGTTGCTAAGAAAGTCGTTTTGGTTTCGTTTGCCTGTTCGGCTTTGAGAGTTGCTTGCTCAAGAGCTAGAGTACGGTTTTGTACTTCGTTTTCTAGACCACTTTGTAGTTTCTGTAAATCTGCCTGAGCAGCTTTGTTTTCTGTTATTGCTGATTGAACTTTATTAAGTAATAAATTGATATTTTTTGCTACTGAATCCAAACCAAAATCTAGGTTTTCATTTACTTGGACTTGGTAGTCAGCATTGTCTGTGATGGCCATTAACTCACTGCTTAATGACTCACTACTTTTAGTAAAACGCTTATTAATAAAGATACTTAAGGCAAAAGATAAAATAGCCAGTGCTACTAAAGTCAATGCGGCTAAACCATATGCAAGACCTGCAGACTGCGCAATGGGTTCAGTAATCGGGTGTTGCTTTATAACTAGTTCACCAACTGGTTGATCATTAAACTCTAACACCGTATGAATAAGGGTGTTTTGTTCTAGCTTTTGATTAACTTTACTGGCTTCGATTAGCTCTTTATTACTGGCGTATACAAGCGATACATCGCCGTTGAACTCATATCGATATAAATAGTAATCAAAACCATCATTAAGCAGGTGACTTAAATCGAGAACCTCTTTTACTTTATCTTGGCCAGGCATAGTTAATGCGCTGATTAGAGGTGCTGAAAGCTGATTTGATAATTGCTGCGTTGTGATAGTTGGTTTGCTATCTTGCTGAGTTACTTCACTTGTTGGATAAAAAGAGTAAGCAACAACCGCAAGTAGGGTGATGACAAGATTCGTGATTATAAAAAGCGGTAGTAGGCCTTTTACAGGTGAATTTGATTTACTTGGCATGGCTTTAGTCCAACAAATTATACAGCATCATTAAGCATATTCTTGATTATTGGACAATCCTAACATCTATGAAGAAAAATTCACCACGTTTTTAACATAGGTAACCCTTTTATGATGAGGGTCAACCAAAAAGCACAAAGTTTGTAGATTAAATAAGCTAAAAACTATTAAAAACAGCAATCTTGATTGAAAACTGTGCAAACAGTTAGAATCCTCAAAAAAAAGTTGACTTGAGAAGGCAAAACCCGTTTAATACGCCGCACGCCCAGATAGCTCAGTCGGTAGAGCAGAGGATTGAAAATCCTCGTGTCGGTGGTTCGATTCCGCCTCTGGGCACCATTATTTAATATATTGGTGTTTAATTTATTATTTAAACATCAGTATTGTGCATAGCACACAGATTTAGTGTGCCGACTTAGCTCAGTTGGTAGAGCAACTGACTTGTAATCAGTAGGTCATCCGTTCAACTCGGATAGTCGGCACCATTTATTTAATAGTTAGCATCTAGCTAATTGTTATGCCCAGATAGCTCAGTCGGTAGAGCAGAGGATTGAAAATCCTCGTGTCGGTGGTTCGATTCCGCCTCTGGGCACCATTATTTATAATCACAATGTGATTAAGTGCTAAACGCACACAGGTTTAGTGTGCCGACTTAGCTCAGTTGGTAGAGCAACTGACTTGTAATCAGTAGGTCATCCGTTCAACTCGGATAGTCGGCACCATTTATTTAATAGTTAGCATTTAGCTAATTGTTTTGCCCAGATAGCTCAGTCGGTAGAGCAGAGGATTGAAAATCCTCGTGTCGGTGGTTCGATTCCGCCTCTGGGCACCATTTTTCCTAGCCTCCCGCTGAAATCTAAAATATCGTTTCCTACTAAAACATACTTTCCCTACAAAAATACCTTTATTCGTCGTAACTGACGGAGGCGATTTTGCGAACGCCAGAAAGCAAAAAACCGCGATAAAGAAACTCAGATTAAGTTTGGCGACTTAAGTTTCTAACGCGGCTTTCATAAACAACTCAAAATGTTTATATGGCTATATTAGCTGTAGGGTAATCCTGTGTCTAGTGGTAAGCCAAAAAATTGCTGACTAACGTTCCAGTCGAATTTCAATTGACTAGAAAATTAAAAAATAATTTTTCATCAAGCCTAAATACGGTAAGTGATCATTGCGGCAAAAAGAAACAAGTGTTCTTTGCTTTAGAAGTCCTTGCAGCTACAAAATCAGATACTCAAACATTAATTTTGGGGCATATTGCATATCACCATGCTAAGCATGGTAAATTTAACTCATCAGCGTCAGCAATCGCTAAACATTTAAATTACTCGATAAATGCAGTTAAAAACGGTCTTAAAAAGCTTATAGAGCCACTAAAAGACGAAAAAGAGCCTTTGCTAATTGAGTCTACTAATCCTTCGAGCTATAGCCGCACATTGCATTTAAATGTAAAACACCCTCTAGGCTATCGATTATTGCAAAGCTACACGCAGATGCTTAATAAACAGCAGTCGAGCCATACATTCCGCTTGTATCCTGTTCAGCTTCATTTGTTTGATTCTAAAAGTCGCTATGACTCTCGCCATCAACATAAAATGCTCATGCTACAGGCCTTGATAACCAGTAAAATTAAAGCCGGTAAAATTGCCACAAGAAATAAACGCGATACATATCAGCAAAGCATTTCACAGCTAGCTAATAAGCTAGGTTGGGCATATATGACGGTAAAATCGCTGATCGAAACTATGCTAGAAGTTGGCCTGCTGTCTGCGGTGAAAGAAAAGCTTAAAAATGTATGTAAATTTATTTTCAGGTTTAAACAACCAGTTAAAGTTAAATCTAAGAATACACATAGTGTTCAACTGTCGATTTCTGCCCCAATAGAGCGTTACCGCGATCCTGTAATTTAGAACCAATCAAACTTTTTACTGCCTTTTCTGGTAGGGATTACCTGTGTCTGCATGAATCTGAATTCATTTTTAATAGGCATTTAAAACCAGTCATTGATATTTTTTAGCTTAAGTAATGTTAACAAATTCAGTTTTTAGCTATACGCTGGATGTTTAGTCATTTTAATAGCTTAACTTTTAACTTAGTGATAGTTTAGCACGCAGCTATTTTAATCAGCTCTAAACCTAGTTAAGTTAATTATTTCAAAGCTTTAATTGGTGATACCTTTAAATAACTTTTAGATAATAAAAAATGTTGATAAAGCAGTCTTCTTTAGGAAATTAAATGTCAAAAAAAATAAAAATTGATTGGTCTGAAAATTTAATAATTGACGGAAAGCTTTTTCCAAAAGATAGGTTGAATAGAGCAAAATATGCTGAGTTTTTAACTGGCTATTTATCTTCACAGGGATTTGACCCAAGTAGAACAGATGAAGAAAAGCGAAACTATGTGATAAATCTTAACTCTGGGTGGGGAGCAGGTAAAACCTTCTTCTTAAAAAGGTGGGAAAAAGATTTAGTGAATCATTATCCAGTAGTGTACGTAGATGCTTGGCAAAAAGATTATTCAGATGACCCTCTGATGACTGTTTTTTCAGCAATAATATCATCACTTCGAAAGCAATCCGGCAAAGACTCTGATTTAATAAAAGTGCCTCCAAAAATTTTGGGGCTTTTGAAGGCTGCTGCACCTGGGTTGGCCAGAGGAATATCAAAAAAGGTTATTGGTGTAGATTTATTAGATCTTTTAGGAAACTCAGATACAGGTGACAATAGTGATGAAACTAAACCTATTGATCTAAGTAATGCAGCATCAGAAGCAGTGAGTTACTTGCTTAAAGAACATGATAGTAAAGGTAAAGCTATCGATAGCTTAAAAAAAGCAGTTTTAGAGTGGGTCAAAGTTACAGTTAATGCAAAAGAACTTTCGTTTCCTGCATTTATTCTGATTGATGAATTAGATCGTTGTCGGCCAAGTTATGCCATTGAAATGCTGGAAACAATTAAACATATATTTGATATTCCTGGAGTTGTATTTGTTGTAGCAACAGATACGGAACAGCTTCAGCATGTTGTTAAGTCAGTATACGGCATCGGTTTTGATGCTAGGTTATATTTAGGAAGGTTTTTTAATAGTCGTTTTAGTTTGAAGTCACCAGACTTAAGCAACTTTCTAGATGTCCATTGTGACTCATATGTTTTTTCTCATGATTATCTCACTGATAAATATATAGAAATTTTACCTTACAACAAAGAGGCTACTTGCAGTCTAGAGAATATAGCTATTGTCCTCGATTCATTTCAAGTACCAGCTAGAACTGCAATTCAGATAGCAGATAGAATTATTGCGACTATAGAAAACTTGCCAAATAACTCCGCTATAGATCTGATAATGCTTACGACTTTGCATTGTATTAAAGAGATCGATAATGAGCTATTCGAGGAAGTTGCTTTAGGTAAATTCAAGCGGTTGAAAGAAAATGGTAAGGGATGGACTTTATATGATTATTTGTTTGAGCTTGTAAATGATAGAGGGGGGGTTCTTAAAATGTGGTTAGAACCACAAGAGATTACAGAGCACCTGATGGCTCATAAATTCGTAAGACCGAATCGATACCCGAGCGCTCTATACGAGTTCAGCTATTCTGACTACCTGCAAAAAATATTTTCCCCGTTCTTTGACAGTACTTCTGGCTTCTCGGGTTTTATTGACTTTTCGTTCTCAAAAGACGATTCACCTACTAAATTAGAAAGTGCAGCTTCAGAACTTTATCAAAATGAATCATCGTCTTCATTTAATACTGATCTTTCGAAAGGGCAGTCTGGTATTTTGTGGTTGAGATATCTCTATTGCAACGAACCTTTCAATGGTATATCAAAAAGTCATTATCATGATTTAGTTGAGCTTTCTTCAGCTTTAGATTGGCTAGGTGAAGATGAAGCCTAGATAGTTAAAAGAACCGCGTCACTCCCGCGAAGCAATAGGGGAGTGACGCGGTGGGCAAACCCAGCCGTACCAACAGGCTTGTTACTTTTGTTGAAGTTATGGGCGGGTTATGCCATTATCAAATTACTTACTTAACGAGACCATTGGCCATCGTACCTTTAAAACAAAGCTTTCAGCTTTGTCATTTCGAAAAGCTACCAACGTGATGTAGCTATAAGCCAAAAAGTTAACTTTTCTTAATCAATAGCTAGTGCTTTATTGCATTACCTTGATTGAATTTTGTGTATACGAAATTCATGAAAAATTACTTTTATGGCGCTTAAAAAGGAGACTTGTTATCACTTAACTAACCAGTGCTAAGCACACTTGATTTGCGTTTTATTTTGTACGCCCAATAGGGAAACATTTAAGGCGAGGCTATTTAGGCCATTTTGAACTTTGTGCCTCTATTCGTATTTATACGAAAATTGTACGCTCCAACGTGCAATTGGCATTTAAAACTTACCTTTTGGATTAATAGGTTCAATTAGTTAGTTAAGTGCATAACAGGTTATTTTAAATCATCACTTACTGGTGGCTTATGAGTAACTTAAAGTACCAACTACAAGGCTTAATGCTAAGAAATCAAGATGGTAGCTACAGCACACAGGCTGGGCGAAAAAAGGCGTTAGTGCAACTTGCTGCACAGCTTAAAGAAGGTGGGTTTCGATTAAAATCGGTTCATTCATTAAAGCCAAAACACGTAAATTACCTGATAGAGCGCTGGCAAGCTGAAAAGCTTTCGCCAGGAACAATTAAAAACCGCGTTGGGCACATTAGATGGTGGGCTGAAAAAGTCGGAAAATCATCGATGCTGCCAAAATCAAATAACAGTGCAAATCAAGCAATATCAATTAACTTAGAAAAGCGCAGTTACATTCCAACAGATTCAAAAGCCAAAGAGCTAGACTTAGCTAAGCTGGAAAAAATAACAGATCACTACGTGCAGTTATCATTAAAGCTTCAGTTAGAGTTTGGGCTTCGTAGAGAAGAAGCTATTAAGTTTAAGCCTAATTTTGCCATACGTGGTGAACAACTCGTTTTAAAATCATCGTGGACTAAAGGTGGTCGTCCTAGGACTTTGCCAATAAGAACCGACACTCAGCGAGCCTTATTAAAAGAAATACAGCAAACTGTAGGTGGCGGTGCATTGATAAGACCTGATAAAAATTACAAGCAGCAATTAAAAAGCTACGAATGGCAAACAAGCCGTGTTGGCCTAGATAAAAATCATGGATTACGTCACATGTATGCCCAAAAACGCTATATGGAACTAACAGGCAGACAAGCCCCAATCAGCGGTGGTCTTAAAAGCAAAGCATTAACATCAGAACAAAAAGTTATTGATAAAGAAGCTAGATTGCAAATATCAAGCGAGCTAGGACATAGTCGTGAACAGATCACGGCAATCTACTTAGGGCGTTGACTTTTTAAAGGTTAAGTTAAGGGTTATCACTCACCACTCAAATCAGAAATTCTTGTGCCCATTGATGACCCTGTCAAAATTTCAGTGCTGCCATCTGCGTTAGTATATAGTGACTTTGAGCTTGGTTCATAAATATCAAACTCACCTTCGTATGAGTCTTCAGGTAAGGGCTCAGATAAAACATCAATTGCAACTTCCGCAGCTTTTAATAGAAAATTAGTGAACATAGGATCTCCTTGTAAATGGAAAGCTTTTACTAATGTGTACAATAATTTGTAGTCGACATATTGATTTTACATACATAAACAATAGCTTCTTAAACGGTAGGGTAGTTTTTTCATATTGTCTATGAGTAGTCACAGCGTTTGATTTTTCTGTTCGGCTATAATTCAGATAATTAATCATTTGATTATAGTAATATTCTAGGAAATTTGTAAAAATGTATCTGGTTGAAGAGTGGGCGTTAAGGTAGAGTTTATGAAGTTTTGTTTTAACTCAGTTTCAAAACTCAAATGAAAGGTATTTTTAATAATTAAATATGACAACTGCTATAGTAAAAACTTTGAAGTTCGCTGCAGTTGATTCTTTATGGACTGATATATTCCATAATGCAGTTGAAACGGAAACAAGAAAGTACATTTATTCCAGTAATGACGAGCTTTTTATTTTTTCCGGAGATCATTTCCCTATATTACTTGAGCAAGCACAACTTTTAGGTATTGTAACTGAAGATGAATATTATAGGTTCTATGATCTTCTTGATAAAAATGATGTATTTGGATGTCTTATTATCGAAGCTAGCACAGGACACCACCTAGCAGATGAAGGGTACATTTTTGAATGGAATGCGGGAATTGCACATACTGGCTCTGGAGGTAAGTTTGCATCTGATTTCTATTATTATGCTAAGCGTTATAAATATACGAGTATTCACGGTTGCAATATCGAAGGTGCTTTAAGGTATGCATTTTATTGGGATAAATGCTCGGGGGAACCTATTAGAAAAAGAATATGGGGTAGAAGAAGTTTTGACAACACGGAGCCTGTTGGACTAGAATATAGAAAGTTTCTTGAGCAAGAAATAAACAATTTTTTCAGAGGTGCTAAGATGGACAACATTCTAAGATCCGCAATGAGAACAAGCCCTACTCCAAATGGCGCAAAGGTTAGCTTGGAAGAAGCTAAAAATAGGCTGCAAAGAAGAAAAGCCCGACTATCTAAAAAGAAAACATAAGCCCGTATTAATACGGGTTTTTTGTGTATTGACACCAGACTTCTTTTGCAAAGCTTATCAACCAAAAATTCAGCGTAGTAATTTATGAGAAACTAAATTGTATCATCTATTTAGTATAGATATTACTCCAGTGAAACCTGCCAGACTTCTATTCATCAAACGTGATAGTCATGTTATGAATTATTTAACAAAAGAAAAATATTACTACTCAAAGCTGCATGAGTTCTTTGTGTGCTACCAATCAGAGAATGAAATAACTAATGACATCGAAATGGAAGCATTTATGGCTTCTAGCCTTGAGTTTGGCATTGGACTCAGTAAAGAAAGTGCTTTTGAAGATCTAAACTTCAACCTTGCTGGAATAGGTACTATAAAACTTCATAGTTAATTTAATACTCGCCTAAAAGTGTTTGCTATTTAAAAAATGGCAAACTATATTAAAAAAGCTGAAAAATGATGAAATCGTTAAAAATCAGCAGATATATTTAGTGAGGCCGTAGGCCATCATGCTTTAAGTCGCCACGCAATAGCTGCGTGAGCTAATCAAGAGTTAATCATTACCAGACGGATAATTTACGTTTGGAATTAGAGTTATTTTGATTTTTCGGTTGCTAAAAGTGACTGGAAACTTATTAGTGTGAGAAACCTATGAGCTTATTCCTTTCCAAAGAAGAAATTGCTGAACTTACTGGCAGAAAGCAACGCCAGAAGCAAGTTGAGCAGCTTACAGTAATGCGTATAACCTTCACCTTAGATGCTTTTGGCTGGCCAAAAGTGTTACGTAAATCTATTGAAGCTGAACTAGGTGCAAGCCCAAACCAGCGAAATTCGAATAATAGTTCTATCTTTAAATACACTGAGTTGAATTTAGAGGATTAGAGCTATGGGTAGAAAGCGTTCACCTGAAAATCAAAATCTACCCAGAGGAATGATCTATAACAAAAAAGCTGACACTTATTATTTAAGAGCGGCTGGGCAAAAAGATATTCGACTAGGTAAAACCATACATGAAGCCTTTAGAAATTATTATGCTTACGCAGAAATAAACTATGAATGCCGCACAATGTTCGACTTGATAAATAGGTATATGAAAGAAGTTTCACCGACTAAAGCTAAAGATACACACAAAAGCAACATTGCAGCAGCTAAGAACCTTATTAAACGATTTGGCTCAATGAACCCTACTATGGTTAGGGCACGTCATGCCTATCAGTACTTAGATTTGAGAGCTAGAGAGGGCGCACCTGTTAGGGGAAATCGTGAATTTGCCTTACTAAGCACTCTAATGACCCATGCTGTACGGTGGGGAATAATTGATTGTACTCCTTTTAATGGAATAATCAGAAATCCTGAGAGGCCTCGAGATAGACTCGTTTTAGATGAAGAAATAGATGTCTTTTTTAAATATTGTCCACGGTGGCTTCAGCTATACATCGAGCTTAAGCTTGCAACAGGTTTAAGGCAAACCGATATGATCAACCTAAGCAGCAAAGATTGGTGTGAAAATGAAGGGTTGAAAGTGCAAACCTCAAAAACCAAAGTAAGGATTCAATATAATTATTGTGATTATTTAGCTAACTTGGTTTCTGAATTAAAAGAAATAAATGGTTACCGCAACGTAGCAAAGAGGCGTATGCCAATACTTCATTGGTACTTCTTTGCATCCCATGCTAGTTCTAAGCGTGATAAACCATTAACTGCATCAGGAATCAGAACTGCGTGGAATAAAGCGATGACAAAGGCCTTGGCAAGTGGTGAATTAAAACCAGAGCAACGATTTCAAGAACGAGATCTTAGGGCTAAAGCTGCAAGTGATTGTGAAAGTATTGCACAAGCGTCTGAATTGCTAGGTCATTCGAACCTTGGAACAACTAAAAGGGTGTACAGAAGAGGGTATGCTAAAGTTGAAGCTTTAAAACCTGTTGCAGAGAAAGGCATTGATATTAAACAAAGGATTGAAAAAGAGCGTTAAAAAAGGCATCATCAATAGGTTGAATTTGTTTAGTTCGTTTAAAATCTATAAGTACATAAAAACATTATATTTTTAACTAAACAACAAAGAATTTATTAACTAGACGAAAATTATAGGAAACTTTTTGTAATTAAGTTTAGTAAAAACAATATTTTAGGTGTTATATAGCGTGGGTTGAAAATCCTCGTGTCGGTGGTTCGATTCCGCCTCTGGGCACCATTTTTCCTAGCCTCGCAATCGCGAGGCTTTTTTGTTTCTGTCCCCTCCAAATCACTACTTTACATCCCGTAGGCGTGAAATTTAAAGAGCTATCAGCTTTCAGCCGTCAGCTATCAGATGAATGATCTGACCCCGATAAAGTAGACACGGGGTTTAATTAATTTGTTCGTACTGCATGGGACTTTTATACCCTAGGGTGCCATGCCTTCTTATTGAGTTGTAGTATTTTTCAATATAAAAATACGTTTGTGTTGTCATTTCACTACGACTCAGTTCATTTAAATTCTTTATCCACTCCTTTTTATACTGTGCGAAGAAGCTTTCTGAGCATGCGTTATCCCAGCAGTTGGCTTTTCTAGACATACTCACTGTGACACCTCTATTAGTTAACCATTTCACAGTTTCCTTTGCGACATACTGAGCTCCTTGGTCTGAATGAAAGAGCAAGTTCGCACCATCAGGTTTGCGTGCTGACCATGCTTTTCTCAGTGTTTTAATAACTAACTCGGCGTTGTTTATCCGGCTTGTTACCCAGCCAACAACCTTACGAGAATACAAATCAAGGATGACGCACAAATACTGCCAACCATCTTTACAGCGTACTTGTGTGATGTCTGATACCCACACGGTATTTGCTGTATCAACATTAAACTGGCGTCGTAATAAATTACTCGCTTTGATTGTACCTTCTTTCTTCGCGCGGCTTGTATAGCGCCTCTTACCTGACCTTGAACGATAGCCAACGCTTTGTAATAGTCTCTGCACACGCCCTTTACTGCAATCAAAACCATGCGCTACCGCTGCCTCCCAGAGCTTTCTATAGCCAGGGATACAGTGCTCCTGGTCGCTAATATGCTTTAGAAATTTCAGTAGCGAACTGTTCTCTTTATGGCGTGTGTTAGGTAATTGCTTTAACCATTTATAGTATCCAGCCGGCGACACTGATAACCAACTGCACAACTTCTTCACTGTACGTTTGGCATCTGTGACCC
>NZ_LOPY01000048.1 GCF_001469895.1 Pseudoalteromonas sp. XI10 | reverse complement strand
GGCTGTCGAAGTAGACCTTCGCCTTTTTTAAAACGTCATTCTCCAACTGAGCATCTTCGAGTTGCTTCTCAAGCTTGCGAATTTGGCGCTCTAAATCTGTGTATGATTTGTCAGGGCCTTGGTTCTTAAGTGGCTTTGCTGTTTTCTTCTTCGAGGTCATGTGACTTCTCCAACTTGATAGCATGTCAGGATGAATTCCGTATTTATTCGCGACCATCTTAACTGTATCTGTGGTGTCTAACGACTCTTGAACGACTTTTATTTTAAATTCGAGCGAATGTTTACGATATGGTTTTACTTTCATGATTACTGACTCCAAAAAGGTGTCTACTTTTATGGAGTCAGATCAGAAAAAGTTAGCGAGTTAGAAAGGGGAAAGAGCAAAGGTACAAGTTTCGAGGCCCGAGATACGAGTTGAAGGAGGCGTTTTAACGCCGAAAAAAGAGTTATTAGATATCAGTGGTTAGAAGTCAGATTGAAAAGTGCCTACACTCAGTTTCAGATAAATGCTCACCCGTATATGTAAATTTATTACACGCTAATAAACTCTTGTAAAAGAGAGAAGCTAGATCAAAGTTCTGATAGCTGATAGCTGATAGCTGATAGCTGATAGCTGATAGCTGATAGCTGATAGCTGATAGCTGATAGCTGATAGCTGATAGCTTGCAACTTACCTCCATTTTCCTACCGTTCATCGTCCCCAAATGTCAGGCTGTGTAATGTTATGTAAAGTCAGTTGAGCAAAACTTAACGTGGTGCTTGAATTACACTCATAAATAGATGTTTTTCAGGTTTTTAGAATGAATTGGCAATATAAGCCGAGTTTATTGGCTTTAAGTGTAATTTTGCTAAGTGCATGTGCGAGCCAGCCGACTCACAATGAACGAGTTGCTGAGCTTGAGACTGTACCAAGTGCATGGCAGCAACTCCCTTCTGACGACAAGGTGCTTGCTGTTGAAGACAACTGGTTACAGCAATTACACGACCCTCAAGTTTTTACTTTAGTTGAGCAAGCATTAGCCCATAACCAAGCGATTTTACAAGCGGGCTACGATGTCGCGATTAAAGAACAGCAGCTTATTGCTGCTGGGGCTGATTTATGGCCAAGCCTTGATTTATCAACACGTGCTAGCCGTAGTAAAGATAATCGTCCTGTTAGTTATAACAACGCCAGCTCAGCATCATTAGAATTAAGCTACGAAGTTGATTTATGGGGCAAATTGTCGGCCTCAGAACGACAAGCAAATCTTGAATACCTAGCTGAAAAAGCCACATTTGCGCAAAGCAAACAACAATTAGTTGCTGATGTAGTAGCGGGTTGGTTTGATGTTATTACGAACCATAAATTACTTGAGCTATATAAGCAGCGTGAACAAAACGCCGAGAAAAATTTAGATATTATTGAGTCAGGTTATCGCCAAGGTTTAAATGAAGCGCTTGATGTTTATCTTGCTCGTAATGAGCTAAATACCGAGCGCTCGAACATTGCGGCGCAGCAAGCAACGTTAACTAAATCGATTCGCGATTTAGAGCGTTTAACAGGCCAATACCCAACTGGCGCGTTAAGCGTTAGCGCAGATTTACCACTACTCGATAGTGCTATTCCACTAGGTTTACCTTCAGAGCTTATCACTCGCAAACCTGAGTTAATGGCAAGCTGGTATCAATTACTTAGCACCGATGCTGGGCTTGCTTATGCGCATAAACAGCGTTTTCCGAGCTTAAATCTTTCTACATCAATTAGTGATAGCACAGATAGAGTGAGCGACTTATTTTCGCCTTCAAGCTTAGCGTGGTCGCTGATTGGTAGTATTTCGATGCCAATTTTTGAAGGGGGTCGCTTAAAAGCCAATGAAGAACAAGCAAGGTTAAACGTTAAGCGCCAAGAACAGGCGTATCTTGCCACACTTTATGATGCCTTTAACGATGTTGAAACAGCCATCAGCCAAGAGCAAGCGCTTAAAGTACGTTATGAAAAAACCTTAGAAGCGCAAGAAAATGCTATTACCGCAGAGTCATTAGCGTTTGAACAATATCAAAGTGGTTTGGTTACCTACACCACTGTACTCGATGCACAAGACCGTTCGTTCAATGCGCAAAGCTCGGTAATCGAAATTAAAAACCAGTTAATTATCAACAGAATCAACTTACATATTGCCCTTGGTGGTGATTTTAGTGAAGCAAACAGCGAAGTAGCAGAGCAATAATCATGAATAGCAAGACACGTAAAATTTTAATTCCATTGGTAGTGATCGTTGTGACGGTACTGCTTGTCATGTTTATTAAAGGCAACCCGCCTCAAGCAAACCGCTTTTCTTCGCCGCCAAAAGCAAAAGTAAATGTGGCTGTTAAAACTCTAACACCAGAAACTTATCAAGTAATGATTGATAGTTTTGGCACCGTAAAGCCACGTACGCAAAGTATGCTAGTCGCACAGGCTTCAGGGCAAATTATCGAAATTAGTGAGCAATTTCGTGAAGGTGGGTTTTTCGAAAAAGGCGATGTGTTGTTGCAACTAGATGATAGAGATCACCGCGCCGAAGTAAAATCAGCACAAGCGACGTTATTAACCGCTGAGCAAAGCTTACTTGAAGAGCAAGCTCGTGGTCGTCAAGCAATTACTGATTGGGAGCGCTTAGGCAAGGGTGAACAAGCAAGTAGCCTAGTACTGCGTAAGCCACAACTTGCAGCAGCCGAGGCAAGTGTATTGTCTGCTCAAGCGACGCTTGAAAAAGCAAAACTTGATTTAGAGCGTACAAAAATCACTGCACCATACGCGGGGCGAGTTTTAAGCCGCAGCGTAGATTTAGGCCAAGTGGTGAGTAACAACATGGAACTTGCTAGCATTTATGCAATTGACCGTGTTGAAATTCGCTTACCAATCAAAAATAAAGATTTGCCGTTTATAAACTTACCAGAGCAGTTTCGTGATGGTGCTAAAAATAGTGCCGGTTCACTCGTTAAATTTAGCTCAGATCTTGTTGGTAAACAGCAATGGCAAGGTCAAGTTATACGTACCGAAGGGGCCATAGATGAAAGTGCGCAGCAGCTTTACGTGGTTGCACAAATTAACGATCCTTACCAAGCAACGTCAACAAATCAGTACCCAATTAAAATTGGTCAGTACATCAAAGCGCAAATTACCGGTAAGGCGATAGAGAATGCCATTGTTATCCCAAACAGCGCAATTTACCAAGGCACGTACGTTTATGTTGAAGAGCAAGGTGTATTGCGTCGTAAAAATATCTCACTTGCTTGGCAAAACGCTAACCAAGCCGTTGTCGCTGATGGTTTGACTGCAGGCGATAACTTGGTGATTACACCGCTTGGTCAAGTGAGTTCTGGTACACAAGTTACCGTTATGGGTAGCGAAGAGTATCAAGCGACCAGAGCAAAAGCTAAGCGCCCAAACAATCAACAGCCGCCTAAAGAGCAAGGAGCGCAATAATGATTGCTTGGTTTACAAAGAATCATGTTGCAGCAAACTTATTGCTGATCAGCATTTTATTAGCAGGGTTATTTAGCGTTTCGACGCAAATACCACTTGAGGTGTTTCCTTCATTTGAAGCTGACAGAATTAGTGTCAGTGTATCATTGCGCGGCTCTACGCCAGAAGATGTAGAAAAAGGCGTATCGATTCGTATAGAAGAAGCAGTTCAAGATCTCGAAGGTGTAAAGCGTATTACTAGTCGCTCATCTGAAGGCTCTTCTTCGGTAAGTATTGAAGTTGAGACTGGGTATGATCCAAGAGAGCTGTTAGCTGATATTAAAAGTCGGGTTGATGCCATTAACACCTTTCCGGTCGATGCTGAAAAACCGATTGTTTCGCTTGCTGAGTGGAAGCGCGAAGTAATCGCCGTGACTGTTTCAAGTATCTATGGTGAAAAAGAAACGCTTGAATACGCCGAGACTGTTCGCGATGAGCTTCTACGTTTGCCAAGTGTAACTCAAGTTGAGTTAAGCGGAGTGCGTGATTACGAAATTGCCATAGAAGTAAGTCAAGATACTTTACGTCAATACGATTTACGCTTATCGGACATTTCTTCAGCAATTAGCAATTCAAGTACAGATGTTTCAGCTGGTAACTTAAAAACCGAAGGGGGGGATGTACTCATTCGTTCAAAAGGTCAAGCTTATCGCAAAGATGAATTTGCTAACATAGTGGTAAAAAACCAAGCTGATGGCACTATTATTCGTTTAGGTGACATAGCCCGTATTAGCGATGATTTTGAAGAAACCCCAGTGCGTACTCGATTTAATGGTAAACAAGCGGCGTTTATTGATGTGTATCGTATTGGCCCGCAAAGTGCGATTGAAGTTGCTGATGCGGTAAAAAACTATATTACTGAGCATCAAAGCCAACTACCGGAAGGGTTTGAGTTAAGTTATTGGGATGATGACTCAGAAGTTGTAAAAAGCAGAATAGCAACGCTTACTAGTAACGCAATTCAGGGCGGGATTTTAGTCCTTGCGCTACTCACCTTATTCTTGCGTCCTGCCATAGCATTTTGGGTATTTATTGGCATTCCTGTGTCGTTCATGGGCGCGTTTTTAATGATGCCAATATTTGGTATCACACTTAATGTAATCAGCTTATTTGGTTTTATTTTGGTGCTAGGTATTGTTGTTGACGATGCCATTGTGACCGGTGAAAACGTCTACACCCACCTAAAAACTGCAGAGAGTGGTGAGCAAGCCGCTATTCGTGGAACGCAAGAGGTGGCAACTCCGGTAACATTTGGTGTTCTCACAACTGTTGCGGCATTTTTACCTCTCGCTTTTATTGAAGGTGCTCGAGGCGCTATATTTGCACAAATTCCAGTAGTAGTTATTCCTGTTTTACTGTTCTCTTTGATTGAGTCTAAGTTTGTATTACCAGCACACTTAAAATACTTAAAGTTACGCCATGAAAAGGGCGAACCATCGAAACTAGAGCGCCTTCAACAGCGTTTTGCCGATGGCTTTGAACACGCAATTATGAAGTATTACCAACCATTATTGAATCTAGCTTTAAAGAATAAAATGGCTACGGTTAGCTTATTTGTTGGGATTTTTGTAATTATTGTTACCTTGATCACAAGTGGTTGGACTAAATTTACCTTTTTCCCGCGTATTCCAAGTGAAACTGTACGTGCATCCGTAACTTTCCCTGCCGGAACACCGTTTGAAGTGACCAATAAATACGTCATTAAAATGTCAGACAAGGCAAAAGAGTTACAAGATAAATACCGCGATGAAGACGGTCAAAGTGTGATTCTAAATATTTTGGCAACCACAGGTGGCCGTGGTGGTTCGTCAAATACCGGTAGTGTTAGATTTGAGATCATGCCGGCAGAAAAGCGTGATTCAGATATAGGCTCACGAGAGCTTGCCAGCGAATGGCGTGATCTTATCGGTATTATACCGGGAGCAGAGAGTGTCACTTTCCGTGCTGAGTTTGGTCGAACATCTAGCCCTATTGATGTACAGCTAAGCGGTAGCTCAATCGATACCTTAGAAGCTGTGGCAGAAAAAGTTAAAGTACGTTTATCGACCTATCCAACTGTGTACGAAATTGCTGATAGCATGTCAGATGGTAAAGAAGAGTTGCAAATTGAGCTGACAGAGCAAGGTTTAGCGCTTGGATTAAACCGTGTTGATGTATCGCAGCAAGTGCGTAACTCGTTCTTTGGTGCGCAGGTACAGCGCATTCAACGCGGGCGCGACGATGTACGCGTAATGGTACGCTTACCGATTGAAGAGCGTCGCTCGGTTGCAGACTTAAAAGATATACTTATTAAAACACCTGCTGGTGGTACTGTGCCATTGTCGCATGTGGCGACCTTAGTGCCGGGGCAAAGCCCATCGTCGATTTATCGTATTGACCGCTATCGCACGTTGAATGTGACAGCTGATGTTGAAAAATCAAATACCAATATGACGGTACTGCAAGCAGACTTAAAAACCTACTTAGATGAGCTAATGGTGCAATACCCAGGTGTTGATTACACACTAGAAGGTGAAGCCAAAGAGCAGCGTGAGTCATTTGGTTCATTGGCTTGGGGCCTAGTGTTTGTATTCTTTATTATTTATGCGTTATTAGCGATACCGTTTAAATCATATTTACAGCCATTAATTGTGATGAGTGTTATTCCGTTTGGCATGATAGGTGCGGTAATGGGTCACTGGGTAATGGGCATGGAGTTAACCATTATGAGCCTGCTTGGCATGTTAGCCTTGATAGGTGTTGTAGTGAATGACTCACTAGTATTGGTCGATTTTATCAATAAGAAGCGTGAAGAGGGCGGTGATTTACTTGAAACCGTTAAGCTTGCAGGGGCGGCACGTTTTCGCCCAGTAATGCTAACCAGTTTAACCACCTTTATTGGTTTAATGCCGCTGTTATTTGAAAAAGCAACGCAAGCACAATTCCTTATTCCAATGGCAGTAAGCCTTGGCTTTGGGATTATCTTCGCAACACTTATCACCTTACTATTAGTGCCAGTTAACTATCTATTAATGGAGCGTTTTCAAGGGTGGTTTAAGTAGAGCTCGAAGTTAACTGTTAGCGCTTGGTTGGGACTAGGTGCTAGAAGCTAGGACGCGGGGTAAACCCGCTGCTACAGGTAACGAGTGGCGGCGGATTTATCCCGCGTTTTTTGTTTTAAAAGAATAAAGTTAGCGAGGGGAAAGGTGCGAGTTTCGAGGGACGAGATGCGAGTTGTAGGAGGCGTTTTAACGTCGAAAAAAATGGAGATATTAGATATCAGTGGTTAGAAGTTAGATAAAACAAACAAGTTAGCGAGTTAGCAAGGGGAAAGAGTAAAGTTAGATTGTGCCCGCACATAGCTATCCCCGATACTGTAGGCGTGAAATTTATTTCGCGCGAATTAGAGTAATAAGTTCTTGTACAAGAGAAAAACTAAGGGAAGTTATTGAAAACTTGAAACTTGAAACTTGAAACTTGAAACTTGAAACTTTATAGAAATGGTGTTCCCCAAGTATGCGGTGCCCGGTGTCAGTCCTGAAACCTTGAGGTTTCAGGGCGGGGATCTGCGGTTTACCGTAGGCTTCTCGGTACATGCCGAGCTTGCACAATAGTAGACGAACAGAAACCCTAACATAAAATTTATCGGCTCAGGGACTTAACCAAGCTCCTGCACCCTAGGGAACACCTTCAGTATATAAGACAAGTTTCAATCCTTAAACCATAGAAGTAAAAAAAGCGGATCGTTCGGGTAGTTTTTCCCCACCTTTAACTGCTTATTTACTTTTCAGATTGCTTTTTGACCTCAATCATACAATTAATTGGAGTTGCGATTTATCGAGTGGTAGCATGGCGTTACTTAGCCGAACAAAGAAAAAGTTATGAGCACGTTACCTGATTACCAACAAGCCCAATTGTTATTAGAAAAGAATGAAATTTTTGTCGCACCAGCCGAAGCCCATGGTGTGATCAGTGGTTTATTAGCCTGTGGCATCAATATCGAAGCCGACGAATACTTAGGTTTATTAAGCGATGTATTCAATGATGGCTTAGCCTTCAATAAAGATTTAAAAGCATTTTTTGCTGATGTGTATTCTCAGGTTGTTGCCAGCTTTAGCGATGAAGAATTTCAGTTTGACCTATTCTTACCAAGCGACGACGAAACACTGATCGATTTAGCCAATGGCTTAGTATCTTGGGTATCGGGTTTTATGCTTGGTTTTGGTTTAAAACAAAAAGATTACGGCAAGTTATCTGCTGATGTGAAAGAAGTGATCAGCGATTTTAGTGAAATTACCCGCCTAGACACCATGTTTGAAGAGACCGAAGAAGACAGCCAAGCACTGCACGAAGTTATTGAGTATGTGCGTGTTTCTGCGCTTTTATGTTTTGCTGAATTAGGCAAAGAGCCTGCAGATAAAAACCCTAAGAAGACCCTTCACTAATCAAATTACAGAGGTTTAGCATGTCGTCTATTGCTATCGATAAAGCTGAATTTAAAGCCCGCCGCGAGCGCTTGCTTGCGATGATGGATAAAAATAGCGTGGCTATTATTCCTGCGGCAGGAGAAGTAACACGTAGCCGTGATACTGAATATGCATTTCGTCAAGACAGTGACTTTTTCTATCTAACTGGGTTTAACGAACCAGATGCGGTTTTAGTGCTTTGCCCGTCGAGCGATACACCAAGTACGCTTATTTGCCGTAACAAAGATAAGCTAGCTGAAATTTGGCATGGCCGTAGAATTGGCTTCGAAAAAGCTAAGTCTGAGTATTTATTCGACGCAACTTGCCCACTTAGTGAACTAGATGAACAATTATTAGATTTGGTGAACGGCCAGCAGATTTTATTTTATGCACAAGGCACTTACGCAAATTTCGATGCAAAGGTTTGGGACTTATTAAATACACTTCGCGGCGCACCTAAAAAGGGCTATAAAGCCCCACATACTATTAAAGATATTCGTGGTTTAGTGCATGAAATGCGTTTGTTTAAATCTGACGCAGAATTAAACATTATGCGTACAGCTTGCGAAATTAGTGCGCAAGGCCATATTCGCGCTATGCAGTTTGCCAAACCTGGCGCAACTGAATACCAATTAGAAGCAGAGCTTCATCACCATTATGCAATGAATGGTGCTCGTCATCCTGCTTATGGCACGATTGTCGGCAGTGGCGACAACGCTAACATTTTACACTACACACAAAATGACGCTGAGCTAAAAGATGGCGATTTAGTGTTAATTGACTCAGGCTGTGAACTTGAAGGTTATGCGGCAGATATCACACGAACTTTCCCAATCAATGGCAAGTTTAGCGAACCTCAAGCGGCGCTTTACAACATTGTATTAGCAGCTCAAGAAGCAGCATTCAGCCAAGTAAAGCCAGGCGGTAGTTTATCGAAAGCGAATGAACTGGCCTCAACGGTATTAACGCAAGGGCTTATTGACTTAGGCATTTTAACCGGTGAGCTTGATGAGCTAATGGCAAACCAAGCGTGCAAAGCATTTTACATGCATGGCCTTGGTCATTGGTTAGGGTTAGACGTACACGATGTTGGCGAATATAAGCTTGATGAAAAAGAGCGTGTATTTGAGCCGGGCATGGTGCTCACCATCGAGCCGGGTTTATATATTAGCGAAGATGCAAAAGCACCAGAGCAATATAAAGGCATCGGTATTCGTATTGAAGATAACTTACTTGTCACTCAAGATGGCCATGAAAACCTGACCATTTCGGTTCCTAAAACCGTTAGTGACATTGAAGCAGTGATGCAAGCAAACAAAGGCTAGGAGCAAGCGTGGCAAAGCAGTTTGATGTTGTCATTATCGGCGGTGGAATGGCGGGTGCAAGTTGTGCTCTGGGCCTAAAACAGAGCAATAAGCAGTTATCAATCGCTGTAATTGAAGCAAATGAAGTAAGCGCAGACTATCACCCTAGCTTTGATGATAGAAGCATTGCGCTGGCTCAGCAGTCTGTTCAGTACTTAAAAACAATCAATGCGTTTGATTGCCAAGCGCCATTTGCGGCAGCGATTAAAAAAGTCACTGTGTCTGACCGCGGTCATTTTGGTAAAACACATATTGATTGCCAAGAATATGGCCATGATGCCCTTGGTTATGTGGTCGAAGTGAACCCATTTGGGCGCAGCCTTCATCAGCAACTTACGCGTACTGATGTTAGTTTGTTTTGCCCTGATACGGTTGCCAAGCTTGAATACCAAAGCGATTTTGCCAATATCACGCTAAGCTCGGGCGAGCAGTTAAGCGCGAAGCTTGTGGTGATTGCCGATGGTGCTCATTCGCAAAGCCGTAAACTAGCTAATATAGAGTTTAATACTCGCGCTTATCAGCAAGCGGCGATTATTGCTAACATCGAAGTGGCTGGTGGTCATCATAATCATGCCTTTGAGCGTTTTACTGAGCACGGCCCAATGGCACTGTTGCCAATGAGTAATAACCGATACTCACTGGTGTGGTGTATGGAGCCTGAGCAAATTGAGCACACCATGGCGCTTGAAGACGATGCCTTTTTAGCTGCGTTGCAAAAAGCATTTGGTTACTGCGGCGGTTCATTTAGTAAAGTGGGTATGCGTGCAAGTTATCCGCTTGTGTATGGTAAAGCAGAATCACTGAGCAGCCACCGTACGGTATTAATTGGTAATGCAGGGCATGCTATTCACCCAATCGCAGGGCAGGGCTTTAATTTAGGCCTGCGTGATGTGCAACTACTGTGTGATATGGCAAATAGAGACGACCTTGGTGATTACGCCTTTACCCGTTATTACAGCCAAACTCGCAGTAAAGATATTACTACCGTGATGACACTTACAGACAGCCTAGTGCGTTTGTTCTCTAACTCATCACGATTGCTCGCGCTTGGTCGCAGCATTGGCCTTTTCTCAATGGATTTATTCTCCTCGTTAAAAACCCCGCTGGCAAAACAGCTTATGGGTCAGGTTAAGCAAGGTAAACGGATATGAAACAAGCACAAGTTTGTATTGTCGGTGGTGGCTGTGTTGGCCTTACGCTAGCACTTGGTTTAGCAAAAGCAGATATTAGCGTTGTGGTGATTGATGCGAGTAAAAATCAAACCTTACCAGGTGATGATTACGCACTTCGCGTGAGCGCATTAAGCTTAGCTAGTCAGGGCTTATTTGAGTCTTTAAATGTATGGCCAGAGATCATTAAACAACGTGCTACAGCGTATACCTCGATGGATGTACGTGATCAAGACAGCTTTGGTAAGATTCATTTTGATCATAACGACCTCGACTTACCGCAGCTCGGTCATATCGTCGAAAACGACATTATTCGCTACGCTTTAATTAGCGAACTTGAAAAGCAAAGTAATGCTACTTTACTGTTCGAAACCCGCTATCAGCAAATTCATCAAACCGACTCTGATGTGTTTATTACTCTTGAAAGCGGCGAGCCTGTGATTGCTAAATTATTAGTAGCGGCTGATGGGGCTAACTCGGCTATTCGCAAGCAGTTCAACATGCCAATTACCTTCAAAGATTATGACCATCACGCTATTGTTGCCACGGTTAAAACCGCTGATGAGCATAACAACACAGCACGCCAAGTGTTTCTGCCAACCGGGCCACTGGCGTTTTTACCCTTGCCAGATAAACATACGCACTCAATTGTTTGGTCAACAAGCCCTGAGCATTGCGACACACTTTTAGCGCTTGATGATAACAACTTTAATAAAGCGGTTATGGCAGCCCTTGATGGCCAATGTGGTTTATGTGAAGTGCAAAGTGAGCGCATGGCGTTTCCACTTAAGATGCGTTATGCCCAGCAGTGGGTGTCGGGCAAAGTAGTATTAATGGGCGATGCAGCGCATACCATTCACCCATTAGCTGGTTTAGGTATGAACCTTGGCCTAAAAGACGCCGCTTATTTAATTGAGCTATTAAGTAATGAGCAAGGCGAGTTTGCAAGTGCACGCACGCTGCGTGATTATGAACGTACTCGTAAGCTTGATGCACAAAAACATATTGCCATGATGCAAGGCTTAAAAGAGCTATTTGCGGGCGCTAATCCACTGAAAAAGCTTGTACGTGGTGTTGGTTTAAGCCTTGTAGACAACCTTGGCCCAATTAAACATTTGTTCGCAAAAGAAGCAATTGGTAAATAACACCTAACTAGTTGTTACTATTTAGTTTAAGCCGCAGCTAAGCAATTAGCTGCGGCTTTTTTGCACTTATATGAACGCAAAATGATAGCGCTGTCATTTTTGTTAGTGTATGATTAAATTTTTGTGATTGGTATGGAAATTAAACAGCTCTGTTGAGTTGTATACTAAATTCCTACCAAATAAAAATAATTAAACTAAGAGAACAATTATGGAAGCAACGGTTGAGTGTGACAACAACACAAAACAAAGCATCTGGCTGCCAATGGTATTGGCCGGCTCAATGTTTTTTATCTTAGGGTGTATAACGTGGCTTAATGGTGCAATTACACCATTTTTGCAGCAAATGCTTGAGCTTTCGCCGTTACAAGCTTCGTTTATTATCTCTTCTTTTTATATTGCGGTAACAGTTGCCGGTATCCCATCGGCTATGCTGATCAAGCGCGTTGGTTATAAGAATGGTATGGCGATTGGCTGTGCGATTATGGCTTTATCGGCGCTGATGTATATTCCGGCTGCAAAACTGCAAATGATCGAAATTTTCTTATTCGCACAGTTAATGATTGGTGTTGGACAAACCGTACTACAAACCGCCGTTAACCCATACGTGGTGAAAATGGGCTCTGAAAAATCAGCCGCTGTGCGCGTGTGTATCATGGGCTTATTAAACAAATTTGCGGGTGTTATCGTGCCTGTGATTTTTGCTGCTGTAGTAGTAAGCGGTGTTGTTGATGGCGCAGGTAAATTATCACAAGAGCAAAAAGACATTATGGCAAATAGCCTTATCATGCCTTATGTATTGATTGCTGCTTTAATCATGTTATTTGCCGCCTTTGCCAAATTTGCACCATTACCTGATTTAGTTTTTGATGAAGACGAAACATCAAACGGCAAAGGTGAAATTAAAGAAACCTTAGCACACCCTCACTTAGTTTTAGGTGTAGTGGGTATTGCTTTATACGTTGCTGTTGAAGTTATTGCGGCAGATACCATTGGCTCGTACGCTTTACAAATTGGCGTTGCTGATTACTCAGTTATGACCTCTTACACCATGGCGTGTATGTTGATTGGTTACGCGATTGGTATTTTGACTATTCCACGCTTTATGAGCCAACAAACAGCGTTATTAATGTCGGGTATTGCCGGTATTATCACCGTGTTGTTAGTGGTACTTGGTAGCAATGACTCGTTCATTATTTCAAACCTATTATTAGTGCCATTTGGTGGCCCACAATTACCAGACCCATTGTTATGCATTGCGTTACTTGGCTTTGCTAATGCCATGGTTTGGCCTGCAATCTGGCCACTGGCTTTAGCTGGTTTAGGTCGCTTAACAGGCACCGCATCAGGCTTATTGATCATGGGTATTGCTGGTGGTGCACTCGGCCCATTATTAATCGGTTTAGGAAACGTAGCAGGCCTTGGCGCACAAGGCGCTTACATTGTTATGATCCCAAGTTATGTATTCATTTTATTCTATGCCCTAAAAGGCCATAAGATGAGAAGCTGGAAGTAATCCAGTAGATTATTTTCAAGTTAGGCAAAGCCGCGGTACGCCCATCACCGCGGCTTTTTTGTGGGTAAAAGTTAGCGAGTTAGCAAGGGGAAAGGGTAAAGAAGTTTGTAGGTTGGGTAGAGCGAAGCGAAACCCAACACATGGGAGATATTAGATATCAGTCGTCAGAAGTCAGATTGAAAAAGTTAGCGAGTTAGAAAGAGTAAAGGTACGAGTTTCGAGGGACGAGATACGAGTTGTAGGAGGCGTTTTAACGCCGAAAAAATTGAGATATTAGATATTAGTGGTTAGAAGTCAGATTGAAAAAGTTAGCGAGTTAGAAAGAGTAAAGGTACGAGTTTCGAGGGACGAGATACGAGGTGTAGCAGGCGTTTTAACGCCGAAAAAAGTCAAGGGATAGGTATTCCAACCCACAACCAACACTATGCTGTTAGCACCTAGCACCTAGCACCTAGCACCTAGCACCTAGCACCTAGCACCTAGCACCTAGCACCTAGCACCTAGCACCTAGCACCTTTAAACATTCCTACGCAATATAAAATCGCTGCTACAATTTTGAAAACTCGCAACTCGCAACTCGCAACTCGCAACTCGCAACTCGCAACTCACTAACTCACACCCACAAAAAAGCCGTGGGATTTTCATCACACGGCTTTTGATATTCGCTAAGCGTTTTATTAGAACGAGTAGCTGTAACCTAGTTGTAGAGTACGTGGTTTACCTGGTTGAATACCGCCGTTTGCACGGTTTGCAACGTAGGTTTTGTCAAACAGGTTGTCTACTGTTAGGTATACTTTTTGTTTGTCGTCGATTAGGTATTTAGCTGCTAAATCCCACACAACGCGGCTGTCGATTGCATTGCGACCTGAGTCTGTTAAATCTGCGTGAGCATCAGATACATAACGCATTTGCGTATCGAATACGAAGCTTGAGAACTCAGCACCCACTGAAAGCGCTAATTGGTTTTCAGGTACGTATGGCATTGCATCGCCTTTTTCTACGCTACCCCAAAGATCTGATTCAAACGCATTGTCGAACTGAGAATCAGTGTAAGTGTAAGTTAAGCGTACTGGGAATGAAGCTGCGTTAGTAGCAAACACTTTACCTGCGCTTAGCTCAAAACCAGACACAGATACTTCACCGTAGTTGTATTGGTCGCCAATGTTATCATCGCTACAACCTACAGCCGCAGTACAGTTACCGTGCATGTTTGTGTAGTCAGAGTTAAAGTAAATTACTTCACCTTGAATGCCAGCGTAATCGTAACGACCACCTAGCTCAATGTTAACACTCTCTTCTTCTTCTTGATCCGCATTACCAGGGGCTGCTGGTGCGTAACCTTTTTGAATACCAGCAAGAAGCGTTAGGTTATCGCTTACAGTGTAAGTAGCACCTAGTGATGGTACTAAGATCTCAGTGTCGTTGCTGATATCTTTTGTTAAGCCATTTTCACGCTTTGGATCAGACTTAGCCCATTCAACACGTTTGATTGTGATGTCTTCGTAGCGAAGGCCTGCGCTAATGACTAATGCATCAAGTGACCACTCATCATGAATGAAAAGAGTCGTCGCTTCTGCGCTATCTAAACGGTTGCTGTTTGAACCTGGAACGCCTTTTTCTGTAAGCGTCATTGATAGGTCTTGATTAAGCGTGTACTTGTCTTCCCATTGGAAACGATCCATTTCATCTTCGTGGTAACGTGCACCAACAGTGATGTAGTGGTTGCCCGCTGGGATATGGAATTCAGTTTGTAAGCCTTTCGCTTGGTAATCACGGTTATTCGCTTTTACACCAACACCTTCAATACCTTCGCTCGTTGGGTTTGCTTCAAACTCGCTGTATTGCTCAAGGTAGCTGCTGCTTACTTTGCTTGCTTTGTACCAGTTACGGTGGAAATCGTTTAGGTAAGCTGTAGCAAGTAGCTCGTAACCTTTACCAAAGCGGTATGCATAGTTGATTTGGTATGCATTGTGTTGTGTGTTCATTTCATCGTTTTGCGATGCAGCATAACGACGGTAAGGGGTTGCTTGGTAATCAGCGTCAGTTAAGCCCATGTAAGTTTCGTCAGAGCGCTCGTCTGAATACTTTAATTTCATTTCTAAGCTGTGTGCTTCGTTATCACCAAAGTCAAAGCCAAACTTTAATAAGAAATCGTTCTTTTCGAAGCCTGTGTTGTCGCTACCTACTGGTAAATCTTTAAAGCCATCTGCACCGTAAGTGAATACTTCTACAAGGCCCGCTGCATTGTTTTTCTTTTTACCGAAGTAAGCATGACCTTTGTAGAAACCATCGCTACCAAGCTCAGCGTTAAGTAAACCTTTAGACCCTTCAGTTGGTAAGCTACGAGAAACTAAGTTTAAAACACCACCTGTTGTGCGCGGGCCATACTTAACAGAAGCCGCACCTTTAAGTACTTCGATTGACTCCATACGACCCATTGTAGGGAAGTAGTAAGCAGAAGGCGCTGAGTAAGGTGCTGGTGCGACAAGTACACCATCTTCCATTACTGAGATTTTGTCGTTACGACCCGTACCCGTACCACGCATACCGATGTTAGGACGAAGGCCGTAGCCGTCTTCTTCTTGTACATATACACCCGGTACAGCACTTAAAACACGAGAGATATCAGTATATTCAAACTTTTCTAGTTCTTGCTCATCAATAAAAGTAGCAGAGCCAGGAATATCGTTAATTGCAGATGCAGAGCCAATTACAGTGATTTGCTCGAAGTTCTTCTCTTCTTTAGTTACATCTTTTGCAAAAGCATTAGCGCTTAAAGACAAAGCGACCGCAGTCGAAAGCGTAGAAACAATAAACTTAGGTGTCATTGTGTGTCCTGTATGTGTTTAGATTTTTTTAACCGGCGCAATTAAAACATGTAAAAAAATGCGAATCAATCCTATTTGTAATAAAATAAGTCTGAACTGTAAGTTTATGAAATAAATCAAATATAATGAATATAGTAGTATTGTAATACTAGTTTGGGGTTTTGCTTGATGTTAAGTAAAACTTAACAAGGAGGAGCCATCAGCTTGTAGGTTGGGTAGAGCGTAGCGAAACCCAACGCTTGGAGCCGTCAGCTATCAGATTGAAAAGTTAGCAAGTTAGAAAGAGTAAAGGGGAAAGGTACGAGTTCCGAGGGACGAGATACGAGACGTAGGAGGCGTTTTAACGCCGAAAAAATGGAGATATTAGATATCAGTGGTTAGAAGTTAGATTAAAATACCCAAGTTAGCGAGTCGCAAGGGGAAAGGGTAAAGAAGCTATCAGCTTGTAGGTTGGGTAGAGCGTAGCGAAACCCAACGTATGGAGTCATCAGCTATCAGATTGAAAAAGTTAGCGAGTTAGAAAGAGTAAAGGGGAAAGTTTGCGAGATGCGAGTTGTAGGAGGCGTTTTAACGCCGAGAAAAGTCGATTTGGTAGGGAGCTCCCTTTACCAATTCGAAACCAACACTATGCTGTTAGCACCTAGCACCTAGCACCTAGCACCTAGCACCTAGCACCTAGCACCTAGCACAGTAGGCGTGAAATTTATTTCGCGCGATGATCTATTTAAAACGTGTCATGCAAGCAGAACGACTACATATTTCATTTACTACGCGATATAAAATCGCTGCTACAATTTTGAAAACTCGAAACTCGAAACTCGAAACTCGAAACTCGAAACTCGAAACTCGAAACTCGAAACTCGAAACTCGAAACTCGAAACTCGAAACTCGCAACTCGCAACTCGCAACTCAATCCTACGTCAAACGCAAGGCGATGAATTCGGCGAGTTTGTCTACGGCGGTGCCGGGGTCGTCGGTGCGTTTAATTAAACTAATACCGATTTGACCAAGCTCGGGGAGGTCTTTGGTTTGTATTTGGTAGTTAAGATCATTCGGAACGGTGCTTTTTGCAAGTACCGTAATGCCTAAGCCTTCTTTTAATGCCGCAGTTAGGCCGGTTAAGTCGGCATTACTGTAGGCAATGCGGTATTTAATACCCGCACTTTGTAGCGCCTCGATTGCTCGGCGACGATAAATACATCCCTCAGGGGCGGTTACAAGCGTTACCACATCGTTCTGTGCAAGGTTTAAATCGCCCACCCATACTAGTTGGTCTTGCATAAAAATAGGGAACTTGGCAGATTCTAGCTCTTCGTTTAATGCCAAAACTAAATCGAATTGATCTTGACGCGAGACCGACAACAAATGTTTACTCAAACGAGAGCGCACTTCGAGCGATACATCAGGGTAGAGAGCCACGAAGTCACCAATGATCGAAGGTAAAATACGTGCGGCAAATTCACTGGGGATCCCCAAGCGCACTTTACCTGTTACGTTTTCGCTGGTGAACTGCTGCAAAATGGCATCGTTTTGTTGCAGCATTTGCTTAGCTAATGGCATAAGCAATTCGCCGTATTGATTAAGCACTTGGCGCTGGCCTTGCTTTTTAAACAGCTTATGGCCAAGCATGTCTTCAAGGCGCTTTATTTGTAAGCTCACAGCCGGTTGCGATAGCCCTAATAATTCACCTGCTTTGGCAAATCCGCCAACTTCAACAACAGTGACTAAAGTACGTAAACTATCGGTAGAAATGTTTTTCATTAAAAAATTCTATTTATAGGGCTATGTATATAAGCATTATTTATCAATTGATAAATAATTACAATTTGTTGTTGCCAGCACGGCGCAATATACTTCAAGCATTAACGATTGATAGGTGTCACATATGACTTTTACGCCAATAATGTTTGCTCGTCACAGCCAAGCTGAGACCCCAGCAGACAACGTGCTACAAGCAAATAGCGATACTGCCATTATGGATTTTAGTGGCACTGAAGCAATCCCATTTTTAACGGCTATTTTAGGTCTTGATATTAATAAGCTAACCGCCAGTGGTTTAGGCTTACGTAGTTCATTAGACGATGACCTAACAAGCAGCTACGCTTATGCCCTGTATTACTTTAACGAAACTGCATTTCGTTTTGTATTAGGTAAAGATGCCAGCGTGCAATTACAGTCGCTTATTAATGAGCAACAACTACGTTACGACATTGATTATGTAATGCGTGACGATTTAAGCGCGCTAACCCTAAGTGGTGAGCAGGCGTTTGATGCTTTGGTCGACAGCTTTAAGCTAACGCCGGGGCTGCGTTTATCAGACATGCGCAGCTGTTATGGTGCACAAAGCGGTGAGGTATTTATTACCGCCATAGATAACCAAGCAACACAGCAATTTCAGCTGGTGGCGCGCCAAGCAGAGCTTGATAAATGGCAAACGCACTTACAGCAGCTCGGCTTTGATTTAGCCTTAGCCAACGTTGCTTAAAAGATAAAATTTTTAAAACAGCTACGCACTTGGGTGTTTAGCTGTTTTTTAGTTACAAAATCGCAATTTGGGTGTGACAACTGTGCAACTAATGTATAATCGCCGCCCATGTTATTCCCCCTCATTAAATTGAGGCCACGCCCCACAACTTGTGGGTTAATTTAAAAGTGAAGGAATATTATGACTTCTAAAACAGTTTTACATGCTAAGCACCTTGAAGCTGGCGCAAAAATGGTTGATTTCCACGGCTGGGAAATGCCAATCAACTACGGCTCACAAATCGAAGAGCATAATGCGGTTCGCACAGATGCAGGTATGTTTGACGTATCTCACATGACTATTGTCGATATTCAAGGCGAGCAAGCACAAGCGTTCTTACGTAAGCTAGTTGCAAACGACGTTGCTAAGTTAACTGTACCGAGTAAAGCACTTTACACTGGTATGCTTAACGAAGAAGGCGGCGTAATCGACGACCTAATCATCTATTTCTTCTCAGAAACGAACTACCGTTTAGTTGTTAACTCAGCAACACGTGAAAAAGATTTAGCGCATTTAGCTAAAGTTTCGGCTGATTTCGCCGTAACGGTTACTGAGCGTCCAGAGTTTGCAATGATTGCCGTTCAAGGCCCTAACGCACGTGCTAAAACAGCAACAGTACTTAACGCAGAGCAACAAGCTGCTGTTGAAGGTATGAAGCCTTTCTTTGGTGTGCAAGCAGGTGATTTATTTATTGCGACAACAGGCTATACTGGCGAAGATGGTTATGAAATCGTAGTGCCTAACGATCAAGCTGCTGATTTATGGCAACAACTTCTAGACGCAGGCGTAGCGCCAGCAGGTCTAGGTGCACGTGATACGTTACGTCTTGAAGCGGGTATGAACCTTTACGGCCTAGATATGGACGAAAGTGTTTCTCCACTTGCTGCAAACATGGCGTGGACAATCGCATGGGAGCCAGAAGATCGTAAGTTTATCGGTCGTGAAGTATTAGAACAGCAACGCGCTGACAAGAGCACAGACAAACTAGTTGGTTTAGTGCTTGAAGAAAAAGGCGTATTGCGTAGCGGTTTAAAAGTCATCGTTGAAGGTGGTGAAGGGGTGATTACCTCTGGTACATTCTCACCAACTCTTGGTCACAGTGTTGCGCTAGCACGCGTTCCGCGTTCAACTGGCGAAACAGCCCAAGTAGAGATGCGTAAAAAACTGGTTAACGTTAAGGTTGTTAAACCTTGCTTTGTACGTAACGGCAAATCAGTTATCTAAACTATAAAAAATTTGGTGTTATCACCCAATATAAACCAAAGGAACAAAAAGATGAGCAATATCCCAAGCGAATTAAAATATGCTACTTCACACGAGTGGGTTCGCGACGAAGGTGACGGTACGTTTACTGTAGGTATCACTGAGCACGCACAAGAACTTCTTGGCGACATGGTATTCGTTGAACTACCAGAAGTTGGTGATGAAGTTGACGCGGGTGAAGACTGCGCAGTAGCTGAGTCTGTAAAAGCAGCATCAGACATCTACGCACCAATCGGCGGTGAAATCGTTGCAATCAACGAAGAGCTTGAAGATTCGCCTGAAACAGTAAATAACGACCCGTACACTGACGGTTGGTTATTCCGTATCAAAGCATCTGACACATCAGAGCTTGATAACCTGTTAGACGCTGAAGGCTACGCTAACACAATCGACGAAGACTAATTAATTAGTCACGCCGACTAAAAGCCCCGTCTAGATCCCCAGCTAATTAAATGCGTAGCTTGGGTTTCACTGGGGCTTTTATGATTTTATAGCTTACTTTTCCATACGCTGTAAGTTACTGAATCAACCTGTTTTTAAGTTATTGCCAGTTACCCATTGGCAGTAACCACTTTTTTTTGGATCATAGGAATCTGGACAAATGTCAAACGCCAAATCTCTTGAACAATTAGAGCAAAAGCAAGATTTTATTCGCCGCCACATTGGGCCAAGCCCAGCGCAAGTAAGCGACATGCTGAGCGCTCTTGGAGTATCGAGTGTTGAAGAGCTGATCGGTCAAACGGTACCTGCAAGCATTCGCTTAGAGCAAGGTTTATCAATTGGCGAAAGCCGCACTGAAGTTGAAACACTAAGCTACTTAAAATCAGTAGCAAGCAAAAATAAAGTGTTCAAATCATATATCGGTCAAGGCTACCACCCAACTCACGTACCACACGTAATTTTACGTAACGTACTTGAGAACCCAGGCTGGTACACTGCGTATACACCATACCAACCAGAGATTGCACAAGGTCGTTTAGAATCATTATTAAACTTCCAGACTATGACCCTAGACCTAACTGGTCTTGATTTAGCAAGCGCGTCATTACTTGACGAGTCAACGGCTGCTGCAGAAGCAATGGGCCTTGCAAAACGTGTTGCTAAAGCTAAAAAAGCAAACATCTTCTTCATTGCTGATGACGTTCACACACAAACAATCGACGTTGTTGCTACACGTGCAGACCAGTTTGGTTTTGAGGTAGTAGTTGGTCCTGCAAGCGAAGCGGCTAATCATGAGATTTTTGGTGCATTATTCCAATACCCATCAACAACCGGTGAAATCACTGACGTAACTGACCTAATCGCACAAGTACAAGACAAAAAAGCGATTGCCTGTGTTGCTGCAGACATCATGAGCTTATTAATGCTTAAAGCACCAGGTAAACTAGGTGCAGACGTAGTACTTGGTTCAGCACAGCGTTTTGGTGTACCTATGGGTTACGGTGGTCCACACGCTGCATTCTTTGCAACACGCGACAAGTACAAGCGTTCACTACCAGGTCGTATTATCGGTGTTTCTAAAGACCGTTTAGGTAACGACGCACTACGTATGGCAATGCAAACACGTGAACAACACATTCGTCGTGAAAAAGCCAACTCAAACATCTGTACAGCGCAAGTACTACTAGCGAACATGGCAGCGTTCTACGCGGTTTACCACGGTCCACAAGGCCTTAAAACTATCGCTGAGCGTATCCACCGTTTTGCTGACATCTTAGCAGCAGGCTTAAAAGCGAAAGGTGTAAACCTTAAGCACGACACATGGTTCGATACACTGACTGTTGTTGCAGATAACAAAGACGAAATCGTTGCACGTGCAGTAGAGCACGGCGTTAACTTTGCGTCTAACCGCGCAGGTGAATACTCAATTTCTGTATCAGAAACAACAACGCGTGAAGACGTAGCTGAGTTATTCGACATCATCTTAGGTGAAGATCACGGCCTAAGCGTTGATGCATTAGCAAACGAAATCGAAGTAAACGGCAGCAACTCTATTCCTGCAAGCCTAGTACGCGATGACGAAATTTTAACGCACCCTAACTTCAACTCGTACCACAGCGAGACTGAAATGTTGCGTTACATCAAGCGCCTAGAGAACAAAGACTTAGCGCTTAACCACTCAATGATCTCATTAGGTTCATGTACAATGAAACTTAATGCGACAGCTGAGATGATCCCAATCACTTGGCCTGAGTTTGCAAATTTACACCCATTCTGCCCACTTGATCAGGCAGCGGGTTACCAAATCATGATGACTGAGCTACATGATTGGTTAGTAAACATCACAGGTTACGATGCAGTTTCACTACAACCTAACTCAGGTGCACAAGGTGAATACGCAGGCTTAATCGCGATTCGTAAATACCACGAGTCACGCGGTGAAGGTCACCGTAACGTATGTTTGATCCCAAGTTCAGCGCACGGTACAAACCCAGCGTCTGCACAAATGGCAAGCATGAAAATTGTGGTTGTTGACTGTGATAAAAACGGTAACGTTGATATGGCAGACCTTAAAGCGAAAGCCGAAGAGGTATCTGAAAACCTATCTTGTATCATGATCACTTACCCATCTACACACGGTGTTTACGAAGAAACAATTCGTGAAATCTGTGACATCGTGCATGAGCACGGCGGCCAAGTGTACATGGACGGCGCAAACATGAACGCGCAAGTAGGTGTTACAAGCCCAGGTTCAATCGGTTCTGACGTATCGCACCTTAACCTACACAAAACATTCTGTATTCCACATGGTGGTGGTGGTCCAGGTGTTGGTCCAATCGGTGTTAAATCTCACCTAGCGCCATTTATGCCTAACCACAGCGTAATTAATGTTGCTGGCACAAACATCGGTAACGGTGCGGTTTCTGCTGCTCCTTACGGCTCAGCAGCTATTTTACCAATCTCGTGGGCATACATTGCCATGATGGGCTCTGAAGGCTTAAAACAAGCAACAGAAATGGCTATCGTGAACGCTAACTACTTATCTGAGAAGCTAAGCGAGCACTTCCCAATTTTATACCGTGGCCGTAACAACCGCGTTGCGCACGAATGTATTGTTGACCTACGCCCACTTAAAGAGCAAACAGGCATCACTGAAATGGACGTAGCTAAACGTCTACAAGACTACGGTTTCCATTCACCAACTATGTCATTCCCAGTAGCTGGCACGCTAATGATTGAGCCAACTGAGTCTGAATCTAAAGTTGAGATCGACCGTTTCATCGAAGCAATGGTGTCAATCAAGTCAGAAATCGACCGTATCGCATCTGGCGAATGGTCAATTGAAAACAACCCGCTAGTGTTTGCACCGCACACACAAGCAGACGTACTAGGCAATGAGTGGGATCGTGCATACGACCGTTTCTACGCAGCATTCCCAGTACCAAGCGTAGCAAAAGACAAATTCTGGCCTACAGTAACGCGTATCGACGACGTATACGGCGACCGTAACCTAGTTTGTTCATGCCCAGCGGTAGAGACATACCGTGACTAAGGTTTGATTGTCGATCTCGAATAAAGAATGCAACTATCGGAATTAAGTTTGCAACTTAAATAAAGTTTGCAACCGATAGTTGGATTTTGAGGTCAGTAAAATAAAAAAGCGAACCAGAGATGGTTCGCTTTTTTGATATATTAATGTAGTCAATATTTAGGCTACCAGCCTTGAAAGCTGCGGGTCATTGCGAAACATGACACACCACCTTGCTACTGATGATAGTTCAGCGTTGGGTAAAGTCATATTTCTGATATTTACACAATGCGCTCTGACTTTTTCTCTGGCAACGGGATTACCACCATTATTGCATCTTGCTTTGTGCTTTAGGTATTCGTCTATTTCTGTTGACACATCCAGCCAAACTTTCCTTCTTGCTTCTGCAAGGTCGTTATGCTCGTTAAGTTTAAGGCGCTTGATAGTTTCCTCTACTCTCATAGTTTCCCATTCAGTAGCGCCAGGTGACGGAACTGCTTTTCCTTCTTCATCAAAGGATATTAACGAGACGTCATCAGCGTCGGCTGGGTCTAACAAATATGGTTCCTCTGACTCTTCATTTTGAGTTTGGAAGGAAGAAATTAAAGAACCTACTCTTAGAGGAAACCAGTTTCCTTTTTTACGATTACCTACATTTCCACAAAGGCGATAATTTGTGTAATCAAAAGCCAGCCACCAATAAGCATCTCTTTCTGTACCGTCTGTAGATTTAGACTTGGCTTTCGGGCGAAAGTGTTCAACGTCATAGTGAGAATAGAGGTCTCTAACTTCAGAGAACCAGCATTTCCCATAAGATAAAACTTTAAGCCATTCCTTGAGTCTGCCCCAATGAGTTGAGCGGGCGTTAATATAGTCGTTCCTGGTTTCGAAATCTCCAGCATTATGAAGTTCGGTGAGCCGTCTATTGTATTGACGAGATCGACTAAGCCACTCTTGCCATTGTTGTTCCGTCCAAGGAATCCAGTCAGGAAAATCAGGGTTTGCAGGAGTATTAACCGGAGTAAGGCCATTCATATTTATGTAACGCATCACTCTTCCCCGTTCAAAATGTCGTCAATGATACTATCGACAATTTCATCCTGCTCTTTTATCTCATCCGCAGTAAGGGATGGTTTATTGAATTTGCGATGTTGTGCCATCTTCCTAACAAACATTGCATAAACAGGATCTTTGAATTCGGCCATTGAGAAACCTAAATCAGCGAGTTCTTGACTTAGCCTGGCCAGTTCGTCGTTTTCTTCAGAGGTTTTATTTTCTTTGGCGAATAGCTCATTCCGGCGGTATAACCTTCGCTCTGTTTCGACATCTAGCGTTGAGGTTAAACCAAATAGCTCGCTTTTTAGTAAGCCTGTTACTCCCATTCCCTGAGGGTGTTCATCCGGTTGCTCAACAAGAGTTTTATCGCCATTATTTTTGATTATATGAACTTGCTCTTTCTTAAGTGAACCAACCATCATAGGATCGTGAGTGGTGATGAGAATCTGCGATTCACTTTGTGACTTAGAGTCTTTCTCAGTAGTTAGCACACCCTCAATGTCGTCGAAGTAACGAAGTTTCCAAATTGGATTTAAATGCGTATCTGGTTCATCAAGCAAAAATAAACATTGGTCTTCTCTGGTTATACGCATAAGGCCAAGCACTGTCAGCATCTGAAGTTCACCCTCTGACAGTTGTGTAAAACTCACTTTTCCACCGTGTTCATCGCGTTTCTTTACGGTAATTCTTACTTCATCAATCAAATCGCCAATGTAAGCACCTTCGGCGTAACGGAAAAAGCTATCTGGGCTGCCAACCAACTCACCTAGTTCCTTTAGTTTGTGTTTGTCAGGTACAAATAAATAGAGTTGTTTTTGCTTTTCTGTACGACCACGAAAATCAATTTGCTTAGTTGCTTCTTGTTCAATTGGAGCCCATGAAACCTGCCAGAGTTTATCAAGGAATTCACTGACCACATTACCTCGGGCATACCAGAAGCGAGGATCGCCTTCATTGAGTTCATTTTCATCGAATTTCCCATTTCGGCGTTTTTCACGCAAACGGTGAGGCTCTTTGAGAACGAAAAGCGCTGACTCTAAGGATTCAATATGTAAGTTATCCAAAACTTTTTTGAAAACAGGATCATCAGATAGTAAGCAGGCCAATAAAACCAATTGGCTATGGCCGCCACGACAGTAAAATAAACGTCTGAGGCGATCGTCATTTAAGCGACTTTCAACCCGTTTAGACTCTATAAGGCGTGCTATATCATCTGGATCACCATGGATAAATGCCTCTTCAGGAATTACGATACGGGTATTAATCTCCATACGCTGATTGAAGCGGCGTTGATGTTCTTGAAATAAAGCTTCAATACGTTCATTGCGACCAGAGTAATAGGCGAAAATGTGACTAGGAAGTAGGCGAGGACCTCGTCGATAATCGCGTTCTTGCTTTCCAGGTGAATCGTTTTTCGTCAAATACTCTTGGCTCACACGATCACCATCGACCCAAACAAATGGTCTTTTTTGCCTAGATGTATCGGCTTCAACGCGTACTATGTGTCCACGAATTTCATATTCTATTGTGTAATCAAATGCAGCCTCACGGTCGAGATCTATGTCACGAAAAAGCGTGATTAATGCTTCAATTAAATTAGATTTACCTGTACCGTTCTGTCCAATTAAGGCATGGCTTCGAATACGCTTAGACTCTTCAGATTTGCCGGTACTTGAACTATGTGATAATTCAATGGCAAAGTTCATTTCTACATCTCGTAAGTTGCGAAAATGAGGAATGGCTAAATAACGTAACTGCATAACAAATCCTTTTATTCTTCTATTTTTTCTAGCATTTCAGCCTTTTCTGGTTCAAGTATCCAGCCATGGGCAACTTCGGCTTTTAATTGCGCATAAAAAGCATCAATTTCGCCACCAAAACGTTGCCATAAATCTTTAGCACTCATCTCGCCGTTATAGCGAGCAAGAATAGTGGCCAATGGTGCTTGTGCTTTAACATTGGGTGGGGTGCCTAAACGCACTAGGGCTACCAGTTCAGTTTGTGGGGCTTTCATAGGTTCCTCTTCTTGTTCGATGGCGATGCCAGTGAGTGTAGAGATTGTAGCCGTAGCGACCTGTTCAGCTACGTTCGAAATTGCATGAAGCTTCTCACTATATCCGTTTACGACGTCCATGAAGGAATCAACTTTTTCAAGGATACGAAGCTGCTCTTCAATTGGCGGCAGAGGAATTGTTATTGAACGTAATTTATTCTGAGAGATGTTCATCTGACTGCTTGCCATCCCTGACTTCAAACGCTCAACTATCCGGCCAGGTTCTCCAGCTGATAAACACAGTGCTACAAAATTGGGGTTAATAAGACCGTTAACTATGTGAAATCGAATGAGCTTGTCGGAAATCATGAGTTTCGCCGGAGCATCATCCACTACACAGCAAATACCTACTCGATTCTTTGGGCCTGCTCGGGTTATCAGAATGTCCCCAACTTGAATTTGGTATTGCGGACGGGGATCAAGTGACACTGGCAGCTCTTTGTGTTCGCTTGGCAAAAACCGCAGTACTTGTACGGAAGTGGTTTTTAAAACACCCCATTTATTTTCATCTGCTCTAGCGTTCGGTAAGCAAGCAGGGCTCCAACCGGCATCAATTTTTGATATCGCTTCATCAAGTGTGATGGTTTCCCAATGTGAAGGGAGAACGGTTTCTTCTAACACTTCTGGTTTAACTTGTTTCTTGCGGGAAAAAGAACCTGTTGATATACCAAGCTCTTTAGCAGAGAGGATTTTTCCTTTTAAAACTTTAGATGGCTCATCCGATTCTGAAAACTCACTGAGACGACCAGATACAGCAAGGTCAAGAACAGCTTGGCGTAAATCACTCGCATCCTCCGGAGCAGAAAACAATTGGCCGAAGTGGGCTTGCAGGCGTTGCCAGCTTTCTTGCAGTTCGTGTGGGCTTTGGCTGGCGGCAACGGCTTGCAGGGTGGCTTGACGCAGGTGGTTTTGCAGGGTGCGGCGTTTTTGTTGCTGCGCTTCCAGTTGATCGCATAAGGCCATAAGCTCACCGACTTTGGCCACAATGCGGAATTGTTCTTCGGTTGGGGGCAATGGGATTGGAAGTCCCGGCATTACCTTCAGATTTAGTTTGTTGGTGTGAGCACCTCCGGCCTTCACCAATTCATATTGGTTCAGCATATGAGGCGACTCCAAGACTAACTTTAGATATTGGGGAAGAACAAATTCTTGATCAAATTTTATTAGACCTAAACTAACGAAAATACTAAAAGGAAATTCCATATCGACTATGTATGGCCTGCCTAAAGTTCCGATTCTACAAAAGAGAATGTCACCCTTTTGCGGATTGCAGCGGCTATTAATTTCTAGGTGCTCTTCTTCGGAAATATACTTAATATCCGTTAAATCGAGTGTCCCCGAACTAATATTTTTAATCGACAAGAAAACAACACCTTGACTCCGATATTGAGGCGTTTTATGAGTTCCATCGGTAATTTGGTGGGAGATATCACCTAGCTTTGCCCACGTCCAATGTGAAGGAATTGAATTTAATAAGAAGGCTTTTGTTGAAAATTCACTGGGCGGAATCCGTTTATAAGTTTTGTCTTTTACTGCGCCTTCAATCCTCGAACGACATGAACCTAGTTGCTGAGTAACGTTGCCATCGCTTTCTATTGGACTAGAGAGCCCACCGGTAATGGCTAGCTGAAGGATCATCCCTCTCAACTCATGAACTCCCCCCGGCGCATTGGCAATATGGCCAAACTCGGCCAAAAACTGTTGTGCGTTCATCAGGCTTCCTCATCGCTAAAGTGGTGAGAAAGCGCAGAGGCCAGTTCACTTTTAAGCTGGTTTTCAGTTTCTTCAATTTCACCTAATAGCTTTTTGTATTTAATCAGCAACTCGTCTGGGTCGTGGCTTTCTTCTTGAGGCTTATTGGGATTCGATTCATCAAGATTGAAAATTGGCCAATAAAGGCGATCTCCTGCGGCTTGTGCGTCACGCGCTTTTAGGCGTAGTCCTTCACTTTCTGTTTTTAAAACTTCGATGTCATCTTCTACGCTTTGGCGCTGACTTTTGTCACTGACGCCTTTAATAGAATCACGCAAATCACGGATGCGATTATCCAGAATGCTTGCTTGGTTATTTAAGCTTTCGGCATTCGCCCAGTGGGGCGCAGCGGCGGCTTCGGCTTGTTCACGTTTGCTTTTGAAATCAACTTTCCAAGCGAATTCGTTTTCTTCACGGCTGGCAAAGTCATCACTTTCGTCGCCCCACCAATCCTGCTCAGGTTTAAATTCCTCTAAGCGGATAGGTTTGGTTTTGCTGTAGCTTTTGTAGCCTGCTGGGTACGGGTGCTCGTAAAACCAGATGGTATCGGTGTGAAAGTGTTCGCTGCCATCGTCTACTCGCGCGCCTTTGGTAAAAAACAGCAGGTTGGTTTTAATGGTGGTATAAGGGGCAAACACGCCTTTTGGCAGGCGGATAATGGTGTGCAGGTTGCACTCTTGCAGCAGCAGTTTTTTAAGGGTGCCTTTGATGCCATCACCAAATAGAAATCCATCGGGCAGCACCACGGCGGCGCGGCCATTTTCTTTTAACAGTTTTTTGATGATCAGCGCCATAAACATATCGGCGGTTTCGCGGGTTTTTAAATCGGTTGGGTAATCGCCCCCCACTGTGTCGTCTTCATATCCACCGAAAGGAGGGTTGGTAATGATACAGTCTACCTTGTCGTTATTGTTCCATTCATTCCAACCTTTGCCCAGAGTGTTTTTGTGTTCAATCTGGCTGGGAACATCAATGCCGTGCAGCAGCATATTGGTGGTGCATAGTAGGTGTGGCAGTTGCTTTTTCTCGATGCCGTGAATGAGAGCTTCAATAGCGCGCTTGTCTTCGGCGCCCGATTTCGTGGTGAGCTGATTGCGCAGGTGATCAATAGCAGCGGTTAAGAAGCCGCCGGTTCCGCAAGCCGGATCCATAACGGTTTCTCGTTTATCCAAACGGGGGTTAACACGGTCAGCCATAAAGGCGGTGATGGCGCGCGGGGTGTAAAACTCTCCGGCGTTACCTGCACCGCGCAGATCGTTAAGCAGTTGTTCATATACATCGCCGATATTGGCACGGGTTTTAAAGTCGTGAAAGTTAATGGCGTCTTCGAGCTTTTCGATTACCGCCAATAATTGGGTACCAGATTTCATGTAGTTGTTGGCGTCTTCAAAGACACCGCGAATCACTTTGTAGAGGGCAACCGAAGTTGCATTGTCCTTCTCTGCATCGAACACAGGTATTTCCAGCTCTTTTAATGCAGGGAACAGTTGGTTGTTCACAAAGCCAATGATGTCGCTAGCGGCTTTTTGTGGGGCTTTTTTGCCATCTACTCCTGGAACATAAGCTGCCCAGTTGCGCCAGCGGAGCGCTTCTGGTAAAGGCGATTTATAGCTTGCGTCATCGTCTTCCCATTCTTCTTCGCGTTGATCGAAGACTTTTAAAAACAGCATCCAAGTTAATTGGCCGAGTCGCTGGGCATCGCCATCAACACCATCATCTTTTCGCATGATGTCTTGAATACTTTTAATTGTGCTACTTAAGTTCATTTATTTTCTAATCTCAATCTTTATATGATGACTATGCAGTTAAATCATCTTTATATAATTCGGTTTCTAATTCTTTAATAGCGTTTTGATATTGGTCTACACCGCCAAAAATACCGCGTCGAATTTGGGTTTTACTACCTAACTGATCAAAAGGAGGTAGCTCTAATACCCGAGGGTTTTCAATGTCTTGAACGCCATGTTCAGCAAACTTTTCAACCAACCCTTCAAGTACAGCCTTGGCTTGTTCGCCATATTTCCCGAATACATCACGTTTTTTAACGTTATTTGCTCGTTCTTTGCGGGTTAAAGGCTTCTGGTTAAACGCTACATGTGCTACTAAGTCGAATACATCTAGCTCTTCGCCGTTAGGGATAGCTTGTTGAAGTAATTCTAACTTGATACCTTGCTCTGCCAATTCATCGATTATGGCTTGTTTCTTATCGCTTTCGTTCCAGCGTTTTAAAAAAACATTAAGTGTACCAAAACTCTCTTTTAATGACTGTTCGATTTGGTCTTTTAACAAGACTCTATAATCTTCAGTGATGAGTTTACCATCCGCGTCAAGATACTGAGAGCGCTCTGCGGCTAGGTCCACATCCACATCATCTAAATAAAATTTCTTTTTAGGTTCTCGGATTTCAGAAGTATCTTCTGGCTGTGGCGGCGAAGTGTCATCTAGCAGCGTTGAATCATGAGGCGCAATACCTTCTTCAGTTTCTTCTGGCGGAACTACTGGATCATCTTCATCAGGTTCATAAATAATGACGGGTTCACCATCAAAATCAGGATCTGAAAATAGGCGAGTAGCACCCTTGAAGTCCATAATGGTGAAGTAGAGTTTGTTATAGTCTTCTCTTAATCGAGTTCCTCTGCCGATGATCTGCTTGAACTCAGTCATTGAGTTTATGTTTTGATCAAGAACAATCAGTTTACAGGTTTTAGCATCCACACCCGTTGTTAGTAGCTTAGAGGTGGTTGCTATCACTGGGAAAGGCTCGTCGTTATCAATGAAATATGATAATTGAGCTTTGCCTTCGTTATCGTCTCCAGTAATTCTCATAACGTAGCGGCGATTATTTGCAGCGGCAGGTATAAGCTTGACCAACTCTTGGCGCATTCTTTCAGCGTGATCTTGTTCGTCACAAAACACGATAGTTTTTGCCATTGGATCGGTATTTTCTAAGTATTCCCATACTTTTTTCGCGACGAAACGCGTGCGCTTTTCTAGAATCAGATTTCGGTCGAAGTCTTTAGTATTGTACTGGCGTTGCTCCACTTCTTGGCCGTATTTATCCGTTTTTCCCTTTTCGGGAGTGTAGCCAAGTGCATCAACGTTTGTTGCTATACGAACAACCTTATAAGGTGCGAGAAAGCCATCTTCTATCCCCTGTTTTAGCGAATAGGTGTAAATGGGCTCGCCGAAATACTTGATATTAAATTCAGGATTTATAATTTCGCCATTAACAGGCTTTTTCTCTTTTGGTGTAGCCGTCAAGCCTATGTGTGTAGCGCTTTCGAAATATTTAAGAATGTCATGCCACGCAGAGTCCTCTTTTGCACTCCCGCGATGACACTCATCAATCACAACTAAATCGAAAAAGTCAGCAGGGAATTGACGATAAATCTGCTTCCATTCTTCTTTACCGGTAACTGCTTGGTAAAGAGCAAGGTATATTTCGTAATTCTTCTTTGCTTCTCGATTGGTAACTTTATGCATCACCTCGCCGAATGGTGCAAAGTCTTGTTGCATTGTCTGGTCAACCAAGATGTTGCGATCTGCCAAGAATAAGATTCGCTTCTTCGCTTTTGATTTCCATAGTCGCCAAATAATTTGAAACGCGGTATATGTTTTACCTGTTCCGGTCGCCATAACAAGAAGGATTCTATTTTGCCCTTTGGCAATCGCTTCTATTGTTCTGTTGATGGCAACACGCTGATAGTACCTAGGTTCCTTTCCACTCCCATCACTGTAATAGGGTTGAGAAACTATCGATTCAGATGACTCTGTTGTTAAGCCTTTCCACTGTTGATAAATTGGCCACAACGACTGTAACGTTGGAAATTCGTCGAGATTTAACTCTCTTTCTACAGGTGATGTAAGTCCTGTTCTGTCATGGAAGAGAAATCCATCGCCATTGCTACTTATAGCGAATGGAATATCTAGCATCTCCGCATAGCTAAGAGCTTGTTGCATCCCATGTCCAATGGATAGTGTATTCTTTTTTGCTTCAATCACGGCGATTGGAAGATTAGGCTTTGCATATAGGATGTAATCAGCTCTCTTAGGGCCACCTTTTTTGTCAGGATTTTTAACGCGGGCCGCCAGTCGACCTTTAACCATCACGCGACCATCAGTAAGTTTTACTTCTTCTCGAAATTGATTTTGTTTCCAATCCGCCTTTTCAATTGCAGGTGTTATATATTTGGTACAAATATCTCTTTCTGATAGTGCTTTTTTATCCATGATGGCGCCTCAATCCTTTATCCTTCGAAGAATTCTTCGTCTATTTTCTTCAGATGTAATATCTGTTCATCTCGACTGCCAATATTATATCGCAGCATGAGCTTCGCTACTTCAGTGCCGTTGATAAGTACAATGCGAGTACCTAAATTTTGTGCTGTTTCGATGGCTGATGCGGTGAACTCAGAAGTAGTAATAAAAATACCTTTCTGCGCTTTTTTAAGATTTAGCGCTCCAAAGAAGTCTCGGATGTCTCCGGCACTTACGTTATTGCCTTCGGCATAACGTTTGGCTTGGATGTAGATTTGATCAACACCCAGTGGGTCTTGGTCTATTACGCCGTCTACACCATTGTCACCTGTTTTACCTAGTGCATGAGCTGCACCATCGCCTGTACCGCCATATCCCATTGCGACGAGAAGCTCAATCAACAGGTCTTCAAAAAACGCTGGGGTGACTTTACGGGTTCTATCGAGGATATCTTGCGCTAGTGCATCGTTAATCTTTTTGTATGCGGCTCTTAGTGCTTCATCAGGGGTGATGTCTTTGTCTGACTCTACGCCAACGCTAGGCGTATCAGATTCATTTGCCTTTTGCTTAAATGCTACAAATTCGTCAAATTGCTTTAGATAGTCATTGTCAATTTTAACACTGGGATCTTGCAAAGCTGATATACCACGAGCGGTGATCACAAAATGTGCTCGTCGTGTAGTTTCAAGCAAGCCTGCTTTGGTTAGGTAAGTCCTAGCCCAACCAACACGGTTATCAAGAATAGATTGTCTGCCGCTTGGCAGTGTCTCTTCACGTTCCGCTTCAGTTAGACAGAACTTATCAGCTAACTGATTTATCACATCGCGTAACCTAACCTCTTTGCCATCTGCTTTATGAGCAATTTCGAGAAAGGGGCGCATGAATTCTTGATAACTAGGGATCATATAACGTCCTTATTTTTGTTTTTGTTCTTCAATCCACTTTTCCAAATCTACGCGCTTAAATCGCCAACTTCCACCAACCTTGAACCCAGGTAATTTGCCTTCACTTGCAAGACGATAAGCCGTCTTTTCATTTAGCTTTAAGTAGGTTGCGACCTCTTGAATGGTCAAAATATCATCGGTCATGTTTAATCTCTGTGTGTGAACAAATTGATAGTATGAGAAAATTGAGGAGTTAGCAATTGATCGCGACTGATCTTAATCGGCTTTTTTGCTGGTTTTATGATTTATGAAATAGGAATTAGAATTAGCTCTTTCTTTTGTATACCAACCCATAACCAACACTATGCTGTTAGCACCTAGCACCTAGCACCTAGCACCTAGCACCTAGCACCTAGCACCTAGCACCTAGCACCTAGCACCTAGCACCTAGCACCTAGCACCTAGCACCTCGTCCCTCGCACCTATTAAAAATTTTTATCCCTCCATAATTCATCCATTATTGTGATTTACCCTTTGAAATATGAACCTTTTGTACCCCAATTTGAGTGGGTTAAAGCTTAACCGTTTCGAAAATAAGTCGGTCGGACTTTGAGTAGAAGTATGAGTTTTATTAATTAATAGTTTGTCGAAATTACAATCAATAATTAGGAATCGTAATATGAATCAGTCTAAAAGGATTAGTGCTGTGTTGGCTTTATCCCTACTTTCAATAGTTGGGTGTTCTGATGATGACTCTACCGAACAAGAAGCTGTTGCTAATGTAGCGTTGAAATCTATGACCCCAGTATCTGATGACGTTTATCAACCAGGACAACAGATCACAGTTGATTTCAGCACCGAAACAACCTTATTAACGAATGAGCATGTTGGTGTTTCATTTATTTTAATTGAAAGAAGTAAAGTCGCTGAGCTCGAAACTGAAGATGAGCCAGATGGCTACGATTTGGGTGAGTTTTATATTGAGCAGTTACAAGAAGGCGAGCAAAATCATACGGCAACACTAATTTTGCCAAATGAAGATCTCGCTGCGGGTGAATTTGTCATTGCCGCTTTTGTTGACACAAGTGGTGTGATCTCAAACGAAGTTGATGTTACAGATAATAAATCCCGTGGCATTGAGTCTGGTGACGAAACAACCTACAGCTCAGTAACCATTAGTGATGGTCATTACCATGATTTTGTTTTAGATAAACTTAAAGTAGGCGACGGCTTTGCTATTTTTCCTGGTCCGGGTAAAAGAGATACCACAGGTACTGGTGAACCAACACAGAAAGTACCTGATTTAATAGGCTTTATTAATGCCACCAAATTTGGTAATTCAGTCAACGAGGCTGACATCAGTGCAACAATAACCATCGGCGAAACGACTTATCATGCTCACTTATGGAATGAGCAAGCGCAAGCTTATATGGAGACGATGCGTATTAAGTTTCCTGATCATGAGCAATCTCATTACTTTCCTTGGGATGTTGCAGTAAATGGCGTATTGCTAAAAGCCATACACGATGATTTTGATCACGAAGGTGGTGAGAATAGTTTTAGTATGACATTTACCTTCCACGACAGCTCTGATGAAATTGAAGCTCACAGTGACAATAATAGTATTACTGTTGAAGTACCTTATGCGCTTTATCATGATGAAGTGAGTACTGCACAATCGGTAGAGCTAAATAGTAATAAAACAACAGTAGCTTCAGTATCAGCGATGCAGACTACTGCTGCTACAGCAACAACGTTGGCAAAAGTTGGCAGTTGGAGTGCTACTTATGGTGACAGTGACGCTGTGGCTATCAGCCCTTCTTTTTATAGCTATATGAATGTTTCTTCTAGTAATGGTGGTTCAGCCGAGGGGCTAGTTGAAGCCGATTTAGATCTTTACCTATTTGATAAATCAGCGAGTTTGGTTAGTGCCAGTGCTGAAGCGAGTGCCAATGTAAGTGATGGTGAGATTACTTATGCAGCAAACTTTAGTGTGCTGGGTGACACTTTAATTGACGAGGGCGACACGTTAACGGCCTTAGACAAGTCTTTAGGATATAGCTGGAGCGAAGAGCAAAAAGTTGTTGAAACGACGTTCACCATTGTAATTGTTCCGGTGACAGTGGAGGCAGGTGTCACTGGTAGCTTGGATTTAGGTGTTGGTTTAGCTTACAGCAATAGCCGAATTGACTTAGGGGGAGATATTGTTACTGCCAGCATGGATGCTTATGCTACTGCAGAAATAAATTTGGGCGTTGCAAGTGGCGGTGTTGGTATCGATTTCTTGATTATTGCAGATACATTTAATGCCACACTTTATGCAGATTTAGCTAAAGCTATCACTGATTCTAAAATAACCTTAGGAATTGATGTAACAAATGATATTGAGGCTATTTCCGGTGAATTTTATGTTTATGTGAAATACCCTAAATACAAGTGGTGTTGCAAGATTAAGACAAAAACCAAAACTCAAACTATCTACGATACCAGTACCTTGTACGATAAAAGCTGGACAATTTTAGACGAATCAGCAACCTTAAATTATTAGTATGAAGGCATAGGTATAATGCGTTTAATTAAACTGAGTTTATTATTTGGCACTTTATTAGGCTATGTTTCGGCCGCTTATGCAGTGCCTCATTGTACTGTTTGGGGTGAACTTCAATCAAAAGCAGATACTAATATTGTTTCGATGAATAGCCCCTCAAAAAGCCAGTTTGACTTGCAAGGGTGGTTAATTTATCGGCCTTTGTTAGTTGAAGAAAAATTTCACTGGTTGGGTTTTGAGCTGTACCAAGCTCAAGCAAAGTTGAATAAAACAGTGAGTACCAGCAATGAGTATGCTGTGCCTTTTGCTGTGAAAATTAGCAATAACTCAGGTGAAGTTTTAGATTATCGGTTTAACGCTAAATTAAAAGCGGCTGATCAACAAAAGCTGATTGCTTTATACCGTGCCTTTCACCGTGCAAAACCCCCTGAAAATTTACAGGGGGATAAGTATTGGGTTAAAGAACGTGATGATATTGGTCAGTACAAATCACTCTACACAGTGTTAGCTGATAACAAACTAAAGCGAAATAAACTCAGTTATTTAGAACCAACCGACACTAGGCAAAGCACTAATGCTGCGAAAAAGCTAATGCAGTTGGAAGCGGCGAACATTATTAGTGATGAGTTTACTTTTGAAAACGATAAGTGCTGGTTAACAAAAACCCTCGGAAATAGTCATATTCAAGTCAGTAGTAGTGATGGAAGTATGAATATTGAGGTACTGCAAACGTTAAGTTTAAACCGTTCAAATCAATCGATACCCGATGATGCAAGGTTACTACAATTACCCGAAGACCCTAATCAATGGGAAAATTTAAGCACAGATTGGGTGTACCCTAAAGCGCCGCCTCAACCCTTAAAAAATACTGAAGCGTTTATCACTGCTTTAAAAAGTATGGATTGGCTAGAGGGAGACCGAAAAACGCTTTTGCAATTTCTTTATGATAATGATCAGTATTTGATGAGTTTAAAAGAGCTTATTTCAACAAAGGCAATTGCAGATCCTTTGGAAAGTAAATTGTTTATGTACTTAGGTAAGCATGACTCAGTTAATTCAAAACAATTACTGACAGAGGTATTTGTTGAGCCTGGTTTATTTTCTCCAAATCAGCGCTTTAGAAGTTTAATGGCACTAAAATACAGTGAAAAACCGTTAACTGACTTACAGGTTGAGGCGATTTTTGAGTATTCCATGTCATATGGTCTTGATGAAGAAAATTCAAAGCTGGCTCATAGTGCTTTAATGGTAATGGGGGCGATTGCAAAAAATCAGCAGGGCAGTGAGTTTTCGAGTCAGTTAACCCAAAAGTTAGCTGATTCATTAAGTTCAAGTGCAACGGAGCAAAAAGCATCCGCCCTAATCACCGCACTGGGTAATAGTGGAGACTATGATCATCAACAGCTTATTGGTGATTATTTAGCTGGCGACAGTCCAAGGTTACGCCTAAATGCGGCAGAGGCATTGGCAAAAATGCCAAGTAAAACCAGTTTAAATTACTTGAGTAATCAACTAAATCAAGAAACTGATAGTAAAACGCAAGGGGCGATTTTAAAGGCAATGGGTAATAATGAGTTAGATGCAGAACAAGTAGATAGTATTTACGCCTTTGCTGACCCTAGTCACCCAAGAGATATTCGAAGTGCCGCTATATCGGCGTTAAGTCAACAAGCGAAGTCAAAACCAGAGGTGAAAAGCCGTTTAAAAGCGCTGGTTAAGACGGAAACTAATCAAAAGAACCTGCGTCAATTGATGAAAGCGCTGTATGGTTCGTAAAAGTATAAGTCAGCGAGTTATGAGGGACGAGATGCGAGTTGTAGGAGGCGTTTTAACGCCGAACAAAAAATGGAGATAATAGGTATCAGTTGTTAGAAGTTAGATTAGATTGTGCCTGCGAATAGTTAAATTGAAATGCTCATCCGTAGGCGTGAAATTTATTTCGCGCGATGAGCATAAGAGCTATCAGATTGAAAAGTTAGCGAGTTAGAAAGAGTAAAGGGGAAAGGTACGAGTTTCTAGGAACGAGATACGAGGTGTAGGAGGCGTTTTAACGCCGAAAAAAGTCATAGGGGAGGCA
>NZ_LOPY01000047.1 GCF_001469895.1 Pseudoalteromonas sp. XI10 | reverse complement strand
TTAGCCCCTAGCCCCTAGCCCCTAGCCCCTAGCCCCTAGCCCCTAGCCCCTAGCACCTATAACCATTCCTACGCGATATCAAATCGCTGCTACAATCTCGCTAACTTGCAGCTACTGAATCAAACTTACTTGTTTTACATACGTATCGGTTTGCAAACCAAAGTGGCCGAGAGCGTAGGTGTAGGTGGCATTTTCATTCCATAATCGGCTGCTGTGAATGCCGTACACATAACAAGTGCCAGTTGAGCAGACGATTTGATCCGAGTAGCTCTTTATGGAATACACTTTGTCGCCTAATGCTTCTCCATAAATGCTATTTAATAATGGGCTGCCAACCGATAAGCCATAGTAACCACATGTGCTATTCCACACATTGTATGGGTAAACACCACAACTAAGCAGGCCGCGCGCGGCACCGGCAACACCAACAAAAGTATCGACATCTGATGCCATGCCTAGCTTATAAATTTGCTGGGCTGCGAGTGTGACACCCATTGAGTGGCCGATAATATCGATCTTACCTGTGCAAGATTGGTTGATTGCAGTAAGAATGGCGTTACGTACGGGCGTTTCTTCACTGCCGTTATGATCGTTGCAACTCGCGCAAGATTTAGAGCCCCAATCTGGAGTGAAAATTTCACTGTCGGCATACCCTTTTCGTTTTAATTCGTTAATTGTGTTATTCCAACTCGAAGGGGAGGCGGTATTACCATGTACCAGTACAACGTTATCTCTACATGCTGCAAAAGCAGTTGTGCTCATACCTGCGCATAGCGTAATCATCGTCAATAGGCGTTTCATTGTGTGCTCTCCTGTTTAGCATTTAATTTACAACGTATGAAATTTAAACAGGGCTGGATATAGTACTTTCGTGCAGCGATACTATTTCGCATTGTGCAATGTATACCGTTTTATTTTGCTAGCACTGTAGGCGTGAAATTTATGTCGCGCGATGAACAAAAGAGCTATCAGATTGAAAAGTTAGCGAGTTAGAAAGAGTAAAGGGGAAAGTTTACTCGCACCTCGCACCTCGTACCTCGCATCTGGCATCTCGCCTCCCTTTTTTCTTCTAAAATCTAATAATTTGTACTTAAAAAACGCACAAAAGTTAAATTAATGTAAATTTATTCTTGCTTTCGTACCTGTTTGGTCTATGTTTTTGGTCGGAGGTCACTCCTCCAACCTGATAGATAAAATGACAATCAACAGGAACACACATGAAAATAAAAACACTCTCACTAGTGCCAGCTTTAATGTTGGCAGCGGGTATCAGCCACAGTGCTTTTGCTGCGCAAGGAGTCGCATTTGTGCACGGTACAGGCCAGCAAAGCGATGCGTATAATGACTATTGGACAGGCAGCTTTGTCGACACAGTTCGCCAAGGTTTGCCAAATAGTAGTAATTACACGGTCATTAATTGTGACTTTGATCAATACATGTGGGCAGATGCGGCATCTGGCTGTTTAGCAGGGCAGCTCACTACATTTATCAATAATAAAAACATCACTGATTTAACTCTGATCACTCACTCTAATGGCGGTAATGTAGTGCGTTGGATTTTATCTAACCCAACATGGGATAGCCGTTATCCAAATATTATTAGCAAAGTCACGCGTACTATTGCTCTGGCTCCTTCAAGTGGTGGTACGCCGTTGGCTGATGCGGTTATAGCGGGTAATTCATTCGAGCAAAGCTTGGGTTGGCTTTTAGGTTACGGCAGCGATGCAGTAAAACAACAACAAGTATCTTGGATGGAATCGTATAACGCACAGTGGTTGTATGGCACACCGAATCGCCCAAGTTTACCGTCTCGATTCGAAACCGTGGTGGGCAGTGATGTTGAATCAGCGGTATGGGATAGCGACAGCTATTGTGGCGGTTATCAAAATCAAGTGGGTCTTGAAGTAACGCAAAACTGGTTAGATAGCTGCTCAGATGGCTTTTTAAATTGCAGTTCTCAGTCGTTAGCTGGGGTGGTGTGGTTTACCGATAAATCACGAACCCAAGGTGGTGAGCCTTTGAGTCATCAGCAAAGTCGACGTAACTGTTTTGGCTTGCCAAACATGCTTAAAAACCGAATTTAGGAGCCCGCTATGATTAATAAGTTAACCACAATTGCAGCTGCAATAGTGCTTGTAAGCACAGCCGCAAATGCTAATGAGCAAACGGTTTATCAATTTCCTCAAGTTCAACCAGCATCAAGCGCTCAACTACAAACACTTGAAAAAGACAGTGTTGAATATTGGCAGAAAGTTTCGGGTAAAGAGCTTAAGCGCGGTGTGCCTGTCTTTGTAAACCAAGCTGATAACTTTATTCGCATAGCACCAAAAGCACGCTTTGATAGTGGCGAAGTATTTAAGCCTCATGGCTTACAGCTAGATAAACTATCGGTGCGAGATGACAACTTTAGGCAAATGCCAATGCAAGCCATGGTTGCACGTGAGCAAATGGAAAATGCAGGCTTTAGCGATGGCAGTGTTGGCTTAAAGCTAGGTCAGGTAAATGGCAAAGCAATGTTAAGAACAAGCCAAGTGCTTAACGATAATGACACCTACTTGCTGCATGTGATTGAAAAAGGCTCGAGCAATGCTTTACATGCTAAATCGCAGTTTAAAGTGAAAGATCAGCAACAACGTGTTGCTATGCAGCTTAGTATGGGTAAAAAGCGCTTTAAAGATAGTGATGTGAAGTTAACGCTTTCAAGTCCTGATGGCGAAAAGTTAGATGTACGTTACGAAAATGATGAAGCCGTATTCAATTACCCGCTTGAAACCTTAGGCGCCGCAAATGGTTACTATGAGCTTGAGGCCAGTGTAGACACTAAAGTGAATGGCCAAACGGTAAAACGCTCTATAAAAATGCCGTTTGTACATAGCTCACAAACCATCAGTATGGATAAAGCCAAAGTCACTGCGCTTGGCAATAACAAATACCAAGCTAAGGTACCAGTGCAAGTGACCGACTCAGGCCGCTATGCTATTCGTGCTACGTTAACTGGCAAAGGTGATAAAGGTGAGCGCATCAAACTTGCAACGGTTGAAGTAGCAAAACAGATTGATAGTTACGGCAGTTTCACCATGCCTTTTGCAGTCACTCAAGTAGCCAAAGCCCCGTTCGAACTGGTGGATATTGAGCTTACCGACCAAACGCGAATGTTAAAGTTTGCGGGGGAGTAAAGGGTAGCTTTTATCGTATGTTGGGTGGAGCGAAGCGAAGCCCAACAAGTTAGCGAGCTGCAAGGGGAAAGGAGCTATCAGCTTTCAGCCGTCAGCTATCAGACGAAAAAGTTGGCGAGATACGAGGTGTTAGAAGATATTAGATATCAGTCGTTAGAAGTTAGATTAAAACAAAAGAGCTGTAAGCTTTAAGCTATAAGTTTTGAGTTGATTGTTCCTGCACATCACTATGGCTTAACACGTTACTGTAGGCGTGAAATTTATTTCGCGCGTAATAAATTTTGTTTTTCTCTGTGTAGCGCGAAGCGCCTCGGTGCAGTTAGTTTAGTAATTGAATGTAAAGGAAATATATCACTAAGTAGGAATATTGGCTTAGTGGGAAAGTAATGGCAAAATTGTGTTTTAAAAATGGAAACTTAAATGATGGATTATAATCAGCCACTTTCGAAGCACTCCCTAGATTTAAACCTGAGCGACCGAGTTTGGTTTAGATATTCAACTTTCTATAAAAAGACAGTTTTACAAGCAGACTCTAATACAAAACTAAAGTCGCTACCGGGCCTAGCTGTGCTGTCGGGCGGAGCTGAGTTTTTATTTTTCTTTATGACTATCGCTATTGCTGTAATGAGCCTAGTGCTTCAAGAAACGATGCAGCCGATACCTGCTTTTGTAACTTGTGTGAGTTGTTATCTTTGTGTATTTGTTATCAAGCGAATTGTGATTTATAACAAATTTGGATTTGGTCGTAAGTGGGTTATGAGTATATCTAAAGACTCACTCGAAATAGATAGGCGAGCAATAGAGGGCAAAGCTTCAAAAGTTTTGCAAATCGCTAAGGAAGATATCAAAGAGATCATTTTTAATTATACTTTTCACGGTAGAAGTGGCCATATTGTGAATGATAAAACGGCCAATTTACACGCTTGTGAAATTCATCAAAAAAATGGCGATGTTGTTACGCTAGATAGTATGCGAGTAGGTCTTTTTGATGTGCTGTATCTTTTTAAATTCCACGAATACCCGCTACTATTCAGAAGTACAACTTCGGGCGGTGCAGGTAATATAGTTATTTTTATTATGCGGTTAATTTCTCTTTCTGCGATCATTTCGGCTCTTGTAATGTTGGCATTTAATTTAAAGTCATAAAGGTGAGTTATTTTTATGGCTAATAGCTGGTAGGTAGGTTAGAGCGGAGTGAAACTCAACAAGTTAGCGAGTTGCTAGGGGAAAGAGTAAAGGGGAAAGGTACGAGTTTCGAGAGGCGAGGCGTTTTAACGCCGATATTCCAACCCAAAACCAACACTATGATGTTAGCACCTAGCACTGTAGGCGTGAAATTTATTTCGCGCGATGTTTCTTAAATCAACGGGTGAGTTGTAGGTCGAGCTTTAGCCCGTAATGTTAGCGAGTTACAAGGGGAAAGGTACGAGTTCCGAGGGGCGAGATACGAGACGTAGGAGGCGTTTTAACGCCGAAAAAAGTCGATTTGGTAGGGAGCTCCCTTTACCAATTCGAAACCAACACTATGCTGTTAGCACCTAGCACTGTAGGCGTGAAATTTATTTCGCGCGATGATCTATTTAAAATGTGTCATGTAAGCAGCCGACTACATATTTCATTTACTACGCGATATAAAATCGCTGCTACAATCTTGCTAACTCGCAACTCGCAACTCGCAACTCGCAACTCGCAACTCGCAACTCGCAACTCGCAACTCGCAACTCGCAACTCGCAACCAGTGCCCCTAGACCCTTTCACCTGTATTCTTTTACAATGCATAAAATGACTTAATTTAGAGAATGCGTTGAACTACTTGGCTCACCTTTATTTAGCACAACCGACGGCTGATTCACATTTTGGTAATTTGCTGGGGGATTTTGGTGGGCGTCGGTATTCTGCGCAGTTATCTGATGCGGTTAAAAATGGCCTTGAAAATCATTATTTAGTTGATAGGTTTACCGACTCACATCCCCTTGTAAAAGAGGCTAAGCAGTACTTTTCGCCAGCACGTAAACGCTTTGCAAGTGTCGCGATTGATGTGGCGTTTGATCACTTTCTTATTCAGCATTGGCATCGGCTTAATGACCAACCATTGGCTGATTTCAAACAGCACAGCTATGGTCTTTTAAATGCTCGCCGAGCCATGATGCCTTCGCGTATGCAGCAGGTTGTGACCAGTATGACCAACAATGATTGGTTTAAAGAATATGAAACACTCGATGGGGTCGGCCTTGCCCTTGATAACATCGCCAAGCGTATTCGCTTTGCTAATAATTTTGCAGGAGCCGCTGACGATATAGCCCGTCACTACCAACAATTAGACGCGGTGTTTATAGCTTTTTTCCCCGAGCTGGTTGAGCATGTGAAGCAAATGGGAGTGGAAAAGTAAAAGCTTTAAGCTGGTAGGTTGGGTAGAACGGAGTGAAACCCAACAAGTTAGCGAGTTAGAAAAGTAAAGATACGAGTTTCGAGGGACGAGATGCTAGGTTTAGGAGGCGTTTTAACGCCGAACAAAAATGGAGCTATTAGATATCAGTCGTTAGAAGTCAGATTAAAAACTCAACGAGTTAGCGAGTTACTTGACACAAGTGGTAGGCACTCTAGTGTTTTTAACTTGCTAACTTGCTAACTTGCTAACTTGCTAACTTGCTAACTTGCTAACTTGCTAACTTGCTAACTTGCTAACTTGCTAACTCGCAACTCCTGCCCCATTTAATCGTCTGGGCCTTTTAGGGTAAACACTAAATGCCTGCGCATGTCTTTTAAAATCACGCCTTTTTTCAGCATTGCGCCACTAAGGCGCTTTTGCCATTTTAATAGCTCTGGGGTCGCTGCATCGAGTGATTGTTGGTTTTCAAATTGAAAACACAAAAGCAATGAGCCTGGGAATAAGTGGTATTCCACATCAAACCAGCATTGCAACATGCCTTCAAGTTCTGCGCGACCTTGCTCTTCAAGGGCGTCGGCAACATTTAATACAAGGGCTTGCTGTTTTAATTGTACTTTAGAAAGCTTTTTCATTTAAAAACCAAAATCGAGTCGAAAAACTAATTATACCTAAGCTTTATGTTTGGCGGAATGCATTACGCCAGTCTCGCGGTGATAAACCAAACTGAGAGCGAAAATGATGGCGTAAAGTAACAGATGAGCCAAAGCCGCATTGCTCGGCTAAATGTTCTAATGGTAAATCAGTTGACTCAAGAAGTCGCTGCGCGTGGTTTAAACGTTGATTTAATAGCCATTGCCCAACGCTCTGCCCTGTAAGCGATTGAAAGTGGCGGGTAAAGGTGCGCCGGCTCATGTGCATTTGTTCTGCGAGTGTATCAATCGTGTGGTTGCTGGCTAAGTTTTTTTGCATCTGTTCAAGTAAGCTTGCTAAACGCTCATCAGCAACACTTTCGGGGACGGGTAGGGCAATAAATTGTGTCTGCCCACCAGTGCGATACGGAGCCGTTACCATCATTCTGGCAATTGCATTAGTTTGCTCGCTTCCTAAAAATTTGCGAACTAAATATAAGCAGCAATCAATGGCTGCCGCTGTTCCTGCCGATGTATATAGCCGATTATGTTCAAGGTAAAGCACTTGATTGTTAAGCTTCACTTTTGCAAAGCGCGCTTTGAAGTCATCGCTGTATGCCCAGTGGGTGGTTGCTTCAATATTATCTAAAAGCCCAATGTGCGCTAACGCATAAGCTCCTAAGCAGAGCCCTACAATTATAGCGCCACGACTATGCGCGTTTAGCAAACTGGTTGCTAATTCTTTAGAGGGGGCTGTTTCAGGTGATGGCCAAGACGGAATAATTATAATATCTGCCTGATCAAACTTTGTTATTGAGTGATGCGCTTGAATATCAAACCCCGCGCTTGAGGGCATTACAGCTTTACTTTCGCTGCACACTGCTAAGTTAAATTCTTTGATACCAGCTGAGCGAGCGCCTTCACCAAACACCATGCATGGTACTGCAAGGTGAAATGGACTGATATTTGGAAATGCGAATACTGCAACATTCATGGTAAAGCCTTATCAAACACTTTGGCCCAATATTATCGATAAATGGTGTTTGGGTCACTGTTTGATACGTTAAAAATTCAGCAAACTAGGGTTCAATAAAATGAAAAAGGGCTCATACAATGACAAACACAGCATTACTAATTATCGACTTACAGAATGATTATTTTGAAGATGGCGCATTTCCTTTATGGAAGGCTAAACAAGTAAAAGATCATCTAGTAGATGTGATCAAACAAGCCACAGAGCGCGGGGTTTTACCTATTCATATTCAGCATGTTGCTGATCCTTCTCAGGGTTTAGCGCCATTTTTTAATGAAGGTACAGAAGGTGTTGATATTCATCCTGATATTTTAAAAGCAGCACCAGAAGCCCCTGTGGTTGTAAAACACTATGCAGACAGCTTTCATCAAACTAATTTAGAAGATGTCTTAAAGCAGCATGGTATTAAAAAACTTTTGATCGCAGGCATGATGACGCAAAACTGTGTGACTCATACAGCTATCTCAGAGCAAGCTAAAGAGTACGATGTGGCAGTTTTAACGGATGTGAGTACAACAGTATCTGAAATGCTACATTTAATCGCACTAAACGCGCTTGTCCCACGAGTAAAACTGCTAGACGCAAAGCAAGCCTTGCTTAGTTTGCAAAGTAATTAATATTTGCAAAGGCCGAAATAACATCTTTGGCAAATGCAATTCGGGGGTGTTTTAATGCCCCTTTGTTCCAAACTAAGTAAATTATGTTTTCTGGGCCTTCGGGCCCTAGTTGCACAAGCTCCCCGGCTTTTATTTGATCGCGACAAAGGTAATCGGGTAATACAGAATAGCCAATGCCTGAGCGAATAATATTGCTAATAGCACGTATATCTGGGCAAATAGCAATGACGTTTGAGTGGCATTTTGCGTTGAATACAGCTTCAAAGTATTGTCTTATCAAAGGCAGCTCTTCATCATAAGCAACGACATTGTAGCTTGAGAGTAAATCTGCGGTAATAGTGCTGTCTTTGATTTCTCTTCCATGTAGACGGTTCATCACCAAAATGAGCTTTTCTTTGTCGAGCACTAGGCTATCAAATAGTGCTGGATCAGGCGCTGATGCGGCAATAGCAATATCTGCAGTACCTGATTGCAAGGCGTCAAAAATACTTACCTTATTACCAATATGCAGAACAAGGTTCACGTTGCCAGATTGCAGTAAGTTGGCAATTTGTGGCCCCGATACACTACTAATATATTCGGCAGGTCCTGCAATATTAACAGTGCCATGTGCGGCATCAGAACGTGCCCGTATCGACATGATCTTTTGCTCTAATATATCGATATGACCAGAAACCTGTAGCGCTAAATCATGTGCTGCTGCAGTGGGGGTAACGCCACGGGCTTTGCGCTCAAATAAAGATTTACCAACTACAGTTTCCATTGCTTGAATGTGTGAGGTCACTGAAGGCTGAGATAAGCCTAAATTAGCCGCAGCCTTCGTAATATTTTTACAACGATAAACTTCAACAAAGGTTTTTAATTGCGTGAGATAAGACATGTAACTGTACGAGCCATAAATATTCTGATTGCTCCTCTTAATTTATCCGAATTCTACTCGCCCCGCAAACCAACTATGATGGCTTCACTTTCTAAGAGGGCGAGTTATGAAAAAGATATTCCAGCGACTAACGCTTGTTGCTGCATCAACTATGTCGATGTTTGCAGTGGCGGGTGAAGGCGAAGTGTTGGTTATTTTATCAAGTGAAACAACTATGGATTTAGCTGACGGCCAGAGCATCGAAACAGGCTACTACCTAAATGAGTTTGGTGTGCCTGCGAAAGCATTAGTCGATGCGGGTTATGAGCTTGTGCTTGCAACACCCAAAGGTAATGCGCCTCAAGTAGATAAAAAATCAGTGAGTACCGACTACTTTGATGGTAATGAAGCTAAAATGCAGAGCATTCAGCGTTTTGTAGCATCGCTACCAGATATCAAAGATACCGCAAGTTTAAGCGAAATTTTAGCGGGTGACTTAAGCCAATATGAGGCTGTGTTTATCCCAGGCGGCCATGCGCCTTTAATTGATTTAGCAAACAACCCAGAAGTGGGTGAGATTTTGCGTCATTTTAATAAGCAAGGTAAACCAACAGCGGCAATTTGCCATGGCCCAATTACGTTGTTGTCGGCACAAGTTCAGCCAAATTCTTATTATCAAGCGATAAAAGATGGCGAAAAGGCATCGGCCAATAACTGGATTTATGACGGCTATAAAATGACTATTTTTTCAGACCCTGAAGAGCGTGTTTTTGAAAGCAGTTTAGAAGGTAAAAAGCTTAAGTTTTATCCAGCTATGGCAATGGAAAAGGCCGGTGGAAATATGGCATTCGCTAGTGAGTGGCAGCCAAACGTGGTTGTTGACCGCGAACTCATTACGGGGCAAAACCCGTTTTCAGATAAATTATTAGCAGAAAAGCTTTTAGAAATGTTAGCTAAGTAAATTAGCTAATTAGCAATTTAAACCTAATTTAAGGGGCATTTAAATGTTGAACTTTATTTATAAAAATCAAACCGAAATTTTGTTTGGTAAAGGTCAAATGAGTGAGATCACGTCACGTTTACCAGAAAACGCTAAAGTACTATTACTTTTTGGTGGTGGCTCAATAAAGAAAAATGGCGTTTACGACCAAGCAATGAGTGCATTAGCCGATGTTGACGTTATTGAGTTTGGTGGTGTTGAACCTAACCCAACATACGAAACACTCATGCAAGCTGTGACAACTGCTAAAGAGCAGAATGTTAACTTTATTCTAGCTGTTGGCGGTGGCAGTGTTATTGATGGCGCTAAGTTTGTTGCAGCTGCTTATAACTTTGCAGGTGAGCCGTGGGATATCCTTGTTAAAGGTGCTGAGTTTAGTAACCCGCTTCCTATTGGTGCAGTTTTAACTTTACCTGCAACTGGCTCTGAGAGTAACGGTAACTCAGTGGTTACTAAAAAAGAGACGTCGCAAAAACGTGCTTTTTCATCACCGAGTGTGCAACCTGTTTTTGCAGTACTTGATCCTGAATATACTTTTTCGTTACCAGAACGCCAAGTAAGTAATGGTGTTGTCGATGCGTTTGTACACGTTATTGAGCAGTACTTAACTTACCCAGTAAATGCGCCATTACAAGACCGCTTTGCAGAAGGTATTTTACAAACCTTGATCAGCGAAGGACCTAAAGCATTAAGTGAGCCGCAAAACTATGATGTAAGAGCCAATGTTATGTGGTCGGCTACAATGGCACTGAATGGTTTGATTGGTCAGGGTGTACCGCAAGATTGGTCTACACATATGATTGGTCATGAATTAACAGCACTTTATAATCTTGATCACGCACAAACACTAGCGATTGTTTTGCCTGCGCTAATGCATGTTCAAAAAGAGCAGAAGTCTATTAAAATTCAGCAACTTGGTGAGCGAGTGTTTGGTTTTAATTATAGCGATGAAGCTGAACAAATCGATAAAACGATTAAAGCAGTGCAAGACTTCTTCGAAGCAATGGCTGTGAAAACACGCCTTGCTGATTATGACCTTGATGAACAAGCAATAGACGCGGTTGTTAAAAACTTAGAAAAGAATGAGATAACTACGCTAGGTGAACACGGTGATATTGACTTAGCAAAGGTTAAGCAAATATTAGCGCTTGCACTTTAGGGCTTAAATTTAAAGGCGTAACATAAGCTGTTACGCCTTTTTTTAGTGCTCAAAAATTGATTTTCTCGAACTAGCTAAAGAAACTCAAAAGGGCAGTTTACTTGAACTATTTTATGCCGCGATGAAAGAGCAATATCAGCTACGTTACCCTGAAAAATAAACTAACGTAGGTGAGTGTTCACTATTTCATTGAGCGCCATGCAAAGGTCGAAGCAGCAACCACAATCGCAATAGAAATACCAAGGTAGAGGGTTTCTATTGTGCCGCCAAACTCAACGGCGTGTTCTAAAAACAGAATCACTAAAATGACGGATGTTACCTGTACTAAGGTAATTTTTAAGTCATGAAAATCTTCGATATGAAAGGCGGCCAAAAACTGGCTACTCTTTGTGGTTGCAGGCGAAATGAATAGCCGGTACAGGCTGATGGTAATAACTTGAAGAGTAATGCCAATGAGTAATAGGTCGAGAATTTTTAAAAGCTCGACTATCATCTCTTTCCCTCCCTTAGCAGAGTCAGGCAATGATATAAGAGTCGTTTTAACAACATTAAAAACGATGTTCACACAGGTTATGTAAACAAGTAACGATGAAATTGCTGTAGTGATAATCGCGATGATGACTAAAAACCGACTATTTTGAAAAAGGCGCTCCATATCAACTCACACAAATTAATTTCTTTGTTATACGAAGCTTAGCTGGTTTTTGATTAAATACAGCACGGCCATTAGCTAAGGGGATTTAACTTATTAGTTCTTTGAGTATTTACGTGCGAGCTCTGGTTGTGTATAAGTTTAAGGAACAAAAAGGTTGCTTCTATTAAGCATTAATACAAAAGGGATTTTTATGGGCTCGATGACTAAGCACTCACTGGAACTGGATTTAAATGATAAAAAATGGTTTCGATATGCAGCCTTTAAAGGAAAATCGTCACTAACTGAAGAGTCAATAACAGAGCTAGAATCTCTCCCAGGCTTAGCGACGTTATCTGGGTGGGCCGAAGTGTTTTTTGCGCTTATGGTATGCGCAATTTCGCTATCTAGTTTTTATTTAGTAGATGCTTTTAACCCATGGCTGGCTTTTTTAGTTTGTCTTACAAGTTTTTTGGTCGTGTTTATTACCAAGCGCATCATGACTTACAAGAAGTATGGCTTTGGTTCTAAATGGGCAATGAGCATAAGCAAGGATGAGCTCAAAATTGATAAATTGACTTTTAAAGAGCACCAAAATCACACTTTTACCATTGCTGAAAACGAAATCGCAGAGGTTTTGTTTCACTACACGATGGATCTAAAACGCAAACGAAAGTTTGGCGAACCACGAATTAGATTACCCACTTTGCATGTTTGTGAAATTCACTTAAAAAATGGTGATACCTATGAAATTGACGGGATGCGGGTAGGGCTTTTTAACGTGTTATATTTAATGGTTTTTCATGGCTACCCATTAAGCTTTAAAGGCACTTTTGCTGGTGGCGCAAGGAATACCTTAATTTTGTTACTAAGGATGTTTGCCCTATCGGCAATTGCAAGTGCGCTCAGTATGCTTTTTATTAATTTAAAGCCATGAGCAGTTGTAGCGTGTTCTTGAATGAAGTAGCGCCTATTAGAATTAATAGACGCAGTTGGTACGCTCGTATTAAGCAATAAAGTCGAGGGTTACAAGTAGCCGTTTTTCGCCAGCAGCGAGTGCTGGTGAGCGGTGCACAAGGCCTTTGCCTTCGTTATCTTGCCAAGTTTCGCCTTTTAATAGGGCTACATCACCCACATTAAGAGAGTGAATTTTAGTATTTGCTGTCATTAATCCTGATTCTTCATCACTTAATCCTTGGTGACCTGCGCCAAGTTTAGTGCGATCAAGTCCTGCATTTTGCAACCACTGTGAGCCACTACCACAATATGTACTGACTAATCGACAAGGGACTTTATCAACATGAAAACGTGGGCACATAGCACGTTCAAGTACTCTTAGGCGTAATCCGGTGCGCTTTAACTCAAATAAATAACAAAACATATCAACAAGCTGAGCGAGGTCGGCTTTAAGCTCTTCTGCTTGAGGTAGTTTTTCAAAGGCCTTATTTATGTCAGCCACAATGGTATTTTGATTGATCACAGCGTTAATACTGAGATCAGGGTTGGCTGTAATACTCTCAGCTACTTCTGATTGCAGCTGTTCAGTTAAGTTACGCTGCCAAATTGCAATGTTATGCTCAGGTTTATATATTTGTGAAAACACCACAGGGCTTAGCGCTGTTGCTGCCGCTGATGGTAGGTTATCAGTGTCATATTCTAATGCGTAGGCTGTCATTATGCTTCCTCCCAAACAGGAAATGGATCGGGCAGGGTTTGCCAAAGCGCTTTGCCTGCTAATAGTTCATCGTCGCTAAGTAAGCAGTTATCGAGAGCTTGAGTGATCGCTGCTTGATTGAGGTTTTGACCAATAAAAACCAGCTCTTGGCGCATATCACCAAAGGGCTCTTGCCATACTTGGTTAATTGAATCTAAGTAGTCGCTATCTGTTGGCCACTGATCTTTCGGTAAGGCTTTCCAAAATATCCCGCCAAAACCATAGCGGGCTATGCCGCCAGCTTGATTCCATTGGCAAGCAAATTGTGGTCGAGAGGCTAACCAAAAGTATCCTTTAGAGCGAAGTAGCTTGCCTTCGCGTTGATTGTTATGAATAAAGTTATAAAATTTTTCAGGGTGAAAAGGGCGGCGGGCCTCGTAAGTAAAGCTGCTAATACCGTATTCTTCGGTTTCTGGGGTATGCTCGCCGCGCAGCTCTTTTAGCCAGCCAGGTGCTTGCTGAGCTTTTTCAAAGTTAAACAGGCCCGTGCCGAGAATTGCATTGATATCAACTTGGCCATTTTCAATGGCAATAAGCTCTGCAGAAGTATTTAATGAGTTTAAAATGGCTTTTAAACTCTCAAGTTCATCGGCGCTAATTAAGTCTGTTTTACTAATTAAAATAACATCAGTAAATTCAACTTGATCAATAAGTAAGTCGGCCACGCTTCGCTCATCTTCTTCGCCTAAATGCTCGTTGGTTTCTTGTAAAAACTTGGCTTCGTTAAAGTCGTTTAAAAAGTTAACGGCATCAACGACCGTGACCATGGTATCAAGCCTTGCAACATCAGAAAGTGACACGCCATCCTCATCGGCAAAGGTAAATGTTTCGGCAACAGGAAGGGGCTCAGAAATACCGGTTGACTCAATAACCAAATAATCAAATTGGCCCGTTTGCGCTAAAGCGCGTACTTCAATGAGTAAGTCTTCACGCAGTGTGCAGCAGATACAACCATTGCTCATTTCTACTAGTTTTTCTTCGCCGCGGCTAAGCGAAACATCGTTTTTAACTGTTGCAGCATCGATGTTTATTTCGCTCATATCATTGACGATTACAGCCACTTTTTTGTCTTCACGGTTATTTAAAATATGGCTGAGCACAGTGGTTTTACCTGCACCTAAAAAGCCAGAGAGCACGGTGACGGGAAGTTTGCTCATAGTAGTGACCCTTAATTAGATTAAACAAAATACGATAAATGCTTTGTTATAATATATCAATAAAGAGGCGGTTAGGAATAGTAATCGTTGTTCGAGTAAGACTATTTGGCAGTGTACTAACCAGTACAACTGGCTTAACCTTTAGATAAATGACTGCTTATTAAGGATTTATATGCGTTTAGCCAAACTGTTGTTAGCATTTTCTATTACTTGTTTACCTTATACGTTATCGGCAAAAGAGCTGTTAGCACCAAAGCTCCCTGAGGCTATACAAGAAATTTACCCTACAGTAATGAATCAACAGATTTGGGTTGCGGGTGGTATCTCTACTGAGTTACCAGCATCAACGGGTAAGATGACAGCAAAAGTTCATTTTTGGTCACCTAAGTATGCTAGTTGGCAATCAGCACCTAGTTTGCCTGAAGGGCGTCATCACACGTATTTAATCGCAGTAGAAAACAGGCTATTTGCCTTTGGTGGTTTTGTTAATAGCCTAGGCCAATGGACCAATAGCCGTGATGTGCTAATGCTAGATAAAGGCGCCAAAGCATGGCAAAAGGTGGCGAGTTTGCCTTTTGCGTTAAGTGAGACTGTGGGCGCAGTGCTTAATGGTAAAGTTCACTTAGCAGGTGGACGTAGCCCAAGCAGTGAGAAAAATGGCCAATGGCAGCATAGTTTAGATGTGAGTGCGCATTTAATTTTTGATCCTAAAAGCTTCACCTTCAAAGAAGCTGCACCCTTACCTTCGGCTAGAAACAGTGCGGCAAGTGCACAAGTAAACAGTCGTTGGTTTGTGTTAGGTGGCAGAACCGTTGGCGGCGAGCCTATCACTGACATGCTCGAATACTTACCCGAAACAGACACTTGGCAAGCACATGCAGCTCTCCCTAAAGCACGAGCAGGGCATGCGGCGGCAGTTATTGATAATGCTATCACTGTGTTTGGTGGTGAACATAGCCAAGGAGTTGACCGTGAGGTTTTTAGTTATGATTTAACCAAGCAGCAATGGCGCAAAACTTTCGAATGGCAAACACCTCGCCACGGTTTAGGAGCTGTTACATTAAACGGCGAAATTTGGCTAGTGGGTGGTGCCACAAAGGTAGGGCTTTCTGAAACGAGCCGTGAAGTTAATAATGCGCAAGTGATGATAGGTAATTTGAAATAGTTTAATTAGCCCCGAGTAGTGTTTTGCTAAACGGGGCTTATTTTTTTACTGCATTATTTGGTTAATCTTTAAAATAAAGTCAACATCGTTGTTCAGTTTAAAATGATAGCTATCATTTGTTTTTACAACCTTAGATAGGAATATGTTATTATCTATAAACGATAAATCCATTACTTTATCAAAATTTTCAGAGTTATAAATTGCAGAGTATGTAACTATTAAATGGTTTTCTTTATCAACGTATAATATGGATGTATCATTGAATTTGTGGATTACATAAGATGGATCATAAAGATCCAGTATGCGTGTAGGGGTATAAATTCTACCTTCTTCTTCTGAAACTAAAAAGAAGTTGTTATTGTTATATAACTCAGAGTTATAAACATACTTTTCATTTGAGATAGCTGAATTATCTAGTAAAGTAAATTCTTGTATTTTAGATTCATCATAATGCATTGTATTAGCTAGGATGTATATGCTGTTGTTTGATAATGGGTTAGGTATGACTCTATGAGTTAATGCGAACTCACTATTCTCAAATACGTTGCCTTGCTTAGTAGAAAAAGTATATTGTTCGATTATAGCGTGTCCTGTTTTTTGTTTATAGTTTACGTCATTGCAATAGTTATCAATGCTATTTATTGTCATGAATGCATTTGGATATTCATCTAAAAGTTCATAGGTATCAATATCAACTTTGATGTGTTTCTCTCGGTAATTCTGTTCCAGAATAAGGTATTTATTTTGTTTGTCGTAACAAAGTCTTCCAAAAGAATTATGTCCATAAAATACATTAGTGATTTTACCCTGCGCATTTTTTTCTAACCAAGCGCTACTATTGGATGATAAAAAAATATTTTTTGTTGGTAGGTATGTACCAAGGCCATAGCTAAACTCGCCTCGATTAAATCGGTCATAGGTGAATTTGTATATATTATGATCTATGGAAAACTTACTACCAACTTGAACTGTAATGCCAATTACATTGTCTTCTTCATTTTTTGGCGGGTTTATAATTAACTTATTATCTAAAACTTCAAAAGTAGCAGATTCAGTTGAAGCGAAGTAGTTTTCAAGGTTAAATAAATCTATATATGCTTCATCAATTATTTTATTATAAGTGAGTTCTAGTTTCTGTGAATTATCAAAAATATTAAATGTATCTTCATTGCTATCAATAATTGTGAAAGGGGTTATCCTTTGAGTATTATCGGTTAATTCCTTATTTCCTTTTAAATACCAAAGAGTGTCGGTATCAAATAAGTCATATATTAGAGCGTAGCCTAGAATATTTTGATTATATAATAAGCTCATTTCAAAATTGTCAGCGACTCCAACTACTAAATTGTTTTCGTTATTAATTGATGTTCTTCCTGTTGGTGAACCGCCGGCTAGACTAATTTCGTAATTACTCTCCATTTGCCAAGTTGTGTTATCAAAACCAGACAAAAATTGACCTTCTAAGGTCATTTTATAGCTTTCTCCATTATAATTTTTATCACTTTCTTCGAAGCTTTGAGAGATGTTGGTATTAGTTAGTGAATCATAATTATTTGTAATAATAGGAGCGTAGAAAGATTCTATTATAATTTCACGATTGCGATAACCATCAGTATTTATATTATATTCATTAGTATTCCATTCTTGCTCTGATGTTAATGCAAACTCAAATTCAATGAAAACCTGTGGTCTATTTGGGAGGGGCTCGGAAATACTCAATACACTATGAGTTACATCCAAGCTATATTTTACCACCCCTGGTTTCCGATAGTCATTTAGGTTGGAATCTGTAGTGCTTAATATTTCGTAATTAAGAGTAACTTGACCATTAGCATTAAACCTTTCTTGTTCGTAACTTTTGTTCGGGAAATAAGTTAGTAAGCAGTTCTGAAAGTCTAGAACTAATTGACCTTTTGAAGGGGTTGTTGATGAATGAGTCCAATCAACCTTACCGTTGTTTTCACAGGTTCGGTAATTAATAATGTCATTAGATAAGTAAAAGTAATTAAACTCAGCACTGATAATGTCACTGATTTGTAAAGCACCCTCGGCTAAACTCATTGCACCTAAGAGGAGTACGATTGATTCATCATCTGTGTAGTCATTCTCTGGTTGAATTGAAATATTATTATTCGATGAATCGTCTGAGACTTCAGTGCCACCGCCTCCACTGCCGCAACCGAAAAGTAAGAGTAAAACGCAAAGGGTAAAGAGTATTTTCATTGTTATATCCCTATATTAAATTATTTATTCTATATTGTTGTTATTTCAGGTTCAATAAGAATACTTTCCTAACAAAAAAAGCCTCCGTTAGGAGGCTTTGGGTTAGGTTCATCACCTACAACAACATAATTGCTTAGAAGGTTCCGCGAATACCTACGAAGTATTGGCGACCTGTAAAGTTGGTTGTCGCAATGATTGATTCGTCGTTATTGAAGTAACGGTCGAAACGCTCATTGGTTAAGTTGGTCACATTAAAGGTCAATGAGTAGTTGTCATTGATTTTATAAGACGTACTTAAATCAAGCTGTTGGTAGTCGTTTACATGACGAGGACCAGCGAAGAAACCGAACGAAGGTTCTAGTAAGTACTTCTCACGATAGTTGTAAGATAAACGTACTGATGCTGGGCCTTTTTCATAGTAACCAACTAGGTTATATACATTTTTAGACAAGCCAGTGTAGCTGAAGGTTTGACCTTCAAAACCATCACCAAAATCAGTGTCACTGTCTGTGTAAGTATAGTTTGCTAGCATACCTAAGCCATCGAATGGCGCTGGTAAGAAATCAAAAGCAGTCTGGAAGCTAAGCTCTGCACCATTGATTGTTGCTGATGCCGCATTACGTGGACGGTCTACCGATGCCCAGTCAATTCCGGCAATTGTTTCTGGTGAGCTTGAGTTAAATACAAAGCCATCAATGTCTTTTTGGAACAAAGCAACACTTGCTAAACCTGTATCGTTGAAATACCACTCAAGTGATAAGTCGAGTGAATCAGACTCAAATGGCTCAAGAGCTGGGTTACCCGCAGAGCCTGTCAGTGTGGTGGTGCTAAAAGTAAAGCGTGGCGATAACTGTGAAAGTGTAGGGCGCGTTACTGTTTTGCTAGCCCCAAAGCGTAAGTACACTTCGTCAGTTAGCTCTGCATTTAAGCTTAAGCTTGGTAACACATTGGTGTAGCTACTGCCTGTTGAGCTAGTTTCACCAACTACGTCGTAATCACCGGCACTGCGAATAATGATTTCAACTGGTAATGCACCTGTAGCTTCAACATCGGTTGTTACTGCACGTACACCCACATTACCTTTTACTGGAATGTCAGCTACATCAAAGGCCATGTTCGCTTTTACGTATGCTGCAGCAATATCTTCTTCAACTTTGAATGAGCTGATGCTATCAAACTGTTGCTCAACACCATATTTATTATGGAAGTCAGTTGGATCACCAATCACAAAGCTGCGGATAACATTGGCGTTTGGTGCTTCACCTAAGAAATCATCAACGGGGAAATCAAGCAAGTTAATCGCTGATGTAGGTAGTACATCAGGTACCCCGTTCGAGCCTGTAAAGCTGTTACCTACATAGGCTTTGATTTCTTTTGAACGTTGTGTGTAACGTACACCTGTTTCTAGGCTTGTGAAGTACTCATTGTCTAAGAAGTACTTAGCGTCAACGGCAAACGAGAGTGATGTATCTTTTACGTCACGTGCATTTGAATTACCAAACGCTACACGGTAGTTATCTGGGTCGTTTAAGTCAGTACCTGTAACATAAAGGTCAGGAATACCATTATCTGGATTACGTGCATCATACACTACGTCAGCAAATGCTTGTAAAAGCACGCTTTTAAGGTCGCGTGTTTGCTCACCTTTAGAGTAACCAATATCAAAATCAAGTTCCCAATCATCATTAGGTGCCCAATTTACATGAGTACCTAATGCTAGCGTATCTGATTCTAGTTTCGTTAATTCGGATACACTACGGAACTGGGTTTGCGGTGCAACGGCATAAACAAGGTTATCGTTTTCTACCACAGCTTCGGTTACGAGGAATGGGAAAATACCGCCTACACCACGACCGTTTGGGTCATTTAGGTCGGCTGCAACCCAAAGGCTAGGATCTTGTGGGCCACGGAATTGGAAACGAGCAGGTAACTGTAGTGCTGTTTCATCTACATCGAATGTTGCATATAAACCATCAAAAGTGATGTTTAACTCATCGCTAGGTTGAAACTCTATAACTGCATTTAAGCCAGTACGAGTGCGCTCATCACCATAGTATTGAGTAAGCGGTTCGATAGGGTAAAGAGAGTTAGGGTAATCGATACTGCCATCATCTGTACCACCAGGAACGGTTGCAAGGTCAGGGCGAATTTCAACACCATCGCCAGTGCCTGGGCCAAAGTTTACATTACCCCAAGAGAAATATTCGTCTTCACGGGTTTGTCGCTCTGAGTAGGTTACGCCTACCAGTACACCGAGTTTTTCATCGTCTGATTTCCAGTTCACAATGCCAGAAATACGCGGGTCGGTTGAATCAGGCAGCTCACTGTATACACCCTCAGCTGACCAAGCACCAGAAAAGCCAACTTCATCTGCATCTAGCGGTTTACGGGTTTTAATGTCTGCATTACCACCAATACCGCCTTCGAGTTGATCTGCTGATACTGTTTTATAAACATCTAGCTGACCAATTAGCTCTGAAGGCAGAACATCTAAAGAAAACTGACGGCCAATACTGCGACCTGATGCCAAAGAGCGGCCATTTAAGGTAACCTGGGTAAAATCAACAGGTAAGCCACGAATTTGTACATATTGACCACCTAGTCGACCATCGGTACTGCCATTAGTCCCCCCATTTGGACTACCGCGAGGGCGGTCAATTGAAATACCTGGAACACGTTGCAAAGACTGCGCGACGTTTTCATCAGGGAATTTACCCATATCTTCAGCTGCAATTGAGTCAAGAATTTTGTCGGAGCCACGCTTGGTTGCGATAGCTTCTTTCAAACTCAGTCTCACACCGCTGACAGCGATTACTTCAATATCATCTTGTGCAACATCCTTAGCTGTACTTTGTTCCTCTGCCATTGCTGTGCTACCCATCAGGGATAAAGCAACAGACAAGGCTATTTGGCTTTTGGTGAATTTCATCATATTGACCCCCATCGCTCTCGGCGAATTATTCTCGTGAATGTTCAAATGTCCATTCAGTGATATATAAAGACTAAAAATCCGTCAACGCGCTTTGCTGACTGCGTTGGCTAGGTTTCTTAGTTAAAATTTCGCCAAGAATGATGTTTTATAAATGAAACAAAATAGTTGAATTTGTGTTAACGGCTATTTTCGGAAAATTCCTAAAATAGTATTAGTAGGAGGGGGCATTCACCAAAAGAATTGCGCATACCAAAAGACCAGTATATTGCTTGAATATTTGTATGAGTGGAAAGTCATAAGAAAAGCACCATGGTCTAGGCCTCTTCGTCAAAACCCATTTTCTGTGAAATATGAAGTGAGGTTTCTTTTAACTTATTTATCACATGTTCAAAATCGGCATTACGAGACTCGTCACGGTACATAAGAATTGAAGTGAGTAGTACAGCGACGGCATTATGATAATAATCAAAGATGGGCACGCCAATATCATATACGCCAGCCAGAACAGGGCTTGGCATGGCTTCATGCCCTTGCTCTTTTACGCGCAGCCAAATATTTCGTAGTGCCATTAAATCAAGAGACAAGTCAGGATGATTTTCTTGGTATGCTTTGAGCATTCGCTCACGGTTATCGTACGATGCAAATGCTAATAGCACATGTCCTGCACAGTTATCGGTAAGGGGGCTCCAACGGGTAGGGTTAGGCAGTTACTGTTGGTATCATAATCTTGGTGAGACAAGATTAATCCACCACCGTCTGAATACACCACTAAGTGGCAAGATTGTTGAATTTCACTACACAATTCTTGGATGATAGGAAAGGCAACATTATTTAGGTGGTGAACTGGCGCGTAGCGGTGAGTAAGCCGATAAAGCTTGAGTGAGAGCCTATAAACGCGTTCAGTTTGAAAAAACTCAAGGTAGTGGAGATCATTTAGAACCGCCACCATACGAAAAATTTCAGCTTTTGATTTCCCTAATGAGTCAGAAATTTGTGTCAGATTTAACCCTTCCGGGGTTCTTGCGAGTAATTCTATAATCGCCATGCCTTTCTCAAGAGCGGGCGCTTTGTATTTAGTTTCTTTCTCTGTCATCGGGTACTTCTAATTACTTATTCTTAGATTAAAACCTTATACATAAGTGTAGTCTCAAAGAGCGCTTATGCACTGAAATATCACCTTAATTTGGTAATAAAGTAGCTTGTATATCCCAACTGTTTTGTTTTGGTCAATAAAGGTTTTCTGATTTTTATTTGAAAATTAAGTAGTTGAATTTATTTTTGAACAATGATTCACGTAAAGTTTTTGTTATCAAAGTGAGTGAATATAGCGCCTCTAGTTTGATGAGATTATTTAACGTACAGCTAACTAGAACCCTTATTAATTGAAGATTGTTTTGTATGTAAAACCCATGTTGAGCCGAATTTCATAAAAAAAATCCCATTCACAAAGCGCAGACAAGCGATTGACTGTTCAAGTGCAAGGTAACTAACTTGAGTTATTAACGTACCTTGTAGGAATAAAATTGTGAAAGTAGGAATTTGTGGTTTAGGTGACCGGTTAAGTTATGTTGCCAAAGTGATGCATGAGCTTATTCCAAATTTTAATTTGGTGGCTTATGCCGACCCTGAGTCTGTCAAAGTTGAGTATATGCAGTCGCATGGTATCTCGATGCGTCATTATGATGAGCTAGCAGATATGTTGCAAAATGAGCAGCTTGATATGCTGATGATTGGCTCTCCAAATCATATGCATTTAGAGCACTTACGCCTTGGCATTGAAGCAGGATTACTCATTTTTGCAGAGAAACCTATTGTGATGTCTGAGCAGCAGACCTACGACGTGCTTGAGCTTATCGCTAAACATAATGCCTTCGATAAAATTTTAGTGGGTATGGTGCTTCGCTATGCGCCTTTGTATAAAGATTTGGTCGCAGCCTTATCATCTAAATTACTGGGTGAAATCACCAGTATTGAGGCATCAGAGCATATTCCGCCAGAGCATGGTGCGTTTTTTATGCGAGATTGGCGCAGACATCAGGGGCTTTCGGGCGGCTTCTTATTAGAAAAATGCTGTCACGACTTAGATCTTTACCAGGGCATAGTGAAAAGTCGCCCAACTAAACTTGCCAGCTTTGGCGGACGAAGAACCTTTACGGCAGAGAATAAACATTTAGGCAAGCACCCAGTTTACCATCAGCGTAAGTCACGCTGGAATGGCATAGATGAAGTGTTTGATAATGACTCTGAGCTGGTGGATCACCAAACTGCACTTATTCAATATGAAAATGGCATAAATCTGAGTTTTCATACTAACTTAAATGTACCGAACGATTACAGGCACTTTAGTGTTTTTGGCACACTGGGCATGGCTGAAGGTGATTTTGTGCGTAACTATTTCAAAGTGCATGACTGCATTACCTCAGGCTCTTTGATTGATAAAACCTACTTACACGATGATTCTATTTCGATGCACTACGGCGCTGAAGAAGAAATGGCCGCAGATTGGATAGCCTATTTTGAAAAGGGAACTCCTTTACCGGTATCCATTGTTGATGCTTTGCAAGCGGGGCTCACCGCCATCAAGCTAGACGAAGCTAGGCAAACAGGTTCGATTATCGATATGACAGAAACATGGAAAAAATTTGATAGCTACCTAAATAAAAATTAAAACACATCGGGGGATTCACATGGTCTTAATTGATTGGTTAATAGTTGCATTTTATGTAGTAGCAGCGGTTGTTATTGGGATGCTCTTTACAAAAAAGGCCAGTGAAAGTACGGCTGATTTTTTTGTTGCAGGGCGTTCCTTACCTTGGTATATCGCGGGCACATCCATGGTGGCCACCACTTTTTCGTCTGACACACCTTTGTTTGTTGCAGGTGCCGTGCGTGAGCAGGGTATCTATGCAAACTGGATATGGTGGGTCAGTGTTATTGGCGTGATAATTTCGGTGTTCTTCTTTGCTAATTTGTGGCGAAGATCAAAAGCGCTCACCGAAATTGAGCTTATTTCTCAACGTTATGATAAGAGTAAAGCCACTGATTTTTTGAGGATATTCAAAGCAATTTTTGATGGCGTGTTTGTTAACTGTATTATCATTGCCTCGGTTACTCTCGCTATGTCTAAAATCATTGTGGTGATTTTAGGCCTTTCGGCTGAGCCCTTGTTTGAAATCCCTCTGTTTGGCCCAATCACCGCGACTACGCTTATTTTGATTGTGCTTGCTATTGCTGCTGTTGTGTATACCGCTATGTCTGGTTTATATGGTGTTGTATATACCGATTTAATCCAATTTGCCTTGGCAATAGTGGGTTCTGTGGTGTTAGCTATTATCGTTTATGTCGATTTACAAGATCACGGTGGCATCGTTGCAGCGGTTGAGGCATCTCCAGGGTTTAATAGCGACACTCTCAAAATGATCCCCGACTTCGAATGGGATCTAAAAACTGCGACTTTTGTTATTTTAGTGTGTATTGGTTGGCTGAATTACGCGCCTGGGTTTGGCTTTTTCTTACAGCGTACACTTGCAGCTCGCAGTGAGAAAGATGCCATGTTGAGCTTATATTGGTTTGCTTTTTGCCATCTCGTATTAAGAAGTTGGCCTTGGATTATCGTGGGTGTTGCCTCTTTGGTTTACTTTCCATCGTTGGTAGATGCAGAGCAATCATACCCAATGATGATAGATGAATTCTTACCAGTTGGTTTAAAAGGCATTATGGTCGCCTCTTTACTTGCTGCTTTTATGAGTACGCTCGATACTCAACTTAACTGGGGATCGTCTTATTTAGTCAATGATGTATATGAGCCTTATTTAGTTAAAGGCCGTGAGAAAGCCCATTACATTAAGGCTGCTCGGATCAGTATGTTAGCACTTACTTTGGTTGCTCTGATTGTAACGACTCAACTTGAAAGTATTCTAGGCGCTTATGAATATATCACAGTTATCATCATTCCAATCTCTGTTGTACTTATCGCTCGCTGGTATTGGTGGCGAATAAATGTTTGGTCAGAAATTAGCGCGCTTATTACTGCCGTTATTGTCGGAAATGCCATGATATATATCCTACCTGATGAAGGAGAGGCTAAGTGGTTCGCAGTGCGTATGCTAATAACGACAATAATAACCTTGGTTGTGTGCTTAGTTGTTACCTTAATAACCTCAAGTAAAACCCCAAGCTCAAAAACCATTGAGTTTTATAGTCGCTTAAAAATTCACGGTCGCGGCTGGAAAAAAGTCAGAGATCTAACTGGCATTGAACCAATCGCTGCGGGAATTAAAGATAACGCGATTGCCTGTGTTGCGAGTATTGCATTTATTTACTCGCTACTGCTCGGTATTGGTAATGCCTTATTTGAAGATTGGCAAACCTTTGGCTATTACTTAATTGTGATTGTGGCCTCTGGTTGGGTTGTAAAGCGTAAAATGCCAAAAGTGATAGCCTCATTAAGGCAAGAAGTATAACAATTTAAACTCCTAGTTGTGTCGCAAGCCATACGTTGTTTTTAAATAAGCATCGTATGGCTTTTTTATTAACATTTTTTAATTGGTAAATAAGAAAATTCATATTGATAAGAATGTTTTATTTTTAAAATGCCAATAATTTTAAAGCGTTAAATATGAAACGAATGAGCGGTAGTTGCTTGTTTTTGTGTAATTTTATTGTTGCTTATTTGTAAATTTAATAAGCTCGTTACATTCCTTATTTTCATGTGGTTTATTTGCTATGAATAGTAAAATCCATAAAATTCTATCTGGTGTTGCCTTAGCAAGTAGTATTAATGTGGGTGCTGCAGAGTTACCTAAAGAAGTTAAATGGATGCAAGATGCCAAGTGGGGGATTAGTCATCACTATCTTGCTGGTGGCACTATGGATAATGCGTGGTACCAAATTACAGACTATAACGAGTGGAACAACTACGTTAATGGTTTTGATGTCAACGATTATGCAGATAAAGCGGCCAAGCTTGGTTATCGTTATGTAATTTTTACCATTACCCAAAACCGTGGTTACTTATCTACGACCAGTGATATTTACGATTTACACTCACCTGCATGTCCGAGTAAACAGATTGCACCGGGTTGTATCACACAAGTTAATTCTAATCAGGCTGATTACACGCCAACCCGTGACCTTGTTCTAGATATGGCGCTGGCGCTTAAAGCAAAAGGCATCAAGCTAATTGCATATCTACCTTCACATTTAGGTGATAGATGGACGGGCAAAAAAGTGAAAGCGCCATATCCAGACTGGTTTATAAATGGTTTTGTGAGTGAGCGAGCCCAAACTTGGGGTGATAATATTGCCGGTTGGTGGTTCGATGGTTGGTATCAAGCAGATGAATCGCAGCAAGAACTCGCGGCTAATAATGACTACCCAGTGGCTGATCAGCTAGCGAAATCAGTTCGTAGTGGTAACCCGAATGCCGTGATCACTATTAGTGATGGTTTTGAGTACAGCTTTATTCCTAACGATCCACAAAGTAACTACACCCAAGGTGAGCATAATGAGCTACCGCCTATTCCAAAATCAGGTGAAGTAACCACGGCGCTCGGTACAAAAGTACAGTGGCATGGCTTTACGTATACCTCGCAAGAAGATCCATTATTTGGTGGCTGGGGACAAGTTAAGCGCAGCTTAAAATACAGTAATATTGAGGTAGCAAACCGAGTAAAAGACATTGCAAGGGTTGGGGGCGTCACAACTTTAGATGTGGCTATTAATCCAAACGGCAGCTGGATAGTTGACCGCTTAGTGCAAATTCAAACGGTAGGAAACACGGTTGGTACAACATCTGACACCACTTATTCAGGCTTAGAGCTTGTAAACGATGATGATCCTCGAATTCAGTATAGCGAAAATGGCAACTGGGTGAGATCTGAGCAAACAAATACTGGTGAATATAAGCAAGATTTGCATATGACTACTGTCAATGGTGCTTCGTTTAGTTATGACTTTAGTGGTTCGAGTATTGTCTTTGCGACTTCAAAAGACATTAACCATGGTGACGTTGAAGTTATCTTAGATGGTAAATCACAAGGCATATACTCTATTTTTGATGGTAATAACTACCGTCAAGTTCAAAGTATTGTGTTTGAAAAACATGATTTAGCAGCGGGAGCGCATACCTTAACTGTTAAAAAAGTATCGGGAGATGTTATGCCCGTTGATGTGGTGCTTTCAAAAAAAGCAAAGAAAATATATAAAGCGAAATCGCTGTAGCGATACCTAAATCAAGGGTGGATGGGGATCCCCCTTTTTATTCAAGCAAGTTTAAGGTTTAAGTCTTAAGCTTGCTGCTCTTCTTTAAGTACATTATGTGTAAATCTATTTTTTAATCTTAGCATTGAATCTTCGCCATCTTATTACTTGTCCTTACATTTCTTTTCACTGTCTGTTAAAAATAATGTTATATTTGTGTTCTTACTTAAAAGTAATAAAATAATACAAATTAAAATTTAACGATCAGGTTTCAAGATGACATTACAAACAAACAGTCCGTTAGTAGAGCAGCGTGCCGATCCATTTGTGCATAAGCACAGCGATGGTTTTTATTATTTTACAGGTTCTGTACCAACTTATGATCGCATTGAACTTCGTAAGTCTGCGACGTTAGAGGGCTTAAAAGACGCTGAAACCTTTGATATTTGGTTTAAACATGACAGCGGCCCAATGAGTCGCCATATCTGGGCACCTGAAATTCATTACCTTGATGGCAAATGGTATATCTACTTTGCTGCCAGTGAAGAAGATGATATTTGGGCATTACGCCCGTATGTGCTTGAGTGTAAAGGCCAAGATCCGCTAAATGATGAGTGGGTTGAGCTTGGCATGATGCAAGCGGCTGAGGGCGATGAAAAGTCGTTCACTGATTTTTCTTTAGATGCCACCATTTTTGAAAATAACGGTAAGCGTTACTTCTGCTGGGCAGAGAAAACCGGCGGTCAATTTGCTGCATCAAACCTGTATTTAGCTGAGATGGAATCTCCAATTAAGTTAAAAACAGCGCAGTTTATGCTGACTACACCTGATTACGATTGGGAACGTGTCGACTTTTGGGTAAATGAAGGCCCGGCAGTACTTAAAAATAACGGTAAAATCTTTATTGCTTTCTCTGCAAGCGCAACAGGTGCATGTTACTGCATGGGCTATATGGAAGCCGATGAAAACAGCGATTTACTTGATCGTAATTCGTGGACTAAAACACGTATGCCAGTGCTTGAAACAAGTGTTGAAAAGAACATTTTCGGCCCAGGTCATAACTGTTTTACAGTAGCTGAAGATGGTGAAACACCACTGTGTATTTACCATGCTCGTGACTATGAGCACGCTGTAGGTGAACCAAGTGTGGTGCCAAAAACAGACACCCGTCCACTTGAAGAGATTGTAAAAGATCCGCTTTACGATCCAAACCGCCATGCTCGAGTTATGGAAGTGAAATACGACGAAAATGGTCGTCCGCTATTTGAGCTATACTAATTTTATAGTGACGTAAATTAAGTTCATAAAGCCACCAACTCAGGTGGCTTTATTGTATGAGAGTTAGTTAGCCAGCAATCGCAGGGTACCAGTTTGCCAAAGTCACCCCAAATAAGCCGATTAAGAACACGATTGATATTAGCGTCATTAAACATGCAGTGCCGATAGTGATAAACGTAATATTTGTACGAGCTGCATAGCGGACAAGTTCGGCTATTAAAAGTGGTACTAAGTAAGAGCAAAGACTAACCGCAAGCACGGCTGGACCTGTGAATGTGGCGGTATCAACGCCTAAAGTGCCAAAAACTAAAAACCAGGCAAATATCAGTAACCTAAAAAATAACACACCATTAGCCGCAAGATATAGGCGTATAGCCCACCTTTGATGAGCATTGAAGTTACGAGCCCGCGCTGTTTTCACTGCAAATATACTTGATACGATAACCACTAAGCCGCCAAACATTGTCAGTGCATGCATCAGTGTATTACCAACCGTTCCTCTAACTATCATTAAATACATGCCAGCACATGAAATACAGCAAGCTAAAACAACAAATACACGGCCATTGTAGCGATGAAATGCTCTGTATTTTGTCCTCAGTTTTTCAATGAGTTGTAAGCTTCCGCCAAGGATCATCACTACCGCAGATAATACATGCACTGCATACATCAAATTCCCTGTGGCATCATTTGCAACATAGGCGGTGTTATTAAGTCTGTTCCAGCCTGATAGACCTGTAGTTAACCCTGTCATTCCATAACCAAGAATGAGATAAGCTACAAAACAAGTTTGCGCCATTAGCAGGCTAATAAACCATAGCTTTTTACTGTATTCGAGCGCTTTTAAAGGTGTGAGTTTGCTATCTTTGTTAAGCATCATCAATTCCATTACATTTTTCTAATACCGCTAATATAAAGGGCTAGAGCAAGGTTTCTTCTCAAATTCGAAATTTGATCAATGAAATATTGTGTTTATTTATGAGCACACGCCTGGGTTTGACATATTCACTAACAAACTCTTTTTGCTATGTTGATCTTGAAAAAGTAAACTTATCTGATTGGTAAATATTTCATCAAACTCCCAATTTAAGGTATGTAGAGTTATGCAAAATACTTCCCCTTATTACGTACTCGTTTTTGTTTGTATGGGGCTCATGCTGCTAAATGGTATGAAAAAAGAGAAGCAGCTTATTCATTATCTGTTTGCAGTATTTTGTGGTTCGCTTTGCATGGTTGGGGTGCAAAAAATCAGTGCACCAAGTATTGGTGTTTATAGTTATTTAATCGGCTTATTTACCTGCGCAACCTGTAACATGTCTTGGCTTATATCACGCACTTTGTTTCGTAAGCATAAGCCTATTTCTGCGGTACATATTGCAGTGGCTGTTGCTATTGCGGGTTTAATTATGTTTAACCAAACTTGGCATTATTTGGTGAGTATTGATGTGCAAGTTTTCCCTGAGAGCCAATTCATGTGGCGTTTAAAGCAAGGTATGGCCGAAATAACGGTATTGCTATCTTCAAGTATTCTGGTGCTGTCTTTTTGGGAAGCGTTACGGGGCTATACAGGTAAAACACAGACGCAAAAGTTGCAGGCAAGTATTTTTGCTAGTTGCTACTTTTTAGCGGTATTTAATGCCAGCATACTGCCTAAGTTTTTATTCAGTGAAAGCGAGTTTCAACAATTTGAGCCGCTTATAATTACCTCATCTGCATTGTTGATTGTATTTGCAATGCAGCTAGTAATGTTTTTGCAAAAACGTGGCCACAACAGCGTGCCTGAAGCTGTTGATAGTGCAGAGGCGAACTCTGAAAAGGTAATAAAAGCTACCCATCAGGCTGAACAATCTGAAAATAAAGAGGTAGAGCCTGAGCTTATTACTGATATAGAAGCACTGATCAATAAGCAGGTTTATTTGCAAACTAATTTGAAAATTTCTGACTTTGCACAAGCATTAGCAGTACCTGAGTATAAGATTAGCCGCGCTATTCGCCATCATTTTAAAGCATCTAATTTTAATTTATTTATTAATCAGTACCGAATAAAGCATGCACAAGGGCTGCTACTTAAAGACGAAGCAAGTCATTGGAGCATTTTAAGTATTGCAATGGAAAGTGGTTTTTCTTCGCTTGCTACCTTTAACCGTGTTTTTAAAAGCATTGTTGGGGTTAACCCAAATGAATTTCGTAAGCAGAATAACTCATTAGTTGAACAAAAAGTCTTAGAGCTTACTGACTAGAAGTTACAGTGGCTTTTGCGTTAAATGCTCAGCAATGACCTCAAACATGGTTTGTACTTCTATCGGCTTGGCTATATAGCCTTGCATTCCTGATTCTTTAGCTTTAGTTAGGTCGGCTTCCATGGTGTTGGCGGTCATAGCGATAATAGGGATATGGGCAAACTTTGATTGCTGTTTAATTTTGTTCGCTGCAGTATAACCATCCATTTTTGGCATTTGGCAGTCCATCAAAATGCAATCGAAAGAGCCTTTTTCGACAGCTTCAATCGCTGCTATGCCATTTTCAGCAATATCAACCACAAAGCCATTTGAGCGCAATATTTGCGATGCAACTTGTTGGTTAAGCGGGTTGTCTTCAACTAGCAGTATTTTTGAGCCTGCAAGCTTTTTAAAGCATGTATTGTCGACTCTGGTCTCTTTTTTCGTAGCGATACCCATCACATGCTCGAGGGTTTTTAGTAAGTTTCCTTTAATAATCGGCTTTAATAATATTTCTTCAACGGTTTTATCAAGTGTACTTAGCGTGTCTTTAACTTCTTGGTTTTCAAAAGATGCGAGAATAATGGTTTTTTTAATATCGATAGAAAGCTGCTTTTTGAGGTTCTCTAAAATGTTATTTTGCTCACAGTTTAGTACGTGCCAGTCTAAAAAAATGAAGTCGTAATTATGGCTAATATCGACCTCAGATAGCTTTTCATCTAGGCAATTAATCGTCTGCACATTGATGTCTAATACTTTGAGCATGTCATGTAAAATAGTTTCAGGTTTGTCGCTTTGCTCAATAATAAGAGCACGTTTATGTTTAAAAATATCTGTGTCGTGGCAGCTTTGTATAGCCGATAGCGCAAATGACACATCAAAACTAAAGCAACTTCCTTTGTTTAATTGGCTTTTAACCTCAATATACCCACCCATTAGTTCGATGATCTTTTTACTGATAACAAGACCAAGACCCGTACCACCATACTTACGGGTTGTAGAAACATCAGCTTGAGAAAAGGGCTTGAACACACTATTAACTTGCTCTTGTGACATGCCAATACCTTGGTCAATCACCTGAAAATTAATACAAATAGAGGTATCGGTTTTTGACTCTCTTGTCATTTTTAGCGTGACATTTTGCTGGTTCGAAAATTTAATCGCATTGCTTAGTAGATTTAATAATACTTGATTGAGTCTAAGTGCATCACCGATTAAAAACTCTGGAATGTCATCATCAATATCAAAAATGACTTCGATGTTATTTTTCTCTATTAAGCTACTGGCTAAATTAGCTAGGTTAGCGAGAAAGTCATTTAAGTTAAAATCATTGTTTTCAAGTTCAAGCTTGTTGGCCTCTATTTTAGAAAAATCGAGAATGTCATTAATAATCCCAAGCAGTGATTTGGCCGACAGTTGGATTTTCTCGACGTAATCATATTGCTTGTCGGTTAATTCAGTATCGAGGGCGAGGTGTGCCATGCCTAAAATTGCATTCATAGGGGTGCGGATTTCGTGACTCATATTCGCTAAAAACATTGATTTAGCTTGGTTGGCGGCATCGGCCATCTCTTTTGCTTTATTCAAATCTTGGGTGCGAAGGATAACTTCTTTTTCTAGATTTTCGGCGGCATGTTTTAGCGTCATATTTGCTTCATATAACTCTAAGGACTTCTGTTCTAAAAGCGCTTCGGCTTGTTTTCGAGCCTGGCGCTCTCGTTCTATTCTACGTTTGTAGAGTTCTTCATCCACATTAAGCTTCTTTTGTTAGAGTAAAAGTGGCAGACTGGTAGTTATCGTCGATCTCACTTTTAACGGTAATAACTTCATTGAAATGCTCACAGGCACCTTCAATCAAGCCCTCAGCTAAACAAGCAAATGGGTTACCTGAGCGATAAAACATTTGCATTTCGCTCTGGCTAATTCGTTTAGTTTCAAAACTTGGCAATTGTGCATCGTTGTAGAGCTTTTTAACCTCAATATGTACGTGCTGGTCAATGGTATCAAGGAATTCAAAAGTACTTTCGACACTTTCAAAGAAATGCGGAAACAAAACAAAAAAGCGCTTTAACAGATATTTACCGTAAGCATGAACCAGCTCATCAACGGGTTTGTTTATATGTTTGCTCAATGAGCTGACCAACATTATCAGCTCTGTATTATCGTAATTGCCAACACTGGTGTAAGCGCCGTTTGAAGTAAGTGAGTTTTCTTCGATGATTTTGTCAGCGACCTCATAAGAGAACTCATTTTCGACCATTTCTAAAAACTCGGTAAAGACGATACCTTTCATACAGTAGCCCAACAAAATTCAATACTAAAAGTTTAGATGTAATGAGAAATTTTACAATTTTTCACCGTTGAACTTTAGTATGGATAGAGTTTCACATTTGCTGAAAAATTAAAGCCTAGCAAGCAAACTGACCAAACAAGGTTATACTTTTTAGTACTAATGTACTTTTAATTATGTTGGGTTTGGTATTTTATGGTGATTGGCACAAGGCTCAGAAAACGCTTACTACTTGCATTTACTGCTGCGTGCTGTGCTATTTTATTAGCGCAAACAATTATTAGGCATTTTTGGATATTGCCAACATTTGAAGCGATGACAAAACAAAATGACCGGATTGATATTCAGCGTGTGGAGTCACAGCTTCAGCAAGAGATTGATGCCCTGTCAAAAATGGTCTTCGATAGCTCAGCTTGGGATACCATGTATGAAGCTGCACAGCAACGTGATACTCAGTGGTTTAATGGTGATTATGTTATCGCTGACGCACTACAGCGGTTAGACGTAAATGGTTGGTATTTATATGATATACAGGCAAATATTATTGGCGGTGGCAGTTTTGATAGTGATTATCAGCCTTACTCACCAACGGTTTTAGAAAGCCCCAATTTGTTGATAAAAAACGACCTAATAATCTTATCTGACGATATAACCACTAGCCAATCTGAGTTAATCCATAAAGTCCGGTTTATTACTATAGATAAAACGCCTGCCGTGACGGTTGCTTACAATGTAACTAGGTCTAATGGCACAGGCGAATTTGTTGGTACTTTACTGCTTTGGAGCTTTATTGATGAAGGCTTTATCGAAAATCTAACACCAGGGTTAGCAAAAGATATTAGCTTTTATGGCACGGATGATGCGCCCAGATATAAAGAACACTTAACAAGAGTGTTTGGTGAAAAGAGAAGTGCAATGGAGGCGAGCCAGCATAATCAGCGGCTGTACTTAGGAGTCAATGACCAAGCAGGAAGCTTACTGTTTGTGCTTTCTATTGCATCCCGTGAACGTACTTATGACCGAAGTTTGTTTGATAGCTCTTTAATTACCGGTTTATTGATCTCTGGCTCTGTATTTATTTTGTTTTATTTATATATAAATCAACAGGTTTTAAGGCCACTCAGAAAGCTTTATACATTGGTAAATTCTGCAATACGTAATAACGACTTTAGCGCTCGGGATGAGTATTTTGGCAATAACGAATTGCACCAGCTCGGGCGAGGTATGAACGAGTTATTTAGTCTGATAGAAAATCAACGCGCAGAAATATTAGAGCGCCACAAGAAGTTAAAGCATATTAGCAATACCGATTCAATGACGACGCTTGCCAATCGTCGGGCATTGTATAAACATTTTGCAATGCTTGCCAGCGATACAGATTTAGCTTCGCAGCCTATCTCAATGATTGTCGCCGATATCGATCATTTTAAACTCTACAATGACTATTATGGACATGATCAAGGTGACAAAGCGCTTTGTGAAGTTGCCAATCTTCTTAAATATAATACAAATCTAGACAGTCACTTTGTTGCTCGATATGGCGGCGAGGAGTTTGTAATTGTGCTCAGTAATACCGATAAGCAGGAGGCACTCGAAGTGGCCGAAGCGTTACGAAACGCCGTTGCATCAGCTCACATTACCCACCAAGGCCGCACAGACTTAAGCTATATTACCTTATCGATTGGTGTTGCCAGTAAGGCTGCTAATGAGGCGTTTGACTCAGATAGCTTGTTTAAAATAGCAGATGACGCGCTTTATAAAGCGAAAAAGCAAGGCCGCAATTGCTGCGTTGTTGGATAATTTTTAACATCTGTTTACATAAAATAAACATAAATAGATGATTTTGGGTACGGATGAATTAAACTATCTCTTCAATAATGTAATTTTATATTACAAATATAGTAAAGGAGATAGTCTTGAAGATTTTAAACCAAACTAAACTGTTAGCATTATGCCTACTAGCAGTTGCGTGTTTTGCTCAGAGTGCTGTTTATGCACAACAGTGTAGTGCTATGCCTGAATCTGGCACTGTATATTCCATTATTAATAGAGGTTCTGGCCTTGCACTTGATGTAAATACCAGTGATTCTAGCTCAGCCCCGAATATTATTAGCTACGAATACTGGGGTGGAAATAACCAAAAGTTTCAGCTTATTCAAGAAGCAGATGGCTATTGGATTATACGCTCTAAATTTAACAATAAAGTTCTTGATGTGTTGAACTCATCGCAATCAAATGGTGCAAATATAATTGCTTATGATGATTGGCAAGGGGCTAATCAACGTTGGTTGTTAAAAGCATCTTCATCGGGCGGCTTTAATATCGTCAATAAGTTAACTGGTAAATCTTTGACAGTTGCAGGCTCAAATAATACTGCAAATGTTTATCAAAATGATGATGCTGGGATCAGTTCACAAAGATGGTTTATTAATCCAGTAAATGGCGACTGCGGGACTACCGGAACCACTCCCAGTGACTTAATAGGCTTTGCATCTCAAGTAGGTCAAGATGGATTGAGCACAACGACCGGTGGTGGTAATAACACTGCCATCACAGTATATAGCTGTGATGATTTAAGTACTGCATTGAGTTCTGGCTCTGCTGCGGTTATTCAGGTCCCAGATAACACAGTGATTGATTGTCGAACCGCCAATAGAACGGTACCGGCTTGTCCACTTGATTGTGGTCAATGGGGAGATTACGGTAAAACGTGGTACAGAATTCCCGTTGGTAATCAAAGCTGTAGTGAGTTGGGAAGTAGCTCAAACTCAACCGTGAATGTTACCCGTAATGATAGACGTATCATTGTGAAATCAAATAAAACGCTGCAAGGGTTAGGTAAAAACTCGAAAATAATTGGTGCTAGCCTCGTTATTAGTAATCAGCGAAATATTATTATTAAGAACATTATGCTTGAAGATATTAACCCTGCGCTTGTTGAAGCAGGTGATGCTATTTCAATAGATGATAGTAGTCATGTATGGGTTGATCACATGGCATTTAATAAAATCAGTGATGGATATATTGATGTAGACAATAGTCAAAACGTTACTTTAAGTTGGAATCGTTTTTATGGATATAACCGTCAAGTTTGCGCTAACCAGCATTGGTATACCCATTTATTTAGAAACTCTCAAATAACAGCGCATCACAATTTTTGGGATACAGCTGCAGGGCGAAACCCTAAAGTAGACGGCTATAACTCTCGTGTGCATATGTTTAATAATTACTGGAAGAACATTACTTATTTTTCAATTAGTGCGGGGAATGGCGCAGAGGTTTTAGTGGAAAATAATTACTTTGAAAATTCAGCGAAACCTCACTGGAATCAAGGCTCTGGTTATTTTAGTGCCTCAGGAAATGTTTACACTGGAAGTTCTGCAACTGATCAATATCGTGATAGCGGAGCAACAGTATTCGGTGATATTCAACTTTACCCATATCGATTAGATGATCCAAGTTCTTTGGGCAGTAAAGTAAATGGTGGAACAGGTCCACAATAACTATCAATTGTGAGTTGGAAAAAGCTCAGCTATTTCTTTATAGCTGAGCTTAAAGCTTTAAATTGCAACCAAGCTCTGCTCAAGCATTGCTTTAATTTGCTTAACAATTTTAGCTTCTGTTTCTGGCTCAAATTGTTGAATACGTGGGGTGTGAATATGCCCTGTAGGGATGTCTGAATTAAGCTCATCACGCAGGCGAATACTACGATACGAGATTTCATTTGATAAGTAGCCGCCGCCACCGCCTTTTACCGCAATCGCACCTTCTAATTCTTTAAGTGATTTTGGCTCAAATGCTTTTTCAAGCGTGACGACTTTATGATTGTCGTTGATTGGGAATGGCCCTTTAGCTTGTTGCATCTGCTTAACTGGTAAGCTGAAAGTTACAAATTCATTGCCCGGAAGAGGGCGGTCGTTAAGGCTCGAAATTTTCGGTGCAGTTGCTGTGCCACCATACACAATATTGGCGTTATCGGGCGCCGTTACACTACGGCGTTTACCTGGAAAGCGTTCAAGGTCAAAGTCTTTGCTGCCCATACTGATAGTGGCAATCATATCGACATTGTTAAGTGCGTAATATGGCGCAAGTAATGATTCGATAATACCTTGGTCAAAGTCTTCGTAGCGTACTGGCACCATAACCGTATTGATCTCGGCGCTAATGCCATTGTAATTAATTACTTGGCCATCAAGTAATAATGCTGCAACACCGGATGGGTTACTTTGATTAATATTTCTATCTAATAAGAATGGATCAAAACCTGTAATTAAAATGCGTTTGTCGGTTTTTTTACTGTAATCAAGGTCGGTGCGGCCACGGCTGCCATTTTCAAGCATTGTTAATAACGCGGTTTGTTCGCTGTCGGTCATTGCAAACTGGGGTTTGCTGGTACGAATAATCTTGCTTGAAAGTAAACGTGCCCAATACAGCTCTCGGTCGTCGAAGCTATTGGTTTTAATTATACGTGCTTTGGCATCGCGCCATAATTGTTTGGCGTAATCATCAATAAGATCACTTGCTTGCTGATAATTAGCAGCAGCTTGCCACTGTTTTTCAAATTGGTTTACTTCATTAGAAAAAGCATTTAACACCTTTGGCATGGCTTTGCTGGCTTTTTCAATACGCAGTTCTTCAACGGTTAAATTGGCTGCAAATGCAGTAAATGACGAGGCAATTAAGCTGGTGGCAAGTAAAACTTTTTTCATGATTATCCTATTTAGTTACAGCACGTTTAGTAGGCTTGTGTTAACTATCCTATGGATAAATGCCGAGCGCAAATAAAATCGCTCAACACAGAATTTGAAAAATAATGAATTAACGGAGATAGCGCTTTTGATCAAAGTTATTTCTCAAAGGAAGGGCTTTTAATGTTCGATATTGAATAATTAATTATCGTTTTTCGATAATTTTAGTTTGTTTTTTAACTTATCTAGTGCCATAGTAGTTTTTTTACTAGAAGGATCGTGAAAATGAAATTTGGTTCTATTGCAGTGGTTTCGCTGGTTGTGCTGTTATTAACTGGTTGTACGACAATTAAGGTTGAGGAGTCTCACTTTTTATATCCGGATAAAAAAATAACGATGCAGGAAATACAAAGTGTTAATGCCACCGCCAAACCACAGGAGATAACTTTAACTACCGATGAGGGTACTAAACTTAAGGGTACCCTTATTAAAGTTGCAGATGCTCGTGCTACGGTAATTTACTTTGGTGGTAACCAGTTTCGCGTTAGTGTCGCAGGTGGGGAGCCAGCCAAGCTACTTTTACCTTTTCAAGTTAATATTTTAATGATGGATCATCGTGGTTATGGGCTTAGTTCTGGAGTACCTAGTGTAGCTAATCTGCAAGCTGATGCATTACAGGTATTTGATTATGTAAAAGGCAGATCAGACCTAAATACTTTGCCTGTGGTGATCCATGGTCATTCTTTAGGAAGTATGATTGCCGGTTATCTTGCCAGTCAGCGTAACGTTGATGCTCTGGTACTTGAAGGGAGTGTGACAAATGTTGAACAGATGACAGCAGCACGAATTCCGTGGTTTGCTAAACCGTTTGTTAGTGTTGAGTTTAGTGAAGAGATTAAACAAGTCGATAATTTAAAAGCGTTACAAGTTTATCAAGCACCGCTATTAATAATCACCGGTGAAAAAGACACTCAAACTCCACCTGAGTTAGCTAAATCACTATATCAACATGCAAAATCTCAGCAAAAGCAGATTTACATTGCAAAAGGGAAGCACCATTCTAATGCGTTAACAGGTAAGCAGTTAGCGACTCATTATGAGCAACTTCTAAAACAAATAACACTGAGTAAATCGTCATGAAAAAAATTGTTTGGATGAGTTCGTTTATCCTAAGCCTGCTAATTTTTACGCTTATTAGCTTGTTAGTAACAAGCATTATTGTGCTTTTCAGTGACAGTAATGTTTTAAGTTTTACACAAAGTAATGGTGCGCATATGTGGATTGGTCTTGAAGTCAGCGGCTCTTGGCAAGGAGTAGCACAAACATTAAATGAGCATGGTTTTGATAGTGTTTTATGGCTTGGTCTTGTGCAATTACTACCGTTTATTCTTATCAACATAATTTTGATTCGGTTATTTTTGCTTTACCGACGTGGATCCTTCTTCGCTATTGAAAATATACAATGTTTTAAATGGTTAGGTGGCGTATTATTGGCGCAATTTGCACTAGTTGTGTGCTATCCGTCACTACTTATAACTCTTCTTAACTTGGCAACAGGAACAGATATCGGAAGGGTCGTGGCTATACAAGATACTGATATTATAGGCTTAGTGATGGGATTAATTATTTATGTTATTGGTTGGATCATGGGTCAAGCGCAGCAGCTACAAAAAGAGCAAGAGTTAGTGATTTAATGGCGATTATTATTGATTTAGATGTAGTGTTAGCTAAGCGAAAAATGAAGTCTGCAGAATTAGCTGAAGCGATAGGTATTACGCCACAAAACTTATCAGTTCTCAGAGCTGGACGAGCTAAAGCTGTGCGCTTTACGACCTTAGATGCAATTTGTAAGCACTTAGGTTGTCAGCCTGGTGATATTCTGCGTTTTGAGGATGACTAACGAAAAATAAGCTTTGTTTGTTTAGTTTGAGAGTCTTTCAATAACTTGCGGTATTTTGCTGGGGTGATGTGCATTATTGCTTTGAATTCTTTGATTAAATGAGGCTGATCGGTAAAGCCACATTCAAGTGCAATATCTGCAAAGCTCATTTCAGGGTTATCTTTAATTGCTTGTTTAGCAAGTTTTACTCGGTAGATACGCTCAAAATACTTAGGGGTGACGCCGCATTGAGCCTTAACTTGCCTTTCGAGCTGGCGTTGACTGAGTGGGGCAAGTTGGTAAGCAGTTTCGAGTGGCGTTAACTCAATAAGGTTACGGATTAGGTGCTTTGAGTGTCTGTTACTGTGGTTAATGTTTTTATTATCAGTAAAGTGGCGGCTAATAAGTGCAACAAACGCGGCTAAGCTGGCATTATTTTGCAGATCTTCGGCAATTTCACATAGTGACTGCTCTGCAAGGAGTGGGTGAGCATTACGCTTTAGTTCAGACAATACCGTTGGGTTAAAACGAATACCACAAAACTGCGCATCGTGTGAAAATGTGACTTTAGATGCTTGAGTCGATGTTTCTTGCACTGCATAAGGGGCAGCAAGCGGCTTTTCATCAAGTAAAACTTCACCAGCAACAGGAAACACAAGCCCTGTGGCACCATCGCAGGCAAGCCATTGCTCTCCTTGAGAGTGCGCTGTGGCATACCAAATGGCTTGTATGCTATCGGCAAGATTGCCCTTTGGTGTCATTAATTCGAGCGTTAAATGGTTACTCATTAAACTTCACTGCCTCTATCGATAGCGAAAGTATCATCAATTGAATAGCGTTGTGTCAATTTTTAGTCCAAAAGTAAGCTACATTAGGGGCTGTTATTCGCACCCTGTTTTTAATCCTGCTATGCTACGCCCAATAGCAATCACTGAGTATTTGAGATGATTAACGATAACGATGTAATTGAAACATTAGACGAGTTAGAAACATTTTTACGCCTAGTTGAAACTGGCGGTTTAGGGCTTGAGAATGTAACAGGTGTTGCCCTTGCAACTAATAATAGTGATGGCCGCCCATTTATTGCGGTACTTGATGATAAACATCAACTTATACTGGGCCGTTACGTGACAAGTGAAGTGTATGAAAACGGTAAAGATATGGTGCGTTACGGCACTAAAAAGCCGCATTAATCATTACTGGTTACGAGTTAAAGTGGGGCGAAGACGCCCCATTTTTATTGGTATTCGGCAAGCTCTCTGTGAATGCTCATTACCAGTTCATTAGGAATGCATAATTGGTTAGCGAGCGTGTCTAAGTAGTGTTTAGAAATAGTTAGGTTTAAATCAATTGCGCTGGCACTAGCTGCATATACTTCAATACCCATTTGTGCGTTAGGCACAGCGGCAACTAACTCTGATAGTTGCATTGGTTTTCTTAGTTCATCAAACAGCATGGCCTTTTCTTGCACAGACAATTGCATTGTTTCTACTTGTGCGAAGATTTTTTGTCTTTCTGTTTCATCAATGTGGCCATCAGCATAGGCGGCTGCAATCATAGCGCGCATCAGTAATAATTGCCCATCACTATGGTTATCGTCGATTACATCATTAAATGACTGCTCAGGCAGCGTGGCGGGGGTAAAATCAAAACCACGAGAACTAGTTTGCTGAACTGGAGCCGCTTTTTGTTCTGAGTATTGTTTATAGGCTTTCCAAGCAAGGCCACCGACAGCAGCAAGCGCACCATATTTTACGGCTTTTTTACTGCTCTTTTTAGTTTTTCCGCCCATTAAGCTCGTTAGTCCGCCGCCAGCAACGCCTCCTAAAAAACCACTCAGCGCACCTGATTTATTTAAATTACCCACTAACTTTTGTAAGTCTTTCATTGTTCTCTCCTTGCAGTTATGTGCCCAGACTAGGTGATTTAAAATGAAAAGGAAATGAGATAAATGTTACAAAACACATCAGCTAACAATTATCTGCTTTAGGTACTTGTCTTTAGCTTGCTTAAAATACACCCAGTACTATAAGTTAGGGTTTCTGTTTAATTAATAATAAGGAAAAACTCATGGCAGATAATTACACACCACCTGAAGCAAGCCTTCAGATGGCATCTGAAAATAACTCAGGGCAGGGGAAGGTAGATGATTTACCCGAGGGCATTAAAGGCTTTAGTTGGGGGGCTTTCTTGCTAAGTTGGATTTGGGCAATTGGCAACAGCACTTGGATTGGCTTATTGGCCTTAGTGCCTTATGTTGGTTTTATTGTGTCGATTTATCTGGGTTTTAAAGGCCGAGAAATGGCATGGCAAAATAAACGTTGGGATAGCGTTGAGCATTTTCAACGAGTACAAAAACAATGGTCATTTTGGGGCGTGTTGATCATTGGTGGCATATTTTTATTGGGTATTGTAGCGGCGATAGCTATCCCTGCTTACCAAGCCAATGTCTAACTTATAAATAGAGCGAAAAGCCAGTATTTACTGGCTTTTTTTATGCCTGAAATGGTCAAAAATATGTGTTTGATTACTTACTGAATAATTATGTTTTTCATTCTTTGTTTTACGATAATCGTAAAATAAAGTTTGACAATCATAAATCTGCTGTGTACTTTTTAGACTATGAAAATACGAATCAACCTAGATATAGAATTGGCAAAGAACAAAATGCAGCTAAAAGAGCTATCTCAGCGCATTGATATTTCTATGACCAATTTATCATTACTAAAAAACGGAAAAGTGAAAGCGATCCGCTTTAGTACACTTGAAGCTATTTGTGAAGAGCTTAATTGCCAACCCGGCGATATTTTGGTGTACGAACGCGATAGCGAATAACTTTACAACGCAACAGGATTTTGGAGGGCATATGCTCAACCGTGACTATTTACTACCCGGCATTGCAGCAGGATTACTTGCTGTCATTTTTCCCATGTACTGGATTTCAGTTTTTGGCGAAACACTTGATGGCTTAGGAGAAGCGCTCAAGCTTGATTTACAAAGCTTAAACTTTTCAGACTTTGTGTTCGTGCTCATCGGTGCACTTGAAATTTACGTGTACTTGAGTTTACGCAAGGCACTAAAAGATATGTTTGATGTTGAAGGTGTACGCATCTTGTTATGTGTGTTGGCGGTGTTGGTATTAGCTTTTCATGCCACTGTGTTATGTGATGTTTATCTTGCCGTAGCTGGTGATAAAGCATCGAATGATGTAGTAGAAAGTATTTCAATTATTGCCATGGTGGTCTCGGCTGGGAGTTTAGGCTTGTATGCCTTAGTGGGTTTGATCACAGCCGCGTTATTACTAACAAAGCGCCATGGAATGTCATCGTTGCTAACGGTGTTTTCTATCCTATTGTTGCTAATGTGCATCTTACAGCTAACGGTGATTTTTGCTTACTTGAATGTGTTTTTATTCCCAGCAGCATTATTAATTTTAATGGTGTTCTTTATCAAAAAACCTGAGCAAATCGAAGTGATTTAACAACGCTTTGTAACACAAGGAATAGGGTATGAGCTGGTTTAAAACGATTCTGTTAACGCTATTTTTGTCATTTGTTTGGGCTGCTACCTGTGTATATGGTGGTGTCAGTGGTTGGTTTTTAAAACCCATTGCAGAAACGGGCAATACTGAGCAATTTATTGCTAACAGTCAGGCGCTGATTGCCAACAATCACGCAAACATTGCTTATGTTTTGATTGAAAATGGCCAAGTGGTTTTTCAAGATTACTCAAAAAGCAAAGTTGAAATAACCGCAAATACTCTGTTCCCCGTGGCATCGCTCAGTAAATTTATTACCGCCTATGGCGTGATGATTCTGGCAGAGCAGCAGGTCCGTTTAGATCACGCGATTAATGAGCAACTGACGGGTTGGCAGTTACCTGAATCAGAGTTTGATAATCAAACTGTTAGCCTTGCTCATCTGTTATCTCATACTGCGGGGCTTGGCGATGGTTTGGGCTTTGCTGATATTCCTTTAAATGAAACCGTACCAAGCGTGCTTGCGTCGCTAAACAAGCCGCTATCATCAACGGGTGTGCGTGAAATTAAAGTCACCAAGCCTGTGGGCGATTTTAAGTATTCTGGGGGCGGCTATTTAATGCTAGAGCTGCTGGTAGAAGAAAAAACGAATCAACGCTTTGCAACTTGGATGGCTGATAACGTCTTTAAGCCAGTCAATATGACTGATGCCAGTTACGATGTAATCACTGAATTAGACAACATCGCACCTGCTTATGATAAAAGCGGGCAAGCTGCTGGGCATTTTCAATACGCATCGGCAGCGGCAACAGGCTTACTGGCAAGTAGCCATGACTTAATCGCTTTAGTGCAAGCATTAACATCACCTGAAACAGGGCAGTTAAGCTCACAAATGATCAGCACCATGCGAGAGCCATTGGCAATTAGCTTAGGCGCACCAATTTGGGGGCTAGGTACCATGCTTTATGCGCCAACAGCATCGGGAGATTTTGTGTTTGGCCATGATGGCGCAAATGAACCAGCAATAAATAGCACACTTCGCATCAACCCAGATAACAATGATGCAATCATCGTACTTAGTAGCGGCGGTGAACATATTGCATCAAAGCTCGGTTATGAATGGACGCTTTGGCAAACCGGTTACCCCGACTTTTTAGCGTTTGATGTTGCCGTGCAAAGTGCTTTTGTACCCTGCTTAATAGGCCTTGGCATCATCTTGATAGGTATGCTTGTAGTGCGTTTTAAAAAAGCGAAATAAGCAATTGATGATAGGTTTAAATTATTTTCTGCTTTACCCTGTAATTAGTAGCATTGTCATTGTTCATTAACGTGAACAGCTATAGTATTTGCTTTACATTGATTATTCAGGGTAGGGCGCATGTTACGATTTTTTTCTATAGACCAAGGTGTGATCACAGAAACTGAGCCAGCTGCTGATACGCCTCTTGCAACCGCCATAAAAAATGCCCACTGGATTGATACCATAAATCCGACCGAAGAAGAACGACAAGCACTGGCAAGCACGCTTAATATCACATTACCTGGTGCTGATGATGTTGAAGAAATCGAAGCTTCTTCCCGTTGTTTTATTGATCATGAAGGTTTGCATGTGCATGCGCTTTTCATGTCACCAAATGAAGGGCGCTTTAATACGGTAACCGTGGCTTGTTTGCTACAAGACAACTGCTTGCTGACAATCCGCGATGATGAACTAGCCGATTTTCGTCTATTACGACTGCGTGCTCGGAAAGGGCAGGTAGCGTGTGATAATCCGAAGCAACTTTTGGTGACTTTATTTGACCAAAAAGTCGAAAACCACGCTGATATGCTTGAAGACATGCATCACCAGTTAGAAAAACTTAGTGCCTATGTACTTGAAGAGGATGACTCTGACTTAGAAGAAGCTGTTAGTCGAATCTCTCGCCTTGAAGATAACAACGGTAAGGTGCGTTTATGTTTGATGGATACGCGCCGAAATATTTCGTTTTTACTGCGCTACCTAGGAGCGCCGACAGAAGATCGCGAGTCACTACGTGAAATTGTGCTCGATATTGATACCCTTATGTCTCACTGCACATTTTTGTTTGATAAGGTGAATTTCTTAATGGACTCGACTCAGGGTTTTATTAACATCGAACAAAACCAAATTATAAAAACCTTCTCAATTGCCTCTGTGGTGTTTTTACCGCCGACCGTCGTCGCCAGTATTTATGGGATGAATTTTAACAGCATGCCTGAACTTCAATGGGCATGGGGTTACCCGTTTGCAATTGGCATTATGTTGCTGTCTGGCTTTGCACCTTACTTGTTCTTTAAACATAAAGGTTGGTTGTAACAAAGCATAAAAAAGCCCAGCAAATGCTGGGCAAGGGGTCTTCGGATAGACCTAGGGGGTTTAACCTTTAAATGGGTTTATCCTTTCAATTCGCCGGTAGACGATTCGATATGTGCACGAACAAACCATTGGAATTGTTCTAAATCAGCCAGTTGGCCTGTGATCATATCTTCAGATACTGGGTCTAGCTCACCAAGCTTTTCGATAGCTGCACGGTGATCTTTATTAACACCGTTGTACACTTTATCAAGCGCCGTTAGGTGGTCAGTGACTAAGCCTTTACCAATTGAATAATCTTGCCAAGTACGGCGTTCTACAATTGATTGTGGTGTGCCAACAGGTACGCCGCCCATAGTTGCAATACGCTCTGCAATCGTGTCAGTCATCTCTTGCACTGCGCTTACTTGCGGGTCTAACATTTCGTGTACACCAATAAAATTAGGGCCAACAACATTCCAATGAATGTGTTTTAAAGTGAGGTGTAAATCGATTAAAGCGACCATGCGCTGGTCTAGAATAGCAATCGTGTCAGCTGCAGCTTGGTCTTTAACACCGGGTGCTGTAAATTCTGCGATTTTTGATGATGAATTACTCATTACTCCTCCGAGATTATCTATAAATTTCCTTTCGCTTTTAAATTAAAAAGCGTGTGTAGTTATATAGAAGCAAGCGTTGTGCCTAAAATAGAGTTGCAATTAAGTTGTTGAATTTTAAGGTTTAATTTATTTTATTTTGAGGCAGGGTGGTTGTGGTGAGGTATGACTATGAAAACTCTGCACACCTTGTGTAAAAAATTCAGTGTGCAGATACAAATTTACGACTTAAGAAAGTAATGCAGCTGCTAAACGAACAAAGTCAGATGAGGTTAGAATTCCCACTAGGTTGTTATCTTTATCAACCACAGGCATGCAGCCATGACGGTTTTCAACAAAAAACTTAGCAACTTCGTGTAGCGGTTGCTCGGGCGAGATACTAGTAAAATCGGTAGCCATAATATCAACCACTTTAGTTTGCTTTTCTTTGCGTTCAAGGGCGCTGGCGCTGTAATTCGCCATGATATTCATTACCTGAGCAATCATAATTTTTTGCGTTAGCATGCCAACCAAACCACCATGCTCATTGATCACTGGAATATGGCGGACATTTTTCTCTTTCATTAAATTATGAGCATCATGCAGGGTATTTTGCGCGCTAATGGCGAATGGGTCTGGCGTCATCAAATCACTAACTAGGTGTGTCATGGCTAAATCCTTACAATTAATCAAGTTGTGGTAAGTCTAGCGCTTATCGAGTTAATTGCACTTTAGTGAGATCAAAGTTTTAGTGGTTAACGGTGCAAGTACCTGCATTACTTTGCTGACAATAATGAAAGTCTAAATAATAGTGAGACTTAGCTGGTCGTTCACCTTTAGTGAGGTATTGATACATCAATTCAGCAGATAGACGGCCCATTTCAAATGGGTTTTGACCAATATTGGCCGATGATAATCCTTGCTGTAATACTTCTAATTGCATTTGCTCAGTATCGGCAGAAACGATCACCACCTCTTGATTAGCAATACGTTGCTTATGTTTAGCAATCACGTTTGCATAATTAGAGTTAAATTGGGCAAAGCCCGCTACCGCTAAAAATAGTGGTGGATTTTCAAGGTTAAGCAGTTTGTCGAGCTGGCCGAGGGAGACCTCTCGTTTTCCTAAGCTATACAAAGGGCATCGATCAAACTCACTCCAGCCATTTTCACCGCTTAAACGTTTATCTTTTTGCCCAGATAACGCATAGCGAACACCTTCAATACGCTTGTTTAAATTAGGTGTTGTTGAGTGTCCTGATTGAATACAAACTTGGTTATTTTCTTTGTTGGTGAATTTTTTTAATTCGTTACCTAAGGCCACACCATAGTCAAAATTATTGGTACCCACATAGGCTAAACGGTACTGCTGATCTTCCTCGAGCAGATCAGAGTCAAAAGTGATCACTGGAATGTTGTTATCTTTAAGCTGTTTTAATGCTCTTTCAACAAGGTAATTAGAATCTGTGGTTGCGATTAATAAACCACTAATGTTGTTTCTGCGAACAAGGTCGGTGATCACTAATACTTGCGTGCGAATATCTTGAAAGTCTTTGGGGCCATCGTAAATACATTCAAAATCGAGATGCTGTTTTGCAAATTGCTCACACCCTTTAAAGGCTTGCTGATAAAAGCTATCGTTTTTAGTTTTACCCACAACAGCCACCACATATTTAGCCTGAATTGGTAGGGAAAAAAGCCAAAAACTGGCGCATAAAAGTAACCAGTTTAATTTAAAATTTAATAATACTTTTAAAGACATAGCACTACAAATTGCAAGTTAAGTATAAGCACGAGCTAATTATAGTGGTAGCGTCTTAATTTACAAGATTGATGGAAAAGTCTTCACTTTTTTATGTTGTTAGTTCTTTACGGTTGCTTCTGGGTATTGATTTCTATGCGGTTTCTACCATTATCTTTCGCATCGTAAACAGCTTTGTCTGCGCGATTTACCAAGCTTTCAAAGCTGTCTTTTGGCTGCCAGCTAGTTAAACCAAAACTAGCAGTAACCGTAATACGGTGTTCTCGATAAGCGATTTGACTTGTTTCGATGGTTTTACGTAGTTCTTCTAAATATTTTGTAGCAGAGTCTAAATCAGCAGCAAAGAACAATAATAAGAACTCCTCACCACCGAGCCGACAACATAGGTCTTCCTTATTTAAATGATGTTTTATTAAATCAGAAAAAACCTCAAGTACTAAGTCGCCCCCTTCATGGCTATAGCTGTCGTTTATTTTTTTAAAGAAATCAATATCAACAATACAGGCATGGAGTATAGAAGTTTTATTTGGGCTTAAAACTTGTTGCTGTTCGATAATGAATTGCAGCCCGCGGCGGTTATAGAGTCCGGTAAGCGGATCTTTTAAAGACAGCTCCAAATAGCGTTTTTTTTCATCCACTAACAGGGTAGTGATGAGACCGAGGCCAGTCATAACAAACACGGTTGCATGGGCTATAACCGTTAGAGAGTATAAGGTCGCTAAATTGTGTTCATGGGTAATAATACTCAGCTGTGAAATAGGCACTAAAAGAAGAATACACTGCGCCATCGACAACACTGTATTACCTATGTTCTTCTCACATACAGCACGCTTTGTTGTGTAGTAAATAAGTGCAGGTAGCACGCTTAGTGTAAAACAAGCTTCAATAAGGGCAAGTTGATTTATATTTTGAGTAAGAAGGGCAAATACAGAAAAAATAGCACCATGCGCAATAATTATCTTATTAAATCGGCTGGGTTCGTCGTGGTTATAAATGGATAATTGCAGTAATGTCATGGAGATCATATAAATTACCACACCAGAGCGAAAACTTGGCGTAAGGTCTAATAAGTCTTGGATCCAAAGCCATGCAAAGCCAATTACACCAAGGTAAAAAAACAGGTTAAATAAGTAAATCGAGCGGTTATTAAAACTACTGCGCATCAGGCGCGTGGCTATAATGGAGCAGGTTACTACCGTAATGAGTAAGAAGACAAAAAAGCCGTGGTAAAAGTAATTCTCTACGTTATTAGCCATGAGTCGCACTGAAAAGCTCTAGGTAAATAAAGCTTAGCACAGGAAAAATTACTCATCTTTAAATCCTATCTATGATTCAAAAATGCTTTAATCGTTAGTTCATTTATTGATAGCTAAGCTTTCAATATACTACTGACAAGTAAAGCTTGCTCAAATTAAAACAAACTAAACATCACTGAAGCGATTAATAGTATTGCCATTAGGTAGTTAAATGCTTTTAAGCGCTTTGGGCTGGCAAGCCAGTGCTGTAGCTTTTCTCCAAGTAGAGTCCACGAACTAACGCATGGCAGGTTAATTAAGCCAAATACGAGGCTTACGATTAACACAGAGGTGAGGTTTTTGTCTGGGGCATACAAACTAACCGCGCTTAATGCCATTGCCCACGCTTTTGGGTTCACCCATTGAAATAGTGCAGCCTGAATAAAAGTAAACGGCTTACTTTCACTGCTGGCTTTTTGTTGTGCGTTACTTGTGGCAATTTTAAACGCCAGATAGAGTAAGTAAGCAATGCAAAATACCTTTAATATCAAGTAGCTTGGTGGAAACAAGTCAAATAGCTGCATGATGCCAAGGCCCACTAAAACCAGCATCAACATAAAGCCAAGCGTCACGCCAAGTAAATGTGGTGTGGTTCTTTTAAAGCCAAAGTTAGCACCTGAGCTCATCAACATTAAGTTATTTGGTCCAGGGGTAATTGATGACACCAAAGCAAATAATGCCAAGGCTGTTAAAATTTCAAAACTCATCGCTATCTCTCCATTTGAATTTAGATGCAATTATAAGTTGTAATGCGCGCAATTTTTGCGCTTAATGTTGTTGCGTATATTTAAATTTCACAATCAAAAATGAAAAAAGATAAAATTAACGACAGAATATTGCATGAGCTTAAACGCAATGGCCGAATTGCTAATGCCGAGCTGGCAGATAAAGTGGGTTTATCGTCATCGGCATGCCTTCGTAGAGTGCAAGAGCTAGAAAAGCTTGGGGTTATTGCAGGGTATCGGGCGGTTATTAATAATCAGGCTGTTGGCTTAGGATTTATCGCTTATGTTGGGGTTGGTTTAAATGAGCACTCAACAGTATCTCAGCGAGCATTCGAACACGCTCTTGAGTTTATTGATGAAGTAAAAGAGTGCCACAATGTAACTGGCTCGTTCGAATATTTGCTGAGGGTTGAGACGGCGGATCTCAAGTCCTACAAATCGTTTCATGCAGATGTACTCGGCTCAATTCCACAAGTACGAACCATTACCACTCATGTGGTGATGGAATCACCGAAGGATGAACGCGCTTAACAATAGAGGTTGTACCTTTTTTGTTATTAATTTATTGCGAGCTATAAGGCCTTAGTCTAGAATCTTCGCGTTAAAATAATAATATATAAGGAAATTACGTGAAAACGTTTAAGCCTCTTTTGGCGTTTATAGTTTTAGGTTTATTAGCTGGCTGTCAATCTACAACCGAAACAGGTGTATCGATGGCACGCTTTGAGAGCCCAGAGATCAACAGTGATCCCTTTCATTTTCGTGCAACCGTCGGTACAGATACAAGCAAGATCATTGCGAAAGATACCAGCGAGAGTACATCAACGAGTACAGCATTAACGACTTCGATGAGTATGACCTTAGGTTATTCGACGGAGCTTACCCTAGGGGCTGGTATTGGTGGCGATCATGATTATGAAAAATATGCTATTAAGCATCAGTTTTATGGCAGCCCTTTAGAATCGGCCGTCGAGAAAAACTTCTCTATGGCTGTCAGCCTTGGCTATATTCGCAGTGAAGATGCGGGGTATGGTCCACTATTAGCGGGTAATTATGATGACGATACCTATGATTGGGATTTATCGCATGATACTTATGATATTGCACTTATTTCAGGATACCGATTAAGCTCAAAAGCCTTATTATACGGCAGTGTCTTTTATCAAAAAGGCACTATCGATGTTGATTATACCCAGATGTATTATCTTGCCAGCGAAGAAGAGGCTGTGTTAACTCGAGCATGCAGTGATACGCCAGAGCAATGCCTTGATTTTAGTGCTGATTACGACGGTCATAATGCAGGTGTCAGCATTGCACTTGAATATGCATTTACGCATTGGTTTGCTATTACAGGTGAAGCTGTTTATAAATCGATGAATTGGTTTGATCGCAGTGAAAGCGAGACAGCGGCAAATGTAAACTTTGAATTTAGGTTCTAGGTTCAGCTTTTCGAGAAAAAGGCATTAGCAATCGCTAGTGCCTTTTTTGTAATGATTGTTATAAAAATACATAAGCTGCTGGGAGTAGCATACCGCTAATGACTAAGACAGAGCGGCTGCCCCATGGGCTATTTTTACCCTTGATCATAAACAAGCCGCTGATTGCTAAAAACAGCAGCAGCCCAGCAAAAATATCAGAAAAAATCACCCACGAAGCTTTTGTCTCGTTCAAGTGTAAGCGGTTAAATGCTTGAAATACATGACGAGGCTCAATAGCTTCATAGCTTATGATATCTTTATTGAGTTTAAGGCTGAGGTTGTTACCGTTTTTTAAAAACACCTTAAACTCTTGCGGCGATACCCAATAAGAGGCTTTTACCGGCTCGCTTACATCAGCATGGGAGATAATTTGCTCAATCAACAACTCGTCATTATCTAATTGCCACGTTTCATCGCTCACACTGATTTGCTGGTGGCTTACTTTGTAGTTTGGGTTCCAATCATCTTTGTGGTTCACTGCAATGCCAGAAACCGCAAAGATAATCACTAAACCAACACAAAAGTAACCAATATCGCGGTGTAAGTTTCTGTTTAACTTAAACCAGTTGATACTTGATTTATTACTCAATGATTTCAACTCCGCTCGGTACGAGCTGATAAATAGCCATTGCTTCAGTCACTGAGTTTACATCAAAACTTTCGCCGGCTTGCTGCGCTTTGTGAGCAAGTAGCGCTTTAGTGCGGCCAAGGCTAAGCTGAATTTTATCGAGTTTACCAGTTACGATAGCTTTACTGCCTTTAGCCGTCATCGGGAACACCATGTCGCCATCTTCAACTTTGATACGTAAGTTTTCAAAGCGCTTGTCAGATGCAATTGTCATCCAGCAACCACGTTTTTCGCATACCCCAGTGATAGTCCCTTCCACGGTAATTGGACTTGCAAGGTAATCGTCTGGTGAGGCCATAACCGTCGAAATTTTAATGAGTTTGTCACTGTCGACTTGATTGCCAAATTGTAAGCTAAAGGCGTGTTGGCTAAAGCTTAAAAGCGCCAATGAGAATGCAATAAATGTTTTTGATTTTAGGAACATAGCGGTTGCTTCTTAAAAATAAATTAAGCCTTAGTTTAAGCGATTTACTTGTATGATAAAAGGCTAATGCGATTAAAAACTATTTGCAATTGAGGTTTGTGTAGTTCAATTGCTTTAATGTATTACGTGTTTTATCAGTTAAATCAAGCTTTATGACAATTTCGTGAATATTGTGATAATGTAACTTTTTATCCTTTCATTGCTTTATAATGCCTTTTTTATTTGTATGATAAAGCTGGTTTTTAGCTTGGAGTTAGCATGGTTTCACGTCGAGAGTTTTTAGTAGGGGCGGGCACATTAGCCTTTTTAGGATTATCAAAAAGTGCCATAGGTAAAGTGTCGTTAGGTGATTTAAAAACAACGGCTATGGGCTTTGGCCCGTTAATTCCCGATCCAGATAAATTGCTCGACTTACCTGAGGGCTTTAGTTATCAAGTCGTTTCAAGCCTAGGTGAGAAAATGTCTGATGGATTTACGGTACCCGATAAAGCCGATGGCATGGGCTGCCTAGCTCTTGGTAATGACCGTGTTGCATTAGTGCGAAACCATGAGCTTAAACCAAAAGATTTAGCGAAAGCTGAAGCAAGTATTGCCAATCATAAAACACCTCTGGCTTTTGATACTAACAGTGACGGTGTGGCGTTACCGGGTGGCACAAGTCATATCGTGTATAACTTAAAAACCCATCAAAAAGAGCAAGAGTACTTGTCATTGGTCGGCACTATTCGCAATTGTTCTGGTGGTATTACGCCATGGGGCACCTGGCTTACGTGCGAAGAAACCACAGATACCAAAGCCGATGGATTTAACCAAGATCATGGTTATATTTTTGAAGTACCCGCAAATAGCAAAGGCTTAATTAAACCTGAGCCATTAAAAGCCATGGGTCGATTTAACCACGAAGCGGCTGCTGTTGATCCGCGCACCGGCATTGTTTATTTAACTGAAGATAAAGGTGATAGTGTCTTTTATCGTTTTATTCCAAATGAATATGGCAAGCTGCATAAAGGCGGGCAATTACAAGCTATGGTGGTAAAAGGTAAGCCACAATTCGATAGCCGCAACTGGAATAATAAAGCTATGGGGCTACATCAAGAGCTTGAGGTTGAGTGGGTCAATCTAGATAACCCTGAAAGCCCGAAAGACGACCTGCGCCTGCGCGGATACAAACAAGGTGCGGCACTATTTGCTCGCGGTGAAGGTATTCACTGGGGAGATAAAGAGCTTTATTTCTGCTGTACCAATGGCGGTAAAAAACAACTTGGTCAGGTTATGAAATATCAGCCATCAGAATTTGAGGGCACAGATAAAGAAGCACAGCAACCAGGTAAAATCTCGTTGTTTGTAGAGAGTACTAGCAAAACCCTCTACAACTTTGGCGATAACCTAACCGTGTCACCTAATGGTCATTTAATAGTTTGTGAAGACCAATACACCGATGTGGTTGATAATCATCTTCGTGGTGTGACACCCCAAGGCCAAGTTTATAATTTTGCCCGCTTAGTGGCGCAAACCGAGCTGGCTGGTGCCTGTTTTTCACCAGATGGTAGCACTTTGTTTGTAAATGTTTACTCACCTTCAAAAACACTTGCTATAACAGGCCCATGGCATAAGTTTAGTGTTTAGGTATAGCCTATTTAAAATAGCCACTGCGAAGTGGCTTTTTTGTACCACGAAAATTTATGTTCCTCTTTTTATAATCAGCTGTTCTAGTTAGAATCACTTTGTTTTACAGGAAAAAATAATAAAACGAAAACGGAGTTGATATGTCTGTTACTGAGCAGAGTCGAGAGCAAGTTAAAGAAAAACTAGTTAAGCAAAGTCCACTTGCAGCCGCAATCGGCGTAGCGTGCTGGAGTATCCCAATCATTATTTTATGGATCACAGTATTTTCAATTAAAAGTGCTATTGGGCCTGTAATGTTAGTGATTAGCGGCGTACTCGTTGGCCTAGCTGTTCGTATTCATGGGCGTGGCTATGATCGTATCTTTTCAGTTATTTCACTTATTGCATACCTATCAGTAATCGCTGTTGCGCTCAGTTCGGAGGTTTTGATCAGCGGTACATTGTCTTTATCAATTTATGCTTTGTTATTTGCACTTGGCTCTTGGTCAGCAGCATTTATTGCACGTAAAAGCATTCCATTTATTGACCATAAGTTATTTGCTGAGGTGTATGAATCTGATGAGCTAGCAGGGTATAAAAAAATTAAAAATCATTGGTTGGTAGTATTACCTAGTACCCTAATTGCTACATCATGTTTGAGTTTTGCAGGCGCCGTTGTTGCATTTGCTCACCAGCAGTATTTGTCTATTGAAAAACAGGTAGAACAAGAGCAACATCAAGCTGCTAAGTTTAGAGCAAAACATATTCCGACAGATGATGAGTTTCTTGCAACCTTGTCTGACAAAAAAGCATTTAGCTATGCTTTTGCCTATTATTCCGGTCGTCACTTTGATGAACTAGGCGTTTATCAGGGGAATTTTCCGCAAGATACATTTAAATCAGAAACTATTTTACGTTATCTCGTTGAACATAAAAATGAACCTAGAGCGCAATTTATTCTGGGAAGAATGCTTGCTTTTGAGCGTGGTGAAGCACTAATGGCAAGCTCAAGACAGAGCGGTGATCAGTTCGCTCGGTTATATGACATTTATCAATTCGGTTGCCATATAGATGCAAAGCAAGGACGTACGCTATTGCAAAGCTTTAAAAAGCTCGTAACAGAGCAGTCGGTGATCATCGATATTCAGCAAATGCAGAGTAATGATTTTCGTGATTATTGCGACATTCTAGATGACACCGAATTTGATTACCGTTATATCCGTGATTACAAAAGCTAATCCCCAAGCTCACTAATTATTAGTAACGGAAAGTTTTTTGCCGAGCGGGGCTGCCAATCTGCAAACTCAATATTATTCACATTCAGTGTATTGAGTGCTTTTTTTGAGTAGCTCCAGCCTCTGGCTTTTTGAGCCACAGCTGCACGTTTTAGCTCTTTAGATAAACCAATGGTTAGCAAGTCATGATTAACCCCGCGTTTTGCATAAAAGGCTTTTTCACGAGTCACGGCTTTTGCGATTATTTCATTGTAATGAGTGCGTAAAGTCTGCCACTTGGTTGTTTTTTCTGGCTCTTTTAAATGGCTTACCATGGCATCAATATCGCTATCTCGCCAGCGAGCTGAAGCAGCATCGCCGTGCCAACCGACAATGGCGTTCTTAGCTATGGTGGTAGGGTTTCCTGCAAGCAATACGTAATTCGCACACGACGAAAAGCAAAATTGTTTTATATGAACTTTTAAATTATGCGCCAAAATTAATTCGGCGAGGTCCATACCTAAATCAACGTTTCCGCCACCACTGGTAATTTGTATGCTGTTTATGCTTGGCTGCTCAGCCAAAAGATGTGCAACATGTTGATTGTTTTTGGCACTAATTTCGCCCTGATAAATAATGCGCTGCTCGCTTAGTGACACACCGGCAAAGCTTAACCAAGGGATAATTAAAAACAGACTAAAAAATACACGCAACATAAAACGCTAACCTTATAAATTGTATGATAATTCTATCATGCTTTTAGGGTTTTTTAGCGGCTTTTTTGGCGCTGACTTTAGCTGCGTGTTTAGCAATCCACTTAGTCATTTTTTTCATTAAAGCGGGCGGAAAATCATGGCCCATTCCAGGCACAACTTTTAACTTACTGCGCTTTATTAACAGTGCGGTGTTGATACCCGCAGACAGTGGCATAACAGGATCAGCGCTGCCGTGAATTACTAACGTGGGCGCTTTAATCTTTTTTAGTAATTGCTCGCGATAAGGCGTTGCGGCAATGGCTGCAAGCTGACGTTTAAAGCCTGTTTGATTCGTGTGGGCACGCTCAATATAGCGTTCTGCGTTGGCGTATAAAGCATGTTCATCTTGTGGGTAGGCTGGGCTGCCAATGAGTTGGTTGAGCCTAACATTGTAATCAATCGCGGCTTCTTTATTACTGCTTCGGGGGCGTATTTTAGCGAGTTTTACCAATAGGTTAATGTTTGAACCAGAAAACGATAACGGCGAGCTACTCGACATAATTGAAGTTAAGCTCAGTACACGTTTTTTATACTTTGCCGCGGCAATTTGCGCAATCATGCCTCCCATCGAAGCCCCCACTAAGTGCGCTTTTTTGATAGCCAGTGCATCCATTAATTCTTTTACATCGCGAGCCATGTCATCGAGCGAATAGGGCAACTTTGCGCGAATGGGTAATCGGCGGCTAAGCCAATGCTTTACTAGACTCGGCTTGCCTAACTCATCTAACGATGAGGATAGCCCTGCATCACGATTATCAAAACGAATAACCCGAAAGCCTTTTTCTACCAAGCCAAAATAAAGCGACTCTGGCCAAACGGTAAATTGAGCACCTAAGCCAATAATTAAGATGATCACCGGCGCATTTTTATCGCCTTCATCTTGATAACTAATACAGATACCACTGGCTGTAAGGATATGTTCCATAGACTGACAAATAAGCTTACGCAGGTATCATCAGCTTAGTGTGTGAAGTTGGCAGTTTAGTGACAGTAAAAAAAAATACTGACAGTAGGAGTAATAGTGTAGTTAGAAAAATAGACAGCACATGACTGCATGCTGTCTATTTTCAGGGAGTTTTCTTAGAAGTAAGCGGTAACGCCAATCCAGAAGTTACGGCCTTTATCTTTAACGTTATAGTCGTCAGTGAATGTGACTTCGCTAACTACACCGCGACCTGTTAGGTATTCATACTCACCATCGCCATTTAGGTCGGTATAGCTAGTGCTATATGAGGTGAAATCTTCGTCTAATAGGTTGTTTACACGGGCATTGATTTGCACGTACTCATTTACATAAAACTGCGCACCTAAATTAAGTAGGTTGTAGTTTTTGTAATACAGCGCTTTGTCGTGCACGTTATCCCAACCGCGGTAACGGTCTGAACGATATACACCTTGTAGGTATAAGTTCATGAAGTCAGTCGCTTCCCAGTTTAGGGTAAGGTTTGCCATATGCTCAGCTGAGTTAGTTAATGGCTGACCTTCTTCAGGACCGCTCTTTTGTTCGCTATCAGTCCACGTGTAGTTACCGTTAACAGACACTGTTTTAGTGATAGTGTATTGACCAGCAATTTCAACACCTTGAAGGTCTACTTCGTCGATATTGATCTTTTGGCTGTAGCTATCGTAGCCAAGTTGATCGTACTGACCTAAGTTCACACAAGGGCGTACGTCATTAGTTTGCTCGCAGCTTAAAATAGTGTCGCCGCGGGCAATTTTGTCTTCAAACTTGGTGTTGTAGTAAGTCACATTAATGTTGTGATCGCCATCAAGCGAAGTCCAGTAAAGTGCAACTTCTGAGTTCACACTGGTTTCTGGTTCTAAATCTGGGTTACCCGCAAATGGGCTTGTGCCCTGACCACCAAATCCGGTGATACCGTCATAAAGATCAGTGGTTTGCGGCGTTTTATAACCTGTACTTACACCACCTTTTAAGGTCCAAGTGTCAGAGAGGTTATATACACCGTAAACGCGCGGTGATACTTGGCTGCCAAATACATCATGGTCATCGTAACGAGCACCTAATGTAAAGGTGAAGTTGTCAGTTGCCATCCAGTTATCTTCGGCAAAGATTGAGTACATGTTTTGCTCTTGTACTTGACCGGCTTGGTCACTTTCAAGGCCAAATACGCCGTCTTTTAATTCACCGTCGATAAGCTGGCCACCAATTGCTAGGTTATGGCTACCAAAGCTACCTGTGATAGGAATATCAAAGCGTAAGTCATAAGTATATTGGCTGCTTTCAAGTGGGCGAGCAGGGCGTGGTAAGAATGTTTCTTCGGCTAAGTCTTTACGTGCTTGCTCGTCCATGCCTTCGTATTCGCCTGTACCATCGTACATAGCTTGTAGCTCTAATCGCTCGCTTACACTCAGTGGTAAAGTACGGCCATTGTTTTGCGTATCAACATAAGATACAGAGGCCTTAACCGTTGCCCAATTAAGTTCACCATCGTAGCTGAGTGACCACCATTCACGGTCAAACTCTTGGTCTGCCGCATAACCTGCGCGCGGGTTTACTTGGCCGCGGCGGTCTTGCCAAATTGATTCAATGTTATCTTTAGTACCAAGCGGGTAAGTAATGGTGCCTGACTCAATGTCGTAGCTTGGCGTGTTGTCATACACTTGGCTTGAGTTATCGTAATCAAAACGTAAATGATGCGACTCAAACGGTGTATAAGTTAAAGTAAAACCATACTGCTCGTTTGTATTATCAACGGTACGACCGCCACTACCAAAACCTAATGAACGAGCATGTACAACACCATTAGGATCGGTTGCTGGTTCAAATGTTGGCGATGATGCTTGTTGCTCGTAAACGCTGCCGCGTACACCTAAGCTTAATACGTCTTTGATAAGCGGACCCATCACACTAAAGTCAGTGGTAATGTCATCACCAAAATCATCGTTTTGTTGTAATGAACGGCTAAAAGATACTGCACCGCTCCAGCTGTCAGTGTGCTTTTTAGTGATGATATTAATTACACCACCTAGCGCATCTGCACCATAAAGCGTTGATGCAGGGCCGCGAATTACTTCAACGCGCTCAATCGCATCGACTGGTGGTACGTGGTTAAACGCGTTACCACCAAAGTTGTTTGGATAAATATCGCCATGGTTATTTTGGCGTTTACCATCAATAAGTAACAGGGTGTATTCACCTGTTAAACCACGCATACTTACACTGCCTTGGCCTGTTTTATCACGAGTTGTGCCAATGTCGATACCTTCTAAATACTGCACAGCATCAAGTACTGAGGTGAAGGCATGAGACTTAATATCTTCATTGGTGATGATCGAAATACTTGCAGGTGCTTCGGTAACTTTTTGCTCAAAACCTGTTGCAGTGATAACTAAGCGTTCCATATCTTGTTTCGGCTTAGCGTCATCAGCAAAGGCTGAAAAATGTGTTGCTATGGCAAGTGCCAGTAAGCTTGGTTTTATTGATTTCATTGTAGGTTTCCAGTTCTTTTTGTAGGTTATCCCTTTGAGGAACGTTGCGTATACTACAGAAATGAAAAATACAATCAATAACTATTCTTATTTAGATTAATCTTTTTCAAGATCACTTAACAGTATTCACAATTAAGTAGCGTTTGTTTTTTAGCTAATTAATACCAACCCGCTTAATTAAGTAGTCTATTTTGAGGCAATAAAACCTCGTTGATAGCAAGGCAAAAATTTCGTTATTTAGTTGTTCTAAAGGAGAAATTTTTAACGCAGTTAGCGACAGGTTTAATCCCTCAAAATGATTAAGTATTATTGCGGGTTGGTATAACACGCTGTTACAAACAAGTTTTAGATTAAATACCCAAGGCAGATTCAGTTCCTGTATAGTGTTTTAATCATCATCATAAAAATTAAAATAATGAATTCAGATATCTCTTTAGCGCGCTTTAAGCAGTTTCCTGTGCTTATGTGGATCTTCTTATTTGGCTCGTTTATTACCCGTGGCAGCTATTACATGGTGTGGCCATTTCTCGCGGTGATTTTGTACGAAAAGTTTGCTTTATCGGCGACAGAAGTCGGTTTGATACTTACCAGTGCTGCGGTGATTTCGGTGTTTACCAGTTTTATTGGCAGTAGCCTCTCAGATAAAGTGGGCCGGCATACGCTGATGTACATTACTGGTGTGCTGTATATCATTTCTTTCTCGCTGTTGGCTGAGGTAGAAACCGTGGCCGGTTATGTGATTGTAATGACGTTATGCTCGATTGCGACTGCACTTTGGCGACCATTAACCAGTGCGGCAATTGGCGATATTATTGATGATGCACAAACTCGTGAGTTGGCCATGCAGTCGCTGTACTTTATTGTTAATGTGGGCTGTGCGGTGGGTCCATTAGCCGGAGTATGGCTAGGTTTAACAGGTGAGCAGTCGAGCTTTTATATTACCGCAGGGGCATTTGCTATTTTATTGGTGCTGCTTGTTTGGGGCTTTAATTTTAGTGATAAAGCCGTCAAAAATACTGCCGCAATCGACGAGCCTGAAGAGAAAAAACCAGCTGTACAAGGCAAGCAAATCTTACGTATTCTATTTGCAGATAAGCTGCTGCAGTGTTTAATTTTAGCCAATATTTTGTGCATGTTTATTTATGCGCAAATGGATAGTTCACTCATACAATACCTAACTCGTGCAGAGGCACCCGACCTACTTGCATTGATTTCAGCGATGATATTTACCAATGCGTTAGTGATCATTTCAAGTCAATTTCTGCTGTTAAAAATGATGGCGCGATTTAGCCTAACGGTGCGAATACAAATAGGCTTGGTGCTATTGATGGTGTCGCAGTTTTGGCTAGCACTTAATCCAATCGATTTATTTTGGGGCTGGATTGGTGCGATAGTGGTGATGAGTTTGGCCGAAACCATTTTGTTTCCGACGATGAACGTTCACCTTGATAGGCTTGCACCATCACACTTACGTGGAGCGTACTTTGGCGCGGCTTCGTTTTATGATTTAGGGTTTGCTTTAGCACCACTCGGTGGTGGTTTAATTTTAGATTATTACGATGGCCCAACCTTATTCTTTGTAGCGGGAGGGCTTTGCCTTGTGGTGATTTACTTATACGCCATACTCGAAAAGTTACCCAGACCCGATTTTGCAAACCCAAGCTCGTAACCTTTAAATAGCCCCTTTATGGGGCTTTTTACGCTCTAACAATTAATGACAGCGATATCAATTTACGTATTTTTTCCGAGATATTAGTTTGTAGTATCGGCTTATAATGTTAAAAAATTGTTTACCATACCGATAAGAACTCAATGAACGCACCTTACTCTTTGTGCAAGCGCTCGCTATTATGCTCGGCTGTATTGCTAACACTTGCTGCTTGTGGCGGCTCAGGCTCAGATGAAAAACAAACAACAACCCCTCCTGTAACCGAAACACCACAAAATCAAGCGCCGCAAATCAGCGGTCAATCACAGACTTTACGTGTTGGTGAAACCTTGAGTTTTAGCCCTGAAGTCTCTGATCCAGATAATGACCCACTTACTTTGTCTGTAACAAACTTACCAAGTTGGCTAAGTTTTAATGAAGCCTCAGCAAGTATCAGTGGCACGCCTGAGCAAGTAGGTAAGTATGCAAACATTGAGTTTACGGTCACAGATGGGCAGCTATCTGCACAGCTTTTGATTGATATTAATGTAGAAGCCAAACTTATTGAAAATACACCGCCAACGCTCACGTCTACTCCATCAGATAGCAATGAAGGCCAAGCTTATACTTACCAGCTAACATTTACTGATGCACAAAATGACACTGTGGTAGTAAGTGAAGTTAGTAAACCAGATTGGCTTAGTTTTGATGCGAATAACCTCAATTTTAGTGGCACTCCTTTGTTTGCGAATACGGGCGAACAGCAAATTCGTTTTCGTTATTCAGATGGCGAAGTGACGCAGCAGGCAGAGCAAACATTTAACATCGCTGCCAGAGCAAACTCAGCGCCTGTGGTGTCTCCACTGAGTAGTGAAGCGCGTGCTGAGCAGGCATTGAGTGTGCAGTTAATAAGTACCGATACAGACAACGATGAAGTGAGCTTAACCGTAACAGGTTTACCTACGTGGCTAAGTTTTGATGAGCAAACTAGCATCTTATCAGGCACCGCGAGTAGTGAAGACCTTGGTGAACATAAATTCACAATCACAGCCTCTGATTCACGTGAACAGGCAAGCTTTGAGTTTGTGTTAAACATCACCCAAAGTTATGTGGCCGAGGCACTCGAAACTGGCAATGCGCTGGTTGTTCCAAACAGTGAGTTATTACTTGATGCGACCATTAATGAAATTGATACCCACAAAGCGCGCTTTCAAAGCATTAAAAATAGCTTATTTGGTTTTGGCTCAAGCTCCGTCCTTGATAAATTAAGCTGGTATCCAACATGGGATGCAACGTTATTAAATGCCACTTATCCATTCAATGAGCCAGTTCTACTTACCAACAATAGTTGGCAAGATGGTTACGAGACAAAAGTCAGAAACCTTGCCGTTGTTGGTACTAGTGATGGGGAACAGGGCCGTTACTTAGTATTTGGTAGTAATCCATATCGAAATACCATTAACGAGCAAATGACTCAGTTTTTGAAAAACAGCACCACATGGTTAGCTGGCAGAGAAATAACCGCAGAGCAGCCACTTAAACTTGTATTAGCGCAACTTGATCAAAGCTATTACTTTCAAGATAGGAGCAAAACGCGAGAGTGGTTTGATAGTCAATATGAAGGCATGGTGAGCTATAACGACAATGCTAGTTGTGACAACGACGCTTTAGCGGCGTGTTTAACAACTGACACGGATGTACTGATTATCTCTCAGCATGAGCGTGAAGGATTAAATATTGATAATGTTGTGGCTGCAGTAAAGCAAGCGCAAGAAAACGATATAGCAGTGATCTATATTCAGCGTGATGGTAGCCAAACTGCACTAGGTAGAGCGTTATTTGAATTACTCCATGTGAGTGTTGCAGGTGATAACTATTGGCACCGATTAGAATTGGCACAGTGGAACCCAATTGCTATTAACGACAGTTTGCCAACCGATGCGCAAACTATTAAAGACTTACTTAGTCGCTTTAAAAGCAGCGAATTTAGTGTTGATTTAAGTGCCTGTGATAACCGTAGTTGCCCAGCTGAAAGCCAATATCAGCAACAGTTTAGTGATGCGGCAACTATCATTAATTCGGTTTTTAGAGGTTTTGACCAAGCGAAAACAGATATCTTTACAGAGCAGGGTTATCGCTTTTATCAGTTACTGGCGCTGCTTGCAGATCATTATCGCCAAGTTGTAAGCTTCCCGATGGATAAGCTAACCACCGAGAATACAAGCTTTTTTCGTGCCCTGTTTACTGATCATGCGGTATTAAATATACGTAAAGTTAACCCACTTCAAGTTGATATGGGTAATTTCAGCCGTAGTGATTTTAGTCATGTAACACCTAAAACCGTCACCGTGAATATGCAGAGTAAGGCGTATTTTCGCTCAACGGGTGTGTATGCCTTGCCGGGGCAAACGTTTGCTATTAAACGCACCGATAATCAAGCTGTGAATACTAAGGTGTTTGTTAATACTCTGCGTGATGGCGCAACACATTACATGAGCAGCAATGGCTATAATCGACCTGCTAAATTGCAGTCGGTTCATGTGCCTATAGAGACAAATGAAACAGTCTATTTCACGTCACCTTATGGCGGGCCAATTCAAATTGAGTTTGATAAAAATGATTTAGATGTCAGCTTTGAATTTAGCAATGTAGGTGAGCACCCTTATTGGCGTAGCAGCAGTGATGATGAGCGCTTTGCTGAGTTGCTTGAAAAAGGTGAGTATGATTGGGCTGAGGTCGCAACCGGTGGCTTTGAAGTGCATTCAAAGCTCGAGAAAATGCGTATTTCAATTAACGATGGTTATTGGCCTGTAGCGTCTGACTTCGCCCATGCAGTAGAGCGTTATACTCATAACTATCCGCATGTACTTGCTGGTTTCAAAGGGCCGGGCATCGATGTGGTTAGCGAAATTCATGACTTTGCGAGTGCACGCAATATCCAAGTGCAAACAATTGATATTGTAAAACATATGAATGCAGACCAACCGACCTGTGGTTGGGGCTGTTCTGGTAATCCGTATGACGCAGGTTGGAATTTTAATCCAACTGGGCATGGCGATATCCATGAATTAGGGCATGGACTTGAAAGAGGGCGCTTCCGTATCGAAGGGTTTGGTGGCCATTCAAATACCAATTTTTACTCTTACTACAGTAAGTCGAAGTTTGAAGATGAAACGGGCTTTTCGGCATCGTGCCAAAACTTGCCATTCGAAAACTTGTTTGATCATTTACAAGCCAGTAAACAAAGCGCAGATGCATTTGCTTACATGCAAGATTTAGCAATGTCTCAGTGGTCGCAAAGCCACGCTATTTATTTACAAATTATGATGGCCGCACAGGCACACAATAAGCTTGAAAACGGCTGGCATTTATACCCTCGCTTACACATTTTGGAGCGTGCGTTTAATCTAGCTGATAACAGCGAGACTAATTGGCAGGCACAAAAAGATGCACTTGGCTTTTCAAGCTACAGCTTGTCGGAGGCACAAAGCATAGGCAACAATGATTGGCTATTAATAGCGCTTTCAGAAGCAACCGAACTCGATTTGAGCAACTACTTCAGCATGTGGGGAATGGCAACGTCAGACAAAGCAAAGCAGCAGGTTAAAGCGAAAAACTACACGGTATTAGATGATGTTTACTATGCCTCATCTGCCACCGGCTATTGCACCACGTTAAATCAAACAGAGGTTGCAATTGATGGAGCTCAAAGCTGGCCTAAATAATACACCGCTTTGTTAAGTTGATTGGTATTTATATCTAAAACGCCAGCGAAAGATTTCGCTGGCGTTTTTACCATTAGATTAGTGAAATTAGCTACAACTGCTACCTTTATAACTCACACATTAAACGTTGAGGTGTAACATGGCTGTTTCTGCAATCCCAAAAGGTTTCCATGCGGTAACCCCGTATTTGGTTATTGAAGGTGCCACTAAGGCGATAGAGTTCTACAAACAAGCTTTTGCCGCTGAACTTGTAATGCAAATGCCTCTGCCTGATGGTGGGGTGGCGCATGCTGAAATAAAAATAGCCGACTCTCATATTATGCTTTCTGATAATTGCCCTGATGTGCAATTTAAGTCGCCGCAACAACTTGGCGGTACACCAGTGAGCATTATGCTGTATGTTGAAGATGTCGATGCTGTTTTTGCTAAAGCTATGTCGCTTGGGGCAAAAGAGCTACGCCCAGTACATGACCAATTTTATGGCGACAGGTCAGGGACTTTAGAAGACCCTTTTGGCCACATTTGGACTATAGGCACACACAAAGAAGACCTAACCGAACAAGAGCTTATGCAGCGCATGAGCGAGCTTATGAGTAAAGAGCAAGATGCTTAACACCAATCCGAAATAATGCCTAATCATTAAATTTTGACATTTAAAATCCAAATAATGGATTTACTCGTATGAATATTAAAAGCAACGAGTAATTCAATGAAAAAGCGTGTTTTATATTGGCTGCAAAATGACTTACGCCTAGTCGACAATGAAATTCTATCTGATTTAGCAGATTTTGATGGCGAGCTTGATTTAGTATTTGTGATTGAACCGCGCTGGTTTAGGCAAACTAACTATCAATCAAAACCGTATGGCACGCATAAATACCACTTTTTCCGTGAAAGCCTAGCAGCTTTTTCACAAGCCGTTGAGAAACTTGGGCAAACACTTCATGTGCTAAGTGGTGAGCCCGAGCAAATAATCAGTCAGCGATTACAAAAGTACGATATTGAAACTTTGGTTTGTACCGAGCAAGTTGGCGTTTATGAGCAAAAACAGCTCGATAAAATCAAAGTGTTATGTCCAGAAGTGACAGTGAAAACTTATCAACAAGATACCTTGTTTAAAGCAACGGACTTGCCTTTTCAGCTTGATGACCTGCCTAAAAACTTTACTGCCTTTCGCAAAAAGGTAGAAGCTGAGCCAACCTTTATAGCAGCGCCACAACAAGCGGTTAGCCACTTACCTCACCCAGTTCAACTATGCCCTGAGCAAGCTATAGATGATGTTCCTGTTCACTCAGGAAGTTTTAAAGGTGGCTTAATTGCAGCTCAGCAGCATTGTAATGCGTACTTTTCATCTAAAGCGCCAAGCAGTTATAAAGAAACTCGCAATGAGTTAGATGGCTTTAGTAACAGTACTAAGTTCAGTGTATGGCTCGCTGGTGGCACAATTAGCGCAAAACAGCTGTACCGAGAAGTTGAAGTGTATGAGTTAGAAAACGGTGCGAATGAGTCGAGCTATTGGATAAAGTTTGAATTACTGTGGCGTGAATATTTTAAGTGGCATGCAATGCGCTCTGGCGCAAAACTCTTCCAGTTTAAAGGGCAAAAGCACAGTGCGCCACTGACGACTTTTAATAGCCAGCGCTTTAATGCGTGGTGCCAAGGTCGCACGCCGTTTGCTTTGGTAAATGCAATAATGCATGAGCTTAATGCGACAGGCTATATCTCTAACCGCTCTCGGCAAATTGCGGCAAGTTGTTTAGTTAATGAGCTTGAACTGGATTGGCGCTATGGCGCAGCGTATTTTGAACAGCAACTCATCGATTACGATGTGGCTGCGAACTGGGGTAATTGGCAATATATTGCGGGTGTCGGCGTTGACCCTAGGGGCGGTCGACATTTTCATATTAATAAGCAAACAGCGCTTTATGATCCTTTGGCGCGTTACATTCGAAAATGGCAAGGAGATCAAACTATCGTAAGCACAATCGACAGTGTTGATGAGGTGGATTGGCCAAGGATTTAATAGCCTGCGTTAGATCAATATTCTTCACAGATTTTTAGTGTTTTTTTATTTTGTTAACTAAAATAATGATTAAGGCTTGCTTTTATTGTTAGTGGGCTAGTTAACAAGGCTAATTATGGCATTTAGTGAAGGGTATGATGCGATTAAATCGCAGCTTGGTTTAGACATTGCTCAGCTAATTCTCGACAGTGGGGATGCGGGTATTTGGCTTTGGAATGTACAAACAGGCGAAACCATTTTCAATGATAAGTGGGCCGATATTATCGGTTACTCACTGCAAGAGTTACTGCCAGTTTCAATCGAAACTTGGCTCAGCTTTGCTCACCCTGATGACTTGCCAAAATCTGAACAGCTATTAAATGCCCATTTTAAAGGTGATTCTGAACGCTATATTTGCGAAGCGCGAATGAAGCACAAACAAGGGCACTGGGTTAAAGTGCTCGATAAAGGCCAAGTGCAAAGTTGGGATGAAAATGGCAACCCTGAGTGGATGCTAGGCGTTCATATCGATATCACTGAACAGTGGCTAAAAGAGCGTGAAATTGAGTTTTTACATGCCAAATTGCAAAAGTTTACTGATAACTTACCGGGGTTTGTTTATCAATATATAGTTGATAAAAATGACCAAGCTTACTTTCCTTTTGCAAGCTCTAAAGTTTTTGATATCTATGGCTGCACGGCAGATGATATAAAAAAGTCTGCTGATTTAATCATGCATATTATCCATCCAGATGACTTAAAGCGCGTTATAAAAAGCATTGAAAAGTCGCGAGTCGAATTATCCGATTGGCATGAGGTTTATAGAGTCAATCACCCAACTAAAGGGGTGATTTGGGTTGAAGGAAAATCCTCACCCAAAGCCCGCGCTAACGGCAGTGTTGAGTGGAATGGTTATTCAGAAGATGTCACCGAAGAAGTTAAAAGTAACGAAAAAATACAGCTGCTTACAGCGGTATTTACCACAACAAGCCGTGGTATATTAATAACCACCCCTGAGCCTAAAATTGTGGATGTTAATCCTGCTTTTGAACAAATCACAGGTTTTAGTAAGGCACAAGTGCTTGGTAAAAATCCATCTATACTCTCAGCTAAGCAGCAACCCAAAGAGTTTTTTGAAAAGATGTGGGAGCGTTTACTAAATACTGGCCGTTGGCAAGGCGAAATATGGAACAAGCGCAAAACCGGTGAAGTATTTCCTGAATTGTTAACTATAGATGCCATGTATGACGAACATGGTAATGTTAGTCATTACATTGGTGCATTTGATGATATTTCAAAGGCAGTAGAAAAACGCCAACTTCTTGATGAGTTGGTCAATCAAGACCCACTGACAAAGCTGTTAAATCGGCGTGGTTTAGATATTCAGTTACATTCATTTTCTCATCATGCAGCGAACGAAGGAAACCAGTTTTCGTTGATTTATGTTGACCTTGATAACTTTAAACTGGTGAACGATACCTTTGGTCATGAGCAGGGCGATAATCTACTTCTTGAAATCAGTGAACAGCTTTCACTTCAGCTGCGTGATAAAGACATATTAGCGCGTATTGGCGGCGATGAGTTTGTGATTGTGTTGCCAACGTTAGCAAAACTTTCTGTTTGCCAAGACATTGCAGGGCGCTGCCAAAAAGCGGTTGAAGGCGTAGCAAAGCGCTACGCAACTAAAGTGCCTGTGAGTGCTAGTTTTGGTATCGCGCTTTACCCCGAAGATGGTAAAAACGCCAAAGAGTTACTCGCCACTGCTGACGAGCAAATGTATAAGATGAAGCTTAAACATAAAGCATCACCACTCGGTTGAAATTTCGACACTCGGCAGCTTATTCAAAAGCGGTAGTAAAGCACGCTCTTTGCGTAAATCTTTGCGCTCGTTTTCTAAATCTCTTCGTTCTCTATAAAGCTCTTTTTGTTGGCCATTATCAAGTTGATTGCTGTTAAGCTCAGCACGAATATCTTTTAGGCGGCGGTCAATGTCGTCAATTCGGTCATCAATGTATATCAGCCTTTGCTGTACTTGATACCTGTCGTTGCCTTCTTGCCACGCTTTACGAAAAGCTGTGCTATTACAGACGCCATTGTAAGATGCCCCTTGCATGCCAAGGGTAAAGCCATTTTCGGGCTCGCAATACACAGCCAGACCTTGATCGTATCCCACTTTATATTCAGCAATATTGGCACTTACGCCATAATCGCTACATTGTGATAAGGCATCTATGCCATTACGATATTCAGTGCCATCTGCACCATGTTTATAACCAATACCATGCCAATTGGCTTGTAAACATTCATCTTTACTGACTGAGGTACAGCCTGCTAATACGATTAATGGCAATAGAGGAAGTGTCCATTTTCTCATTAAAGTCCCAGCTTAAATTATTAATAACTCACTTGATTCTAGCCTGTAATATTATGTTTTAGAAAGTAGTATTTGTATTTCATAATAATGCCCTCAAATGAGGACATTGTGTGTATCAATTACCACTGACAGAACCGCTGAGCAATGCGAATATTTGGCTGCGCATTTTTTAGGTGAGCTAACTGTAATAAGCATAACGCGGTAAAGTGACTGCGTTTGATCAATTGATGGCGGTCAAAGCGCATGATCTCGTACCACAGCTTAAATAGCTCGCCAAAACGCATCAGATTGCTATTGTTAAACTGCCACTGTGATTGGTAGTTTACCTTGATAGGGCAAGGCATATGACCTGGATAGGCTTGCCATGGTGCAAGCATAGCTCGTGGGTAACTGGTTTTAAGCCAGCGCTGATAAAAGCGGTGCTTACGAACATATTCAACCGGGACCGCTAAAGGATATTGCAGTACCTTCCACGAATAAAACGGATGGAAGAACTCCATTTTAAATTCGCATACTTGCTCGTTTGGAATGCTCAAATGATGGTGTTGATCATTGAGTAGTAAGAACAATTGGAATGCTTTTTCTAGTGGTAGTTCGGCTAACGGTTTAAAACTAAGTTTTAGGTTATCAATTAATTTTTGTTGTAGTAGTGACGCATTATGTACCACTGACTTTGGCAAATAAGCGTACTGCTGATCTAGATAAGCTTGAATGAGCTTATCAAGATTGTTTTCTTTTGCCGCATCATAAATAGCGTCGCCATAAAACACGGCACCTAAGCCAACACTACCACCATTACCAGACCAACTAATTTGTGGTCTTGAAACGGTTTTATATTCATTGTGATGTGCTTTGCGCCAGTATTTGCCAAGGCGCTGCTCAACAGAGAGCTTTTGCGTGTCGCGTACTTGCACAACCTCAAGTTTAAGGGCATTTTGCGAAGCATATTGTTTTGCGCAGTAGAGATCTTGGCTATCTGATTGCGAAAAATTAAACGACTTAAGCTCAACACCTTGGCGTAATAGCTCGCAGTTAATTAACCGTGAATCAAGGCCGCCAGACAGGGTGCTCAGCACTTTTTTATCGGTGTGCATCGCTTTTGTTACAACACTGCGAAAAGCCTGAGTAACCCCTTCAATTGCGTCGGTCACCTCAAAGTTTTGTTTGGCAAGGGCGACCCAATCAAAGTAACGTTGTTTTACCACGCCGTGACTGGCATCAAAACGTAATATTTCGCCGGGGTATGAGCATTTAATGTTTTTGTAAGGCGTGTGATCTAATAGCGGGTAACCAAGCACAGCAAGCTCTGTAAGTGCTTCGGCATCGCTTTCAAGCTCAATACTGAGCTGTTTGAATAACCCCAAGTTGGTTGAAAACAGTAAGCCTTGCGCTGTTTTTAAGGTATAAAACGGCTTTAAACCAAGTGGGTCGGTGGCAAGCACTAAGCTGCCTAATTGGCTATTAAACTGGCAAAAGCTAAATACCCCTTCACATTGCTGTAAGCAAGTGTTGAGCGAAGCTGTATTGGCCATGGTTTTTAAATCATCACTGCGCGAGCTGCTTAGTAAAGGGTGACCAATCAGCGTTGCAATTTGCGACTCAGTTTGCAACCAACTCGCTTGTTGGTAAGCATCAAAGTCATAGTGAAAAATAGATCCATTATCGCAATCAAAGCGCTGAACATCTGCTTTTTTATAGCGATTAAATACATCAGCTAGTTGATTAATATAATGAAATTCTGTTTTGCCTAATTCATTGAATTGGATATAACCTGCGATAACAGCCATGTTAACCACCTTTTCGTTTGCTAACTTACATGTAAAGTTGCAAGCCATAGGCCAAAACGAATAAAGGCCTTAAACAAGGCCTTTGGTAACATTACAAAATTACAAACGCAGCTCAGCGATTGTTAAGTTGTTGGTTGATTTCATCAAAAATACTCGCGTCATCAATGGTAGATGGAATTTGCAGCTCTTCACCATCGACCAATTGGCGTAAGTTCTTTCTGAGTATTTTCCCCGAGCGGGTTTTTGGTAAGCGCTCAACATGCAAAATGTTTTTCAAGCAGGCAATGGCGCCAATTTGATTTCTTACCGAGTGAACTAACTGTTGCTCAACTTCTTTGCTATCGCCAAGATAATCGTCTTTGAGCACTATCATCGCCATGGGTAATTGCCCTTTGAGTGCATCGTTAACACCAAATACTGCGCATTCAGCAACAGCAGGGTGGGCTGCTACAATCTCTTCCATTTCACCGGTTGATAAGCGATGACCTGCAACGTTAATCACATCATCGGTACGACCCATAATAAATAGATACCCATCGTCATCAATATAGCCGCCATCACCAGAGAGGTAATAACCAGGGTACTCACTTAAGTAGCCAGCTTGAAAGCGTTCATTGTTTTGCCAAATTGTTGGTAAGCAGCCAGGAGGTAAAGGCAGTTTTATAACCACAGCGCCGCTTTCGTTTGCGGCGCACTGCTCACCATTCATATCAAGAATTTGTACATCAAAGCCCGGTGTTGGCACTGTTGAGCTACCCGGCTTAGTGGCAAGTTGTTCAATACCAATTGGGTTACACGCAATTGCCCAACCTGTTTCTGTTTGCCACCAGTGGTCGAGTACGGGCAAGCCGGTGTTGTCTTTCAGCCACTCATAAGTTGGCGGATCTAGGCGTTCGCCGGCCAAAAATAAACGTTTTAAACTTGAGGTATCGTATTGTTTAAAGCCCTCGGCGGTAGGGTCTTCTTTTTTAATTGCGCGAAATGCAGTTGGAGCACTGAATAAGGCGGTGACTTTATAATCTTCTACAACACGCCAAAACGCACTGGCATCGGGGGTTCTTATTGGTTTTCCTTCATAAAGTACGGTGGCACAGCGATAAATGAGCGGTGCATAAACAATGTATGAGTGACCAACCACCCAGCCAATATCGGAAGCTGCCCAAAATACCTCGCCGGGTTTCATGCCATACACGGTTTCCATGCTGTAATGCATGGCAACTGCGTGACCACCGTTTTCTCGAACCACCCCTTTAGGTGTTCCTGTGGTGCCTGATGTGTAAAGAATATAAAGCGGGTCGTCACCTGCAACAGGCACGGCATCGACTGCACTTGCTGTATCAGAGGCTGATTGCCAATCGATGTCTCTGCCATCTTGCATCTCGGCAATGGCTTGTTCACGCTGAAATACAATACAGTGTTCAACAGCATGCTTGGCGTTTTCGAGTGCTTCATCAAGCAGTGGCTTATATTCAATTACATGATTAATTTCGACCCCGCAAGACGCAGTAAGCACAAGCTTTGGCTTAGCATCATCAATACGCACCGCGAGTTCGTGCGGTGCAAAACCACCAAATACAACGGAGTGAATGGCACCAAGGCGCGCACACGCCAGCATACCAATAACTGCTTGTGGGATCATTGGCATATAAATGACTACACGGTCACCTTTGCTTACGCCAAGGGATTGCATGAGCCCTGCAAATTTAGCAACTTGAGTTTGTAACTCGCCATAAGTGTATTGTTGTTTGGTATTGGTAACAGGGGAGTCGTAAATCAGTGCAGTTTGGTCGCCATAGCCTGCTTCGACGTGTTGGTCGAGGGCTAGGTAACAAGTGTTTAACTGACCATCGGCAAACCAATGGTAAAAATCATTATCGTCATATTGATAAGGGGCACTTGGCTCTTTAAACCAAGGAAGTCGTTTACTTTGCTCAAGCCAAAACTGACCCGGATCGCGCTGGAACTGTTGGTATTGTTGTTGATATTCGCCCGCCATTGTGAGGCTCCTATACTTTTTAGTGAGAGATTTGTACAACGTACTAAAAAATATAGGGCGGTTTTTGATTAAATAATATGCGACCTTGGTCGGCATTAATTGAGCTAAATGTAGTGAAATCGCCCTGTTTAGGGGCGATTTTAGGGAATCGTGATGCTAATTAAACCTGTTGTTCACTAATAAGCGGTAAGCAAATGAGGACCTTAACGCCACCAAGCTCACTGTGCTCAGCCTTGATAGTGCCTTTGTGTGTTTCAATCAGGCTTTTACAAATTGCAAGGCCAAGGCCTGAGCCGCCTGTTTGACGGCTGCGCGACTTATCAACGCGGTATAAACGTTCGAATATTTCAACTAACTGATTATCGGTAACGCCGGGTGGGGTATCTTCAATACTAAAAGTAACACTCTGCTCTGAGGCCGTTGCTACAAATTTAATTTTGCCGGGTTTATCAGTATAAAAAATACTGTTTGATAAAAGGTTCGTCAGTACTTGCTTAATTTTATCGATATCCCATGTCACTTTGATATCTGCAGCAAGGTGAATGTTACTGGTAAATTCGAAGCCTTTGTTTTCTACAAAAGTAGTAAAGTCTTGCTGCCAAACGGATAATACATCAGCGAGTAAATAGGGTTTTAAGTTCAGATATAGGCTATCTGAGTCTGCTTGTGCTAGCTGATGGATATCACGGATCAGTACATTAATATCGGTAAGTTTTCGATTAATGGCATCGTAAGAGGCATCAACGTCTTTGGCTATATTGTATTGCAATGCTTCAACTTGCAATTGCAGTGCTGTGAGAGGCGTGCGAATTTCATGAGACACATCGGCTAGTAAGCGGTTCTTTTTATCAACGACTTCTTGGAGTAGCTGTGCTCGTTCACTAGCAAGTTTACGCTTTTTAAATGAGCGGTAACCAAAGCCAGATATCAATAAAATCACGCAGCTTAAGCCCAATAACCATGCTTTAAATTGCCATTCACTTTCGCTTAGTTGGGCCGCTTGAATTTGCTTATCAGCACTCAATTGGTTGATTTCTTGTTGATTTCGCATAAAAGCCACTTGACTTTGCATCGCGGCCACGGTTAAGTCGTGCTGATTTTTACCAGTATTATCCTCAAGGGTTTGATAGCGGTTTTGCGATTCAAATGCTTGTTTATACAGTTGTAAAGCAAGGTAAGAGTCGGTGAGTAACTTATTTAAGCTAATTTGATCTTCAACATCTTGCAGCTCGTCAGCCTGTTTTAAAGCCTGCTCTGCGGTTTTAATTGCTTCAGCGTGATCATCAACGGCTTGATAAATACGTGTTTGGGTGATCCCTAAAGACACTAAGTGTGAGCGAAAATTATAGTCAGTAGCGATTGCCAAAGCGCGGTTGATATAGGCTTGCGCTTCACTGATGTTGTTTTGTTTTAAAGCAATTAACGCCATTAAATCGTAGGAGCGACATAGCCCTGTGTTTGAAGATGATTGCTGATAATAGCTAATCGACTTTTCTGCGTAATCTGTGGCTGTAGCAAGTTCGCCTTGTTTTAGCGCAGCGTAGCCGACCTTCATGGCACTATTACCGATGTCGACTTTTGAGCCAATTTCTAAATCCAAGACGTGAGACATTTTAAAGTGCTTTAACGATTGAGCACTGTCGCCCATACGGCGGTAAACTTCGCCAATTTCGTAAAGCGAATCAGCAATGCCTTTTTTATCATCGAGCTTTTGATGCAAAGAAAATGATTGAGTTAAACTTGCAAGCGCCGCATTGTGATCGCCAATAATGGCTTCGATTATTCCTAAGTTTAGTAATGCCGATGCATACGATTTGTCATCATCAAACTCATGTAAGATATCGACAGATTTTTGTGCCTCATTAAGGGCGGCTATGTATTTATCTTGCCAGCGTAAAATGGCTGCTAATCGCTCATAAGACTGGGCAATCAGCACAGAATCTTTTATCTTTTTAGCAATAGCTAATGCATCTCGGTAGTGCTGCTCTGCTGTTAGAAAGTTACTTTTTCTGCCTTGAGCGTAGCCCTGAATAAGCATCGCTCGTACTGTGATAGCCTGATTACTTTGCTTTTGTCCGTACTCCAGTAGCTGCTCTGCATAGCTCAGTGCTTGATCATAATCACCACTGCTCACATTCATAAATGCCAGCGATTCAAGCGCCTCTTGCATGATGTTAGGCTCATTGACAAGAGTCGTATCGGTGGTTAACTGCTCAAATATTTCAGTGGCTTGGTTTGGGTTACTGTTACGTAGTGACTGGGCTTCGTTTAGCTTTTCTAACGCCTGTTCTGGGGTAATAGCAAAGGTGCTTAGTGATAGACAGTTAAGGGCACAAGCTAAGGCTAAACTTTTGTAAAATAATGGAGTATTTTTCATTTTTTATTTAGGTAAAGGCAACTGCCATTTTTTTAAAATTGCTTGATATTGACCACTTTGCTTCAAAGCTTCAATGGCGTTACTTAGTTGCATAGTGAGTTGTTTATCTAAATTAAGATTCGCAGCTAAATAAAGACCTGAGGGAAAGTCATCTAAGTGTAGGCTTTTATGAATGTCACTCGGATCAACCCCAGATAATGCCAGTTCGTTTTGCAAAGTCAGGGTGTTGGTCAAAACAAAGTCTATGCGCTCTTTTTCAAGCAATTGCCAAAGTTGATGGTAATGACTGACTAGCACCAAATTTTTATCTTCATTAAATCCGGCTTGCTTCAAGTAATGCTCACTTGAATAGCCTCGAATAGTCGCGACACGGTACTGTTGAGCTTGCTTTAAACTAAATATTTTGTGGCTTTTGCTCGCAAGGTCAACGAGGTAAGCGTCCGAAAAATAGGTTTGTGCTAACCACTGGAAGCGGTTTTCGCGAGCTGGGTTTTTTAGTAGCGAAATCATTAACATGTTTGGATTGTTTTCGAGCTCATGAAAAGCCCGCGCCATAGGCATAATTGCGAATTCGCTAGGGATGTTTGCGTGTGCTAAGGCGGCTTTTACTACTTCAACAAGTGCACCATCGGCTTCGCCTTGCTGGTTTTTAAAATGGTAAGGAGGTAGATCTTCAGCGATAAAGGTCAGTGTTTTCGCAGCCGTTGCACAACTGATGAAACAAAACAGGGTAGCAATCAGTAATGAGCGAAACAGCATAAAGATCCTTTATCCTTAAACAATTATTTAACATACTAAAGAATCTTAATGAAAAGGTATAGGTTTTTAATTGCCAAGTCAGATTTAGTTGCTTTTTTTACTGCGGGGTGCCCCTAGCAAGATACCGATATGGCAAACACAGACAGATAGAAAAGCACTCAAGCCCAATGCACCGCCATAGCCATGCAAGCGCGGCACAAGGTATTCAAATAACAAAGCAAACAATATTGAAGCAATGGCTAATGTAAAAATACCAAAGCGTTTTGGGGCGCTCATGCCAATGAAAGTCCCCCCAAAAAACGCCACACTGTAAAGTTCTACATCAACAGGGAGTAGGCTTAAAATCGCAAATGCAATAATGCTGGTGGCGGCTGAGGCGCGAATGCCATCAAAGCGATTATGATGCGCTAAAAAGTAAGTTGAGTAGGCACCTAATAAAGCGGTAATAGTAATAAACAAATCCATTAAAAGACTCCTTTTGCAAGCATATAAAGCGCCACACTGGCAAAAGCAATGCTACCAAGACGACCACCAAAACCTGCAAATAGATTCATAGTTAATACGTAAAGGCTGGCACCAATTAAAGAGATAAAACTCAGCTCCCAGTAGCTGTTGATTAAAGTTGATGAGCACATGCCAGCAAAGCTGCCAGCGTAAATGGCAGCATAAGGGTGGTTACCAAAACGAGCAGGAAAAGGAATAAATGTGCCAACTAATCCGGTAACAGCGGCAGATAACACAAGGGCAACATTGGCTTGGTCATGAAGTAAAAAGCAGGAAAAACAGCCAACAGAAAAGGCCAAAAACTTGACCATGAAAAATGTAATATGTGCCATTAATTGACGATACACCTCGCTTAAGTAGGTAAACGAGGTGCATTATCTCATTGATGCGTTTAGTCCTGCAACTGAGCTTTGGCGGGTATTGCTGCTACTTTGGTATGGTGGCCATACAAAGCAACAATTAAAAAGCAAACAAGTGGTACAACAAACGAAACAGCAGTGTTAAAGGCATCTATAGTTGCGGCTTGGATCAGAGGTAAAAATGCGCCCCCTAAAATTGCCATTACTAAACCTGCCGCACCAACTTTTGCATCTTCGCCAAGGCCTTCAAGTGCTGTGCCGTAAATGGTTGGAAACATCAAAGATAGACAGCTTGAAATAGCTACAAGTGCGACTACGCCCACTAAATTAACTTGGGTGGTAACAATAAAACAAAGCACGGCTGCAACTAAAGCCATAAAACGCAGTAATTTAGCGCCGCTAATAAAGCGCATTAGCCAAGTCATAATGAAGCGAGACACTAAAAACACCAGCATAGAATATTGTAAGACCTGACCGCCGGTAACTTCTGTCGTGTTAAGAGCTTCCATAGTGTAGCCAATGGTGTAGGTCCATACACAGGTTTGCGCGCCAACATTAAAAAACTGTGCCAGCACACCAAATCGGTAGTGCTTATTTTGATACAAATGTTGAAAGGTCTTTTTAAGTTTACGCGGCTGCGCTGCCGCTTTTGTTACAGTAGCAGGAGAGCGGCTAAAAAAGATACATAGCCATAGTAAGATTAAGCAACAGGCCATACCCACATACGGCACCATCACAGCATCGAGCTCTGCACTCACAACGGTTTTTAATTGCGCTTCACTCATCAGGGCACGGCTTGCGCTATCAGCTTGATTTAAGTTTGGTAAGATCAACGTCGCCGCTAAAAACACACCAATATTAGTACCAACGGGGTTGAAAGCTTGTGCGAGGTTAAGTCTACGGGTTGCTGTTTGCTCGCATCCTAACTGCATGACATAGGGGTTTGCCGAGGTTTCTAAAATAGACAAGCCACCTGCAAGAATAAACAAGGCCAATAAAAAGTGGCTATAGAGCATGGTTTGGCTAGCAGGGTAAAACAATAAGGCACCACAGGCGGCCATGGCTAAACCCACTAACAGCCCCGTTTTATAATTAAACCGTCTATTGATCATAGCCGCCGGTAAAGCTAAGCAAAAATAAGCACCGTAATAACTAAACTGCACCAGTGCTGATTGCAACGCACTCATCGAAAATGTTTTGCTAAAAACTTTCACTAATGGGTCTGTCATATTGGCCGCAGTACCCCAAGCAGCAAAGCAAATTGTAAGCAGAATAAAAGGCCAAAGCATTTGGCGCGATACAATAGCAGGCTGTGTTTGCATAGTTCACCAGATAAATGTGTTCATATTGTTGTGGCCGATAGTATTCACGACTATAAATAATAAATCAACCTAGTTGATTTATTATTTTGACTGGTAGATAGTACGCCAAACAGGTCTAATAGGCCGCTTATCAAGCTTATATCAAGAAGGATGTTATGAAGAGCAGTTTATCGCGATCACCAAGAAGCAAGAACGAGCGCGCAATTTTAAGTTTAATTAGGCAACAGCAAAGCATGCCTAAAGCACAAATAGCAAAAGCGTTAGCTTTGTCTGCTCAGGCGGCAACAGTAAACATCAACAAGCTCGAAGAAGATAAGCTATTGCTTCGTGATGCACCTGTAAAAGGACGAGTAGGGCAACCAAGCGTGCCATTTAGGCTCAATCCAGATGGCGCTTTTAGCTTTGGTTTGAAAATCGGGCGACGACGCTTCGACCTGATACTCGTTGACTTACAAAGCGCGCAAAGAGCATCGGTATCTGTTGAGGTGAATGAAGCATCTGTCGATGAGCTCAAAGCATTCTTAGAAACACATATTCCACAATTAATCAGTCAATTAGAGCCTGAACTGCGCTCACATGTGTGTGGGCTTGGGGTCGCTATGCCGTTTGATATTTGGCAATGGCAAGCCGCTTCAGATTCTGCAACAAATACCCTTAGCCAATGGCAAAACTTCGACTTAAAAGGTTACTTAGAAAGTCAGTTTAATTTACCGGTTTATATTAGTAACGATAATAACGCTGCCTGCTGTGCAGAACTAAGCCTTGGTAACCCAAATAACTACAGCGATTTTTTGTATGTTTATTTGGGGGCTTTTTTAGGCGGGGCCGTAGTGATTAACCACCAGCTTCTCGAAGGTAAAAGTGGTAATGCCGGTGCTATAGGCTCAATGCTAAACGCTGATCGGGAGCAGTTACTTAGTCAATGTTCACTACTATCATTGCAAAGCGAGTTTGATAAGCAGCAACTTGGCATTTCAGTGTATGAGCTTACCGACAGTCAGTTTACAACGCATAAATTGCTAGTTCAGCCTTGGCTTGAAAAAGCTGCTGAGGCTATCAGTATTGCCATGCATAACTGTTTAAGTTTATTAGATATGCAAGCTGTGATTATTGATTCACCGTTACCGAGTAAAGCGCTTGAACAGCTCAAGCAGTTATCAATTGCAGCATTTGCACGTTTAGATAGTCGTGGACTACGTAGCTGTGAAGTGGGTTTAGGCGTGTGTGGGGAAAAAGCGCAGTCGATAGGTTCTGCTCAACTTGCGCTTAGTCATCATTACTTTTAATCAGGAGTGAGAACCTCACTCCTGCTTAATTCATTACTTCTGGTATTGTTTGAACCACGCAAGGGTGTATTCAATTTTCGAAATCATACGTGATGGACGACCCGCAATACCATGTGGTGAGCCCGGTACACGAATAAGCACGGTATCTACCTTTTGCAGTTTTAATGCTTGATAGAACTGCTCTGATTCTGAAATAGGCGTGCGGCGGTCTTCTTCACCTGTCATGATCAATGATGGTGTGGTTACGTTACCCACTAATGAAAGCGGCGAACGTTTCCAGTAGTGCTCAACATTATCCCATGGCATGCCAGGGAATTGGTTACGAATTTGACCAATATAGCTGTCGGCTGAAAGAGTTTTACTTAACCAGTTGATCACAGGCTTGGTAATTGCAGCAGCGTTGAAGCGGTTTGTTAAACCAACCGCATAAGCCGTTGCAATACCACCCGCTGAACCACCAGCAATAAATAAGTTATCTTTGTCGATAAAGCCTTTAGCAATCATGGCATCAACTGCCGAGTTGTGATCGGCAAAGTCTTCTTCAGAGCTGTATTTACCATCTAGCAGTAGTGCAAAGTCTTTACCGTAACTTGTTGAACCACGGTAATTCACATACACAACCACGTAACCTTCAGCGGCATAACGTTGTAATTCAGCAGTAAAGCTTGGGCCATAGGCAAGATGTGGGCCGCCGTGAATTTCAACCATTAATGGGTATTGTTTGTTTTCATCAAAGTCAGGTGGTGTAATGTACCAACCTTGGATGGGTTGTCCGTCGAACTGCGATTTAACATTCAGCTCATGCACTTTACCAAGCTTCTTGTGACCTAATACATCTTCGTTTAATGAAGTTAGCGTTTTACTTTTACCTCTGTAGATGTAGCCTAAATCAGCCGGGCGGTATTCACTGCCTGTGGTGTACGCAATAGCGCCATTATTGGCCATGCTGAAACTACCACTGATATACGGACGACCAATTGAAGTGCCCGATACGGTATCAGTTAAGTCAGTAACCTTACCGCGGCTGCTTACTTTAGCGAGTTTACGCTTACCAAAATCATCGTACTGAATAACAAAGTCACCGTCGCCTGACCACTTATAATCAGCCACTGAGCGGTCTAATTTTTCAGTAATATGCTTGATTGATTTATCGTCTAAATCGAGCATAGATAGTGTTGAGTTAATGTAAGGCACAGGGGCATTGTCACGCGCAACAAAGGCAAGTTCATCACCGTCTTGTGCGTAACGCGGCTTAGTTTCACGGCCAGGTAAATCAGTTAGTTGCGTAAGCTCGCCTGATTTTACATTGATTTCATATAGATCTGACTCAGTTGTGCGATATTCCCACTCATCATTGCGATCAGCAGAAAAAGCTAGTTTTGTGTTACTAGGATCCCAAGCAAGTGGGCCATAATGCTGATAATCACCTGATGTTAATTGGCGTGGTGTGCCACCCGAAACAGGAATAACAAAAACGTGACGATATGAAGGCTCTAAAAAGCCTGCTCCATCAGCTTGATAGCGTGCCTTTTCAAACACTCTCACTGGTTTTGACCACTCAGCGCCTTTTGGTTTTTTCGGCAATTTTACTGATTTAGCGAACGCAGATTTACCTTCAGGAATGCTCATGGTGAAAGCAATTTGTTCAGAGTCATTCGACCAAGTTAAGTTACGTACTGATTTTGGTAGTTGCGTTAATAATGCTTGTTTGTCTTGCGCTAACCAATAAACGTGAAGTTGATTTGAGCCACTTGAGTTACTGGTAAAGGCAATTTTCTTGCTATCTGGAGACCAAGTAGGTTGGCTATAGTTATGCTCATCAGAAAACAGTGGCGTGTGTTGACCAGACTTTATATCGTACAGCCAAAAGCTACGCTTATTACCATCTTTCATGATGTCGTAGCCGCTGCGAACATAAACGATTTTTTTACCGTCAGGGCTTATTTGTGGATCGCCTGCGTATTCAAGTTGAAAAATATCTTCAGAGACAAACTTGTCGTTAGCATATACTTGAGCTGTTGTTGCTGCGCACAGCAAGCTTGCTCCAATAAGGATTGTTTTTTTTAATTGCATGGAATGGTCTTTTTTTAGCCGTAAAATTTTATCCTAAAAGCAGACCATTCGCTGCGCAAGCACATTGAGATAAAGTTGCATTTACCCCAGTTGAATTGACTCTAAATTTATTTGTACTTGCTAGTACCTGATTTTAAAGGCTTATACCAATCCGCAATAATACTTAATCATTTTGAGGGATTAAACCTGTCGCTACCTGCGTTAAAAATTTCTCATTTAGAACAACTAAATAACGAAATTTTTGCCTTGTTATCAACAAGGTTTCCTTGCCTCAAAATAGACTACTTAATTAAGCAAATTGGTATTAGGCAAACTTAAAATAGTCATCCCAACGCGTATCTAAACGCTGTTTAGCCTTATCTAAATCAACCGCTGTATAAACGTCATTTTGTTGATTAACCAGTTCAAGCCTTACTAGCTTGTCTAAAGCGTCATCAATTTCAAAGTCGAGCTGGCAATTATGTTGTTCGTTAAACCATTGCTCAATTTGACTATCTAATTGCTCTGCAGTCATCGCTGATTCGCTTTTTAGTAAAAAGGTGTAGGCAAGCAGCGCCTCTTTAACATCTTCTTCTTCAGCTGCATCAACGAGAGTATGAAAAACACCTGCATTGTTATCGAGGTTTTTAAAATACAAGTTGTCGGCCAGTGCTTTCATAAAGCGAATTTTACGGTTTTTAAACTTGCTCCATTCTTTAAAAATAAAGCTGCCAAATACCCCCATGCCAATTGCAAAGGTAATAAAGTGTTGCTGACTCATATGTACTTCTTCACTGCGCCAACCACCCCAAAAGGCAATCATAGCAATCAGTAGTAAAATTGACGCGCCTAATTTTGTTACCAACACCACAGCACCGCCAATCAATGCTGATGAACCAATAATCAGTTTATCTATTGGGCGCATTTTTACTTCGCTATTCGGAAACAGCATTTCTAAATCGGCTTTTGGCACATTCTGAAATAATTTGACAATAGTTGAATTTGGTTCAAAGCCCACTGGCATTTTGCCTTTTTCTAAAAAGTACTGCTCGTCTTTAAAGCGGATGAATATGGCAACGCGATCATAGTTAGTAAATTGAATCTGTTTTTTCTTAAGTCCCCAAAAACTGCGCAGCGTCTCAGTTTTTTGCGATTCACCACGGCGGTAAAAGACCACTTCTGCAAAGTCATCAAACTCAACGGCTAAACGCACTTTAAATAAAGACTCTTCATTCAGTGCATCTTGCAAGTCTTGATTGGTAATGGTTTCAAAATTGGCAGCATTGAGTACGGTGGCAAAGTCTTTTGCAAAGGCAGACTGGTAGCTGGCACGTTGCTCGTCGGTAATCGGAGTTAGAGTGCGGGTGTCGCTATTTGGGTCAAATGGCGCATAGTTGTTTTTTAATGACTCCAGCAGCTCGTGATATTGATAATGAGTCACGCTTTGCAAAAGTGTAGCAAACTCCATAAACGAACCTGATTGCGACTCACCTAAATAGGCTTGGCAAAGGTTAATGATGTCGTGTTTTCGAAAAGGAATAAATCGTGCGTTACTCATTGATTCTTGCTGTGTCATTTAAATTGTCAGCGATGATAAAAAAATAACAGCAGAATTGCGACCGTTAGTGGCAAATAGCATGAACTTAGACTTTTTTACTGACTAAAACGGCTTATTTTTAGACTTTTTACTCCAGTCAAAACGCTGGTTTTTGCCCTTTATAGCGGCTTTATCATGCACTTTCAAATTTGCTTTGCTAATGTTTAGTTTATTGCAGTATGTAGTCGTGATTAGTTATGAACAACCAAGCATCCCCCCCAGAAATAAAGGCTGAGTTAAACTCAGTCCCTCTTTTAATAAAGCAGTTTTTTATTAGTTCTTTTGTCGCCTTTTTGTTGCTGATAGTGATCACCTATCTGTATTACTTTAATCAACTAGAAAACGATATTTACTTAAATGGTGTATTAAGTGATGCTATAAATTTGCTTATTTTGATTGGTATTTTCGCGTTTGTGCAAACCTCGGTGGTTGCAAAGCGCAGTTACTTATTCTTGAGTGTAGGTATCTTCCTCTGGAGCGTTGGGCTTACATTTGATTTTTTAGATGAGCTGGTATTTCAACCAATCTGGGTCGGCATTTACATCGAAGATATTACCCGCACTTTAGGGATGCTAGTAACTGGGTTTGGTCTCTATCTTGCTCTTACAGACTTAGCTAAAACCCGCGAACAGCTTGAAGAAGAACTAAAAACCGATGTATTAACAAAGGCGTATAACCGTCGTTATTTTTATCATTATGTGCAGCAAAACCAAGATAAGCCACACAGCCTAGTGATAGCTGATATCGATCACTTTAAGGCGATTAATGATGAATATGGCCATGATGTTGGTGATCAGGTATTGATAGATTTTGTTTATCAGTGTCATCAAGCATTAAATGATGACATTCTATTTGCACGGATCGGTGGTGAAGAATTTGCATTGTATGTTGCCACCGACGACGCTGATGAGTTACGTGCTACCTGTGAGCAACTGCTGAGCCTTGCTAATAATGTGATGGTGACGCCGAGTAAAACGCTCAGCGTGAGTGTTGGTTCGGCGATTAAGCGTGCTACAGAGACATTTAGCAACACCATGAAACGTGCCGACCAAGCGCTTTATTTGGCAAAAAATCAAGGCCGTAGCCGTTATATTCATAAACCGTAAGGGACGGTTAAGGGTTTTTGTTGTAACCTATATCGCAACAAAACTCCAAGGGATGAATAATGGCAATTGCTAAAAAGTTAAAGCAAAAAACACGGCAGTTTATCGACTCTAAACATATGCTCAAATCAATAACGGCGGCATCCTTTTTAGAGTCAACCATAGTGCCTATTCCTCTTGAAGCTGTGCTTGTTCCGTTAATGCAAGCCCGCCGCGAAAAGCTTTGGTTAATCGCATTAATGGCGACCATTGGTTGTATTATTGGTGCTATTTTTGGTTATGCCCTCGGCTACTATCTATTTGATGTAGTGGGGGACTGGGTGATTAATACCTTCTCAAACCCTGAGCAGTTCGAGCAAGTTAAGCAAAAAATGCAGGCACAAGGCTTTTGGTTTGTATTGACGCTCGGCATTGTGCCCATCCCATTTCAAATTGCCATGCTTGCCGCTGGAGCAACTAAGTATTCAATTTTTCTATTTTTACTGGCAACGGTTATTGCTCGTTCAATCCGCTACTTTGCCCTTGCTGCCGTTGTTTATTACGCGGGTAATCAGGCAGAGCGAGTTATTCAAAAGCACAAAACCAAAGCTTTAGTCGCTATTTCTGTGTTAGTACTGTTACTTTGGTGGCTCAGTACACTTATTTAATAAATAAAAAATACTGATTATGGTTATCCTGTCTATACTTTGAATTAAGGAAAGCGCTTAATAAAAACAACAGGATGACCCATGAATACCCTAGTGGCTGCACTACCTATTTTGGTGCTGATCTGGATGATGGTAAAACGCAGCCCCATCGCTTCTTATATTGCCTTACCCATAACAGCGCTACTTGCTGCTTTACTGCAACTGTTTTACTTTCAAGCTGATTTAAGGCTGTTGCTTGCTAATTCGTTTGCTGGTGTGTTGTCTGTTATGACGCCCATTTCGATTATTGCAGGGGCTATTTTACTTAACCGAATGTTGGCAATATCTGGGGCTGAAACCACGATAAAACATTGGCTAGAATCAATTAGCAGTAATCAAGTTGCACAGTTGATGATCATTGGTTGGGCATTTGCATTTATGCTCGAAGGCGCATCGGGGTTTGGCACGCCTGCGGCTATTGCTGCGCCTATTTTGGTCGGGCTTGGTTTCTCGCCTTTTAAAGTGATTATTTTCACTCTTATTTTAAACTCGATCCCCGTATCCTTTGGTGCAGTAGGCACACCAACATGGTTTGGCTTTTCGGCGCTAAACTTAGATGATGGGCAAGTGCTGGCTATCTCAAGATGGACGGCGCTGTGTCATGTTGTTGCTGCTTTGGTTATTCCTATGATTGCGCTGTGTCTTGTTTTACCACTAAAAAAGGTGCGTCAAAATAGCGTATTCATTTATTTAAGTGTGTTTTCATGTGTCTTACCTTATTGGTTGTTTGCCCAGTGGAACTATGAATTTCCTTCGTTGATAGGTGGTGCAGTAGGTCTATTAGTGACTATCTATTTAGCAAGTAGGGGAGTGGGGTTAGATAAGTCAGCTGTAAATGCACAAAGCACGAAAGGCAAGGTTGAGCTCACACCCAAAGCGCTATTTTTAGCATTATTCCCGTTATTACTTTTGATTGTTGTGCTGGTCATAACCCGTATTCATCAGTTGGGCATTAAAGCATTGCTTAACGACGAAACGCTCTGGGTGAGTATTCATTTGGGCTTTGCACAATTTGAATTAAGCAAAGCGCTGATCTTATCTTTACATGAGATATTCGGCACCTCAGTGGGGTGGTCGTATAAAACCTTGTTTGTACCAGCGTTGATCCCGTTTGTATTGGTGGTGTTGATCTGTGTGCCGTTACTTAAAATGAGCAAGCCACAAGTAAAGCAAATGTGCTCCGACACCTTAGGCCGTATCGCTATGCCATGTATCGCTTTAATCGGGGCGTTGGTGATGGTGAATGTTTTAATGCAAGGCGGTCATAATGCGCCCATATTCTATATGGCGAGTACCTTTGCTGATTTAAGCGGTGAGCACTGGGTGTTATTTGCCTCGTACTTGGGAGCACTCGGGACTTTCTTCTCTGGCTCTGCAACCGTGTCTAATCTTACCTTTGGCGGTATTCAATATGGTATTGCACAGCAAGTGGGCTTATCAGAAGCCTTAGTGCTTGCGTTGCAATCAACGGGGGCGGCGATGGGGAATATGATCTGCATTAGCAATATTATTGCTGTAGCCAGTATTGTTGGAGTGAATAATCAAGAAGGGCCAGTGCTTAAGAAAACCTTTTTGCCAATGCTGATTTACGGTGCAATAGTTGGATGTTTTAGTTATTTATTTTACTGATTAAACATGTTCAGATAAAAAAGGTGCCCAGATAAACCGAGCACCCTTACGGAGTAATTTATTGAATGGCTTTTTTTACTTCGCGCCAGTCAATAATCTTAAAGTTTTGCGGTGCCTGTGGCATACGGTTGTAACCATCTTGCACAATTAGCACCCCTTCAGGGTATCCCGGTAACGCAGCTGGTGTTACCGTTAGGCCATCGGTTTCTGATACGCCATCAATTGCTAACTCTAGGTTATTACTGATTGCAAATTTACCCGCAAACTCAAGGCTAGGAGTATTGCCATCGATAATTTTATAAAGCACATAGCTGTAATCACCTTGGCTAGAAACCACTAAATAGCGGGCATCTTTTGCGTGGTAGATTTCCATGCCTTCTACATCATCAACCAACATATCGTTCACAGTTTGCAGCATTACAGGTTTATTTCCTGCTGTTGGCTCAGCGCCAATAAACCAAATACCTTCGTCTTCTTCACCTAAAAATAGCTGTGCGGTTTTATCATCTGCACTGCAACCTTCAGGTTGGCTTGGAACACTAAATTCGCGTACTAGTTGTGCTGATACGCTCTCATTATTACCTGTTAATTTGTATTGCTGAAATAGACCTGATTTGTCATTCATAAACACATAGTTGCCTGTGTTTGATGAGTACATACACATACCGTAAATTTCTTTTAGAGTCGTTGGCAGCTCAGCAAGATGTTGCACCTGATTGTGAGTATCGACGCTGTAAACACTGATGCTGTTATGAGTACGGTTACTACCTGCAATCCAGGTATTTGTTGCGTTGTTGATACTTGCATGTTGGCGCACATCAACATTATTTAAACGGCCTGTTTCTAGCGTTTGTAGCTCTTTACCTGCAAGGTCATACACCATTAAACCGCGGCGTTTATCGGTACCTAAGATCAGGCTTTTAGCTGCATTATTAGGGTTTACCCAAATAGCAGGATCATCGGCGGCATCACCAAAAGCACGTACTGCATCGGTTTGCGCTTGTGCATTGATGTAAGTAACAGCGGCTGGTTTAGCACTATTATGTTGTTTAGCCTGCCCATCTATTTGACCTTTTACATAATGACCTGATTCGTCATCGTATAACACGATATCAGCTTGCTTATTGTTGAAGCGCACTGCGGCAGATTCAATCGCCAGTTCACCAGCAAATTGCCAGCTGTTAAAACGTTTAGTACTCTTTTCGTAGCGATGTAATTGGTTATCTTCAGAGGTGGTGAACCATAAGCTACCATCATCTGTTGTGGTTAAACCGCCAACTTCAGGCGCTAAGCTGCCAAATGGCGACATCAAAGCCACGGGCTTTTTATCGGCGCGCGATTCAGCATCTGCGTTAATTTGCCAAATGCCTAGCTCGCCTTCACTTAAATAAAGAGTTTTACTGTTATCATCAACCGCACAGCCTGATGTTTCACTTACACCAGCAAACTCGCGTAATTCAAGGTTTAATGTGCGTTTGTTTGCCATATCAAACACCAGTGTTTCGCGGATAAGACCACGAGCGTCTGCCACAAATGCCGAAACAGCTTGAGTTGTCGGGTTAGTAAATAAACACACCGCCTCAGGTTTTGCTTTTGGTGGGCTGATACGGCTAATTTCAGTTAGCTGCCATTTAGCTGCTTTTTGTAAGCTAAAAATCACCGCTTGGTCGGCTTCGTTGTCGATACTAGCAACAAGATAGCTGTTTTTGTTGATCGCCTTAACAGATAACGCTTCGAAGTTACCTTTTTGTAATGCGTGCTGTTTACCTGTGGCATCAATAAGTTGCAGGCCTTGGCTTTGTGAGCTTAATAGCCAAGCGTCATCAGCAAGGGCTGCTGCTTGTGAGCCTTGCATATTTTCAGTCGTGCCAAAGGCTGTTAATTGGTTTTTACTTGGTGCCTCGGTCGCCGTTGTTTGGCTACACGCTGCTAGGGTGCTTAGCATCACTGCACTGGCAACAAGATTAAGTGGTTTTTTAAAATTCATGGGATCCCCAAATATACAACAAGGCAGCAATACGCTGCCTTAATAACTCTTATGTGTATTAAAACGCGTAGCGCAGCATTAACTGGATAACAGGGCCTGCTTCTTCAGACTCCAGTTCATACTCGTCAAAGTCGCGGTTGATTTGGTCATCAACCGTGTCGAACTTGTTAAAGGTTTCGTCTTTACTTGCATCTAATAGGTTTGAGCCCACTAAACGAAGCGTGACGTCTTGCCAGCGTTTTTCTACAAATACTTCAAGGTCTGCGCCGTAGTGTGTGGTTACTTCTTCACCCACGATACGGCCATAAGCATCACCTTGTTTACGGTAAGTTGCACCGAACGAAGCGCCTAAATCAGGTAGGTCTTGAATAAAACCAACGTTAAACACATAGTCAGATTGGTCGTTGAATTTACGGCTACCAAAGGTGTCATCTACTTCTGAATCAAGCCATGAGTAGTTAAAGAATACCCCTGTGTTTGGCATGCTAATGGCGCTTAGCGGCGTTGATAAATCAAGCTCGATACCTTGTACATTGCCATCACCGGTGTTACGCGGTTGCAAAATGTAAGTACCATCACCTTCTGAACCTTGTTGGCCTGTATTAGCTATTTCGATAAGGTCAGTCACATCGCGGTAGAACACATTGATACCCACGACGCCGCTTTTACCTAAGCGATATTCATAGCCTAAGTCCATACCCCAAGATGATTCTGGTTGTAGGTCTGGGTTACCTAAAAAGTCGTTATCGCCTAATTCTTTTTCAAGTAGAGCAGGGGTGATGTAATCAAAATCAGGGCGTCGTAAGCTACGTGCTACAGATGCACTGACACGACCGTTTTCAGAGACGTTAAAGCGTAAATGGGCCGATGGTAAGAAAAAGTCATAATCGTTTTCAGCGCTTACACCTTCTGCTTTGTCTGTAATAGTTGAGTCGGTTGTTTCGTAGCGCACACCTAACTCCCACGAGAAGTCTTGGTCTTCGTGCTTAACTAATGCAAATACATCAAGGCGGTCTTCTTCGAGTTTATTGACGCCACCGGCGGCTGCTTCAAACTCGTTGTTAAAGCCTGCTAGTGACAGTGGTGTTTTGCTGAACTGATCCCAGCTTGTAAAGCTTTGTTCACTTTCACCTTCTGCTTGATAAACCGCTGTATCGCGCTCTTTACCTTGGACAAAGGCACCGAATTGTATGGTTTTGCTCTCGCCTGCAAATAAGCTATGTTGCCATTGTAATGACCATTCTTTGTCATCAAGGTCTACGGTTTCTTCTTCTTCCTCAAACACCATAGGTAGCTCAGAAGTATCGATTTCTACTTCTTGCTCGTAAACAGACTCTTCAAAGCTTGCAAAACCAAGCTTAAATTTACTTGTGCCACCAAAAAGGGGTAACTCATAACCCGAGTTGATGTTGTAGTTAGTTTGATCGATGAAAGATACATTGGCGTTGTCGGTTTCAAGGTTACCGCCTTCAACAATTGAGTTATTGATTGCTGTTGGATCGTCATATTCGAATGAACGCTCATCTTCTGTACGGTCGGTATCTACCCAAATTGCGCTGATATCGAACTTGCTGCCGTCATCAAAAGCTATTTCGTAGCTGGCGTTTAGCGAGGTGTCGTCACCGTCACGGATGTCTGATTGATCTTCGCGGTTATCGAATTCTTCGGTTTTGTAATTGGCGTTATTCTCTGGGCTGTCGCCATAGCGTAGGCTTGATTTTTGTTTTGGGTTATAACGACCTTGTAAGTTCGCACCAAGTAATAAACGGCCACCAGCAAACTCAGTGCCGTATACACCAGCAAAGCTTTCTTTTAATTCGCCATCGTCATAACGCAGGCCACCCGCACGAAGGTAACCACCATCTAGGCTGTAACCGTCACGTAATACAATGTTTAGAGTGCCGGCAATGGCATCAGCAGAGCGGTTTGCACTTGAAGCACGAATAATTTCTACACGCTCAATAAGCTCAGCAGGAATACGGTCAACAAAGAATGAGCGGTCAGCACCTGCACCAGGTACTTCTTCACCGTTAATAAGTACCTTTGTGTAAGCTGGGCTTAAGCCACGCATACGCGCGCCATCAGACTCTAAAACATCCGATAAAAACGTCACACTCGGTACACGTTTTAATGCATCACCGGCAGTCAGCGGTTCAAAACGTTGAAAGTATTCTTGTGAGTATTCAAGCGTCGGTGCCAGCTCTTGTGAGCGGTTGCGATAACCAATTTCACCGTATACAACAAGCTCTTCAGAGACTTTTACTTTTTTCTCATCGCTGCTTTGTTCGTCTTGTGCGTAAGCGGCAAATTGGCATAAGGCGAGGGCGCTTACTAACGCCTTCGTTTTAAATTGTTTCATGGGTTTGCTCCTGGTTGTCCTTGGTTTGATGAGCAAAGTACGCAGCTTAAATGACGCAAATGTGACAGAAAATCGCTAACAGCCAGTAAAAACAAGTGATTAGTGGGTTTTAAAAGTGCTTTTGAGCTGCAATAACCCCATCTTTTTAAGGCAAATACAGTGCTTAAAGGGTTTAACAAGGTTTGACTGTCGTTTTGCTGTCACATCATTGAGCTAATATGACCCTGCTGCTTTAAACGCTAACGAGTTAGCATGGCAGCGTGAATTATTGTTAGGTACTGAGAATGCGATATAACCCTTTTACTCATCATCGATTTTTAACCAATGCTGTTATTGCACTGTTTGTAATTGCGTTTTTGCTAAGCGCGCAAGCAGGAGAATTAAAGCCTTTTGCTGATATCGCATGGTTAGATATTTTAGGCGAGGGTGGCATTGTGCTTATGACCCTTACTTGGATAGCTGCGCTGCTTATTTCGAGGCCGCCCGGCAAAGTCACCAGCTTTTTAGTGCTTGGGCTTGGGCTTTTTATGTTTTCAGCTTCCCTTGATTTATTTGATGAGTGGTTACATCAACCAACTAACACGTGGCTTACTTGGATTGAATCATTGCCTGCGCCGATTGGCATGATTTTCACAAGTCTTGGACTTTATCAGTGGCACCAAGAGCAATACGTACTGAATAGGCAGCTAAAGCGCCGTGAAGCACAGCATCGTGAGCATGAGTTAGTGTGCTCAATAACAGGGTTGTATAAGGCTGATTACTTACAAGATGTACTAAAAGAGCAGTTAAGTGAGCCACAGCCATTGCAACTAGCCGCCATTGATATTCGCGGTTTTGCTGATTTTAACGCTGAATTTGGTTTTATCGAAGGCGACCGCTTACTAGGCGAAGTAAGCGAGCTTTTATTGATGAATTGCCGCCTTAGCGATGTCGTTTGCCGTTATGCAGGAGACTGCTTTATGGTGCTAATGCCAAATACCAGCGCAGTACAAGCAAAAGAACTGGTGGCGCAAATTACCTCGGCGCTGAGCCATTGTGCATTTAAGGTCGAAGGTGAAAAACACGCGAAGTTTCAAGATGTAACAGCGGCATTAGTGGGAAGTATGCAAGGCGATACACCACAAAGTTTAAGCTCGCGTTTACACGCTAAGTTACAACAACAAAAACAACAAAGAGTCAGCCATTGTGAAGCCGTATCTTAACCAAGATGATAAATACCTAACCGCACAAGGGCTAATTACCACGCTGGTGGAGCTGGCCTTAAGTCGCGGCATTGCACTACATAAGTTACTCAGAGGCACAGGGGTGTTTGAGCAAGACTTAATGAGTGTGCAGCATCAGTTTAGTATTTCACAGCAAGTGCGTTTATTGACGCAGTTTAAGCAGCTGATGAAGTCCGCCGACAGCGGTTTTTTATTAGGCAGTCAGCTGGCGAACGATACCTCTGTTGCCGCCCAAGGCGTGTTACATGCAGCGCACATCGGCCAAGCTTTAAAGCAGTTACACAATTTGCGCATGCAACTGGCACCTTTGTTATTTAGTTACAGTTATGTACATAACGAGCAGTATTACATTGTGCTGCAAAATGCTGTGGGCTTGGATGATGAAATAAGCCAGTACGTAATGGAAATTTATAGCGCCGCGTTTTACCAAGTTCTTAAAAAAGTGGCGGGTGAGCGAATCCCTTGTCAGTTTGAGTTTGCCTATAAACGCGCCAGACATAGCCAAGAATATGAGCAACACTTGGGCCTTAAAGTCGCTTTTGAAAAACCTATAACCCGCTGGGTATTAAATAAACACGCGCTTAGGCTTACTAACCCCGCGTTTAGTAGTTTTAGGTTCTCACAAATTAACTCGCAGCTAGCTGCATTAAATTCTGCAAATAGCACCTTTGTGGAAGCCGTGAGCCGATTAATTTATCAAACTCCGGCGTTAAATTTAGACCAAGTAGCCAGTCAATTTGCCATGAGCCCTGCAACCTTCAAGCGCAAACTGAAAGCCCATGGCGTGCGGTTTTCTACCTTGTATGATGAGCAAAGTAAGCGCAAAGCGATTTACCTACTTGCCATGCGCGAACAATGCAATGAGCAAGTCGCCATGCGTTTATCATTTTATGATATTGCTAATTTCAGACGAGCGTTTAAACGCTGGACCGGGCTTACGCCAAGTCAATTAAAGGGGTAAGAAAGCCCGCTCTTATCGCTAAGAGCGAGCGTGCAGTTAAAGGGTTTCTAAAAATGCGATGAGTGCATTTTTTTCATCCTTACTGAGCTCTAACTTATGCAGTAACTCAGTTGTCTGTGGGTAGTTTGGATCATCTTTAAATTTTTTTCTCGGTTTTGGCCTTGCTCCACCTGCGTTGTAGAAGTTGACTATCCCTAGCAAACTTTGAAAGCCACCATGGTGCATCCAAGGCGTACTTTGTTGTAACGCTAAAAGAGAAGGGGTTCTAAACTTGCCAATATCAGCGGGGTCTTGGGTGGCATCAAAACGCCCTAAATCCTGAAGTTTTCTACCATAAAAATGTAGCCCCGTAACATGGAATTCATTGTCGCTGAGTAAAGCACCTTCATGACAAGTCATACACCTCGCCTTGGTTCTAAATAAATGTAAGCCTTCAAGTTGTTGATCGTTTAAAAGTGCAACCGCTTCACTAGGATTCGTTTGCGCTTTATCAATAAAGCGCGTGAATAATGACTCAGGTACATCAAAGGTGCGCTCAAAAGCAACAAGCGATAGAGCTAATAGCTCTTTATTAAGCGCTTCTTTGCCAAAGGCATTGAGTATTGGTTTTTTATAGTCCTCAGCACTGTTTACTTTTTTAAGCACAAGCTCAACCGAACTGCCCATTTCTATAGGGTTTTCAATTGGCATTAACGCTTGCTGAGCTGCAGTTTTAGCTCTGCCATCCCAAAAGAAGCTTTGCCAATGATCAATACCAATAATGGCTTGGGTGTTTCGTGTGCCGACTTGACCGTCAATGCCGACAGCTAACTTTCGCCTGTCTGAAAACGCTAAACGAGACTCATGACAACTTGCGCAGCTTACCGTGTTATCTCGCGACAAACGGGTATCGTTAAATAGTTTTTCACCTAATGCGATGATCTCATCACTTTGATTAATCGGCTTGGCTTTTAAAGGTTTGAGTGGTGCAGCTGGCACATCTTTACTGCTAATAATAGCTGGCCACTCATGTTGGGGCTTTGCGTATAATTCACGTATTGACTGCTCTTGCGCAAAGGCGCTCGTTGTAAAAATGCAGCAAGTTAATAAAAATAACCATTTATTCATAGTTATAAGACACCCCTAACCAAAACATTCTTCCGGGCTCAATACCAGAGTTTCCTTCTGTAATAGCATGACTACGTGCGTTGAATAAGTTGCTGACATCAAGGCGAACTTCAAGAGATTGAGATTGACTTATTTGATAATTCCAACGGCTACTTAAGGCAAACATAATGCGAGAATCAAAGGTATGTGCTTCGTATTTTGGTACAAATATTTCAACTGCTTCACACGTAGTACACTCACTACCAATACCAATTCGTTGATCACTACTAGACTTAATTGCAGTTGTGTAACTGCCGCTGTAAGTTGCTGTTAAACCAGTTGAAAAAGTATCAGTCCAATCTGTATTCCAACCAAAGTTAGCAGTTACTGGGCGACCAAAATTCGCTTTAAGGGTATCTAACTCAGATAAGCTCATGAGCTCACCCTCATAGTAAACCAGCGACTCAATAGGGGTGTTGTCGGGTGTTGCAGTGTAGTCACTATTGCTTTCACTATTTTGGCTATAAGATGCATTGGCCCATATTGAATGGTCGCCAAATTTTGCATCCCAAGACAGTGAGTAACGTTCGCTTTTGCCAGTACCATTATTATAAATAGTAATATATTGATAACCATCGTTTTTTAGGTTGGTTTCTTCATTTCTAGATAGCTGGTCTTTTTTGTCGCGATGTACGTATTTCACTGCAAAGTTACCGAAACTCTCGGTAGCATGGCGAAGACCTAGCGCAATTTCATCATCGTAAGGGCTTTTCACATCGTCAAAAATATAACGAAAGTTACCTGTGTAAGAAGAAGGAAGCCAAGCTTGTAAGTAACCACTTTGAATAGGACGGTATTCACGATAAGCGAACTTTTGTTGCTCTTTAATTTTATAACCGAGTAGGCCTGCATCGTAATAACGGTTTAAACCAGCAGTCAGTAGTGTATTGCCATCGTTAAATACGTCATAACCCATTGATAAGCGTGGCGCGATATTGTGATTTTTGAAAAAATCATCGTAGTCGTATCTAACACCTAAATGAAAATCAAACTGTTTCCAAGTGATCACATCGGTAGCATACAGTGCTGCTTTATTTAGGCTTACATCGATATTTTCACTTGGTGTGACAAGACGAGAGTTAAAATACTGGGCAGTTGTCGCTACGTTATTCGAGTAGGCAAGTAAGTGCTCTGGGTTATTAAAGTCGATACTGCCGCCTAATTGTTCGGCAAGGGTATCTAAATCAACATAAAAGCTTTGCTCAACACAATCAAGGGTATAGCCACTACAATTAAGTTGTGCGTTGGTTGATGAGTATTGAACTGGTGAGTCATACTTATAATAGTTTTGTTGGCGAGTACGCTCATAGTTTTGATGGTTAAGTTCAGCGCCAACGCGAATTGCGTGTTCAGTACTGCCCCACTGTTTACGCTCAAGTGTTAAGGTATTTCGCCAATTAATGCTGGTTTGCGTATTATCAAGATTGCCATAGCCGCCGTACTCTGAAACAGGAGTTGAGTCGGCGCTTTGATCTGCTAATTGACCCCACTCTTTCCCTTTTGCTTGAAGCCAAGTATAAAAGTGGGCAGGCCCTGTACGGTTGTTATCACTTTGACTCATATTAAATTTGCTGCTGAAGTGACCAAGGCGAGTTTCTTCAGCTAAATTTGCAGTAAAACCAATGCTGCCACCCTCAACTTGATAGTCACTATTGAGTACGTCTTTTAAATAAGAGTCCGATGTATATGGGGCATACATAACGCTTAAATCAAGTGAGTCAACCCAGCCATCGCGGTAGCTGTATTTCAGTAAGGCGTTGATGTTTTCTCTACTTTCGACCTTCTGCGCCGAGAGCGAAATATCCGAAATATCACTTTTTAAATAGCTCACGCTCATTAGTAAAGCATGTTGTTCATTTAACTTTTTTTGGATTGAAAAATCGATATTAGTTTTTTCATAGATTGGTGGCTCAAGGTCGTCTTTGCCCTCTGCGGTGTCATCAGGCTCATCGTTATCGATTATATGGTACTCCCCCCAATCACTGCGATTACCACGAATACCAAAGCTCACACGAGTATCTGTAGAAAAAGGTGAAATAGTTTCGGCATCGACCACGCCACCAGAAAAGTCACCAAAGTCTGCTGGAATGTTATGATCGTAAACAGTAATCGACTCAACAATTTGACTGTTAATGTTCATGCTCTGCACACCGCCTGACACCTCATTTTCAGAGGCTCCAATACGGCTCGCACTGGCAGGATCAAGACGATTGTTATAATTCATGCCATCAATCATAAAGCCTGTTTGCCAAGGCTTTGCACCCGAGATACTTATTTCAGGGGCGCTAATTTCAGCAAGGTTATCAATTGAGTAGTAGTCTTCACTTAATTGCACGCCCGGTAGTAAGGCAATCAATTCGTTGATATCACCATTACCTTTGGGGGTTGCTTCGATAAAGTTTCTATCTAAATAGGCACGACCTATCACCTCAGGTACTTCAATTCCGATGTATTGCCCTTTAACAGTAATGCGCTCTATCTCTTTGCATTGCTTATTGTTCTTATCGTTACATTGAGGATCTGTTGTTTGTTGCTTTACTTCATTAGCGTGTAAAGGGGCATTAAGTAAAAGCATCAAACACGCTGATAAGTAGCGCATTTGCATGGTAAAACTCCTGAAATAGTACCAATTAGATTAAAGAGAAGGCCGCTTAAGAGCTGGCAATAGTTAATTACCTTTATTAAATAGCTTAATTTGTTGCATATTTTGCACAAAGGTAATAGCGGGTGATTGTAACAATTAAAAATGCGAATAGAAATAGATCTCAATTGTATTTGTTGGTTTTTTAATTTTTTAAGGAATATTAAATTCTTTATGTTTGTATTTTTTATGAATTTTTTTGAGGTTTTTAACTTGGCGGGCGAGGCATAACTGCCTCGCCGTGATATGAACGTACTACTCCCCTAAAGGAGTTAAATCGATACTGTCTTCAATACCATCATTGTCGGCATCTTTATCAGCAATTAAGCCTGAGTCGGCAATTGCTTGCTCTGATGCGCCTGATAAGAAGAAGTTGGGTTTACCATCGTGGTCCGTATCGATACTCGCAATCGAAGATGTAGGGAAGTCATTTTTAGTTGCTCGAATTACAGCAAAATTTGCATAAAGCGCTAATTTATCGGCTTCACCAAGTACAGATTGATTAATTAGCTCAGTAACTGCTGCATCGTCTTCAAGTCTTGCAAATAGTGTGACTAGCATAGCAGTGTTATCTATTACTAATTTTTCAGATTGCTTCATTAATGCCTGATTTGCATCATTAGCTAAATCATGAAGTGCAGCTATAACTTCATTATAAATTGACAAATATTGAGAGTTGGACGTTTGGTATTTTTTCAAAGATGTAACAAACGAATCTTGATAATAAACTCCTGTAGTTATTGGGGCATCACTTATTGAGGCTATTGCCGCCTTTTCTACTAAATCTATGTAATCTTCAAATTCTAAAGATGTTTTGAGGTTTGAGATAATAAAATATGTTTGTAGTAGTTGTTGCTTAGCTACCTCTACTTCGCCTGCTTTAACTAAGTAACCAGTGATCGCTAAATATTCTTTAACTTTTTCACTATCATCAGAGAGTAATGCTATATGTTGATTAATTATCTCTAATGCAGCTGTTAGCTCAGAGTTATCATTAATAAAGTCGTATATATTAATTAAATTACGATAAGCCTCCAGTGCCACTTTCGTGGTGAATAGCTCTGAGTTCGGAGATAAATAAGTCGCGAGCATAGTTTTACATCTGCTTGCATAACTTTTAGCATGATCTAAGCCACCTAAAGAGATAGCTTTTTGCACTATCCCTGCACATCCATAAGTGCCTGTAATATATCTTGCATATTTTTGCTCTGTAATGAAAGCTTCAGAAAATAAGATGTCTGCAGCATAGTCTAGAACCTGCAACGCGAGTTCGTTTTCTCCTCTAGCTTCAAGTACAAGTACAGCGCCATCTTGGTTAGATTCCCAGGTTAAAGCTTTGTAAAAGCTGGTTATATTAACTTTGCTATCTTCTGTAAAATAAGTCTTTGCGTATGATACTGCATCGTCAATTTCCTGACCTGCAATGAGGTTTTTAGCAATGTCTTGTCCCATACTGTACTCAAGCGCGTCACTTATATTTGCTTCTTTTGTCATTAATTTCAAAGCAGGGTTTTCGTCGAGAGGTATGTTGTAAAGGCCGTGAATGAGTCCTGTAAGGCTTTCTAAGGGAAATTGATATTGATGTTTGGTTGCTTCATAGTAGGGACTGGCTTGGTACACATAGTTACTATCTAAGCCTGTAATACCATATAGTGATAAAGCTAAATTAACATACTTTTTGGCAAGCTCTGTTTCGTTTAGACGCAATGAAGCTTCAGCTGCCCTTAAGACGTATAGTGCTTTAATTCGATCACTAGGTAAGCCTTTAAAGTCACCACTTTTTTCGATGAAGTAACCTGTTTGCTCAGCTAGTTCACCCATAGCAATAACGCTCTCAATTGCTTGCTGTCTTTTTTCTTCTGTTCTATCAGAGTAGTAGTCTTCTCTTAATGAGTTAGATGTTTTGTAAAAAGAAGCTAAATATTTTGCGTAAGCGACTGTGTATTCATCGCTTTTTATTTCGTTTGCAAAAGTAGTGAGGGTATTGAGTAATTCCTTTGCTAAATTTGTTTGACCTGCACGATTATATAGTTTGATGACATTCTGATAAAAATCAGGATCGTCTGAACTGATATTATTTAGCCCTTTTTCTGCAAGGTACTGGTTGTAGGCTATGACAGATTTAGCACGAAACTCGGCTGCTATGTCATACTCCCCAAAGGAGTCATATTGTGAAGATGTGCTTCTGTAAGCCCTGGCTTTTTCATCTAAGCTGGTAATAGCATTAAAGTGTTGATTTGATTTTTCTTCGAAACCAGCAACAACATAACCAAGACCTAAGCTTGCATTAATTGTATTCAAATACACATCGTCATTGATATTTTCACTAATCGCTTCAGCTTGTTTTAAATGAGACTTATCTGAGCTGTAGTAGTAATTGAGCTTATCTTCGTTCGTAACATACGAAGGTTTTAATTCAATGGTTGCGCTGATAGGCGAGCTAATATTGCCATCGGTAAATTCAATAACAAAACTATCGTTAATTTCTGACAGCGTTTCTGCGGTAAATGTAAATGCCCCTGTTAGTTCATCTAGAGTAAGGGTACCGTTGGTAGGAGGCGTTACTAAAGAGACAGTTACAGTGTCACCGTCGGCATCATTAAAAGTTAATGAACCTTCAGTTGTTGTTGAGGTGGTTACAGTGATTGACTGGCTCGTAAGCGTTGGTGCATCGTTAACGTTGTTAACCGTAAAAGTAAGTACTGCATCAGTACTTAAGCTGCCGTCAGTGGCGGTAACGGTTACTGTGTCTTGGCCTGCAAAATTTTCTTTTGGGGTATAGGTAAATGTACCATCAGCATTTAAAGCAAATAGTCCGTTACTTGCTGCAGAGCCTAGGGTATAGCTAACAGCGTCATCATCTGCTGCCACAACTTGGCCCGTAATAGATGTATCTTCATCTAATGTGAATGTTAAGTTGCTGGTGAACTCAGGTGCATTATTACTATCTGAACCACCGCAGCCAGTGAGAGCAAATGCAATCACAAGTGGTAAATACTTTATTCTGTTTTTCATGCTGATACCTGTATTTATTATTGAGAAAGTTAAGGAGGGCTGAGATGTTATCATTATAATGCGAATGATAATAGATCTTAATTGCGTTTGAATGTGCTTTTTTATGCAATTTTGATTCTCTAGCTTGAAACAGTGATTTAAAAACGATGTTTTACAGCTGGGGGTAATTGTTTGGTTTCAAAAAATATACCTTTTCAGAGCAGTTATTTTTCCCGAGCTGCGTTAGACTATTGTTATTGATGTAATTAACCGAGGTCTCAAATGATTGAGTATCCTGTTGACCAACTTCCCCAGTTAATTGATGACTTGCTTCAGTGTGATACCACAACACGCAAAAATAAGTTACTTGCTGATGCTAAAGAAAAGCTTTCTACTGAACATTTATCGTTATTGTTTGAAGCCTTACCTAAAGAACAGCGTCTAGAGATTTGGCAATTACTTGATGAAGATACACAACATGAAATTTTCATTAACCTAGGTGGCGATAGCTGTCGCTGGTTATTGCAAAGTCTAGAAGAAGCCGAAGGCTTTAAGCTACTGGACGAAGTGAGCGTAGAAGAGTTACTTGAACTTGAAGAAATTATTCCTGAGCGCTTTGTTGATTATGCACGCAGACAACTCGATGAAGTTCAAACAAAGCAGTACGACCTTGCACAGCAATATAACCCAGAGCAGTTAGGTCACTGGCTCGATTTTGATGCACTAAAAGTGTCAGAAAAACTCACCGTGGCTGGCGCGCGTAAAATATTTCAAAAAGGCTTACCGCAATATACCGAGGTGATTTATCTAGTCAGCCGTAAGGGCACTCTCATTGGCGAAGTGGCTATCAATGCTTTATTTAAAGCTAACGATAACGACAGCCTGCTAGATTACGCGAACCTAGATGTATCGGCTTTACATGCTGATGACGACCTATACGAGGCTGCTGAAGTGGTTATTCACAGTGAACAAATGGCAATGCCAGTTGTGAATGCCGACAACAAACTATTAGGCCGATTGTCAGTGTCATCAGCTTATGAATTGCGTCAAGAAGTGACCGACGAAGCCGCTGCAAAAGCCGGTGGTCTTCGTGAAGACGAGGATCTGTTCTCAAGCGTCACTAAATCGGCAAAAAACCGCGGTATTTGGCTTGGTATTAATCTAGCAACGGCGTTTTTGGCCTCTTGGTTTATTGGTTTGTTTGGTGCAACTATTGAGCAAGTGGTTGCGCTGGCGGTATTAATGCCGGTTGTCGCTTCAATGGGTGGTATTGCAGGTAGTCAGACGTTAACGGTAATTGTGCGCGGTTTAGCGCTTGGTCAGGTTACCGACTCCAACCGTAGAGCACTGCTGAAAAAAGAGCTAAGAGTAGGGGCGCTAAATGGCTGTGTTTGGGCCTTTGTGATTGGTGTACTCACTTATTTTTGGTTCAACGATGGCATGTTAAGTTTAACCATCACTATCGCTATTTTACTTAACTTGGTTGCTGCTTCATTATCAGGGGTAGTGATCCCATCGATTTTAGATAAGCTTAAAATCGATCCAGCCCTTTCAGGGTCTGTGATCCTGACCACAGTCACCGACATCGTTGGCTTTGTCACCTTCCTAGGTTTAGGTAGTTTACTCCTTCTTTAAGGGATTGGATGCTGGCTAAAGTAGTGTTTAGCCAGCTTTTACAAAATTACTCCCCTCAAGTGATACCTTTCCAAGAAACATAAAATAAACACTTTTATTTACCTAATACACAGTTATTATGAATTGTGACTCAGTCAAACTAAAAGGACGTTAATATGGTATTAGGTAAAAAAGCAGCACTCGCTGCTTTATCGGTAATGTCAGTGTTTAGTGCATCAGCAGCACAAAGCGCTTCGGGTGAACAAACTAAACTGAGTGAAGATCCCACCAAGGTCGTCACTCAGTTTGGCGCAAGTTATTCAGATGAATTAAGGATCACCGGTTCGCTAAGTTTAGGAGCAGTTAAAAAGCTTAATGCTAGTGTGAGTGCCAATGGTGATGAATGGCGTGTTGGTGGCTCGTGGCTATTTGATATTGGCATTGTTAATTTTAACTTTGGTAAGCAAAGTTATGATCAAGGAGCTGAGCGCACAACCTACAGTATTGGCACTTTTATGCCACTGAGTTACTTTGATATTGCGCCCTATGGTTGGCAAATTTTCGCTATGGGTGGTTATAGCCATGTTGATGGTGACATTGCTTGTTTAGCAGGGCAAGGTGCGTGTTTAACAACAGAAATTCCTGGCCCTGAAGGTTGGGTGCTTATTCCAAACAGTAGTGATGGTGGTTACTTGGGCGCGTTTGCTTTAAAGCCATTATCCGAAAAATGGACATTAATGACTGCAGCAGCGTATTCGGTAGGTTCTAACGATTATTCAGGTTATTTCGCCGCTATTGGTGCAAGTTATCAATTTGATAAACAACAAAGTTTTAAACTATTTGCTGCAACAGAAGACAGTGATTACGGCTCAGATCAAAATTTAGTGCTGGGTTACACTTATCAATTTAATTAAAAATTACTGTTATAAGCTGTTAAATTTTGTTAGTTTTCTGAGTGAGTTATCGCTGAGAAAATAGTGCATGAAGAAAAAGTTAGCCTTGTTATTGTTAGGATTATCGAGCCTTAATGCCAATGCCTCTGAAAATTTTAGTGATCATGAGATGTTTTGTGAGAAACAATCACAAATTAGTTGCTTAGATTACATTAATCAACAGCTAGCAAGCAGTGAGCTTGGCTCTGCACGTTGGTATGAGATTAAATCTTATCAGTTTGATTATTTCTACGACAAAATGGAATATCAAATCTTGAAAGATAGCACTGAGCCTTTCATTACCAGTGAAGAGTTACCTGTTGTATTTCAGGTGCAAGTTTACTTTTATTACGCCAAATCAATGCATTATTTAGGCGACTTTGAAACTGGTCGTAAATATGCCGCAAAAGCATTTGAAAAACTGCAAGCAATCTTTGACTCTTTTGGTAACCCTATGCGTATGGTTGAATTGGCTAATTTGCAATACGTGTTTGGTAATAAAGAAACGGCATTGCAAATTCTTGATAGGGCAGAGCGACGCTTTGGCAAAAGCAAAGATCCCATTTTCCACTTTGAACTGGCTTCGAATAAAGCAAATGTTTTTCACTCATTAGGTGATGTAGACGGTGCACTTGCAAATCGAAAAACCGCCGCTGATTGGATTTTAAAAACCAACCATAACCGCAAAATCTCTGTTGCTTTAGGTAATTTAGCGCGTACCCACCAACTTCTGGCAAATTATGAGCAAGCCGATGAAGTTTATGTACAGTCTCTTAAGTACATGGATACAGATTCAGATAGGCATGTGATTGCTATTTATAAGTTACGTCTTGCTGAAATCAATTGGCAAGCAGGAAAGCAAGATCAAGCATTAAAATGGTTTAAGCAAGTGCATAAAGAAGACATTCGGCAATCACATGCGAAACTTTATGCACACCTAGGTAACGTGCTTTAGATAGTGTAAAAACACCCTGGTTTTTCGTCTTCACCCGGCGCTAAAATTTGTAGATGGGTTGACTCACCTTGTTCCATCAAAGGCTTCATAGTTTTATCAAACTGCTTAGCGGCATGTTCAATTAATTTTGCTTGCTGTTCCAGTGCTTTAAAATCGGCATCATGAGCAGCCATAAGTTTATTGAGTTCTTTGGCCAGCTTATCTTGCTCTTTTAATAAACTTTTATTAATTCGCAAGTGGTTCTCGTCTTCAATAACTGCTTCTTCGGTGATTGCTTCTATTTGCTCAGAGTACTCAGAAACTTGTAGCTCTATGTCATTAATTGGTTGCTCAAGTGCTTCTAATTTTACTTGCTCACGCTCAAGCTCTAGGTATGCTGCAATTTGCTCGTTATTGAGGGGACTTTCGCTTACCTTTTTACAGTCTTTAAAAGTGATAACGCGATAATCACCCTGGTTGTTTGTTGTGCTGGCATTAGAGAGGCCAATACAAGCAGTGGTGGCCGTTATTAAGAGTGCACTTACGCTAATACGTACTAAATTCATAATGATGTCCTAATGGGTTATGTTATTTAGTTAGTCGTCGCAAGTTTGAAAAAGGTTGTTTAAATTTTAAATTTATATCCCACGCCATAAATTGACTCAATGTAATGACTATCAGGATCGGCTTGAGTCAGCTTTTTACGCAAGTTTTTAATGTGTGAATCAATACTGCGCTCGTAGCTCTCAAAGTACTTTCCTTGAGTCATGGTTAGTAAATCTTGGCGTGAAAAAACCTTATTAGGTGAGGCAATTAATATTTTTAATAAACTAAATTCATTAATTGTTAGTTTCAGTTCTTCATTTTTTACCAGTACTTTGTATTCGCTCGGATCAACAATAATATTGCCTGCTTTGAATGTACTAGGTTTACTACTTGGCATTCGGCGTCGTTTTAAAATAGCTTTCACACGCGCCATTAACTCTTTTGGTTTGAATGGTTTAGTAACATAGTCATCGGCACCAACATCAAAACCAATTAAATGATCAATTTCTTCAACCCGTGCCGTAAGCATAATAATAGGCACATCACTGTATTGTCTTATCTTGCTGCATAACTCGATGCCGTTAGTGCCTGGCAGCATGATATCGAGAATAATCAAATCAGGGCTTAGCTCATTAACAGCATCCAGTGCGCAGTTGCCATCGTGAATTAGGCTTGTTTTAAACCCTTCAAGATATAAATACTTTTCTATTAATTCGGCAATTTTAACTTCGTCTTCAATAACGAGAATATGCTGTTTAGCTAAGGTTTCTGACATATTATTGCGCCTCTGCAAGCGGGAGTTTTAACGTTATACACAGACCGCCTAAGCGGCTTTTAGTTGCATTTATTTTTCCCTGGTGGGCTTCAACAATTGTTTGGCAAATCGCCAAGCCTAAGCCAAAACCGCCGGTTTTTCTGTTACGAGAGCTATCGGTGCGATATAAGCGATCAAATAGTTTTTCAAGAGCCTCATCAGGAACACCGGGGCCTGAATCTTCTATCGACAAAAATACATGATGGTTAGACACGGTTAAATCTAACCAGACTTTTTGCTGTTCATCGGTATAGCGTAAATTATTTTCTAAAATGTTTTGTAGAACTTGTGTAATACGATTTTGGTCGGCCAAAACCATCACTGTTTGCTCTGGTAAGGTGGCATTAAGCGTGATGTTTTTGGATTGAAATTTAAACGCATACTTATGCGCTTGTAGGGCCACCAAGGCATTAAAATCAATAGTTTCCATATGATAGTTAAAGCTGTGTCTGTCGAGTGAGCTGACTTTGTGTAAGTCGTTCACAAGTCGGCTTAACAGCGCCACTTCTTCTTGCAGTGAGCTTATTGCCTTTTGGTTTGGTTCGATAATGCCATCGTTAATGGCCTCTAGTTCACCCTCTAAAATAGTTAAAGGCGTGCGTAGTTCATGAGAAATATCCATGAGCCATTGGCTTTGCTGCGACTCAAAGCGTCTGAGCTCTGTGGCAATACGATTAAAATCATCCGCTAAGGTCGCAAATTCATCACTACTGTTGACGGTTATTTGGGTCTCAAATTCGCGTTCTGCAAGGGCTTTTGCGCCTTTTTTCAGCTGAGAAATAGGGTTAGTAAAATGACGTGCGAGTAAGTAACTAAACAATAACGCAATTAATAAACCAATCCCTGCTGTCCACAAACTGATATTAATTTGTGTATTTAGGTAATGCTGAGTTAGCGCGCTAACATGATTGCGGTTAGCATGCAGCTGAAGCACCGCAACAACCTCGCCATTGTGGGTGATTTCTTGCTCGTTCACGACCTCAGTTTCGGTATTGCCTGCAATCAATATTTCGCCTTTTTCATCAAGCAAACTTAGGCGCTTTTCAAAGGGCATGAAGTCATCAGCCATGGGGTTATTGCGAGGTGCCGGCTCATGCATGTCAGCAAAGTTTGCAGGCTCGTTAAACTCATTTGGTGGGGCAAATTCAGGTGGTTGGTCGAACGATGGTGGCATCCCAAAGTCATCGGGGGGTGGCATCGGCTCATTTTGCATATGCTTTTCAGGAGGCCCAATTAATGGAAAAGGGCCGGGCTCTCCTGGTTTTGGGCTATTGGGCGAAAACAATAAACGGCTTGAATGAAAATTACGGTTGATTAGCTCATACCACAGGGCTTTAGAATCGATAAACATCCCAATCGAACCCGTTTGCTGATACTGCAGGCTAATTTCAGTGGCTATTCGGTTAAATGCTTCGTTATCTATATCTTCAAACACATTATTGAGCATACGCTTATTGGAAATTGCATTTAGACCAAACATGGTCAGCACCAGTAGTAGCGTAATGATAAGATTGGTAATTAAGAGTTTGTGAATTAACTTCATAGATGTAATAGTAAAATGTAATAGCCAGAAATGAATATACTATAAATGTCTATTTTTTGGCATGTGCATCCTAGTCACTCTATAAAAGCACCACTTTTTCTACACAAAGTCTCTACATTTGTTCTTTATACTCAACGTTAATTACTCATGTTAGCGAAGGGGCACAAGATGACTTTAAAACCTGAACTTTATACTCGTAGAAAAATGCTTAAAACATTAGGTATTTCAGTTGCTGCTGTGCCTATGTTGGCATTTTTAGGCTGTAACTCAGATACAGTATCGTCCACCGATACAACATCAGACACCGATACATCAACAGATACAGACACCAGCACTGATACAGACGATACAACAACCACGAACGACAGTGATTATGTATCAGGCACAACAGCACTTATTACTGATGACTTTCCTGATGACAGCATTTTTGAAACATCAACCGCATGTGTGTTAGCACTCACTCAAGCAACAACCGAAGGCCCATGTTATTTCCAAGCTGATTCAGACGAAGACATCTCGGATGGCCTAACGGGTTTACCTATGATGCTGTGTTTACAGTTAATTGATAGCGACTGTAACCCATTAGCAAATTACGAAATATCGGTTTGGCACTGTGATACCAGCGGTATTTACTCGGGCGATACTAGCAGTAGTTCTGATAGCTCACGTTTTGCGGGTGACTTCTGTACTGGTGACGATGCCGAAGCTGAGGCAAGTACCTGGTATCGTGGTTCATTGATCACAGATAGCAGTGGTCGTGTGAACTTTAAAACGCATTTCCCAGGTTGGTACTCTGGCCGTACTATTCATATTCACTTTAAAGTAGCAAACAACAATAACGACTATGTAATTAGCCAGTTCTGTTTTACTGATGCGTTTGCAAAAGAAATTTGTACCACTCATAGCGATTACAAATCACGCGGTGAACAAGATACAACCCTTGCTAGCAACGACAACGTGTTTGGTAGTGATTATGAGCAGTTTATTTTAAACACAGCACAAAATAGTGATGGCACTTTATTGGCGTATCACACTATTCAAATTAGTTAATTTATTCACTTATCATTGTAGGTTAGGGCGTGTTAGCAATTGCTGCTTTCACGCCCTATTTTTTTAGAAGCTATAAGTGATGTTACCGTAAATAAAACGGCCATCTAAGCTGTATGGCGCAAAGCCACTATAAGGGAAAATTTGATTAAAATTACTAAAACCAATATTACTCACAGTATCTTGAGGGTACTGATCGAATAGGTTGTTGGCACCTAATGCGAACTTCCACTGCTCATCAGGGCGGTAAGCCACTTCTAAGTCAGCAATCCATTTAGCATCAAGTACTTCATCTCCATCAGGAGTACTTGATGTATCAACTACTTCACCATAACGAGTTGCTCGTAATGTAGTTTGGAAGTTTTCATAATCCCATGTTGCAGATAGGTTCCATTTATCGGCTGGTGTGCCTTTTTCAAAACGTGTGATTTCGCGACGAGAGAAATACTCGTAGCTATCACCTAGCGCTTCTAGCTCTGCTGGGTTTTCTTTAACATTCGTCACTTCTGTGTCGTTAAAGTTAACCGCTGCACTTAAGCGTAAATCACCATAGTTTTCTAAACCTAATGAGTAGGTTGCAACAATATCAACACCTTGCGTACGTGAATCAATAGCATTAGTAAAGTAACGAACGCGCTGCGTATTAACTTCGCCTGCTTCGGCTAAAATCGCTTCAACTTCTGGGCCGCTTAAGTTTTCAGACAATACGATACGGTCGTCAATTTCAATGCGGTACGCATCAAGGGTTAAGCTAAAGCCGCCTTGCGTAAAGATGAAACCCGCCGTCATATTAACTGACTCTTCAGCGTCTAAATCACGAGCTCCCAGTGCTTGCGCTGCAGGCTCATCAACAGGGAATAAACCCACTTCATTTGGCACACCATTTTCAAAAACAGTGCTTACTGATTTATAAGATGTTTGGGCAAGTGAAGGCGCTCTAAAACCTGTGCTAATTGCACCACGTAGCGACAGCGACTCATTAATGCTATAGCGCGAAGCAAGTTTAGAGGTAAAGGTACTACCAAAATCACTGTAATCTTCAAAACGACCTGCTAAAACAAGGTTCCAATCTGTAGTTAGGTAAGTATCAAACTCTGCAAATACCGCAATGTTATGACGGCTTTTATCGGTTGCACTTTCTGGTGAGAAACCAGGTAACACTTGCGCGCCACCGGCAGCAACTGGGTTGCCATCGTCATCTAATACAGTTAGGTAAGAGGCTGTTTCACCTGCTTTAATTTGGTAGTTTTCGTGACGATACTCAGCACCAATCGTAACAAACACATCATCAGGTAAACCTAAGTCTAGTGTGTTGCTTGCATCCATGTTCACTAAGTATTGTTCATAAACAAGCGAGCCATCATCAAACTCTGTTGGGCTGCTAACACCCATCGAGGTATTTAAGCTGTTGCTTACGCCAATGCCAAAATCGTTGCGACCATAATTGGTGCTTACATCCCAAGCCCAATCATTAGTTTCGCCATTTAAGCCAATTGCAAATGAGTAATCATCAACATCGGTATCAATTTGCGGTAAGAAACCGTCAGGATACACTTCAGTTAAGTTACGAGAATCTTTAGCGCGACGATAAAAACCGCCTGAGTTACCTTTACGGTTTGAGTAACTTGCAAATGAGTAAAGCGACAGCGAGTTATCAAACTCATAGCCTAGGTTATAAAAAAGCGCGAAGTCTTCGATATCGGCTTTACCAAAGCGGTGATTATAGCGGTCAAAGTCAAATTCACGTGAATCTAAATCGCCATTCTCATCACGGCTATATTGCTCACGTGCATCAAAGCCAGAGCGATTTGTTGGCTCGTTATTACGTGACTCAATCGACACGTTAATAAAGCCATTATCGCCAAGTGCAAAGCCCGCATTAGCACTTGCTGTACGCGTAATGCCGTCGTTTACTTCACGGTCGCTGCCAGTTTCAAAGCTTAAGTTGCCTTCGCTATCGGTTGTGGTGTTTAGTAGCTGAGGAGAGCCTGCCATTTGTGTGTCGTATTCACCGTATGTGTAGCTCACGCTACCGCCTTCATCGGCATCTTTTAATACAATATTGATCACACCGGCAATCGCGTCAGAACCATATTGAGCTGCAGCGCCATCACGTAGAATTTCAACACGTTTAATTGCAGAAGTAGGTATATTATTTAGATCTACTGCCGTTGAACCACGGCCAACCGTACCATTTAAGTTTAATAATGCACCGGCATGGCGGCGTTTACCATTGATCAGAACTAATGTGTGATCCGGAGCAAGGCCACGTAAAACAGCTGGTTTCGCGTGGTCAGTGCCATCAGCAATGGTGGCACTTGGGTAGTTAAAGCTTGGTAATTGTGATGCCAATACTTGGCTCATATCAAGCTGGCCTGTGCTTGATAAATCGCGGCTAGTTAATAAATCGACAGGCACGGTACTTTCAGAAATGCTACGAAGGCTACGGCGAGTACCAGTAACAGAAATAACCTCAACATCTTGAACGGTGTTGTCAGTTGTTTGCTCAGCAGCGATTGCAGTCACTGATGTAGCTAGCGTACTTGCAATTGCGAGTTGCAAAGGTACTTTTTTAAAAATTGTCATTGTTGGATCCCATCTAACGTTGATTTCGCTTCGCAGTTTATCAATAAAAAAGGAACAAACAAATAACATAAAAGTATACTATATGATTATCTAAACAAGCTATTTAGCTCACTGTATTTACATTATATTAACTTTTATTATGCGCTAATACTGATTTTATTTCTGCCCTCTGTTTTTGCTCGGTATAATGCAGTATCTGCGGCGCAAATTAATGCCTCTGAAGTACGATATTGATTATTAAACTCGCAAGCAATTCCTTGGCTTACACTTATTCTAAAATCACTCGGTAAACCTATATCAGTAAATGGCATGTTATTTACTTTTATTTGAATATGTTTAGCAATGGCGGCGGCCGTGTCTTTTTGACAACGGGGTAATATTACGGCGAATTCTTCACCACCATAACGGGCTGCTAAACAATCGCGAGAAGGGAGTGACTCTGCGATTATACTTGCTACTTTTTGTAAGCATTTATCGCCTTTTACATGGCCGAATCGGTCGTTGAATAATTTAAAGTAATCAATGTCGATTAATATAGTGCTAATAGCTTGATTGGTTTGTACGCTTTCTTGCCAATGCTCTTTTAATGACTCTTCAAGGGTTAATCTATTAGCAAGGCCGGTTAAATGGTCAGTAGTAGCCTGTTTTATTAAGCGGTTATATTGTTCTTTGTGTGATGATAAATCATGTAATACACAAATAAATAAATTTTCTGCAACGGCAATGTTTTTTGGCAGGCTCGATATACATAAATCCGCCTCAAGGGTTTTATTATCAGCGCGGTTTATTTTAACTTCGTTTGGCCCAAGACTTATCGGCGAGTCTTTATGGTCTAACCAACTGAGTAGGGTATACATGTATTTATCACGGTCGGTGTCGTGTAGGTAATGTAAAATGTTTTGCCCGATTAACGCTTCTTGGTTGTCACCTAAAAGCTGAGCCGCCATCGGGTTTGCAAATTCAAACATGCCTTGGCCATTAATGATAAACACTCCTTCAGGAATGTTCTGAAACATTTGGGCAATCAGTGCAAGTTGCTCTGAATTTATAGACTGCGCAAGTGCGCTTTTCGCTTCTGATTTATTAGTGCTTGGTTGTTCATTTTTATTAGTAGACACGTTCGTTTCCTTTTTGCCGATGCAAACGATTTTGGTGTCTATAAAGTTACTTAAAAAAGTGTAAATAAACCTTCTGGTAATCTTCTGGTTTTAAGTTGTTGTTTTAAAATAAAAAAGGCTCCTTGGTGGAGCCTTGTGTTGGTGTCATTTCTAGATTTTATACTTCTTCTTTATTTTCAAACTGTGGATCTTCGCTTTGATATTCCTCACCATTGCAGCTAACCGTGAAGATCATACATGCTGTACCGCTGTTTTCATCGGTATCTGAAATATTGATTACCGTACCAGCGTTTGTAACCTCGTAACTGAAATCTTTAGCACAGTCACCCTCATGATTACTAAAAGTAGCGGCAGAAAATAAGAACCCTCTTTTTTGAGTTTCTTCATTTAGGGTGTAAATACCAAGACTATTTCTTTCTGTAACAACCCCACCACCAGATACTTGTTGACCATCTTGGAAGTATGTAAATACAGCTTTTTTGTTGCTATCTAATTCAATATTCACTGTGAAATTGTAAACTTTACCTTCAATCATGTTTTTTCCTTTACTTTATAGTTGAAAATTAATTATTCCCAGTTCTCTTACCGGAACAATGGTCGCTTCTATTTCGTGTGATTTATTTAGGCAGGTATATGCCTGAATTAATGGGTAAGTAAATTTTATACTTTTAGTTTTTTTACTTATTTTATTTAGAGTGGTTGCTGCGTCTTCACATAAAGAATTTTTTTCTTGTTGTGATTCAGCCAATCCCGCTCTAATTAACAAGGTTCTTGTATGAAGTCGTGCATTGTCTATATCCAGTGCGCTGGATAACATGTTATTTTCATCCAGGCTTTTTAAAAGATCTAAAGCCCTTTTAATATTATTTCTATTAATGAAATATTCTATCAAGCTAATTTTTGTACCAATAACTTGTCTATTCGATGACTTGTTGGTACCTAAAAACTCTATTATTTCACTAACTCTATTATCTATATTTGGGTTATCAGAGAGAGAGAGTTGATAAGCTAGAAACTGATAGTATGTTCTTTCAATAGTTTTATTTTGAACATCTTGCAATCTCGCTTTGTTAATCGTTTCTGTTGCTTGCTTTGCTTTTTCGTAAGATTTTGATTTATCAGGGAAGTAACTTAATAAGTAGCTTTGCTGGATATGTTTATATGCTAACGATGTTAATACACTAGCATCGGCCGGATACTTAGTTAACATTTTATTTGTTTCATTTTCTGCATGTTCAAAAATCTTGAGAGCTTCATTGAAATGCCCTAAGTTTTCTTCAGTACTTGCAATCCAACTGATGGTATCTGTCTTATCGCGTAATAGATTTTTGTTATTAGGTTTTAGCTCAAGGGCTTGGTTTTTAAGTTTTAAAGATTCAGTAAAGTTCTGTTTTGCGAGAGCGTAGTCAAATTGCTTTAAGTACAATGAACCTAACGAGTTATAAGAATAAGATAACTCCATAATTGAGTTAAAATCGTTGGGTGCTAATGTGTACATTTGTTTGCTGTGCTCTTGGTAGCGTTTTATCCAAGGTTCGGCGCCTGTATAGTCACTGTTATCAAAGTTTAATTGCCCAAGCCAGAAAGCATTGGCCCCTGCAAGCATTAAAACATCAAGGTTGTTGGGTTGAATTTTTAGTAATGATTCTAGGCGCGTTCGCGCATTTTCAAAGGCGGTGAAGGCTTCGTCGGTTTTGCCGCGCGAGTAGGCCACTTCGCCCATGGCCTCTAAGGTTTGAGCGTATTGAAAACGGTTATTAAACTCGGCTTGTTTATCGCTAAAGTCAAACAACGAGGCCGCTTCTTCGTCTTGATTGGTAAAATACTCAAGGGCTTTATTGCTAATACCATCTAGTAAATCCATACGCTTAACGCTTCTCAGTTTATCGGCAAATTCACCGACCATAAAACCCAATAAACTCTCGGCCTCTTGGCGTTTTTGTTTTGCAACTTGCTCAGCATGGTAGCTACGCACGCTCATAAATGTAGCAATAAAGGTTAAGCAAACAAGTGCAGCCGCCGTTATTTGTAACATGCGTTTTTTACGTTTGGCTTTGTTGTTAGAAGCTTTAATTAACGCTTGTTCGTCGCTCGATAAGCTAAACATAGGGTTTTTAACTAGGCTTTGTGCTTCTTGCAGCGGTTTGCCTTGGGTTAATAAAAAGTCGCTGTGTTTATGTTCAAGCAGCCAGCGCTCGGTGGCTAGTTGCACGCGGCTTTGAATTGCTAAGCTTTGTTGGTGTTCTTGTACCCAATCTATGGCGCGTTGCCAATGGCGTAGCAGCGCTTCGTGGGCAAGGCTAAAACAGGCTTGCTCATTTTTAAGGTGTGACACAAACAAGCGGCTATCGACCATGGCCTGAACAAGCTTGGTTGCAGCAGGGCAGGTTAATTCGCTCCAACGTGCTGCACGGCTGGTGAGCGTTTCGCCATCTGGGTTTAAGGTGATCAGCTTAGAAAGGACTGCGGCAAGTTCAGTTTGTTGGTCTTTGGGTAATTGGCAAAATACCTGTTCGGCTTTTTGGCCGATGGCTCCTTCGATGGTGCCAAGGGCTTGGTATTCAGAGAACAATAATTCGTTGTCTGGGCTGCGCTGTAAATAAAGCTGTTGCAAGGTGTATTGCAGCATTGGCAATGCATCTGGGTTATTGGCAGTATCGTTACAAAGTTGTTCATCAAGCGGTGTGTGGTGCTCTGGGTGATGTTGCCAGCTTAAGCCTGCTGCAAGTGCTGGCAAACGGATCATTTGCTTAAGCTCAGAGCGAGTTGGCGCTAATAAGTCAAAATGTGCGCCATTGGCTTTGCCTGCCATTAAACTTGGTTGACTCACTACTTGCGGGTAAAAGTCATTACGACAGGCACTAAAAATGATCATGCAGCCACTTGTTGCTAAGCGCTCAATTAGTGCTAACAGCTGGTTGCGCTCGTCATCGTTAAATAGCGGCGATGACAATAGCACTTCGAGCCTGTCGATAAATAAAAATAAATAGGGCGTAGTGCGCTCTGCATTTAGCGCTGCAAGTGCTGCTTTACAGCGGGAAATAACCTGTTCTGGGTCTTTTAATAACAATTCAGCCAACGCATCGGCGCTTATATCGCTAAGTACAGGTGCGTCGTTTATTTCTAAATCGAGCAAGGTTGAGGCTAAATCAAGCAGTAAGCGCTCTTTGCTGACATCGGCAAAGTCGAGTTGGCAGTAACTATGTACTCTAATGCCATCGTAGCCATTACTCGACATTAAAGCGGGCAATACACCTGCGTTAACTAACGACGATTTACCTGAACCACTGGCTCCCAAAATTAAGCAAAATGCGCGACCAAACTCAATTTGAGCCGACACTCGCTGTAACAAGGTGGCAATTTGTTTGTTACGACCAAAAAACACATCAGCTTGCTCTGGTGCAAACGCACTTAAGCCAACAAAGGGCGAATCACCTTGCCAACTGGTTTGGCTGGCTTTTTGTTCTTCGTTGAGTGGAAAGTTGATTTCGGCAATTACTCGATAACCGCGTTTACGAATGGTTTCTATGTAATGCGGATCGCTTGCTTTATCGTCAAATGCTTTACGTAATTGGGTGATCACTTTATGAAGGGGATTGTCACCGAGCGCTACATTTGGCCAGCAGTGGCTGATAATTTCTTCACTTGTTAGTAGCTCACCTTGTTTTTCGCAAAGCAGCAGTAATACATCCATCGCCTTGGGTTCAAGATGCTTTGTTTGTTCACCGCGACGGATTGAATTAGTGGCCGGAGTAACTTGCCATTCGCCAACGAAAAACAGTGCCGTATTCATAGTGTTATCTTCATTGTTATTGTTAGAAACGCAGTCCGATTGGACCCGATTTTATATTAGATTACGGGATACTTTGATTAATACAATATTATGAGATTAACAGCAAGCACCTTGCCTTTTCTGACATTAAAAAATCATATTGATGTCGTGTATATAAAACTATTTGTAAAGTTTGTTTGACTTTTTGTGTTGCTAGTTTAATCTTTAGTCAAGTCTACTTTACTTTTAAGGTGAGAATAATGAATCAAACAGGATTAACCTTTAAACAACGTAATAAGCAGAACACGCTAAACCTCGCGAAATGGACATCTGCATGGGTGATTACTTTAGCAATTGCCTCATTTGGGCCGCACTTTTTATGGCAAGAGCAGGCTATTTTTAGTGTTGTGGCAATCTTAATTAATGTAGTAGTTGGCATCATGATGATTTTATCTAACAAACGACAACTACAAGGAATGGATGAGCTGCAGCAGCGTATGCACCTTAATGCAATGGCCATTACCTTGGGTGCAAGCTTGGTATTTGGTTTAGCTTATTCGGTGGTGCAATCAAGCGGTTTAATTAGCTTTAAAGAAGATATTTCACACCTCGTGCTCTTTATGGGCTTAACCTATTTGGTGAGTCTTTTAATGATGAATAAGCAGTTAAACGACGAGGGCGAAGAATGAAAAACCGCTTGAAAGTGCTTCGTGCAGAGCACAACTACACCCAAGCGAAACTCGCAGAGCTTTTGGATGTGTCTAGGCAAACCATTAATGCGATAGAAAAAGGTAAATTTGACCCAAGTTTGCCGTTAGCATTTAAAGCCGCGCGTTTATTCAACCTGAGTATCGAAGAGATATTTCAGGATGAGTAAGTCTGATAGCGTAGGAGGCGTTTTAACGCCGAATGTTAAACGCCACTTATCCTACGTGATATAAAATCGCTGCTACATTTTTGCTAACTTTCGACTCGTAGTCTTTTCATCTGCATCGCACTTAACGACCACATTAAAAAGCCACCTAAGAACAGACCCGCAGAAACATAGCCTGTTTGACTAGGGAGTGCGCCTTCGGCAATAGCCATACCGCCAAGCCAAGGGCCAATCGCATTAGCTGTATTAAACGCACACTGTACTAGCGCACCAATCATGGCATGCCCTTGTGGTGACACATCCATTAATAGCGATTGGATCACGGTACCTAAACCAACACTAAAGCCAATAAAGAAAATCACCGCGTATAACAGCCAAATATTATGGCTTGCGCTTACATAACTGGCTGCAAATACTACAGCACCAATCAGCGCTGCGCCTGTGGTTTTCAGCGGTGAATGGTCAGCGGCTTTACCTAATACATAGTTACCTAAAGTACAGCCAATACCAAACATGATCATAGCAATAGAGATAGTGTAAGCAGGGGTATGGGTGACTTCTAAAATAGTGTCGGCAATGTACGTGTAAACACAAAATACGCCACCAAAACCAATAATTATGATACCCAGAATAGTCCATACGAGCTTATTCTTTAATACACTTAACTCATCGAGAATTGATGTTGGCGCGGTATTTTTTACGTTAGGTACGTATTTCACTATCAATACCAAGGCAACTAATGCAAGTACAGCGGTACCCGCTAAACAATAACGCCAGCTAAAGTTTTGCCCCACTAGGGTGACCATGGGCACACCAACGATAGTGGCAATGGTTAAACCCATAAATACCTTTGACATAAAGCTTGCGCGTTTATCGGCAGGGGCAATGTCGGCTGCCAATAAAATAGCAGCGGCAAAGTAGGCACCGTGTGGTAAACCACTTAAAAAGCGAAATAAAATAAGTTGCTCAAGCGAGTTTGCAAAAGCACTTAAGCCATTGAATAAAAACATCATACTGACAAACATCAACAGGGCATTGCGCTTACGCATGTTGGCGGTTGTGATCATAAATAGCGGCGCACCGACGACTACGCCTATCGCGTAAGCACTGATGGCATAACCACTTTGCGCAGGCGTAGACGAAAATGTTTCGCTGATCAGGGGCAACATTGGCATCATAGAAAACTCTGATAGGCCTAAAATGAATGTGCCTAAAGCCAATACTATCAGAATGGTAAACGTGCTTGCGTTGCCTTGGGAGTTGGCTACGTTAGTCATGTAATTCCTTTAAAATAAATTTAAAAACAAAATAGATTTTTGATAATTGAAAATGCCAGTAACAAATACTTTGTTCTGGAGTAGAGATGTGTGCCCAGCGCTATTGTAATACAAATTAATGGGGTTGATACAGTACTTTTTGGAACGTTCTATATTTGTTTGCTATAAGAAAATAACCTGAACTTCTTAAGTCTTTGCTGTTCAAAATAAATACTGATAAAAAGCCAACTATACTTGGTTAACTAAATTGGTTTAAAGGAGAGCGCAATGAAAAAGATATTTGCTTGTATCGACGGTTCATGCATGACCGATGCGGTGACAGAAGCGGCTATTTGGATTTCTAAGCGCTCCAGCCATCCAATTAATTTTCTGCATGCATTAGAGCCACCTTTGCCGCAGGGCAGTGATGATTTAACCGCAATTATTGGTTTAGGTTCGCAAACCTCATTGTTAGAGCAATTGGCAAAACTTGAACAAGAGCGCAACAAAGTAGCGTCGCAGCACGGTCAATTATTGCTAGATGAAGCAATGAAAAAAGCCGAGCATGCAGGCTTAACCGAGATTGAGCAACAGCAGCTTTCAATGAGTCTTGTTGATGCCTTACTTGAACATGAAGACAATGCCCGTGTGATGATAATTGGCCGCTCTGGTAAAGGCCATTACGATGATTTTAAAGTACTAGGCTCGCATATTGAAACGCTGATCCGCCAGGTGCATACCCCGGTTGCGATTGTGCCGCCGCAATTTCATGAGCCTACAAACTTTATGCTGGCTTATGATGGTAGCGAAAGTACCGACAAAGCGATTACACAAATTATCAATGGCGGTATTTTATCCGGCTTAGATTGCCACTTGGTGATGGTTGATAAACAAGACGGTCACAGTCAAGACAAACTTGATACTGCCTCAGCAAGGTTGGCTGAAAATGGCTTTAATGTGAGAGCGCGCATGCTCGATGGGGATGTTTACCAAGCGCTGTGGCGATATAAAAGTGACCACGCCGTTGACTTAATGGTGATGGGCGCATTTGGTCACTCTAAATGGCGACAATTCTTTTTAGGCAGCACGACCTTAAAAATGCTTGAAGATAGCCGTATTCCATTAGTGGTGCTGCGCTAAGTTATTTACCTGTGACAGGGTGCGACAATATGTCACGTGTTCAGACTAATTAATGAGTTTTATAATCGGCGTCATTAATTATTTGCTTTGATTTTAAAAGAGTTATGAACACGCAATCTTCTCGCCCTGGTTTTTTATTTTCTAAAATTGCTGCAGCACTTAGCTGTGTTTTAAGTATTTCGGCCTTTGCTGATGATTCTATTGAAGTGATAGAAGTACAAGGTCATGCCCAAAATAACCATCAATTAGTTGGCTCTGCAGACGCGTTACTGAAAGATTTAGGTGTTGATTTTTCAGCTGCCGGAGGTGTGTCTAACTTGCCGGTGATGAACGGCATGATGGGCGATAGAGTTAAAGTTTTAGTCGATGGTGCTGATGTCACAGCAGCGTGTGCTAACCAAATGAACCCGCCACTCTCTTATGTTTCGGCAAACCAAATTGCCTCTTACAGTGTCGTTGCTGGTGTATCACCGGTAAGCAGTGGCGGTGATAATATTGCCGGCGTTATTAGAGTTAATACGATTGCCCCTGAATTTAGTGATTCAGACTCAGTGAACTGGCGCGCAGGCTATGTTACCGCCCAGTACAAAAGCGTTAACGATAGCCAAGCATACGCGCTAGGTGCCAGCCTTGCGAGCAAACAGTTTAGCTTGTCTTACCAAGGCAGCTTTGAAGATGCTAACAGCTATGATGATGGGCATGGTGAGCGTGTACTTGATACCTTATATCGAGTGCAAAATCATGCTTTAACGGGCGCTATTCGTGATGAGAAACAACAGCTTGTAGTTAAGCTGACGCATCAAAAAATTCCTTACCAAGGCTTTGCAAATCAATACATGGATATGACCGATAACACCAGCTATGGTTTCGTTGCTCAGTATCAACGTGAGCTTGAAAATGGTGATTTGCAGGTGCAAGTGAATGCGCATGATGTAAAACACGAAATGGGTTTTTTCAGTAATGAGAAAACCGGCATGATGCCAATGAATACCGATGCACAAGATTACAGTTATCAAGTTCATTGGCACACAGATTTATCAAAACAGTCATCATTAATGCTTGGGCAAGAATATTACGGATATCGAATTGATGATTGGTGGCCGGCGGTTGCAGGGTCAATGATGATGGGCCCAAATGAGTACGTAAACATTAACGATGGCAAACGTGACCGCCTTGCGGCATTTGCTGAGTACCAAAACCAAGTAAACCAAGCATGGTGGGTGTCGGCAGGTGTTCGTGTTGAGCAAGTCACCACAGATACTGGCGAAGTGCAGGCTTATAACGAAGGTGGCATGAGCGGTATGGCTAATATGGGCTCAATGATGGATATGTCAAAAACCGATGCCCAAGCTGCGATGGAATTTAACCAATTAGACCGTAAACGTGACGACACCTTAGTTGATATGAGTTTACTTGCTCGCTATCAATTATCGAACAACGATGAGCTACAATTTGGTTTAGCTCGTAAAAACCGCGCCCCTAATTTATATGAGCGTTACAGCTGGGGTGTAGGTAGGATGGCAACCACCATGATTGGTTGGTTTGGCGATGGTAATGGTTATATTGGTAACCCAGATTTAGAAGCCGAAACAGCTCACACATTGAGCTCTAGCTATACCAAACTTGCCAAAGACGATAGCTGGCAAATAACAGCAAATGTTTGGTACACGCAAGTAAATGATTATATTGATGCTGAAGTTACTAAGAGCTTTAATCGCACCGACATGGCGCATACCAAGCGCAATATTCTTACTTTTACGAACCTAGATGCGACACTTTATGGTGCAAAACTGGCGGGTTTGGTAGAGCTTTACAACACAAAGCAAGCAGGAAAGTGGCAGTTAAAAGGCTCACTAACCAGTACTCATGGCGAGCGTGATGATAGCAATGAAGACTTATATCAAATTATGCCACTGCACACTGAACTGAGCCTAGAGCACGAATACAAAGGCTGGCAAAACGCACTGAGCTGGCAATGGGTTGATAGTAAAACCCATGTTGATGAGCGCCGTTTAGAAAACCAAACCGACAGCTATCAGCTATTGGCTATCTCAAGTCAGAAAACGTGGCAAAATTTAACCTTTAAGTTAGCAATTACCAACTTACTTGATGAATATTACCAACAGCCGCTTGGCGGTGTAAGCATTGCTAATTATAAGCAAGACATGAGCAATGGTTTTGAGCAACTTGCCGGACAAGGCCGCTCGTATAATGCCAGTGTGAGTTATAGGTTTTAGGGAAGGGAGTTAGCGAGTTGCTAGAGTAAAGTTAGCAAGCTGCTAGGGGAAAGAGTAAAGAGAGCTGTCAGCTATCAGCCGTCAGCTTTCAGATTAAAAACCAGAGTTTCTAGTTACGAGAGTAAAGTTAGCGAGTCAGGTCACGTGTCCGATATAAATGTGAAATAAGCTGTCGTAGGCGTGAAATTTATTTCGCGCGAGGGTGCTTGTTTTGTGTGGCGGTTGAGACGCGCCAAGCAAGCGTGACGCCTACGGTGTAGGAGGCGTTTTAACGCCGAACAGCTTTATTCACGGCTAAAGCCGCTCCCACGTTTTTTGATGTAGGCGTGAAATTTATTTCGCGCGTTATCTTTTTATATTGCGCGATATAAAATCGCGCCTACAATATCTCGCATCTCGCATCTCGCATCTCGCATCTCGCATCTCGCATCTCGCATCTCGCAACTCGCAACTCGCAACTCGCAACTCGCAACTCGCAACTCGCAACTCGCAACTCGCAACTCGCAACTCGCAACTCGCATCTCGCAACTCGCAATCACTTTATCGGCAAATATATATCCGTTTGCAGGTCACATTCATCAACTTCATGGATGAGGTTGAGGTAATGAAAGAAGCAGGGGAAGTCTCTGACCTCTTCGCCGCTTTGCACCAGCCATTCACGGTATAAGTAGTAAACTGTATCGCTAATGGTGTCATGAGAGCCATTATGACGAACAACGGCGCAGCGTCCTGCTGGAATTTCACCATTTCGCACACCTTGCGGGTTTTCAGTAATCGGTGAGGTGATACTGCCTGCGAAGTCAAAACGAAATGCATGGTCTTCAGTGGTGGCCGGATCGCTATATGGGATCCCATATGTGTTACTGGTTTTAACAGGTGAAAAGCCTGATTCTTTTCGCCACTCAATAAATTTTGCAGCGGTATTCATTAGGGTATTAGCAGCGCCTTGGTGGGTTAATAAAGCCACCGGCTGTGTTTTAAAATCAACAATGTTTACATTCATAGGGCAAACCTTTTTGTCAGGTAATGAAAATTCAAACTGTGTGTGCCAATTAGGCCAGTTTGGTTTGCTTCTGAATTCGCTAGGCGACTGCGTAAAGGTGCGCTTAAAAGCACGGCTAAATGCTTCAGGACTATCAAATTGCGCTTCTAATGCAACATCAATAATTTTAAGTTGATGTTCAAATGCAAGTCGAAATGAGGCACGCTTTAAACGCGCAAGCTGCGCATATTTGGTAACGCTTAGGCCAACTCCAGCGACAAATAAACGATGAAAATGATATTTCGAACAACATGCCACCTCACTGAGTGTCTCCAGTGATAAAGGTTCATCAAGATGCTGGCTAATGTAGTCACAGACTAACTCAATGCGTTGTTGTTGCTTCGTTTTCATGGTTACTCGTTAATGCTTTTCAGAAGTGGGGCCAGTTTGCCATGGCCCCTAAGTCGTTACCTGATTGAAATTGCGCATTTTGAGTTTAGTTGATAGCTGTCACTTTAAAGGTGTTTTGATAGAGCAACTGTTGGTTTGCGCCCATCACATCTAGTGTCCACGTACCTGGAGTCGATGTTTCATCTAAAGTGCGGTAGGTAGACCATTCGGTAATTGGGTCGCCCCATAGAGTCTGATAGTAAACAAAATCATTGAGCGCTTTATCGTCAGGAGTGAAGTGCCATTTGGTAAACACAACAAGTCGATCTCTACGAGTATCGAGGCCATCACGATTCATGTAAAACTCTATGCCAAAGCGTTGTTCATCATCGAGTTTATAGATGAAATCTAATTGCTTTGATAGCTGTTCTATTTCAGGTTCACCGTTAAACTTATCGGATAGTACTAGTTTAAATAATCCTTTGCGTTCTAACTCCAAAATAGCATTCGGGTAATTCAAGCCATAAAGTTTAGCTAAGACACTGTGAAGACCTTTTAGCTCATTCTCGGAGTAGTTTCCTTCTTGCATAATGATTGATATTTGTTCTCGAACATGTTGGCGAGATTCATTATCAACTTTATTCGCATAGCTATTAAGCATAGATAAACACTTATCTACATCTCTGATTTCATTATCAGCGATACAATAGATAGAGGCTAAGTTAAATGCATTATCAACACTATGTTCTTTATCAAAGGCCGTTTGAAAGAACTCTTTTGCTTTATGATAATCCGGTTTAACTAGCTTACTCACAGAGTATATATAGCCTAAACGCTCCAGCGCTTGCTCATAGCCTAATTCTGCCGCTCGAGAGTAATACTCAATAGCTTCTTTGATATCGATTGGTCTATTATCACCACGATGATAATAACTACCGACATTAAACATTGCTCGGTCATGATCTAAGTTGGCAGCTAATTGGTAGTAGTCAAAGCTTTCTTTTTTACGATCAGTTTCTATAGTCTTACTGTCAAAAGTATCTGCTAACAATATGGCATCACGTTGAACCGCTTTCTTTTCTGATTCAGTATAATTAGTCAATGTACTGTTTAGATTAAGTTTTCTTTCAAGAAAGTCGTTAGCTAAAGCTGCTTCTACTTGATCGTAATACCAAATCTGATGGCCATGCCCTGAACGCTCGAAAAACGCTTTTTCAACATCATGACCTAAACGCTTTAAAACATAGTAAAAGCGATTACTTTGCTCAAAGCCCGATATTTCATCTTGTTTACCAGCAATAATAAGAACTGGGGCTTTTAAAGATGTAGCCTGATAGACGGGGGAAATATCTTTTAAATCTTGGCTATATTCACCAACCGTACGTTCTATAAGCTCTTGATAATCTTTAGTTAAAGCGATATTACTTGCGTTATAAAGTAGAGGTAAGTCATAAATACCAAAACTTGCAATCACGCATTCATAAATATCAGGGTGTTTAATTGCCAGCATCACCGCAGAATAACCACCATAGCTTGCGCCAATAGAGCAGGTATGTTTAAAGCTATATTGTGAACGAATTTCTGCCACTGCGGCAGAAATGTCTTGTTCGATAAGGTTACCAAATTGACCAACACCGCTTTCTAAAAACTCTTTACCAAACCCTGCTGAGCCTCTGAAATTAACACGTAAGATAGAAAAACCACGGGAAGCAAGGTATTGCACCTCAGGGCTAAATTCATCACTTTCACGAATACCTATTGGGCCACCATGTGGCATCACTAATAATACCTGCTTATCGTTGTTAATAGGTTTGGTTAAGTAACCTTCTAGGTTAGTTCCATCGTAGGCTTTAAAGTTAAAAAACGTTGTTTTAGCGTACGTTGCGTCTTTATTTTTGGCGACAGAAAACAGTAACTCCATGTGATTTGTTTCTGATTGGTATAAATAGTATTTGCCAGGTACGGTGGCTGAGTGACTGAATAAAATTTGTGTCTTACCATCGATAGAGCTATCAACCCAAAAAAACTGTTCGTCTCCTAAAGCTTCCGCAACTTTGCTATGTAATTGCTCATAGGCGTCAATAAAATAATCGGTAGTATATTTACCATGCTTGATATACGAGGCAGCAATAAGTTTGCCATTATCATCAAGCTCAGCGGACTGAATGTCATATTTTGGGTGCTGATAGAGTGTGTCGGTGATTTCTTGTGTGTTGATATTAAAAAGGCTCACCTGGCTCTTATCGGTATTTTTGTTGGTAATGACGGCAAGGTGATCTTGGTCTGTAAATCCAATTGGTAAAAACTGATAATCTGCGTCAGTGAGAGTAAAAATCGGGATCCACTTTTTATTGCCAATAACCTTATAGAAGAACTGTAAACTCTTTTCGTCTTCATCAAATTTTGCAGTAAAAAGCTGCTGTTTGTGCTCGTCAAAGAAGTAGCTATAGGCACCTTTTAAACCTTTTTCTATAGGAGTATAAGAGCTGTAATCATTACTGTATAAAGCTGTTAAGGGCACTTGATAAAGCAGTGTGTTTTTCTTATCAGGTTTAGCAAATAAGATATGTTCAGGATCACTGAGTAACCTATCTACGATGTAGCCTTTTGCTTTAACTCTATGCTGTTCAATTTTTGGTTTTTTTTCGCCTTCAATAACATTCACGACGACTTCAAAATCGTCACTATCGCGACTTTTTACACTGATAAAAATATCATCGTCTGTTAACCATTGATAATTGTAAAAATCATTATCCTCGTCGAGTTTGACGATATAGTACATTTTCATCGAATCCATATCGATGATATTGAGAGTTTTGGTTTTGTCTTCCTGCGCTTCTAAAAAGCTGATCCAACGGCCACTGGGCGATACTTTAACTTGGCTTTGATCGGGCGAATACATTAAGTCTTCACTCGATAACATTTCAGCATGCAAGGGAAAAATAAAAAATAATAAGATAAGTAGCTTTTTCATTATTTTGCTTCCTGCTGCGAAAATGTTTGTTCCAAATAATCAAAGAATGAGTCTTCGCCGGGGCCGCCATAATTTAGCGAGCGACCAGACAAAATCGTTGGGAAGTTTTGTTCCATGTATTGCAGTGCTTCAGAACTACGGTTTTCTAAAACAATATGAGAGCGTGTGTTCCAGTAACCTATAGTTGTTATGTCTAAATGGCCAACATAATTAACTTTGTTAGGGGCAAGTGTGAATTGCCAACTTTCTTCATCGTTATCAAATTTGAGAAATGAGTAATGACTTAAGTTCAAGCGTGTGATGGTGTAATCACCCAGTGGTAGATTCGCTAAAATATAATTGCTACCACTTCGAATGTCCTTAGCCGTAAGAACTAGCGACTTTGGACCATCAATATAAATGGCTTTTAAACTGCGGTTAGTTTCAATGCCAATCAGTAGGTAGCCTTCATCGGCTTTAGATAGTGTGTCTCGGTCTTCTTTTATGTTGGTAACTTTAGATGCGCATGCACTTAACAAAAGCGCACAGCTAAGCAGCAATAAACGTCTCATTCCCTTGTATCTTATTGTTGTTATTTTATTAATTTTAAAATACTTAAAAATCGGAACTATGTGAAGCACAATTTGTGAATGAGTGTGAAAAGAGTTGAGTTGCTAGGCGTGAAATTTCTACGCGCAAAACCAGAGTATCTAGCTACGAGAGTAAAGTTAGCGAGTCAGATCACGTGTCTGATACAAATGTGAATTGAGGTGTTGTAGGCGTGAAATTTATTTCGCGCGAGGGTGTTTGTTTTGTGGTGGCGTTTGAGACGCGCTAAGCAAGCGTGACGCCTACAGCTGGCAGCGGCGTGAAATTTCTTTTGCGTGTTGCGCGATGTAAAATCGCGCCTACAACCCTACCGCTGACCGCTAGGTATTTTAACTTTCCTGCTCAGCTTCTTGCTGTGCTAATTTTTCGCGTTCTGCCTTTGAGATGTATGCCGGTTTATTACTTTTATGCAATTTTGCATTGGCGCGCTTATCTTTTTGCTTAAGTTTAGTGAAGATCTTTTTTCTGCGGTTCATGAGTCTAACAAACGAATTAATAGGGTGAGTGGCTATTGTACCTTGTTGGTATTTTTAAGCGATCTATTTTGCTTGAATTAGAGATGTTATGTCGGCGTTATAAGCGTTACAATCAAGGCGACTTTCTAAAAACCTTCTTAAACTCTGGAGCTTATCTTGAAACATTCATTACTTGCTGCATTTTTATTAAGTGCTTTCTCTAGTCAGGCAGCTGTGTCTGAGCAAAGTGAAAAGCTGGCTAACTACGCGGTAGAGCAATATCAACAAGCGCAAATTCATACCTTAGAGAATTTAGTTTCGTATCCAACGGTAAATAAAGAAGGGCTAGCGAATCCAGATAACCCAGATTTCATTGGCTTTAAGTCGTTCTTAAAAATGAAAGCGGCGCAGTTTGGGTTTGATTATCAAGATTTAGGCTACACAGTATTAATTGGCATGGGTAACCAAGCTGACAAAGTAACCATAGTAACCCATGGTGATGTGCAACCAGCAGATGCCAGTAAATGGCAGCAAAGTCCATTTAAAATGGATAAAACCTCTGAGCCAGGAAAGCTAATTGCACGTGGTACAGAAGATGATAAAGGCGCAATTGCGACTGCACTGCATGCAATGAAGGCGATTAAAGACAAGGGTATTACATTAAATAACCGTATTGAATTAATGGTTTACCTTGCAGAAGAGTCTGACTGGGCACCACTCGAAGAGTTCATGAAAACCTATCAGCAACCAAAATACGCTGTCACTATTGATGCTTCATACCCTGTGGTTGTTGCAGAAAAAGGCTGGAGCTTAATTGCCCCGACTTTCTCTGCGACCTCTGCACAAACAGGCTTATATGTTAGTGACTTAAAAGGCGGCGCCTTTGTTAGCCAAATCCCTGAAGATGCCAGTGTGTTAGTACATAACGCTGATGCGGCAACTGTGGCTAAATTACACGACAATGTTGCTCAGCTTAAAAACGTCAAAGTGGCGATGACTGAGCAAACAAATGGCTTGTTAGTCCAAGTGAAGGGGATTTCAGCGCATTCATCTGAGCCAGAGGCGGGTGAAAACGCCATTGCGCACCTTGCAGAAATCTTTAAAGGTATTGATCTTGAGAACAATAGCGATGGTCAAGCAATTGAGTTTATCAATCAGCTAATTGGTCTTGACTTATACGGCGCGCAATTCGGTGAAATTGGTTATAAGCATGACTTTATGGGCCCGATGACTGTTTCGCCAACCTTATTAAGCCGCGATGGTAACGACATTAAGTTGTCGATTAATATGCGTCGTCCGGTAGGAAAACAAGAAGCGGTGCTTGAGCAGCAAATTAATGAAGCACTTAGCGCTTGGCAAACTACTAATGGTGTTACGTTAAAAGACACTAAAGTTGTGATTGGTACGCCAATGCTGTTAGATGGTGCGCCTCATGCAGAGGCGTTACTCGATATCTTTAAGCACTTTACCGGCGATAAAGACGCGGGCTTTGTGTCAATTGGTGGTGGCACAAATGCTAAGCTGTTTGATAATGCGGTGTCATTTGGTCCATCAATGCCAGGTAAAAAGTACACAGGCCACTCAGAGCATGAGTTTATTACTAAAGAGCAGTTAGAACTGAACTTAAAAATGTACACTGCAATGATGATGAAGCTAGGTAATATGTAATTCTAGAAACTGAAAACGCCGCTTTACAAGCGGCGTTTTTGTTTAAAGCTATTGGCTCATATCAGTTTAAAACTGGGCAACAAACTTAAGGTTATAAAGTTCAGCAGAGCCGCTTTCAGTGTAATTCGCGGTTAAATAGTATTTATCATTAATAAAGTACTTGCCTTGTAAAACGAGTTCAGAATCATCCAAACCTGCGCCTATGGCATAGTGATCGCCGAAGTAGTAGCTGATCATGGCATTGCTTGCTGAATCATTAAGGCTGTCTTGGTGGCCAACATCGACAGTAATGTAATGGCTACCACTTAAATGATTAAAGTATCTGGCAGAGACATTCCAAACGTCGAGTTCATCATCTGTTTCCGCGCTAAAACCAAGGTAATCCTTATCGTTTATTTGGAGGTTATACTGCGCTTTTAAGCGGAAATAATCATCACCATATTCACGCACATCCCTATTTACAGAGACCTTTAAGGCATCGGCAAATAAATAGCCTATTCCTAAGGTATAGTCATCAGCATCATCAACATCGTAAATTTCACCTGTAACAAACCAGTTTTTATAAAATCCTTCACCAAACATGCCAAGATAATCAGTGTAATCGCTATTAAAGTAATTCACTCGGATGTTTGAATCTGTATCTAGGTAACCATAATCATCAAGTACCCCAGAGCTCTGCTGCTCCTCAAAGTAGTAATGGCTCACTAATTGGTAAGCATTAAAACTATATCTGTTACTCTCTATGTGCGTATAGTCGATACTATTGAACCATTGTTTACTCATCTGTTGTTCTGTTGCGATTGAGCTGCTTGAATAAGCAAGTGCTGCCAGAGCAATAGGGGCAAGTTGTTTAAACATACATATCCTTGTTGTATTTGGTTTTGCTTCATCAAGATAATACAACAAGTAGGTATTTACATTGTAATAAAGTGTTGTGGGTCTGTTAGTTTGTGAAAAGGCCAAGCAGTGCTTGGCCTACAGAGATTAATTAAGCGTTGTGGTGAGTGATATTTCGGCATTCATCAGTTTAGAAATAGGGCAGCCTTGCTTGGTTTGCTCACAAAGTTGCTCAAACTTTTCGCTCGAAATTTCTTTTATCTTAGCACTAACATCAAGTGCAATGTGGCTCACTTCGAAGCCGTCATCAACTTCATCAAGACTCACTGTTGCTTTGGTCGTTATGTCGTCAGCGACAAAGCCTGCTTCAGTTAGTGCAAGCGATAGCGCCATGCTAAAACAGCTACTGTGTGCCGCTGCAACCAGCTCTTCAGGGTTAGTGCCTGACTTATCTTCAAAGCGAGTGTTAAAGCCAAATGGCTGTTTCTCAAGCGCGCCACTTTGACTAGAAATATAGCCTTTGCCAGATTTAATATCACCAGACCAACTCGTATGTGCAGATTTTTTAATCGTCATCGTCATCTCCTTTGTAAATTTTTTCGACAACCGTGAAAGGCTTTCAGGGTTTTGTGCCGAAAACTGTGAGTTAACGATATAAGTGCAACTTAAACGCCAATATTTCTTTTTGCTTCACGCTTGCAACGCTCTGAGCAGTACTTTACATGCTCCCAGTCACGTTGCCATTTTTTACGCCACATAAATGGCCTGTCGCAGACGGGGCAGGTTTTGCTGGGTAAATTAAGCTTTTTATGAGCCATGGCGTTGTCTTTTAAGGCTTGTAACATGCTTATGCAGTACGGCTTTTGTGCCACGCTTTACATCATCACGTTCTCGAAATGACCATAATCGCTCACGTGCTTGTTTGGCTGCATGTTCAATATCTACCATAGGCTCAGGGTAGTCTTCGCCGAGTTTAAAGTTATTAAATAAGGCCTCCATTGGCGGCTGTTGCCATGGCTGGTGGAGATCTTCTATGGGTAAGTTTTTAAGCTCAGGGCACCATGTTTTAATAAATATGCCATCTGGGTCTTTATCTTCAGATTGCTTTATTGGGTTATACAAACGAATCGTGTTGGTTCCTGTGACCGATGCTTGCATTTGGATTTGTGGGTAGTGAATACCAGGCTCAAAATCTAAAAAATAACGCGATAAAATAAAGCTGACGGATTGCCAATGAATGTTCATATGATGAGTCATAAAGCTGACTAACATAGCGCGCATTCGAAAGTTAATGTAACCCGTTGCCTTGAGGCAGCGCATACACGCATCAATAATGGGAATACCTGTTTGACCTTGCTCAAAGCGCTTTAGGTGCTCAGCAACATGTTCATCATCGCGATAAGGGTAGTGCTTGTAGCCCGCATTTTGCGGTGCAAACTCCATGCTGCATTGAGTTTCGAATTTTTGCATAAAATGGCAATGCCAGTGAAGCCTTGACTCGAAAGCATATAATGAGCGACGCCAGCTTAAAGGCTGCTTTGCTAAATAGTATTTTAGAGTTTGATAAACTTGTCTGAGGCTCAAGTTGCCAAAGGCTAAGTAAGGCGAAAGCCTAGAGCATGAATCTCTACTTTTGGAAGGACTCGAGATGCCACTTTGATAGCTCTTTGCACGCTCTTCTACAAAGCTCTGTAGGCAAGCTCTGGCTGCATGAGGGCCACCATATTGAAACTGCGGGTCGTGCTTTAGAAAATTATCAGCACAGGTTGCTGCTTGGTAATTATGAGGCTGCACTGCATTAAAGGCTTGCCAATTTGGCGTTACAAGGCGTTGGTTCATCACGCCATGCCAATGTGTTTGCCAATCAAACTGTTTTGGCCTCGCTCGTTTTACACCTCCAAGTGGCGTTTCATGCCAAGGAATTGCTTTGCTGTTTAGCCAGCGTTTGACCTGTTTATCTCGCTCAAAGGTATTGTAAAGACCTATTTCTTCATGACTATAAACCCCTGCAATATCAAAATCTTCACTAAGGGTTTCTAACAAGGTAATCATTTCTTGATTATAAATAGCGATTTCAGCGTTATATTTTTCGAGCTGTTGGTTGATGTCTTTAAGTGACTGAGCAACAAAACGCCAGTGCCTAAAGCTGTAATGGGGGTCTTCGAGTAATAGGGGCTCAAAGTTGTAAATAAGTAAGCAAGGCAGCTCTGATGCAATTGCACTGGCAAGTGGCTGATGATCAGATAGTCGTAGGTCACGTTTAAACCAAACAAGATTTACTTTTTGTTTTTTTGAGCCTGCCATAAACGTGGAGTTGAAAATTGCTTTGGTGCTTATACGTAGCAAGTCACAACTTAGATTAATTACTAAAGCAATCCACAAAGTTTCCACATTTGTAGCATATTGCCCACACACTTTTGGATGATATTCAGATTATGCTTACGGTCAATTGAATGACATAAGAGGTTCGCTATGAAGCAATTATCTGCACTTTCTGTTTTAGTTATTTCGTTGTTAGCCACAGCGCCCGCTTGTTTTGCTCGCGACCATCAAGGCGGTCCACCCCAGCGACCTGACTTTGCATCGATTGATATAGATGGCAATGGGGCGATTGATTTTACTGAGTTTAGTGAACAGCCTATGCCTGAAGATATGCTGCAAACCATTTTTAATGACATGGATGCTGATCAAAATGGTGAAGTAACTGAAGACGAGTTCAACAACCATAAACCACCAAAACGTAAGGAAAATCAACGATGATCAACAGTGTTTCATCGGGTGCGAATTTTCAGCCCATGCAACGACCTCAAGCAGAGCCGTTGACCAGTGAACAAACAGAGTTAATGAATAAAACCTTAGCTCAATTTGATCCTGAAAACTTAACCGCAGAAGATGCACAATCTATTATGCAAACATTTATGGATGCGGGTATTCAACCGGGTCAAGAAATGGAAGCAATTATGGCTGAAGCTGGCTTTGATGCCGCTGAAGTCGGTGAATTAGGTCGTCCTGAAGGTGAGCGTCCGCCTGGTCCGCCACCACCGCCGCCAAGTGGTAATTCACTTGAGCAGGTTGATAGCGAAGAAGTTGTCAGTTATTTAGATGAGTTGTTAGCGCAATATTCTGATCAACTGGGAGAAGAAGATAAAGAAGCGATTCTAGCCTCTGTGCAAGAAAAGTTTGGTTTATCTGAAGGTGATTCGCTGTTATCGGTCACAGCGTAAATCACAAAGCGGTCATGATGACCGCTTTTTTATATCTAGCTTTATTAATCACATATTAAAGTGACGCGGTGAAAGCCTTTATTTCGTTTTGTGCTGCTTCTAAGCTTTGCTCTGCACCTGGCATCGCAAGGCCTTCAGCGTAAATAAAGTTAACATCAGTCATACCCACAAAACCAAGTACATCATTTAAGTATTTAGTTTGTGTATCCATGTCGGTGCCTTGATATACACCACCACGGGCAGCAAGTACCACTACTTTTTTGTCTTTAATTAAACCTACAGCGCCTTGCTCTGTGTATTTAAATGTAATACCAGCACGAGCAATACGATCAATCCAAGCTTTGAATGTTGATGGAATACCAAAGTTATACATTGGCATACCAATAACAATCAGCTCGTTATCGTTAAGTTCAGCAATTAAATCGTCAGAAATTGCAGCAAGTAGCTTTTGCTCATCGCTACGTTCGTTTGCATCAGTCATCCAAGCAGCCATTTCTGTCTGCGTTAAGTGAGCAATCGCATTGTCGCTTAAATCGCGAGTTGTTACTGAAATTTGTTGGTTGTTAGCAAGCTGCTCAACAAATAGTTGGCTAAGCTTGGTTGAATTACCTTGTTCACCATTTAAAGATGAATTTAACACAAGTACTTTTTTCATCATGTCACCTAAGAAAACTGAAGTTGTGCGGCTATTATAATTAGCAAAAAATAAATTAATAATGCTATTAATCGAGCATTACGTTCGTTTTAAACGAATGGAAGGGGTGTCTAATTTTTTGAATTAGTCTTTTTTTGTAATTTAATGTTACTATTGCCGCGACAATAAAAAAGAAATGGACTTTATTATGAAGTACTTACTGCTAACTCTTTTTGCAGTGCTGAGCTTAATGCCTCGTGCTGCTGAAAACACACAACTCCCTGTAGAATCATTCGCCTCTTTACGCGCTTTTAGCCAAGTAAAATTTTCGCCAAATGGTAAAAATTTATCGTTTATTCGAAATGTAAATGGTGAGCTGGTTTTAATGGTTTATAACCGTAAAACTAAAGAAGCTGATTCTATTATTCGTTCAGATAATCACACTATTTTCTTCGATTGGTATGAATGGGCAAATGATGAGGTACTACTTTTAGGTGCCCGCTATATTCAACGCCAATTTGGCGGCCCTAAATATACCTCTACCCGTTTATATGCATATAAAATTGGTGGTGATGGCAAGGCGAAACTGGCTATAAAGCCTAACTTTAATCGTGATGAACGCCAACCGCAATTTGGTGATCAGGTAATCAGCTTTTTACCCGATAAAAAAGATAAAATTTTAGTTCAAGGTGATTTTGATGTTGCCAATGCCCCTGGCGTATATGAACTTGATTTAAGTACACTTCGTAAGAAAAAAATTCAGCGCTCACGTAGTAAAGTTATCGATTGGACAGCAGACCGCCAAGGTAATGTGCGTATTGCTCTAAAAATGGATGAAGACGAATTTGAATATATTCTTTATGACGAAGATCGAGATAACCGTAAAACGTTATTCAAATATAAAGCATTTAGCCCTGATGTAGTGACTGTTTTGGGATTTGATAAAGACCCTAATATTCTTTACTTCAAAGCTCTTAAAGATGGCTATGATGCGCTTTATAAAATGGACCTAACGACCATGAAAAAAGAGTTAGTGTTCAGCGATGATAACTATGACTTCGACGGTCATATATTCTATTCATCTCTTACAGGTGAAGTAGCAGGGTTTACGCACTCTCAATTAGATGAGGGGATCCGTTACTGGGATGAAGATTTAAACAACCTTTATAATGGCTTACGCGCTGTATTGCCGGCAGATAAGTTTGATATTGATATTATTGATACCAGTAAAGAACAGCGTCAATACGTGGTTTACGTTTCAGATGAGCAAATTCCTGGTACCTATATGCTGGGTGACCGAGATTCTAACGAGTTAACTGCATTTGCCTCGGCATTTCCAGATGTTGATGAAACTGTTTACAGCGGTAAAAAGCAAATTAGTTATAAAGCCCGTGATGGCTTAACTATTGAAGGATATTTAACTTTACCTGTGGGCTACAAAGAAGGGGATAAATTACCAACAATTGTGTTCCCTCATGGCGGGCCAATGGCTCGTGATTACGCTGGTTTTGACTATTGGACTGCGTTACTTGCTTATAATGGTTATGCAGTACTACAACCAAACTTCCGTGGTTCGAGTGGCTATGGGCATGAATTTGAGATGGCTGCAGTTCAAGGTTACGGTAATGAAATGCAAGATGACTTGCAAGATGCGGCGAATTGGCTTGTTGAAGAAGGTATCGCAAATAAAGATAAAATCTGTATTGGCGGGGCAAGTTATGGTGGTTATGCTGCATTAATGGCGGTGGTTAAACACCCAGAAACATTCAAATGTGCAGCAAGCTTTGCTGGCGTTACTGATCTTGAGCGTATTGTTAGTAAAGCGCGTTATTTCACTAATAAAGAAATTGTGCGTAAGCAATTTGGAACTGATGGCGATAAACTAGAAAAAGTGTCGCCTGTTAATTTTGCAAAGCAAATTAATCGTCCGGTGCTATTGGTTCATGGCTCTGATGATAACGTGGTGCCTGTTTATCATAGCCGTGAAATGGATGATGAACTTAAAGACGAAGGCAAAGATGTTACTTACATTGAGCTCGAAGATGGCGACCATTACTTATCGCACCAGCCGTATAGAATTAAAACGTTGAAAGCGTTTTTAGAGTTCTTCGATAAGAACTTAAAAAACTAGAATTAGCAAAGAAAAAGGCGACCTAGGTCGCCTTTTTTAATACCTGATTTTGCGTCAATTTTATTTATAAGCTAATTCAGCATCAATATTGCGCATTAAGTTGGTAACCCAATTGATATATTGGCGGTGGATTTTTTTGCCATTGTAATCAAGGTTTATCGAATCTTTGTAATCAATAGAATATTCTTGCTCGTTAAACGTAATATCAACACGTAATTGGTGTTTACGAATATCAAGTTTACCTAAGATTTGACCCTCGGCATTTGAACGACACGTCCAGCCTAGTTTCATACATGCTTTTAAAATATTGGTTTTGATACTTTCAAGGTCATGTTGGCCAGACGCCATTTGCGGTACAGGGTTTGCGTCAAAGTTACGAATAGGCACACTGGTGCTACAAGCAGAAAGTGTAAGTAGCGTAAGAAGTGCAAGAGCTGCCTTTTTCATAGTAAGTCCTTTTTGGAAATAAAATCAGCGCGATTATGCGCTTTTTTTACTGTAGGGTCTAGGCATCGGGTAAAAACCACGCACTAATTGCACCAAGTAAGCCTAAGATACTGTAGAAAAAAATTAACTCAGCAGTCGTTAAGTAGGTATTTAGTAAGCCGACGCTACCTAGCAGTAATAATATAACTCCGATCACCGTATTACTAACAGAGACATAGTCTGTGCGCTTGTTTCCTTCAGCCATATCAACAAGGTAGGTTTTACGACCAAGCCGAACCCCTTGATGAGCTACGGTGAGTAAAAAATAACATAGCGGTAATAGCCAAAATTCATTGAGTGTTTGTGGGCTCAGGTAAGCAACTAAATAAACGGCAAACCCGTTGAGGGTGACTAGCATTGCTGCGAATACTAATACTTTGCGGCTCGATAAATCACTTAATCGCCCCCAAATTGGCGCAGAGACTAAGCTGGCAAGCCCCGAAAGGGCCATAAATGTAGCAAGTAGTGAAAAGTCGAAAGCCTGTTCACTAGCAAGAACGATATAAAACGGGGCGCTCAAAGCAGAACATAGCAACAACGCACGAGTGATAATAAAGTGAGCAAATTGCTTATCCTGGTAAAGCAGTTTTAATTTTGATAAAGCATGTAAAAAGCCGTTTTCAGCGCCCTCGGTTGCGCCCTTGTATTCTTGAATGCGGCTATAACTGAGCGCTGCAAACAGCCACATTAAAGCGGCCAGCATTAAAGCTACATACACCCCATTTTCATAGCCAAGGCTTTGTAGATACCATAAACCAAGACCAAAAGTGAGCGTTGCAAATCCGGCAAAACTAGCAGCAAGGCCGCTAATGCTGCCTCGTTGTTGTTTAGGTATGACCTTGCCTAATACATCTTTTGCAGCAATGGAATTAAAGCCACGAGCAAGGCTAAAGATAATCAAAATAGCGATGATAGCAAAACCTGCCGTTGCACCTTGGAGTGTTAAAGCACATATAAGCATGCCAACAATACACAAGGCTTGCACTATGGCGCCAATCACCCAAACCCACTTTCTAACAGGCAGCCTACGAATAGCACTGGCGATGGCTAGTTGTGGCAACATTGAGCCTGACTCACGAATAGGCACAAGCCAAGCAATAAAACTACTTGGTACATTAATGCTCTGTAAAAGCCAAGGCAGGGTCACTTTAGGGTTTAACAGGGCATCGGCAAACTTACTAAATAGTTGGCTTACTAATAAGGTAAGAAAATTGCCGGGCACTACTTTACAAGCAGCTTCATCAATTGCTTTGCAGGCACGAGCATCCTCGGTGTTACTGAGGCGTTGGTAGATATCTTCTTTACTGAGCTTTTGCATACTTTTTATTTTTATGAAAAAGGGCATTTAAGCCCTTAAAAATCTTCCTTAGAGTGGCGCTCTGCTAACTGCTCAGCTTCATCACCCCATGTTTTGTTTACTCTGCGACCTCGTTTTACAGCAGGGCGGCGCTCAATTTGTTTTGCCCAGCGCATCACATGACTATATGACTCAACATCTAAAAACTCTGCCGCATCATATAAATTGCCAAGTACCAAGCTGCCATACCAAGGCCAAATAGCGATATCGGCAATTGAATATTCGCTACCAGCCATGTAGTCATGGTCGCTTAAATGGCGGTTTAATACGTCTAACTGGCGTTTTACTTCCATAGTGAAGCGATCAATTGGGTACTGCATTTTGAAAGGGGCATAACTATAAAAGTGACCGAAGCCTCCGCCTAAGTATGGGGCCGAGCCCATTTGCCAAAATAGCCAATTACGACATTCTGATTTACTGGCGTGATCGCTTGGGATCAGCGCATCAAACTTTTCTGCCAGGTATTGTAAAATTGCACCTGACTCAAACACGCGAGTAACGGGCGTTGTACTGTGATCCATTAAGGCTGGGATTTTTGAATTAGGGTTAACACTTACAAACCCTGAAGAGAATTGGTCACCATCGCCAATTTTAATTAAAAATGCATCGTAGTCGGCTTCATCAATACCAAGCTCTAATAGCTCTTCGAGCATGATAGTGACTTTTTGGCCGTTTGGTGTCGCAAGCGAGTAGAGTTGTAGGTTATGTTTACCAACGGGCAAGTCTTGCTCGTGGGTTGCACCTGAGACCGGACGATTCGTCTTCGCCCATTCACCACCGTTTTCTGCATCCCATTGCCACACTTTAGGTGGCGTATAACTGTCGGTATTACTCATTGAAACTCCTAAATTGTGCTTTAATGAATGTCATTACGAGATTACCATCCTAGTTGATCAGATAGAGCAAGGGAAGTACAGTTATTAATTATGAATAACAAGGAGGATGACATGAAAAAGCATGGTTTAGCCATTGGCCTTGAGCGAACTGGCACGACTTTTTATCTCACAATTAAAGTAGTCGGAAAGCTTACCCACGAGGATTATAAAACTCTCACTCCTCTTATAGATAATGCTGTAGCAGCAGTTCCGAGTGCAAAAATAAGAGCCTATGTTGATATTACTGAGTTAGAAGGCTGGGAGTTACAAGCGGCGTGGGATGATTTTAAGTTAGGCCTTAAACATAACAAAGAGTTTTGCCGTATAGCAGTGCTTGGTAACAAAAACTGGCAACAAGTGGCAAGCAAAGTGGGTAACTGGTTTATCAGTGGCGAAGTGAAATACTTTGAAGACCCAATTATTGCCACTGAGTGGTTACACGAATAAGGAATTAAGTGATAGAAAACAGTCAACTAAAGGTGGCAACGTTTAATTTATATAATTATTTAGCGCCACCTGACGCATTTTATGATTTTCAGCGCATTTATAGCGCTGAGCAGTGGGCCAAAAAGCAGCGCTGGTTGGCCGATTACCTTAAAAATCAGCAGCCAGATATTATTGGCTTTCAAGAAGTGTTCAGTATCAATGAACTAAAACAACAAGTTAACGCAGAGGGTTACCCTTATTTTGCATTGGTTGATGAGCCAACGGTGATTGATGACTTTATTTATCGCGATCCGGTTGTGGCCATTGCCTCACGCTATAAAGTTGTTGCTGTCAGTCAGGTTGAGGCAGATCAAGATGATATTTTAGCGATGGGCTTGAGGGATAATTTTAACTTTAGCCGCAGTATTATTCGCGCGACACTTGAAGTACCTCACTTAGGACACGTCGATTGCTATGTAGTGCACTTTAAATCAAAGCGCAGCATGCTCCATCACCAAGATGATGAAAGCCACAGCGAACAGCAAAACTTAGTTATGCAGTTAAAATCGCAAGCCCTTGGGCGCTGGGCATCAAGTATGCAGCGTGGCAGTGAAGCAGCGCTGTTACTCGTTGAAATCATTAAGCGCAGAGCGCACACCAATAACCCTGTGATTGTGATGGGGGACTTTAATAATGAGTTACACGATGGTGTGCTCAACCATTTAATCGCTGACCACCTTCGTTTTAGCGGTCATAGGCAAAATAGCCCATCTCGTTCAGAGTTCAAACTACAAGATAGTTGGCAACTCTATCAGCGCCATGTTGTCACCGAGAACGACAGAGAAGCCACCCACTATTTTGGCAGTAGCAGCTCAGTATTTGATTATATTTTGTTATCCCGTGAGTTTGATGCCGGGTTTCAGGGCAGCTTTTTTGAGGTCGTTGATTATCACACCTATGATCAGCACTTAATCAACCCACAGTTTGCCTATGACGATCAAAGTACCGACCATGGCGTTGTGATGGTGACAATGAAGTTAAGAGACTAGAAGCTTATAGCTTTCAGCTTTCAGCTTTCAGCTGTCAGTTTAAAGCTTAGGGCTCTTTTGTTTATCACGCTTTGCCATAATATAGCCAATGAATGCGCCGCTAATTGCGCCGAATAAATGACTTTCGAATGAAATATGAATGCGCTGCGGGAAGACCCCCCAAATCAGGCCGCTGTATAGCACAACAACCGCAATACTGATTAAAATGGCTTTGAATGAGCGGTGCATAATGCCATAGCTAATTAAATAGCCCCATAAACCGTAGATAACACCACTTAGCCCTACATGAATATTGCTGCGGCCAAATAGCCATACTAGTAATCCACCAATGAGCGCAGTGCCTGCAAACACCAGCCAAAAGCGCTTTACGCTAAATTGGCAAACTAGCCAGCCGAGAATAGCAAATGGCACTAGGTTACTGAAAAGGTGCGCCCAGCCACCATGTAAAAATGGCGCAAAAAACACCCCCGATAAACCAGACATTTGTCTTGGCAAAATACCTAAACCGTTTAAGTTTATGCCGGGTAGGGTATTAATTATTTGCAGTACCAAGCACACTAGCATAATGCCTAAAATTGCGAATCGCTTACTACTGATAGGAGGAATTCTGACAGCTTTTTTTTCAGTCATGATGAGAAGCTCTTAAATCAATGTGACCGAATGAGTATAACTTATTAAAAGTGAAGGTAAACACCTTGATATGCAAGGTGTTTACTAAAGGCCTAGGGCATGTTGACCTATTTTAACCTAATTTGGTTAATAGTTTTTTCGCAGCAAGCTCTGAGCTTGCAGGGTTTTGCCCTGTGATTAGTAGGCCATCTTCAATCGCAAGCTCGCCCCAATCATCGGTTTTTTGATACTGACCACCTTGTTTGATTAACTCATCTTCAACAAGTAATGGCACAACATTGGTAAGCTGTACGGCATCTTCTTCTGAATTACTAAAGCCGGTTACTTTTTTATCAAATACCACAGATTTACCAGCTGCATTTTTCGCATTCAGTAATACTGCACTGGCGTGACATACTGCACCCACTGGCTTCTCTGAATTAAGAAATTGCTCAATCAAGCTAATTGAATCTTGGTTATCAACTAAGTCCCATAACGGACCATGGCCACCAGGGTAAAATACCGCATCAAAATCATCGGCTTTAACTTCAGCCAGAGGTTTAGTGTTAGCCATTAAAGTTTTTGCCGCACTGTCTTGCTCAAAACGTTTTGTGGCATCGGTTGCTGCATCAGGAGCTGCACTGTTTGGATCAACCGGAGGTTGGCCACCTTTAACAGAGGCTAAAGTTACCTCTACACCAGCATCAATAAATGCGTAATAGGGCGCTGCAAATTCTTCAACCCAAAAGCCTGTTTTATGGCCGGTATCGCCAAGTTCATCGTGTGAAGTGAGTACCATTAAAATTTTCTTAGCTGACATAGTGAATCCCTTTTTGTGTATTAAGCATCGTTGATAACACTATAGGGGTGAAAATAGAGTTAAACAACGCAGATAAATTTGACTTCATTGGTTTAATAATTGATACAATCATTCAGGTTAGATTAGGAGTTTTTATGAAAGTATCGTTTGAGCAGCTAAAAAGTATGGTGGTGTTTGCCCACATTGTGCAGCAAGGCAGCTTAACTAAAGCAGCTCAGCAACTTGGTTTATCAAGGGCTGTTGTTAGCTATCACTTAAAGAAATTAGAACAGCAACTAAAGCTTACCTTGCTTAATCGCTCAACACGCACCATGACCCTCACCGAAGCAGGTATGGCGTATTATGAACGTTGTCAGGCTATCACCGAGCACGCTGAGGCTGCTAACTTACACCTTGAAAACTTAAAGAGTGAACCGGTTGGGGTTATTAAATTGAGTTGCCCGGTGAATGTAGGCTTGCAACTTGTGGTACCGGCACTGGCTCAGTTTAAGCGTTTGTATCCGAAAATTGATATTGATTTACAGCTTAGTGATGATGTGGTTGATATCATCAAAGAAGGCTACGACTTAGCGATTAGAGGCGTGGCCCTTGAAAGCTCAAACTTACAAGCCACTAAACTTGCAAGTATGGCTACTTGCTTATGTGGCTCAGTCGATTACTTTACAAAATACCCTATACCAAAGAGCATCGCCGATTTAGCGGAGCATACATGGGTGGTGTATCAACCAAGTAGTGCTGTTGTCACGCTCGAAAAAGATAAACGCCGCTTTGAGGTGGCAGTTAGTGGTGGCATAAGTACCAATAACGCTGCTGCACGAACTGCCTTTGTAGAAGCCGGGCATGGCTTAGCGAAAATCCCAGTTTATGATGCATTGCCAAGGATCAAAGCAGGATTGTTACGCACAATCTTAGATGATTACAAAACTGCTGATATTGAACTTTATGGCGTATTCCCGCCAGGGGCGGCGGGAAGTAAAAAGCTGCGGGTTTTACTTGATTACTTGAAGGATTATTTTACTAATCAAGTAGCCACTATGACGATTTAAACAAGTGTGCGATTAAATAAAGCGACTGCTTGTTGATACATGCTGATGGCAAGAGCTGGGTCGTATCGGTCGCCTTCGTCGCGCATAAACGCATGTTGGGCGTTCACTTCTTGCCACTGGTAATTAATGCCTGTTGCCACCGCTTGTTGGTAAATTTTAAGACGGCCTTCTTTTGGTACATGTGGGTCTTGTTTACCCCAAACAAAGTGGATCTCACCTTTAATATCTGCCATGCGCTCAAATGAGTTGTTACCCGCTTGTGCTGGTAAAGTATCGCTGTGTATATCTGTTGCGTATAAACAAAAAGCGGCTTTGATACTTGGGTTTAATGCAGCACGGTATGCAAGGTGACCACCAATACATACGCCCATCGCACCTACTTTTCCTGTGCAGTAATCTTGCTGACGTGCAAATGCAATTAAGGCGTCAGTATCTGAGTCATGGCTCTCAAGCGGTTTTGCCCATTTGTCGGCATTGCCTTTGTCTTTACCAGCATCGTCATAGGCAAGTACTGTCCCAATAGGATTTAACTCATGAAAAACTTCTGGCACTAACACGACAAAACCATGACCAGCAAGTATTGCCGCAGAGCGTGCAATTGGTGCTGTTTCTTGGAAAATCTCAGAATAGAAGATAATACACGGGTATTTACCTTCTTCTACAGGACGATAAATACTGGTGCGCATTACACCTGTGTTGGTCGCTATGTCGTGGCTATGGTGCTGAATAATCATGTTTATCCTTGTAAAAAACGGTTTAGCTAATAATACCTCAGCCCCACCTTTTGGACGAGTAAAAGCCCTTGAAATTTATTGATGCTCAGTTAACTCTCTGAGGCAGGATACTGCATACAGCTTGCGTAATAGGTAAGAGTAGCAGGCCAGTCAGAGAAAATAGCCATCACACCCACTTGCTTAGCAAGGACGTCTATCACTTTCATCATTTGCCCATCTTGTTTAATTACACGGGCAATCGACTGGTAATAATAACCACCGCCATTATTTAATGGACCAGAGCGCTCTAAACTCCAAGTAATGATGTTCAGACCGGCTTGTTTAGCTTTAATAGCATAAAGGGAAGGCACGATTGCACCTGACTCATCAAGGCTCAAAAGCATCCACATTGGCGGTGCGATAATGCGTACTCCATCGTTATATAGAGCCTGCATTGAAGGCTGCCAAGTTGTTTCATCCATAGCATCAAAGTCTGCTTGCTCATCTCGGCCATCAAGATAAATACTGTTGCTTGCAAATTCAGGGTGATTGTTTAGCCAATACTTCACATCTTCAAGATTAAATGATTGCGGATAAACATCTTGGCTATTCACACCTAAAGCTCGATACTCATCAAGCATTTTTTGCGCATAATCTTGCTGACTAAAACCGTTAAATGGCATGCTGACTTCTGGACTTTTTAGCTCGGGTGTCATTTTTACACCTAGAGATTTGAATAACTCAATGCTTTGCTGGTGGGTCATAACAGTGCCACTGTTTGCGTATAAATCAGTGCGCCAGCTTGGTGTGCCTTGCATATACTCTGCGACCGTTTTGGCATTTGCATTGGCACCATCCATTTTAGCTTTTAAGGTTAAAAACTCAGTTTGGGTGATATCGCTGGTGCAGCATTTAGCTTGAGCTGGTTGGCCGTCTTTGGCCGGAGTAAAAGGTTGGCTGCATTTTGCAGCGAGCTCAGGAATCGCTAAAATGTTGGTAGTGGTGTGTAAATCGCACTGTGAATGGCGACACACGAGTTGTTTGTCTTTAGTAAAGGCGACGTCACATTCAAGTACGCCAGCGCCCATTCTTGCAGCGGCTAAATATGACTCTTTGCTGTGCTCAGGAAACTGCATGGGGGCACCGCGATGACCAATTACAAAATCAGTTTTGTAAAAAGGGCCATTACCGCATTCAGCAAGTTGCTGCTTTAACGGCCCATCTGTCATCTTGTCGATTAAATAGTAAGGTCTAGCACCCACTTGCACTGCCTGATCCACAGGCAGATTCTTACAGCCTTGAATAACGAAAACTAAACAACATAAAACCAGTGCGCGCATAACAGCATCCCTCTAATCGAATAGAGTTTAGCCTATCATGACTCCGTGGCAGTTTTATTAAGTTTCTGATTTATAATAAGTGCTAATAAGATAATCGCTGCGCCGATGGCAAGCTTGATGATATCGGCATCACGATTCCAAATCACAATGTTAACGATGATCCCTGCTGGGATCAGTAGGTTATTCATTACAGCCAAGGCACCTACATTGACAATAGTTGCGCCCTTATTCCACGCGAAATAACCAAGCCCTGAAGCAATCGTGCCTAAGTAAATTAACACGCCCCATTGTGTCGTTGTGGTGGGTAGCTTACTGGTATCACCAAATAAGCCGTAACAAATTAGTGCGACAATTAAAGCGCCAATGAAGAACCAAGCAAACACCCGAGAGTGGGGGAGTTGCTCATATTGCATTAGACGTTTGTAAGTTACTTGACCGGTAGCAAAGCAAATATTAGCAGCCTGAACCATTAGCATACCAATGAGATAGTTTTCATCGACGCCTTCATAGCGAATAGCAACGGCACCTAAAATAGCTAGCATTGCGGCGAATAAAAACTTGGCATTAAAACGCTTTTCAAGCAAATCGTTTAACAAAGTGATGTAAAGTGGCGTCATTACCGTAAATAGCAGTACCTCGGGCACGCTAAGGTACAAAAAGGAATGGTAATAGAAGCTGTACATCACACCAAGCTGTACTGCGCCTATTGCCATGAGCTTTAGCGCTAAGGCTTTAGGGGTTTTACGCCAGTGTAAAAAGGGCAAAAACACGCAAGTTGCCAAGCCAATGCGCATTAACACACTAAACCATGCATCCACTTGGCCTGCTAAATAAACACCAATAAGACTAAACGAAAAGGCCCAAAGCAGGGTTACAGCAAATAAGTAGGTCATGTTTGATTAATTTGTAATTTTAAAAATTGCACTATAACAAAAAGCCCGCATTAATTGCGGGCTTTCATCATTTTGCGAATAATTTTAGATTATTCAACTAAACCACGACGCTTTAATAGTGCGTCTGTTGTTGGTTTTTGACCACGGAACTCAATGTAGCTTTGCATTAAGTCGCGGCTGTTACCTTTAGATAAAATCTCTTTACGGAAATTATCACCGTTTTCACGTGTTAAACCACCTTCTTCGGTCATGTGTGCAAACGCATCTGCTGCGAATACTTCAGTCCAAAGGTAAGCGTAATAACCCGCTGAGTAACCACCGGCAAAGGTGTGGCTAAAGTAACAAGACTTATAGCGTGGTGGTACTGGGTAGTAAGCAATACCGTGCTTGTCTAATGCATCATGTTCAAACTTTTGAACGTCTGTAATGTCAGCATCAACACCAAATGAGTGCCATTCCATATCAAGTAGTGCCGCAGCTAAATACTCAGTTGTATCAAAGCCTTGGTTGAATTTTTGTGATTCAAGTACTTTGTTTAAAAGCGCTTTTGGAATTGGTTCACCTGTTTTGTAGTGCTTGGCATAGTTTGCAAGTACTGTTGGTTCAATATTCCAGTCTTCGTGTGCTTGTGAAGGGAATTCAACGAAGTCACGAGCTGTTGCCGTACCCGCTAAGCTTGGGTATTTAACATCAGAGAATAAACCGTGTGCAGCGTGACCAAACTCATGGAACATAGTCGTTACTTCAGAGAAAGTCATAAGTGTAGGTTGACCTTCAGCTGGCTTAGGAATGTTCTGTGCGTTGTAGATCACAGGCATAGTGTTTTTAAGGCCGCTTTGGCTAACATAAGCACTCATCCATGCACCACCACGTTTACCTTCACGTGCGTAAGGGTCCATGTAGAATAGACCGATAGCGCTACCGTCTTCGTTAAATACTTCAAACACCATGACGTCTTCGTGATAAACCGGTAAGTCTTTACGCTCTTTAAAGGTAATGCCGTAAAGCTTATTCATCGCAAAGAATAAACCGTCGTGGATCACTGACTGCATTTCAAAGTAAGGCTTAACTAAAGCTGGGTCTAAGTCGTACTTCTCTTGGCGAACTTTTTCAGCGTAAAACGCCCAGTCCCAAGGTTGAAGCGCAAACGTTTCACCTGACTTTTTAATTACTTGTTGGATTTGCTCTGCTTCAGCTTCTGCTTTAGCAACCGCTTTCGGTGCTAAGTCATCAAGGATGCCGTAAACATTTTCAGTTGTTTGCGCCATACGATTAGTCATTACATACGAAGCCCAATCTTTATAACCAAGTAATGCCGCTTTTTCTGCACGTAGCTTAGTTTCTTTGATGATGATAGGGCTGTTTGTTGCTTGTGCACGCGTTGAAGAAGTTGTCCAAATCTTTTCACGAAGCTTGCGGTTTTCAAGGCTTTGTAAGATAGGTTGGCGAGTCGTGTTCACCAATGTGATCATGTAACCTTCTTTACCTGCTTTTTTGGCAGCAGCTGCAAGGCTTGCAATTTCACCTTCAGATAAACCCGCTAACTCGCTTTTATCTTTAACTAAAATCACATCTTCTTTAAATGATTTTAAGATATTTTGTGAAAACTCAGTTGAAAGCTTGGCAAGCTCTGCGTTGATTTCACGCATTTTTGCTTTTTCAGCTTCAGTTAGTTTTGCACCCGCGTTAACGAACTTTTTGTAGTAGTAATCAACAAGACGTTGATCTTCAGCATTTAAAGACGCTTTGTTGTCGTAAATGCTTTGTACGCGAGCAAATAAAGCTTTGTTTAAGTAAATGTCATCAGTGTGAGCTGACATAATCGGCGCCATTTTAGCGGCGATACGTTGGTACTCACTGTCAGAGATTAAACCTGATAAGTTAAAAAATGCCGCAGACGTGCGGTCTAATAGCTCACCAGAGTACTCCATTGCAACAAGGGTATTTTCAAATGTTGCTGGTTCTGGGTTGTTTGCAATCTTTGCAATTTCAGCTTTTTGCTGTGCGATGCCTGCTTCAAACGCTGGCTCGTAGTCTTTGGTCGAAATTTTATCAAACTCAGGAGCCATGTATTGTAAAGGGCTTGGCTTGAAAAGAACGTTTTCAACATTAGCTGTTTGTGTTTCAGCGGCAGTTTCAACTTGAGTTTGAGTGTCGGCTTGTTGTGAACTACAAGCAGATAATAAAAGCACACTAGCAATCGTAGTTGCTACTAAGGTCTTACGCATGAGAGCTCCAAAAATGTGGATAAATCTTTTCTAACTTATCAAATTTTTGGCTAGAAACAATCAAGTTTGTCGTTTGGTTAGGGAATTTGAACGCAAATAATGTGATTGAGAGGATAAATGTGTGTAAAAAGCCATCAATTGTGTATTAATGGCTCACTTAAGTAAAAAGTGGCACTAGCTGCCAGTTTAAATCTTGATGGTAATAAGTCACCATAGATTAGTTGTAACCCAACACAAACTTTTTCTCTGAGCCAAAGCTTTCAGGCATAGCGTTGCCAAACTCTTTGTTAATTAAATTCAGTGAGTGTTCTTGCTCAGCAAGTAAGTTTAAGATGCGGTTACGGTACTCCAAACTTGATTCAAATAAGTTTAGATCAACCAAAGGTTGTAAAGTGGCAAGTTTTTGTGTGAGTGTCATTTGTGACATTGTGTTCTCCTCGTGCTATTCAAAGCCTGTGAAACCTCAAGCTCTCTCTATGTATATAGCAGCTGTAGTCTAAAATAGTTAATAATTAGCGCATATTGCGCATAAAGAACTTAGTATTTACCAAGTTTTCACCTATTATGCCGTGCTAAACTTAGTCACAACTGAACCAAACTGATTTTTACTAGGAATGTTAATTTATGACCCTTGCTGATCTGCAATCTGCATTATCGTTTGTATTGTTCACCTATAATGATGTGCAAATTACTGTACTAAAAGTAATTCAAGTGCCTTTGGTGCTGTTTTTGATGTGGTTTGTGGTTACCTGGATTGGTCGATTAATTAAAAAAGCATTACTGGCAAAAAACCTAGGCCCTGACGCGGTTCACTTATTTACCCGTATTTACCTTGTTGTGACCATCGCAGTACTTGTGTTTACCTCGCTAGAGGTACTCAACATTCCTCTAACGGCGTTTGCATTTGTTTCTGGTGCCATTGCAATTGGTGTTGGTTTTGGTGCGCAAAATATTATCAATAACTTTATTAGTGGTTGGATTTTAATGTGGGAGCGACCAATTCGTATTGGTGACTTTTTAGAAGTGGGCACAGCTAAAGGAGTCGTTGAGACAATTAATACTCGCTCAACTCGTATCCGCCGTAACGATGGTGTGCATATGCTGGTACCAAATAGCCAGTTATTAGAAAACACAGTAACTAACTGGACCTTAATTGACCGTAATGCCCGTTCATTTGTGAATGTTGGCGTTGCTTATGGTTCAGACGTGGTGCTTGTAGAGAAGCTGATGAAGCAAATTCTTGATGATCACCCAGCCATTTTAAAAACACCAGCATCATCCGTGTTATTTGATGACTTTGCTGATAGCTCTTTAACTTTTAGCGCTATTTTCTGGGTATGTGCTGAATCAGAAGCACCGCTTCGCCAAGTGCGCAGTGAGCTGCGTTTTAGCATTTATAAAGTATTTGCTGAAAACAACATTACCATTGCATTCCCGCAGCGCGATATTCATATCGATGGTGAGATTGCTTTAACAAGGCGTAATAACCAAAAATAAAAAAAGCGGCTTAGCCGCTTTTTTTATGCTTGTTCATTGAGTTTTTTTAGCTTCATAGCAAGCAACACCATCATTATGCCAAATACGATGGCATAGGTTGCAACTAGCCAAAGTAGGGTGATTATGCCCGCGCCAGGGTTAAATATCAGATAACCACCAAAGATAATCGAAATAATACCGCTACCAATTAACAGCCATTCATTACTGATCTCTTTGCGTAGCTTACTCGCAATCAATATTTCAATCACTCCGATAGCAATGGCCCATGCGGCAATAAAGTACAGCATTAAGATAGCCGTTACGTTGGGAGCAAACAGGGTTACAAGTGCAGCAGCAATTGAAATTAAACCACCAACTAATAGCATCCACCAAAGTGGATTTTCATTTTTTGAAACAATAGCTAACCAAGTTCTAATGGCACCATCGACAAAAAAGTAAGCGGCGAAAATAAACATCAGAATCGCTAATGAGGCTTCTGGGGCAAACCAACCACATAAGCCAAAAACGATGGCAATGGCACCATGGATCATTAATGATGACCAATGGGGGATAAGTGAACTTGAGATTTGCATAATAGTATCCTTTGCTTAAGCCTCTATATAACTAACATTTCAGTGCTTGCTTGCAAAGATTTTTAATTATTTTTTGTACAGTTACACAAACCATGCTCTAATTTAATTAGCTGATTATTTCAGCGATTTAATGTTTATCGAACAAGGAATAGAGTGTGAGCCGTTGTAATACCAAGTTTTCATTACAATTTAGTAAGTTATTAGTGTGTTTTTTACTGTTGTTTAATGCGCCATTATGGGCAACAACTACACCTGAAGTGACCGTTAAATCCTTAATTGATAAAGACAACAAGGAAGAGCAAGCCGAACAAAAGCCGGCCAAACAAGAATCTGAAACGAATACACCTGCTACAACGGAAAAAGTGCAGGAGCCTCTTGAAGATGACTTACCCTATGATGCCTTTGACCGAATTACACCACGCAGCTCCATGCAGGGGTACTTAAAAGCGGCCCGGGACCGAGATTTTGAACGTGCCAGCCATTATCTTGACTATCGTAACTTACCCAAAGAAGTTGAGGCATTAGGAAAAATTCAGCTTGCTGAAAATCTATCAGTGGTACTTGACCGTACCTTGTGGGTCGATGTTGATAACTTGAGCAATAAGCCTAAAGGAAAGCAAAAAGAAAGCGTGCCTAGTTATCGTGATTTGGTTGGAGAAATCAGCACTTCACAAGGTAAGGTGCAAATTTTATTGCAAAGTGTACCTGATGATAAAACAGGTAACCGGATCTGGAAAATATCGAATGCCACCGTAAGTCAAATCCCTCTACTCACCAAAGAGTATGGCTATAACCGAGTTGGTGAGTGGCTTTACGATAACCTACCAGACATTGAATTTTTGGGTGTGATGCTTTGGCAGTGGATTTACTTTGCCTTCACATTTGTACTGTTTTTAGCGGTCGCGATTATCATTACCCGCATAATCACATTTATTCTCGCACACTTAAAAGTCCCTATAGAAAAAGACGTTATTGGTTTTATTAATGGGCCGGTTAGCCTGTTACTTGCGGTATTTATGGCGCGTTCATTGAACGACCAATCTAATGTAACTATTGCTGTGATGGCGCTATTCCATGGCGCGACCGTGTTATTGATCGCTTGGGGCTGGATTTGCCTACGGGCAGTTGATCTTGCCAAACACAGATTAAGCCAGCGCTTTATTAGACAAGATAAACCACAAGCGATTTTCTTATTACGCCCTATAAGTAATGTAGCAAAAACCCTGATTGTCATTTCGTTGCTATTCATGTGGTTTGAAAACTTAGGCTTTAATGCCACTACCTTACTGGCAGGTTTAGGTATTGGTGGCCTTGCAATTGCCCTTGCAGCGCAAAAAACGGTTGAGAATATCATTGCAGCAATCACTTTATATATTTCTGCACCAGTAAAAATAGGTAGCTTATGTAAGTTTGGCAGCCAGTTAGGCACGGTAGAAGAAATAGGACTAAGAGCAACGCGAATTCGAACGCTTGATCGTTCAGTTATCTATGTAGCGAATGCAAAGTTTGTTGATATGCAGCTTGAGAATGTTTCTGAACGAGAGCGTATTTCTTATCGACCTAAATTGATGCTCAGTGCCAATACTAAGCAACAAAACCTAATGTCGTTTATGCAAGCCCTAAGAGAGCTTTTAGAGCAACATAAGCACATTGCCTTTGAGCCTTGCCGTGTTCGCTTTAAAGGCTTCACGCCTTGGGCTTTACAAGTGGATGTACTAAGCTACGTAGAGACCGTCGACTTTGCTTTTTATATGGAAGTAATCGAAGAGTTAAACTTAGCAATCTTAGGCTTATTAAATGAGCATGAATGTGAATTAGCCAACCCAGAATTCGCACGTGTGGCTGATTAGTTGCTAAAAAAGGGGTAAATGAAAGCGGCTCTCATTTGTACATAATGTCTACACATTGTTGCAATTAGATGCACAGGACATATGTCCGCTTTGGTGAAAAATAATTGCATAAAATCTTCTAAATGCGGCGATGTTGCCGCTAATTGTTGTAAAAAAATTGTATATTTCTAATTTTTAATGCAGTAAAAGTGTCATAAAGTGTTATAATCGTCAGCGTTCGTTCAGCCTCTTTACTTCGTTTTGCACTCTCGAACTAGAGGTCCGCGCAGCTTATTACAAGGCGCGAAAAATTGGCCGAGCCCGTCAAATGAATTGACGCAACATCATCACCGTTGAATAAGAGTGCATAAAAAAGGTTAAAACCCGACATGAAAGCAATGAAAAGATCTACGTTAGCAACACTTATCAATGCAACGTTGTTCTCTGCCGTAGCAGGTACTTCATTTTCAACTCTTGCTGCCGACGAAGCGACAGCAGAAAAAAACAACCAACTAGAAGTTATTCAAATCACCGCTCGTAAACGTGTAGAAAACGCACAGGAAGTACCTGTAGCTGTATCTGCATTACAAGGTGACAGCTTAGACGCTTACAGCTCAGCTGGTATGGATATTCGTTTTATGAATGCGAAGATCCCAAGCTTATCAATCGAATCTTCGTTTGGTCGTTCTTTCCCACGCTTTTATGTTCGTGGTCTAGGTAACACTGACTTTGACCTAAATGCTTCTCAACCAGTTTCGTTAGTTGTAGACGAAGTTGTTCAAGAGAACGCAATCTTAAAAGGTTTCCCTGTATTTGACGTAGCACGTGTAGAAGTTCTACGTGGCCCACAAGGTACTTTATTCGGTCGTAACACACCGGCTGGCCTTGTTAAATTTGATACAGTTAAGCCATCACAAGAATTTGAAGGCTATGGCTCAGTATCTTACGGTAGCCGTGGCGCAGTTGATTTTGAAGGTGCTGTTGGCGGTGGCCTAACAGACCGTTTATCAACGCGTGTTTCTGTACTTTGGCAAGAAAAAGACGATTACATCGATAACCGTGCACCGGGTTTTGAACAAGATGACGTATTAGGTGGTTACACTGAAAAAGCTGCACGTGTTCAGTTCTTATATGAAGGTGACGATTTCACTGGTCTTTTCAACTACCACGTTCGTGATATGGACGGTACGCCAATCGCATTCCGTGGTAACGCTATTAAAGCAGGCACAAACGATTTAGCTGATAACTACGAACATGATGTGGTTTACCACGATGCTGCTTCTCGTGCGACACAGCAAGTTGAATCTCAAGGCGCAAGCTTAAAGCTTGAGTGGGATATCAATGATTTAACTCTTACGTCAATCTCTGCATGGGAAAGCGCTGAAATCTATTCTCGCGCTGACATCGACGGTGGTTACGGTGCAAGCTACTTACCAGATATGGGCCCAGGTTTTATCCCGTTCTATTCTGAAAGTGCTGACGGTATTCCAGATCAAGACCAATACACGCAAGAACTTCGTTTATCTAGCAACTATGCTGGCGACGTAAACTTCCAAGTAGGTGTTTTCTACTTTGATGAAGCGCTAACAATCGAAAACTTCAGCTACGACACTTATGGTTCAACACCAGGTGAGTTAAACGGCTATGTTATCCAGCAGCAAGATACAAAAGCATGGGCGGTATTCGGTTCATTAGATTACACAATCACTGACGACTTAAAAATCACTGCAGGTCTACGTTACTCAGATGACGAAAAAGAGTTCTCTGCAAACCGTACTTTAAGCCCAGCAGGTGGCGGTGCGTTATTCCTAACAGAAAACCCAAGTGACGATCACGTTAGCTGGGATTTATCTGCTAACTACAAGATCAACGACGACGTAAACTGGTACGCGCGTGTTGCTAACAGCTTCCGTGCACCAAGTATCCAAGGTCGTATTTTATTCGGTGATGAAGTAACTGTTGCTGAGTCTGAAACTGTGACGTCTTTTGAAACAGGTATCAAATCAGACGTACTTGACGGCCAAGGTCGTGTAAACGCAACTGTGTTCTACTACACAATGGATGACCAACAATTAACAGCTGTAGGTGGTGGTGCAAACTTCAACCGTTTAGTTAATGCTGATAAGACAACTGGTTACGGTTTTGAGTTAGACACTGAGTGGGTATTAACTGACAACCTAAACGCTACATTTAACTTAAGCTACAACAACACTGAGCTTGATGATAAAGACCTAGCCGTTGACGTATGTGCGCAGTGTACTGTAACAAACTCATTAAACAGCGCAGGTCAAGCTATCCTTGATGGTAACAGCTTACCGCACGCACCTGAGTGGATCTCTAACCTTACATTACGCTATAGCCGCGAAGTAGCTGACGGTGAATTCTTCACTTACGCTGACGTGTCTTACCGCAGCGAAATCAACTACTTCTTATACGAGTCAGTTGAGTTTGAAGGCAAGCCGTTAACTGAAGTAGGTTTACGTGCAGGTTATGCTTGGGCTGAAGGCGACAACGAATATGAAGTATCAGCATTCGTTCGTAACATGTTCGACGAGCAACAATCAATCGGTGCTATCGACTTCAATAACAACACAGCAATGGTGAACGAAGAGCGTTACATCGGTGCTGAGTTCAAAGTAAGCTTCTTCTAAGCTGAAATAATAAGTCCTATTAAAACCCGCTGTATAGCGGGTTTTTTCGTTTATAATCGCGTTGGTAACTGCTAAAGTGGCAGGATTAATTGAAGAGAAAGAGAATAACTATGGCTGGATTTTGGAACTACCGTGTAATTTTTTGTGAAGCAACAAAAGATGAAGCGGCACAATATCAAATTCATGAAGTTGAATATAACTTAAATGGTAAAGTAACTAACTGGTCAGAAACCGGTGCAGCACCATTTGGTAATACAGTCGAAGAACTTGAAGCAGATGCAGATCGTTTAAAAACAGCGTTTTCTAAGCCGGTTTTAAAAGTGGTAAGAAAGCAACGTGGCTACGAGCTGGTTGATGTAGAAACAGGCGAAGAAGCGTTTGCTGAGCCACCTGCGGGCTTAACTGAATAATCATATTTAAAGGTGCCTATGGCACCTTTTTACTTTGAAGGAATGAGGATGACTTTAAAAGCAGTATTGTTTGATATGGATGGCACCTTGGTTGACTCTGAAAGTGTGCATTTTAATATTTGGAATGATTTGTTAGCTCCTTTTGGCGTGCAGTATGATGAAGCTACGTTTTGTCAGCGCTTCTCAGGAAGACCAACACTTGAAGCCGCTAAAGAGGTTGTGACAAATTATGGGCTTACTATCAGCCCAGAACAGTTAACGGATGATAAGTACGCTGCATTTGGCCGTTTTGTTAGTACTAATTTGCCCGCCTTTATGCCACATGCAAAAGCGGTGCTTGAGCAAGTCAAAGCCAGTGATTTAAAAATGGCATTAGTAACAGGTAGTGCAAAAGATGAAGCCTATCCTATTTTAAAAGGCTATGGCATTTTCGATTGGTTTGACTGTGTGGTTACCAAAGATGATGTTAATAATCCTAAACCTGCTGGTGACCCTTATCAATTAGCTCTAGATACGCTAGATATAAAGGCTAATGAGGCTGTAGCCGTCGAAGATACCTTTACCGGTGTCACTGCAGCAAGCAATGCCGGTGTTGCTGTGTATGCGGTGCCAAATCATTTCACGTTAGAGCATGATTTTAGTAAAGCCGCGGGTGTGTTTGCTGATTTGAACGAATTTTTCAAATGGCTACAAACTAAACTATAATTAGCTGACTGTTGCTAAGCTGCTTTTGTTAAGTAGTCAAAGCCAGTTAATACTCACAAATTTGCAAGGAAGCAATGATGGTTAAATTCACTCGTGCGCTTTTGTGCGCAATCACGTTATTTATAGGCTTTTCAGCCGAAGCGCAACAAGCTCCTTCAGTCCTTTTAGCAAACGTCTATCAAGCCGAAAAGGTAAATGTATCTGACTATTTAGTTAGTGAAAAATATGATGGCGTTCGAGCTATTTGGACAGGGAGTCAATTAGTAACCCGAAATGGTAACCCAATTTATGCCCCCAAGTGGTTCACAGATCCACTGCCAGGTGTTTGGCTTGATGGAGAGCTTTGGACTAAGCGCCAAGATTTTGCCAATGTGAGCGGGATCGTTCGAAAAGTCACACCTGTAGAATCAGAATGGCAAACCGTCAGTTATATGATATTTGATATGCCGGATGCGACAACGCCATTTAGTCAACGCTATGAAAACTACACAAGGTTAGTAAACCAGCTGCAAAGTGAGCATATTAAAGCCGTTGCGCAAATGCACTTTAATGATAACAAGCAACTTAGTTTGTTTATGGATGAACTAATCGCACAAGGAGCTGAGGGCGTCATGTTGCATCTAGCAGCTGCAAAGCATAGTGCAGGGCGAAGTGATGCATTGCTAAAGTTAAAGCCTTATTTTGACGCTGAAGCGGTTGTAATCGGTTATATCGCAGGAAAGGGTAAGTATAAAAATATGCTTGGTGCACTCAAGGTGCGCAGCAGTGATGGTACCGAGTTTAAAATTGGCTCGGGGTTTACCGATCAACAAAGATCATCGCCCCCAGCGATAGGTAGTACTATTACCTACAAATATCATGGCTTTACTAAGAATGGCCTACCACGTTTTGCAAGCTTTTTACATGAAACGCCATAGCGTCATTCAAAAACGGCTGCGACTATGGTAAATTTCGCGGCCTTTTTATTGATGTATAGGTGTTAGAATGTTTGCAGGCTTTGATTACGGTAGCTCAAATTGTGCAATCGGTGTAATGAATAACGAGCAACAAGTCTCTTTAGTGCCGCTTGAGCAGGGCAAGCAATATTTACCCTCAACACTTTATACTCATCACAGTGCATTAGTTGTCGATTTTGTGACAAAACACCTTACGGGTAGCCCATTTGAGCACGACTTTAAAACTGAGCGACAAGCGCTTTTAAATACCATTCCTCGTATTAAATCTGATCTTGATATACAAGCTGGTGATGAGACCTTATTTATAGGTCGCGAAGCAATTAGCGAGTATGTGCAATTTCCTGAAGAAGGTTACTTTGTAAAATCACCTAAGTCATTCTTTGGTGCAGTAGGCTTAAAGCAAGGGCAAATAAACTTCTTTGAAGACATTGCCACGGCGATGATTTTAAAAATTAAACAACGCGCCGAGCAATCATTGCAAGACACATTAACAGAAACGGTAATTGGACGACCGGTAAACTTTCAATCAGTCGGTGGTGAAGAGTCTAATCAACAAGCGCTCGGCATATTAGAGCGAGCAGCAAAGCGCGCAGGCTTTAAAGAGGTGTCGTTTTTATATGAGCCATTAGCGGCGGGGATTGATTATGAAACCTCATTGCAGCAAGACCAAAAAGTGTTGGTTGTCGATATTGGCGGGGGTACTAGCGATTGCTCATTTGTACAAATGGGGCCGAGCTTTCGTGACAAGCAATGCCGTGACAATGACTTTTTAGCTCACAGTGGTAAGCGTGTGGGTGGAAATGACTTAGATATTGCGCTGAGCTTTCATGGTTTAATGCCATTACTAGGTTTAGGCACTGAGTTTAAATCGGGTCTTCCACTGCCGAATCAACCGTTTTGGCAAGCCTGTAAAATCAATGATGTGAATCTGCAAAGCCAGTTTTATAGCGATGCCCATCATCGTGAGTTACTGACTCAACTTCGAGAAGTTAAAGAGCCTGCACTTTTTAAACGCTTAATTCAATTGCAGCAAAATAAGCAAGGTCATCAATTAGTGCAGCAAGGCGAGGCGGCAAAAATTGCGCTCTCGTCAGCCAATGAATTTACTACAGATTTACGCTTCTTAGATTCAGACTTAATACAGTGCTTAACGCTAAAAGATCTAGCTTTAGCTGTTGATGACTCAATAAGTCAGATAGTGAGCCTAGCTAAACAAGCGATTCAAGAAGCTGGCACAACACCTGATGTCATTTACTTAACAGGCGGTAGCGCGCAATCACCGCTGATCAAGGCCGCGTTAAAATCCCATTTAGGCGATATAAATATGCTGAACGGGGATCACTTTGGTAGTGTTACTGCAGGTTTAACTAAGTGGGCGCACAAGCTTTATAGCTAATAGCCCCCACTTTGATATATCGACTTATAGAACTAAAGAGTCACTTGGCGCGTTGCGAGGTATTTTTCGTAATCTGGCAACGTGCGGCACAGCTCAGTTTCCATCATAGGTGAGCTTAATAGCATATCGGCACTGACTTCATTACAGGCAACAGGAATATTCCAAACCGCAGCTAAACGTAGTAATGCTTTTACATCAGGGTCGTGTGGCTGCGATGCAAGTGGATCCCAGAAAAACACCAGCATGTGCACTTCATGTTCAGCAATTTTAGCACCGAGTTGTTGATCGCCACCCATAGGGCCGCTTAGCAGCTTAATTACTTCAAGCCCTGTTGTACGCTCGATTAAATGACCTGTTGTGCCCGTACCGTATAGTGTGTGCTTACTTAAAATGTCTTGGTGCTTTTCACACCACGCCTGTAGGGCTGCTTTTTTACCATCATGGGCTACGAGGGCAATATTCTTTTTGGCTGGTAAGGCTTGTTGTTTTTGTTCCATAAGTGCTCTTATATCAATAGGTTAATTGCTAGTGCAATAAACACCAGCCCCGTGATCCGATCAATCCAAATTTGGGTTTGTGGGTGCTCACGAAAATAACTGGCTATCTTATCGCCGAAATAAATATACGTGCAGTCGATAGGAAAAGCAAAAAGCGGGTAGAGTAATCCAAAAAAAGCGAGCTGAAAGGTCGTTGAAGATAAGCTCGGATCGACGAACTGCGGAATAAACGCAATAAAGAATAGAGCGACTTTTGGATTAAGTACCTCGGTCATCATTGCTTGAAACATCACATTTTGCTTTTTACTGGTACTTACATGGGGTTTTTCTTCGCACTCTGACTCAGGCTGTGTAAAGGTGTCTTTTAGCGTCATTATGCCCAAATAGCACAGGTACGCCGCACCTAAATACTGAACTGTGGTATAGGCAACAGTCGACGCTTTTAAAATTGCCGTTAAACCTACCACCGCAAAAAAAGTATGCACCACACCACCTAAGGCAAAACCAAAGGCACTTTGCATCCCGGCTTTACGGCCATTGGCAAAGGTTTGTGCCATTAAAAATGCATTAGAAGGGCCGGGGGCCACGGCAATTAAAAAGCTGGCGCCTAAAAACGACAGTAGAAATTCTGGATTGATCATCGGCACAAAGATAAAAAGCTAGGTAGTTGATTTTAACAAGCTTCTAGAAAAAGAAAAAGCGGGCAATCAATGCCCGCTGATTTGGGTTGGGGAAAGTATTAGAACGTCACAGTGCTGTTGTTTGAACAAACAGTTGTGCTTTGTGCTTCACATACTTGGTAAGTGTAAGTGCCACCACCTTTTGTTGTGATAGTGTCAGTATAGCTGTTAGTGTTTGCCACTGAGCCTACTTTGCTACCATTACGGTAAACATCTACAGTGCTTGTAGCAGCGCCACTCCAGCTTAAATCAATGTATTTAGTGCCTTTTGACTTATAACCTGAAGTAGAAAGACTAATATCATCACCACCTGGTGTTGTGCCACCGCCATTATCGCCACCACCTGCACAGCCATTGGCTGTTAGGTATGCATCTGCGTCAGCTGCTTTAACAATACCGTGACCGAAGTAAACATCGTGACCAGAAGCACCTTGATCTTCTGCCGTTGCTTTTAGTGCATCACGGATTTCTGTACCCGTACACTCAGGGTGATTTGACCATACTAGCGCTGCGACACCTGAAACAGCTGGTGTTGCCATTGATGTACCGCTCATGAAACCATAATCACTGGTACCAATTGCGATATCAATAGTTGTGCTTGAAAGAAGAGCTGAACGGTCTTCAAGTGCCGCACCTACAGCTGGAATTGTTGTATCGTTAGTTTCGCCTAGTGTAGCGTATAACATGCCTGCTTCGTTATTGATGATAACAGCACCGATACCGCCTGAATTCTCGCAGTTATTTACCTTGTCATAGAACGAGATATTACCGCGGTCAATCATACAAATTTTGCCCGCTGCGCCAGCATCTACGCTTTCAGCAGTACCCATGTAATACGCCGTGCCTGATGCATTACCTGAGTTTTCCATTGATGAAGTAGCAAAGCCTGCGCCATCAGCTGCTAAGCTAGCTGACGTTGCCATACCAGCAGGGTAAGTAGAAAGAGTATCAACACCACCTGCTGTTACTTCAACACAGATAGTTTCATCTGTAGTAGCGCGTTTACCACGACCCGTTGTACAGCTAGGGAACTGCGAGAAATCTGCAATTTGGTTGTCCGCATCATTTGCGCCAACCATCATTACTGATGGATAGCCTGCAGGGTATGAACGTACGCTGTTACCATCGTTACCCGCTGCTGCAACGACTAAGCCGCCAGCACTTGTGAAATTAGCAAATGCGTTAGATTCGGTGCTATTTGAACCACCGCCACCAAGGCTCATGCTGATGATATTTGCACCTGCTTGAGAACATAAATCTGCTGCGTGTGCTAAGTCTGAAGAGTAACCCCAGCCTTCAGCGTTGAATACTTTGATGATGTGCATTGCCACACCTGGTGCCATACCAACCACACCAACATTGTTGTCTGCTGCGCCAATTGTACCTGCTACGTGAGTACCATGTGGGCCACCATTGTCGTACCAGTTGCCTGTGCCACTGTCATTATCACCTGTAATGTTACCCCAAATGAAATCAGGGTTTGTAGCATCTAAACCTGAGTCAATTACACATACTTTCATGCCAGCATTTGCATCGAAGGTAACTTGATCAGCTTGTGATTGGTAAACTGCGTAAGGCGTTAATTGCTGCTGCATTGCATTACCAGCGTCATCGTTATAAAGCGCCATTGGTACACGTTTTTGGTCTTCTTCAACCAGTTTGATGTGAGGGTTGTTTAGTAAGCCTTTTACACTTGCAAGGTCATGACCTGTAAATTGCGCTGCAATAAAGCCATTACCATCAACTTTAATATCACCACCAAGCTTTTTAGCGAGTGCTTTAACTACGCCTTTTTTATTGTTGTCTACTTGAATGATGTAACGGTCATTTGCTGCGTTTGCAGTTCCTGCTGCACATAATCCACTGATGATCAGTGCTAATGCTAATTTATTCTTTTTCATAATTCGTATCCCAAACATGTTGTTGAGTTAACCAAATGTTAACGCAAGTAAACAGTAGTTTAATGAAGCTATAGGTACAAGCAAAATAATCCATAAAACTGGAACAAATTATTCTAGAAAGATGCTTTTTATAACGGTAGGAAATAACAAGATGTCTAAACGGGTAAATAGAATATAACGATTCTCATTTACCCGTTATGACAAAAGTATGATAAAACTTTTTTATGACAAGTGCTTATGTTTGAACAATAAATAGGTAAATGGGATGAGCATTAAAAAGTGCACGCCAATTAATACCGGTGTTGTTAAATTTAACAATTGCGTTATAAACACTAATAAGCTTGCGCCACTCATTTGCATTAAGCCAATAAGTGCTGATGCTGTGCCTGCTTGCTTAGGAAATAAACTTAGTGCACGGCCTGCTGATGAGCCAAGTGTCAGTGCAAAACCAAACGCAGCAATAAACATCGGAAACATCAACGCAAGGGCCGTTCGTTGTTGGCTAAAGGCCAACATTAGGATACCGGCTGTTACAAGTAATAAGAGTCCTGCTTTTAACGCGCGTTTTGGTTGGCGTTTGATGTACAGCGGCATAATAAAGCTTGCAACAATGCTCAATACTGCATTACAGGTAAACCAGAAAGTAAAGTCGGTAACACTGCCACCTAATTCAGTAATAAGCCAACCAGGGGCTAAGGTAACGAATACTAAAATAGCCGACATAGTTACTAAGCAAATTAAGCTATGAAATAAAAACAATGGTGTGCCGATGATTGGCATAAAACGGCGTAAGTCAAGAATATGCCCACTATATACACTATCTGCAGGGCGGGTTTCTTTATACATTAACAAGGTTATGAATAAACCAATGAGTGCAAATACAGCCATGAATAAAAAGTTCATGCGCCAGCCAAACTGTACTGTGAGCCAAGCGCCTAAAATAGGCGCGAGGGCAGGGATAAAGCAGACGATACCATTAAGATAAGTAATGATTTGGCCGCTGCGTTCACTACCAAATCTATCTCTTACAATCGCAAATGCTACTACAAATGTGGCACAGGCCCCCAATCCTTGTAGTGCTCTTGCAATCATCAGGCTTGCAAAATCAGGTGCCAGATACGCGCCAAAAGCCGCTAAACCATAAATTGTCACACCGGTGATTGCCACAGGCTTACGACCAAATTTATCTGCTAATGGCCCTGCAATGAGCTGTCCAAGCCCAACGGTAAGCATAAAAATAGCGACGGTTTGCTGAATTTGCTTTTCTGAAGCGCTGAATTGTTCTGCAATGGTCGGAAATGCGGGTAAGTAAATATCAATTGCTAACGGGCTAAAGATAACCAGAAGGCCAAGAATAAATAGTAAGCTGAGGTTTTTGTGCTGGCGTGACTGCATTCGCTCTCCTTTAAAACGGTATTTTATGTGCCCCTAAAGGAAAAGAAAAGCGTTCAGGTAGTTAAAAGTGAAGTACATACGTAATCATCAAAACTGCTTACAATAATTTTCCATTCCGCTATCTGGTCTGATGTGTTAGTTTTTTATCTCTCATCATAAAAATAATGGATAAACGTCGTGAGCTCACAATCATCATTATTAAAAATATGGACTAAATGTCAGTCACTGCCGAAGGGTAACTGGTTGTTTAGTAAAGCCGTGTGCTTTAAAGCCCCTTACTTTGGTTCAATAAAGCCATTGATCACAGATTTAACTGCTGGGCATTGCAGTGCAACTGTTAAAAATCGCCGAGCAATCCATAATCACATTGGTACCATCCATGCAATTGCACAATGTAATGTTGCTGAGCTATGCGCTGGCTTGATGGTTGATGCAACTGTGCCGGCAAAAACACATCGCTGGATCCCAAAAGGCATGACAGTGAATTATTTAGCGAAAATTGACACAGATATGCGTGCTGTTGCAAAGGTTGAAGTGCCGAGTGAGTGGTTAGAAAAGCAAGACTTGCTAGTACCAGTGAAGGTTTATAATAGCCGCGATGAACTCGTTTTCACCGCGGATATCACAATGTATGTAACCGCCAAAAAGCGTTAAGACTTATCAGCGGCTTGTTTGTTTACAAACGACAGGTCGTTGTCATCATCAGCCAGTATTGAAGAGCTGTTTTGTTCTTCAGGCTTAATAGGCGCCACATTATCTTCTTCATTACGATGTTTTAAGCTGCCTTCAATGATTGCGCCGGCTTCGATGCTCAGGGTGTCATGAAATACATCGCCATGAACTTCTGCAGTGCTTTCAATTGTCACTTTATTGGCAATAAGCGAACCAATAATTTTACCTTTGACGATGACACTGTCTGCTTCAATAACACCTTCAATCATGCCAGTGTGACCAATCACTAAATGCTTAACACGTAAATCGCCTTCGATACGACCGTCAAGCTGAACTTCACCTTGGCTGCTGAGGCCGCCAGTTAAACGAACGTCTTCAGAAATAATTGAAGGAGTGTGGTTGGTTCTTTTTAAAGATGAGCCAGACGAGCTAGCTGCTGATTGTTTTTTTTTACCGAACACGAGAAAGCGCCTTTGTTATTTTAACAGGGTTGACATGTTTGCCATTCACTAAAACTTCGTAATGTAGGTGAGTACTGGTACTACGGCCAGTACTACCCATTAAGCCGATGACATCGTCTTTAGTCACTGTTTGGCCTTTTTTAACCTTAATTTTATTAAGGTGACCGAAGCGAGTAACGAAGCCATTTTTGTGTTGTAGTTCGATAAAGTTGCCATAACCGCCATTACGACCAGCACGCAAAACGGTGCCGTCAGCGGGAGCAAAAATTTCGGTTTTATGCCAACCTGCTAAATCAACGCCTTTGTGAAAAGCGCGGCGGCCATTCATTGGATCTTTTCGTAGACCATAACTACTTGAAATGTAGTAATCGGCAGCAGGAAGTGTTTGTGGTAATTCGCTCAGTAAGTTTTCGAGGTTATTTAATGCCAGCAATTTGTCGGCAATTGCTAAAAACTCAAGAGGGATTTTTGATTCGTCGAATAAGTCTAATGGACCACCCTGTGCGGTATCTGTACCTTCTAATACCGAACCATTGGCAAGGCTACTATCAAGGCCTGCGCCCTCTAACATCGCAACAATTTCTTGGTGGCGAAGTTTAATTTGCTCATCTAATACAACAAAGCTGTTGTTATAAGCTGCATCAAGGCGAGCTAGGCGCTCAGAAATGCTCTCTAAGCGTTTAACTTGTTTTGGTTGCTGTTCATCTTCTAAAGGTGCGTGAAACTCTTCAGCGTGCTCCTGAACAGGTAAAAGCAATGGCTCTGCGTCGGTTGGCAGTGCCGGTTTGTTCATTGATTCTGGTAATGACTCGATCATGCTTTGCAATAGCGCTTGTTTTTGTTCAAGTACGGCTAATTGCTCGAGCTGTTTTTCATAGACAGCTTGTTGCTGATAATGCTGTTTTTGCCATTCTTGCTGTTTCGTAAGCTGGGTTTGTTCAATGCTGGTGATCTTGTCAGCTTGAGAAATGATTTGTAGTGTCGAAATGCTTAACCAAACAATAGCGGTTAAAATGACTAGTAAAGTCGTTAATTGCACCCAAGGGGCTAATACTAAGTGTTTTACCTCGCCATTTTGACGGATCAACAGCTGACGAGCTGGAAAAAACGTGCGATAAAAAGACTTAAGTTTAACTAACATGGCGTACAAAATTTGACTAATAACCGAGCTAAGATAGCAATCTGATTTAAAAAAGCCAGCAAAAAATTGTAACTCAACTGAAAAAAATGCAAAAAAAAGGGCAAAAAATGCCCTTAATCGTTGTTCTGGAAATAAAAATAGCTAGTTATTTTTATTTGGCAGGTAGTACTGTACCTTCGACTGAACCAAAACCAATACGTGCAAAACCGTCTTTTTCACACCAACCACGCATGATTACGTTGTCGCCATCTTCTAAGAAAGCACGTTGTTCGCCATTAGCTAGGGTGATCTTTTCTTTACCACCGCGTGATAGTTCTAATAATGAGCCTGCTTCTTCGTGCTCAGGACCTGATTGCGTACCTGAACCTAACATGTCGCCTGGTTGGAAGTTACAGCCATTTACAGTGTGGTGAGTCACCATTTGCGCGACTGTCCAGTAAGAGTGCTTGAAGCTTGATTTAGATACTTGTGTTGGTGCTTCGCCAGCTGCACGCATCTTTTCAGTTTCGATTTGTACATCCATTTTGATATCGAATGCACCAAACTCACGGTTATGAGCTGACTCTAAATAGTCCATTGGTTGTGGATCGTTCTCGTCACGTGTCCAGTTTGTTCTAAATGGTGCCAGTGCTTCTGTCGTAACAATCCAAGGAGATACAGTCGAAGCGAAGTTCTTCGCAAGGAATGGACCAAGAGGCTGGTATTCCCACGCTTGTAAATCACGGGCAGACCAGTCATTAAATACACAGAAACCAAATACGTGGTTTTCAGCATTTTCGATGGCAATAGCATCGCCTAATTCATTACCTTTACCAAGGTAGATACCTAACTCAAGTTCGTAGTCTAGACGTTTACAAGGGCCGAATGATGGTACTTCTGCATCTGGCGCTTTAGTTTGACCGTTAGGGCGGTGGAACGTTTGACCTGAAACATCAATTGACGAAGAACGGCCGTGATAACCAATTGGTACCCATTTGTAGTTAGGTAGAAGTGGGTTATCAGGGCGGAATAGACTACCTACCGCTGTTGCGTGGTAAATAGAGGTATAAAAGTCAGTGTAATCACCAATACGGCACGGTAGCGCAAATTCGATGTCTGCCTGAGCGATAAGCGCTTCGCTTAATTGCGCTTGCTCACTCGCACCTTCACGGAGTGCTTTTGATAATGCTAGACGAAGTGCAGACCAATACTGCTGACCAAGACCCATAAATTCATTGAGTGTAGTTTGGCTTGCTGCTTTAACGGCAACCTGTGCATCACCAGAGAATAAACCAAGTTCATTTACTTTTGCTAAGTCGATAACTTGATCACCAATTGCGACAGCGCCACGGAACGCTTCGTCTGAATTTTTACGACGTACTTCTGCAAAAGGAAGATTTTGAATTGGGAAGTCACAGTTCGCTTCGTTAGCAGATGCAACCCAGCTTTTTAGATTAATATCGTGGGTTTCGTTAATTAGGCTCATACTCTTTCCTTATTGGTTCGCGCTGATTTATTAGTTATGTATATGGAGGCAATCAACGCAATTTAAACAGTTAGTTTAAAACAGAATTTAAAACGACAAAAAGCAGCGTGTGAATTTACCCAAACCACACGCTGCTTTTTATTCATTATGATGATTTAGATTACACCACGACGCTCTTGATCACGTTCGATTGATTCGAAAAGCGCTTGGAAGTTACCTTCACCGAAACCGCCGTCATCTACACGTTGGATCATCTCGATGAAGATAGGACCGAATAGGTTCTTCGAGAAGATTTGTAGTAGGTAACAGTTTTCGCTTTGGCTATCTACTAGGATCTGATGCTTACGGATCTTCTCTTTATCTTCTTTAACCCAAGGCACACGGTCAAAAATAGTGTCGTAGTACTCAGGGATGATATCAAGCGTGGCAATCGTTGATTGGTCAAGCTTATCAAGTGAACTTACTAGGTCATTCGTAAGGAATGCTAAATGTTGTACACCCGGACCATTGTACTCATTTAAGTACTCATCGATTTGGTTATTGTTGTTATCTTTACCTTCGTTGATTGGAATCGAGAAAGTACCGCACGGAGATTTAAGTGCGTAAGATAATAACGCAGTTTTTTGACCTTTAATGTCGAAGTAACGAACTTCAGTAAAACCAAATACGTCTTTATAAAAGTTAGCCCATGTTTCCATCGTGCCTTTATAAACGTTATTGGTTAAATGGTCGATACGGATGAAGCCTTTGTCTTCAACAATGTTTTGCTCGCTTAAATCTTCAAAGTCTGACTCATAGATAGAACCTTTGTCGCCAAATTGCTCGATGAAATAAATTAAGCTGTCGCCGATACCGTAAATAGCAGGGTATGGTAAGTTTTTGTGAGTTGAATCTGTCGCAGGTTTTGCACCGCGCTCAACAGCAACTTCGAATGCTTTTTGTGCATTCTCTACACGCCAACCCATAGAACAGATTGCTGGACCGTGGCTTTTAGCAAATTCAGCAGAGAAACCTTCACGTTCATTGTTTAATAAGAAATGAATGTCATGTTGGTTGTAGTAAACAATGTCTTTACCTTTGAATTTTTTTAGCTTTGAGAAGCCAAAATCAGTAAACACTTTGTCCATGTAATCTGCATCTGGTGTTGCGTATTCAGTGAATTCAATGCCCATTAGGCCTAATGGATTATTTACTTCGCTCATTGTCATTACTCCCGCAATTATAAGCACTGCGCTAAAAAAGAATTATTGTTCTGTAATGAGCGGATGATTAACCAGAATCTCAATAAGGGGAAGAGCCCTGCACTATTTAGCCAAAGCCCCTTTTGTAAATTAAATGGGACAATGATTTTAATTTCAGCAGTTGCAGTTTCAAAGGCAATGAGTAAGCCACCAGACTGACTAAAAGAGGTTAGCCTTTTTTATGTCTATCTATATGTAATTAATAGTAAATTTCATTGTTTATCAGGCAATAAAAAAGGCCTGAAACGACCTTTTTTATTAAGTTGATTGTATAGTTTAGTTTACAGTTTGGCGCGCTTTGTTAAAAAACTTGCTGCGTTGTTGTAACCAAGGGTTATTCATAATTTGTGGCGCAGCTTGATAATGGCGCTCAACCACTTGGTTTAAGGTACGGGTTGATTGCGTAAAATTAAGTTGCTGCTGTGCAGCACCCATATTAGCAATCTCGGCATCTGTCATTGCACGACCAGCAAATAACAAGGCGTTTAAGTAACCCGGCTTAGTTTCGTAGTCATTATCGGTTAAAAGTAAGGCCGCATCGTTGATTGCCCAGCGCTCATTGATTTCACCTTCATCTTTAATACCAATCAGCTCGCCATCAAGATAAATTTTTAGTGCCCCGTTGTTTGGAGCAGCATAAAACACAAAAGCAATACGGTGCCAGCTGTTTGCTGTAAGCTCGCCAAAGTAACCACTGTCACTGGTGGCAATACCGATGGCGTTATCTCGACTAACGTAAAGGTCTGCGTCATCACTATTGGTAAGATCTGTTTGTAGTAATGAGCGCCACTCATTGGTGCTTTGTTCTGGCCACATAATATCCATCACTAAGGTGTAATCAGCGATAAGCCCTTCAGATTGGTAATCACCGTTTGCAGCACTATTAGCCGTTAAGGTTAAGCCTTGCGTTGGGCTATGTCGAGCAAAGGCGAGCACGCCTGAAGCACCGTTTGGTAAATCAGCAACTTCAAGCTCAGTGGTGGTGGCAAATTGGCTATCTTCTGGGCCCCAATTTTTGTCTTCAGGGTCATAAAAGCTGAGTGTTGCAGGACCAAAGTCGCTGCTAAAGCCTTGCTCAGGGTTGTTAAAATTCCATACTGTGACCGCATCATCTGCTTTACAGGCATTAAGCATGTTATCGGTATCGATATATAAACATTGGCTGGTGCGTGCTCGCGCGTAGTTATCAAGCAGCCACCAACTTTCAGCGACCAATTGTACTTCTAAGTTTGGCAGAGCAGGGAAGAACAATTCGCTATTTAGCGCTGGGCCTTTAAATAAAGCAACCTGGTAAGTGCTTGCATCGTCAATGTTATCTGGCACAACCAAGACCCATTCAGGCTGGCTTTCGAGCATGCTTTTCAACTGGCTGCCAGTCACCTCAACTTGATAAATTGAATTAAAGCCTGGGGTGTTTGATGGTTGGCGTTCAACCTTAAATGCAGCATGGAAGTCTTCTTGGGTTAACGTACCCGGTAGCCAGCGATCTTGTACTTGGCTTGCATCAAGCAAGGCGGCATCAATCTCGGGAAACTGCTGCATAGTCGCTTTGGCTGTAATCGTGGTGAGTTCTTCTGCAGTGGGGTAGTTTTCTGAAACGGCAATTTCGGTGTTTGCGTCTGGAGCATAGCGACCCATGATTTCATCGATGGCGGTTTTAGTGCTTTCATCTAGGGTCGTAATGTTGGCGGTTGGAACTGTATTGTAATTAACATCCGCAAGTGTTTTGTCCTCAAGGTTAAAGGTTAAGGTAAGATCAGTCAGACCTTGTGCAAAAAAGTTTGGCTGAATAACAATACTGCCGTTATCTAAGGTTTGATAACTTTCACCGCCATGGGTATGCCCACCAAGCACTAAATCAATTCCCGTAACATTTTGTGCAATGCGGGTGTCAGTACCTTCACCTAAGTGACTCACCATGACCATGTAATCAACATCTTGACGATATTGGTTAACAATTTGCTCAGCCACTTCTTGCCACTGCCAATTCATTTTGAAATTAGCGATAAAATCAGGAATTGGCTCGTCTTCAACTGGTTCATCGAGTTCATTCCAAGGCACAGAAGTCATGCCAAAAAAGCCGATACGTAGGCAACCTACTTGGACAACCGAAAAATCGACACCGGCAAACGGCGTCTCGCTGCTACCATCATATTCGGTGTTACTTGAAAGCACGATGGCATTATCGTCATCGGCAAAGTCCAATAGTTGCTCAGGTCCCCACGCATAGTCGTGGTTACCAATCACACGTACGTCGAAAGCCATGGCTTTTATTGCTTCAACAGTGGCTAACCCTTGTGATGTTTGTTCAGCTACGGTGCCTTTTTCATAATCGTCACCGCCATTGGTGAATAAGGTGTTAGGGTTTTCAAGTTTTGCATTGTCGTAGTAACTGCGAATACGGCTGAATAACTGCTCTTTAAAGCCAAAGCGCGCGTGTAAGTCAGCAACATGAATAAAGCGTACTGTTTGGTTACTGGCTGTGTCATTACATTGCTCGCCAATGGTTTTACTGGCTGCAGGAACGGTGCGAGACATTAAAGCAAAGCTACCAAATTCTGTAATAGCACTGACTGCAAATCCATCATTGCTTTGTTCTGTACTGAGAGTTTGCCATTGCTCATCGACTAACTGCACTATGCTAAAAGCAAGGTTGGTTTGTTCATCGGGTAATTTAATCGCTAAAGTTAATGGCTCAGCAAATATCAGGTTATTAGGGCGAAAGGTATGAATACTCGAGACAATACCTTGCTCTATATCCGTGCTTGAAGCGCTCGTCTCAGTGTAAGTAAATGTGGTGTCTGTTGTGACTGTGTTACTTATTGCATTAAGTGTGACATCGCCTTGTGCGAATTCAGCTGATAAGCCATTTTCGACAGTAATAATCAAACCAGACTGATCAGGAGCTGTTGCGACTTCTTTTGTTGTTTTATCGCCACCGCATGCTGTTAGTAATAAGCTGGTCAGAAGAATGACCAGTAGTTGAGTGTTAGAGCGCACTTACTCAGTTCCTTTGCAAACCAAATTAATATCAGAATATAGTATCAGTTTTAAGGACGCTGAGGGAATAGGGGAGAGAGAAATTCCCCGCAGCGGGTGCTACGGGGAATAAGTATTATTGCTTTTCAGCTGTCACTTCTAGCTCTTCAGCTAGGATGTGCTCAGTAGTTTGTGGCTCGTGTTGACCTTCAGCACCATGCATCCAAGCGACTAGCTTGTCACTTAGTAAGTACATGATCACAGCAGAAAGAACCGCTGTTGCGCCTAAACCAATGAAGATACCCATCGCGTTGTCTAACGCTTCTTCACCTTCACCTAGGAAAGAACCTACGAAACCTGCAATCTTGTTTGCAACCGCTGTACATAGGAACCAAATACCCATAAGCATTGAAGCTAAACGTAGAGGTGCAAGTTTACTTACCATAGATAGGCCAATTGGAGATAAACATAACTCACCTAGGGTGTGGAATAAGTAGAATAAAACTAACCACATCATGCTGATTTGTAGGTGCTCACCTTGACCTTGTGTCATTAGCGCTAGGATCATAGTGATGAAACCAAGTGCTAAGAAGATAAGTGCAATAGCAAACTTAACCGGTGAATTTGGTTCACGTTTATCAAGCTTTAACCAAATAATGGCAACTAAAGGTGCAAAAACAATGATGAAAATTGAGTTTAAAGATTGGAACCAAGAAGCTGGTACTTCAAAACCAAGTAACATACGGTCTGTGTAATCGTTAGCGAAAAGGTTCATTAAACCACCCGCTTGTTCAAAGCCCATCCAGAAGATGATGCTGAATACACTCATAGTAAAGATAACTTTAATACGGTCAGTTTCTACTTTAGTTAGTGGCTCTTTAGTGTTTGATTCAGACTGTGCTTGAGAAAGCTTAGCAGAAGGCACAACACCGATATCGCCTAAGTATTTGTTGCTTAATGCAAGCTGTAAAAGTACAGATAACACCATACCAATACCGGCTACGATGAAGCCCCATTGCCAGCCCATTGCAGCTGCAGCATAACCCGCAACTAGAGGACCTAATGCACCACCTAAGTTGATACCCATATAGAAGATAGTGAACGCGCCATCACGACGTTGGTCACCTTCTTTGTATAGATCACCTACCATAGTTGAGATGTTTGGCTTGAATAAACCGTTACCCACACAAAGAAGTGTTAAACCAATGTAGAATACATTTTCTTCTTGGCCAGCTAAGTAGCTGTGCGGGATACCCATAGTGAAATGGCCTGCAGCCATCAATAAACCACCAAGGATAATTGCTTTACGTTGTCCTAATACGTTATCGGCTAACCAACCACCGAATAGTGGGGTGATGTATACAGCCATTGTGAAGGTACCATAAAGGCTTAATGCGTCTGCATTTGACCAACCAAAACCACCTTCTTGTACAAGCGCTACTAAGTATAAAACTAAGATGGCGCGCATGCCGTAATAACCGAATCGTTCCCACATTTCTGTGCCGAACAACAGGAATAACCCTTTAGGATGCCCTAAAAAGTCACCTGCTTTAGGTAATGAACTCATATTTACTTCCTAACTCTAAGTTTTTATTTGAGGCCTTATTGTTTTTGCTTTGGTCGTTCTATGTATTTATTTAGTGAACGGGCGGCCATGTTTTTTGATGCAGCTAAGATAATGGTTTGTTGCTCAAGTTTTGTACTCGAAGGAAAGGGACACACCCTTATCCTAGCTACAAGTGCGCTACAGTATACATAGACCTTATGGAGAGGGGAAGAACTTGCGACACTTGCCCCTTGTGATGCGACAGTTAGTAGCTTGCATAAGGCACAACAGGTTTACCCGGGAAAGCCAGTTCGCTATACACCGGATTAAAGTAATAACGGAAGTACAACTGAGCATAATTCGGCTCGTAAAAATCGGCTCTATCTAAGTTGACGTAACCACCAAAGAACCAATGAGGCGTGAATCGATACTCAAAACTTGCCCCTAAGTTATACGATAAACCACTGCTGGTATCGCCTTCAAAGTAAGGTACAACACCCGTGACAGCTGTTTGAGCCTCTGCTTGGCCTTGCAAAATAGGGTCGTTAGGGAAAAATGCAATATCGTCTGTCGTGGTGGTTGACCAAGATACGCCAGCGCGCAGTCGGTATACAAAATTATGACCAACTCGCTTATCAAAAATCACAGGTAATGAAGCGCCCAAGTAGTTTTGTGGACTGTAATAGCCACCATGTCCCCAGGTTTCTTCACTTAAATTATACTTATACGACCAGTGTAATAAGTTAAGGCCTAGACTTAATTCGGTGTCTCTTTCGCGAATATAACGATAATAACTGCCACCCATTAGGCTGTAGCTTTGATTGTCTTTTACGTTTTTACCTTGCAAGATTTGATAGTTAGTACTGCCCCAAAAACCCCAATCTAGGCCAAGGTCATGAGATAGACTAAGTTGTAATTGCGTAGCTCTAACACCGCCCCATACTTGGTTGGTAAAGACATCTTCAAGTCCGGCGTAAGATAATACAGAGCTGGTAACCGGGCGTTTATTAAACGTGACGCCATATCCAAAGTCGCCTAAATCACCATTGTAATTAACGCCCCACACGATATCTTCGACTAAAAAGCCAAGTGGAGTGGTACCAACATCAATTCGCCATTGCTCGTTTTGCCAAGCAAGGCCAATATCCATACCTTGTTGCTTTGGTTTTATACTTAAAAGTGGGCAGTCAAAAATACACAGGGCTCCTTGACCATAGCGGCTACCAGCAAAGGTTTCATCAAAGCGGGTTTCTTGGCTCGATATTGTCATTGGGTCTAATTTCACAATCCCAGTGCCACCCCATAGCGGGAAACCTGCTTCAATAGGCGTTGCGCCAGCGCCCAGTGTGGACTCATTTTGTGTGCTGGTTTGGCTACTTAAGTTGATTGCAGCAGTGATATACGCTTGCTCATCGCGCTCAATACCTTGCAATTGACGCTTGGCATTATTTACATACCAAGCTTCATTTTCATCAAGGGCATACAGTTCATAGTTCTGCTCATCGCTTAAGGTGCTCGTTGCCGTATCTGGATCAACTGCAGCGCGGTACCAGCTTTGAGCAAGTGTAGTTTGTTGCTTAGCTTGCGCAACCGCTGCTGCTTGATAATAAAGCTCTTGGTTGTTGTTTGATTTAGCTAGCAATTGCTCAGCTAGATTTATTGCACTTTGTGTATCTTCAAATTGTTCAAGGGCAGTCATCAATTGCTGCTGACGATAGCTTTGCTCACTCGAAACTTGATTAATTTGCCCAGCAATGATGCGATCTGCTAAATCATCTCTTTGCTGCTGACGAGCAAGTGTCGCAATAGCTAAAGCAGTATCCGTTGACACAGTTTGTCCTTTTGCAACGTGCTGCTCAAAGCGGATAATGGCCTGGCTACTATTGCCTTGCTCGATATGAGCATTGATCAGCGCCTCTGACAGTTCTGTGTTATCAGGGTAACGTGTTGCAAGCTCTGAGAGCTTAGCAACTCGTTGGTTACTTTCACTAAAGCGATTAACGTAATTAACTTGTAGTGCTAACCATTGTGATTGCTCTGCATCGGTTGCGTTACTCGGCAGTTGATAGTCTGCAAACCAGCTATCAGCAGCGTTTTTATCGTTGCTTTCAATTAGCCAATTTGCATATGTCATGTGCCAATATGGGCTCAAACTTGGGTCACGAGTAAGAGCTTTTTTCAATTGTCTAATCGCATACTGCTGCTCATTAATTTGTTGCCATTGGCTGGCAAGCTCAGCTTGCATTAAAGGTGTTAATGGCTTTGCTTCTAACTCGGTGAGCTTATAAATCACCGTGGCTTTATTAGTGGCTGTATTGTTGGCAGAGAGTCTTTCTAGTTTGGTATTAATGCTTAGCTGCTCTGTGAGCACATTAATTTGTTCAGTACGCGCGTTATTGGGGATGTAATCTAAGGTTGCCAGTGCTCCTTGGTAATCGTTCAACGAACGTAAAAATAGGGCATGGCTATAACGTAAATCTGCATCTAGCGGAAATTGCCACAAGGTTTTTTTATACAGAGCTTTGGCATGATCAACTAAACCTTGTTGTTGATATAAATTTGCAAGGTCGTAGTAAAGCCAGCTTTGACGTGGGCTTTGTTTGATTGCCATAAGTAGCACATCAACTGCTTCATCAAGTTGACCTTCAGCAGTAAGCTCATCAGCACGGGTTCTCAGTTGCTGTGTTTGTAATAGGGTATAATCTTCAGCAATTAATGCCTGTTGCTGACGAGTTAAGCCATTATAAAAACGGTGACTACGAGCATAATTACCATCTGAGGCGGTTAATTCAAGCATGGCACGCAAAGTAGACTGTTGCAGAGGATCGTCTTTTAGCACTTGCTTATAAAGGTTCATCGCGTTTTGAAGTTGGCCTGCTTGTTTGGCAAGTTCAGCACGGTAAAACAATACCGTATTAGGGTCTTCATTTAAGGTGTCAGCTAAATCCAGCTTAAGCGCAGCCTGTTTGAGTTCATTGCTACTAATGGCTGATTTAGCTTCATCTATGTATTGCCAAAAACGAGCAGTATTGGCGAGGCCTTTTAAAACTGTTATACGGTTTGCATCTATGCTGTATTTTTGAGCTTTTTTAAAGTACTGGTAAGCATTGGCATTACGACCTTGCCTTAAGTTCAATAAACCTAAGCTATTGTATATTTCAGGATCTTGAGGACGACCTCGCAGTGCTTTATTGAAAAGCTTTTCTGCTGCATCAAAGTGGCGTTTTTCAAGTTCGACACTGCCTTTAAGCCATGTCTGATACGCAGGGTCTGCTTGCTTTTTTTGCTCCGCTAAATGCGCTTTTTTAAAGTCACTAAATTGTAGCTGACCTTTACTGCTTTTAGGGTAGGCTGCAAAGTAACGCTGATATTCGCGCTCAGTTTGTTTATTAAGCGGCATATCCTCAAGGGCTGCAAGCCACGCAAACTCAGCTTCAACACCATATTGGTTACTATGTGCATAATGGCTCAGTAATTCAATGGCTTCTTTATTTGTTGGGTTTTGCTTTAACAGATGTCTTGCATAGGCAAGCTCAAAACGGCCACTATTTGGGTAGCGTTTTAGTAAAGAACGATAACCGCGCAGTGCTTGCTGATATTGATTTGGATCTTGAGCAAGCCAGTTTATGTGCTCCAGCTCATATTCAATATTAGGGTAGGCGGATTTAAATAGCCGATTGTAGATTTTTACCGCGTCACTGTATTGTCCGGCTCGGGCACGAAGCTTGGCTTGTTGAACCGCTTCTTTGTCTTGGTTATTGACGCGTGCAAGTAGGGTTAAGCTTGTTACGCACGGATGTGATAGGTTACTAAGCTCTGCTAAACGCGCATTGGCTTTGTCGGTTTCTTTGAGGCTATATAAAACACGCACCTCGGCGCATTGCACTTGAGTATTTTTAGGTGCAATGCTTTGCAGCTTTTCTAAGCTGTCGGCCATTAACTGATTATCACGCTCAATTTCACCAAGTTGTACTTGGCTAATTAACCAATCAATTGATTGACTATCAAGGTCTTTTTTTATTGCTGCGGATGCACTGGAGCTTGCTAAAACTGCAGCAAGTAGCCACTTTATCGGCATTCATTGCTCCAGTTAGTTGTTAAAGCCCCGTTTTTATCAATACTAAAACGTTTGTTCAATGCGCTGTTACCAAATAAATACAACACGCTGTCGTAGTAGCGGCTGGTGGTAAAGCGGGTATCCATCATAATTTGCTGTTGTAAAGCCGTCACAGTTTGTGATGCATCATCTTCAGCAAGCAATGGCAATAAGGCGGCTACAAAACCACTTGGGGCGTTGCCTGCCGTTTTGCCCGAGACTGCATTGGTTTCTAATGGCACTTTGCCTGAAGAAGCAATGCTATCAACAAAAGGTTTAAACTGCTGTGTAAGGGCATTTTTATAGGGGGCATCTTCTGCCATCATACTGGCCCAAAGGTAGACGCGGATAGCATTGTAACTACCTATAGCAGGGGCGCTTTTATCATGATAAAAGCCTTTTTCCACGCTGTAATTAACCCAATCAGGGCTCACGCCTTTTGGTGCTGTATCTATTAATAACTGCGCCGAGTTATCGTGTAATGTTTGCCAAGGCGAGTGCGGGTATAGGTGCGCAAATTGCGCAAATATAAATAGCGGTGCATAGCTTGGATTTAATTTCCAGCTACTGTCTTTTTCAAAACCTGTTGGCCCAGGTAAAAGAGTCAGACCGAGGTTTGGTATCTGCGCTGTTTCTTCACGAATGATGCGCTCAGCAAGCACTGAGCTGAGCACTGCGTAGCGTCTTTCATTCCATAAGATAGCCGCTTGCGACAGGGTATAAGCAATCCATAAATCTGAATCAGAAGCTGGATTTGAATCAAGGATTTGTCCTTGATTTTGCTTTATTCCCCATTGCCACGCTGGTAAACGGGTGCTTAGGTCACCTTCAGAAAGGTGTACTTCAGTCCACTCAAGTAACTTATCGAAGCTGGCTTTATCATTGGCAAGTAAAGCAAAGAATAACGCATAAGATTGCCCTTCAGAGGTGGTGATGCTGTATTCACTGCCTAAATCAACAACGCGTCCTTCTGGTGTAATGAAGTGAGTTTTAAAGTTATTCCACTGCGGCCAAGCGCTGCAGCTTAACTGAGCTAAGGCGTTGCTTGAAAAAACAAAAACGAATAGTAAAGAAGCGATAGTTTTCATTATGCCTGATCTCCTTCAGATAAACGTTTTTTGGTAAGTAGCGCGAGCACTCGCCACAACATAAATGAAATAAGTAATAGGGTTAGTAGTGATAGAATCGCTAACAATACTGGGCGGTCTGAAAAGTGGAACCAAATGAGGGTATGAATAGGCACGTGACCGACAAAATACTGTTCATCGGTTTTAATCGTTTTGATGCCTTGGCTATTGATAATAGCTGAGCTTCCCATTATTTGAGCTGTTTTATCATCATTCAGTAGAGCATCAGAGAGAAGTGCAAAAGCATTTTCATTACTGGCAATCAAAGAGACTACTGAGCGGTCTGAATCAAACGGTGACTGGAACCCGGACATCACGGCTAAACGACCAATGCTGCTGATGTTTACTTTAATTTTTTCAGCACCTTTAGTGTCGTAGGCACCATTATAGATAGCTTGATCAACAATGCGTTGGTTGTTGTTGATAAGCACACTTAGGGCGCTGTCTTTGGCAAGTGAGTTTAAGAAAGAGTCAGGTTTACCAATAATAATAATGTCTTTATCGTTTAGCGCCAATTGGTTACTTGGAAATTGAATGTCTAAACGGTGCGCTGGGTAGCCTGTTATGGCACCCAAATGACCTGTGAAATTAAGCAATAAACTAATCGCGTTAACTGAGCTGTTAGCTTCCATTACAAGCGTGCTTTGGTGTAAATCGGCATATTTGGTGAATGGGAAACCGCCATTTGCAAAGGCGCGTAGGTTTGGCATGGCAATATAGTGATGGAAGTCACTTACATCAATGGTAGAGCTGCCATCAATTGCACCAAATTCACCGCCGGCAGGAATGGCGCTACACTCACCGGTTTTTACGACTGCAAAATTAAAATCATAAGTCAGCTGGTTATTTGTTGTTAAATCTAACCCTGTTAGCTCAAAGTCTTGACGAGTTTTGGTTGGATTGAATTCAGATAAAAGCGGTAACAGGGTATCGGTTGTAATCGTTTTACCACCTTCGTTATCAAGAATAAAACCATCCACAAACTTACCGTTAATCAACATATTCAAACGCGACAACATGTTTTGCTCAACAGGTGTGTTGCGGTAATTCAAGGTAATTGGAATACCATTTTCACGCCAAGTGAATAAATCTGGTGCAAAACGCAAGTCTAACCGAACAGGTAGACCGCGATAGCCTTCCGATTGCAGCTGAGTTGGGTATTCAATAAATTCATCAAAGCTTACTGGGCGATCAGAACGCACCCACAGTGGCGCATCGTAGGCTTCTCGAAGCGGTAAGTTGCTAATTGCATCAATAATTGCACTGCGACCAGTCATGACTTTATAGCCAAAGACTAAACCTACTACGGCTTCTTTCAATTGTGCTGTGTCTTTACCTAAAACAAGCAGTACTTTGGCGTACCGCTGAGTAGGGCTGCTAATAATTTCTACAGTTGGCTTTTCAACATCAGGGTAATTCAGTAAAAAATCTGGCTTGTTGTCGTTTGTTGCGAATACGACACTATGTTCTGTCGGTGTTGCATTAATTTGCACAGGGAACTGTGCTTTGCGCCATTTTGCTTGTGCGCCAAAAAAGCTTGATAGTGCAGCTGCTGCTTCGAGTGTGTTTTCATCAGGTTGTGATGCAAACACAAATGGTAAATTGACCTTGTTGTAATCTCGCGAATCAAAAAATGGTGCAGGGAAATACTCAAGTAAGCTTTCAAGAGCAAGTGACTGACGGTCAATAGAAATACGGCTGCTTTTACTAAGCTCGGCCCATATTGTTTTACTATAGTCATCCTGACAAACCAGATCGTAAAAACCGACTAGTTCGAAGCGAATTTGGTTAAAGTCTTTAATTAGCTTAGGGTTAAGAACAATGCTGCGCTCAGAGACTGTGCCAATTGGCGTTGTCTTATCATCAATAGGTAGCACAGTGACAAGGTTTTCATTTAAGAAAATTTTCAAATGTGAGACACGACCAATAAGTGATGGTGAGGTTGTGTATGAAAAGTCTAGGGTCAGTTTTTTCCCTAATTTATCGAGGCGGTTTGTAAAATCAACACGGGTACTATTACTCACTCCATCAAGCTTGAACTTGCTTAAACCAAGCTTTTCAAAGCTTAGCGTCATGCTTTCAATTGGTGCTTGCTCTGGGTAACCATCATCAAAAATCGCTTTATTAGAGAGAGGCTCAGCACTTATCGCCCAGCCAGATATGCCGAGTGTGCCAAAAGCTAATAACAAGGTTAAAAAAGTTTTTATCATGATGTTTTTAGTACTTTTGTTGGTTTTTTAGGTAATAACGACGCCACAAAGTACAAGACTCTTGATGCAAACGCAATCGCGGGTCTTAATTCATTTGGGGCATGGAAAATCAAGTTCTTAAAGCCTCTTAGACTGGTATAAAAAACGTGAGAAAAGCTGTATGAAGGCTTGTCGTGTTTAAAGTTTTCTTGCCAATCAAGCCAAGCATCAGCACGTGAGAAAGTGCATTGAATAAAGGCTTTTTGTTTTTCTAAATCTAAATCCCTGAGGGTAAGACCCAGTTGTTTATCGCGGGTGTTACAGATATAAGTTGGGAATGAAAACTGCTTCAAGCCACGGCTCATGAGTAGCTCGACTTTATCATTTACACGGCAAAGGTGATTATGGTCAGTTTCAAGGCCAACACCATTATTTGAGTAGTCCGTAATTTTCACTTTAATGGTACGGCCATTAGCAAGGCGAATAGCAGCAGGGAAATTTGCTTTAATGCGGTGTGAGCTGCGTACTTGTTTGGCTTCAGCGGCAACAGCCACAGCTGCACCCAAAATTATCACGTTATAGCTTGCCCACAGCATGCTAATGACGAGTACACCTATCTGTGAACTATCGCCGAAGAGCAATCTAAACACGCCGTAGGTCATACCCAAAACGTTAACAAGCAACAAGATTATATAAGGCTTTGAAATCGTCCAATCGTAGTGATCTTGCTTGTTTAAACCGCCTTTTTCAGTCACGTTAAATTTACCCTTATTCGGGTTGATAAGCGCAACTGTCGTGGGTTTTAAGATATACCAAGCAAGTACTGACTCATAAACTTCGCCCCAAAATGAATAGCGGTATTTACCTTGAATTCGAGAGTTGGTTATTTTTACCTGTAACAGGGTTGGCACAATATAAAGAAAGATGGCAACAAACGGTGCATAGATAATTTGCGCATTAAAATAAATTAATGCCAGTGGCGCTGTTAAGAATACAATTCGCGGAATGCCTGATAAAAAGTGCAACATAGCGTTTAAATAGCACAAGCGCTGCGCGATATTTAGGCCCTTACCAAACAGCGGGTTATCTAATCGGAATATTTGTGCCATGCCGCGTGCCCAGCGAATACGTTGACCAACGTGGGCAGATAAACTATCTGTAGCCAGGCCGGCGGCTTGTGGAATATTAATATATGTTGTTTTGTAGCCAGCGCGCTGCATTCTTAGCGCGGTGTGGGCATCTTCAGTGACGGTTTCTACGGCAAAACCACCAATTTCTTCAAGGGCACTGCGCCTTAAAACAGCACACGAACCACAAAAGAAGGTCGCATCCCACATATCATTGCCATCTTGAATTAAGCCATAGAACAACATATTTTCATTTGGGATTTTCCGATGGTTTTTGAGATTGCGCTCAAATGGATCGGCAGAAAAAAAGTGGTGAGGTGTTTGTACTAAACACACTTTACTGTCATTGATGAATTGTCCCATTGTCATTTGTAAGAATGAGCGAGCAGGGATATGGTCACAGTCAAAAATAGCAATGTAGTCGCCATTAGTTACTTTCATCGCATGGTTCATGTTACCGGCTTTGGCATGTTTGTTATCAGGGCGAGTTAAATAACCAACACCAATTTGCTTTGCGAATTCGGCAAATTCAGGGCGCTTACCATCATCTAAAATATAAATGTTAAGCTTATCTGCAGGCCAATCAATACTTTGCGCGGCGATTGTTGTTGGCTTCACAACATCAAGCGGCTCATTATAAGTAGGAATATAAATATCAACTGTTGGCCAGTTTGCTGTGTCTTTTCCTAACGCGATTGGTTTACGGTTTAATGGATTGATGGTTTGGAAAAAGCCTAATATTAGTACTAACCAAGCGTAACTTTCAGCAAGCAGCAAACCAATCCCTAGGGTAAGGGCTAAAGGGTCACCCCAGTTAAGAGTGTCAGTGTAGCGCCACCATAGATAACGTGTAGAGGTTGTAACAGAAAGGGTGATCATTACAATAGTGGCCATTTTCCCTTCAACCCGTCTTAGAGAATAAGCAACAACCAAAATTAAACTAATGAACACTGCTTGCGCTTCAATACTAAATGGCACGGTTACAAATATAGCCACCGCAAAAACAATGAGAGTGAAAAAAGCGACCTTTAAGGTGCTGTTTTTCCAAAGTGGAGAGCTACTCACTGCTTTATATGATTTAGTTTTTGTTTGCTTTCTAGCAACTAACCAAAGCCCTTTACAAGAGCGTACTAGTTTACTGTCTGCCAGTCTCAATAAGCGAGCTGATCGTGTTAATTTACGCCAAGATTTACGCTGCTCAACGGCGATATGTTGCTGTGAGGTTGTGGTGGTATTGAATAGCGCGAGATACACACTTTGCAACGCAATCCGAATGCAATTGCTTGGTGTGAGTACAGGTTGAGAAACATGAGGATATAAGCGTTTAAGTTTAAGCTTTAACTCACGCTTTTTATTGTTATCTAATTTAATAAACAATGACAAAAAAAGCACAAAGAAGGGGAGTAAAATCGCTCCCAATAGGCTCATTTTGTGTTGGTTGTAATAACTATAAAATTTTATAAATACGAAGCGGACAAGTTGCTTCGTTAAAAACAACCCTAAAATACCTTTAAGTAGTCGGTGTGTGATACCGAGTGAGTGGATGCTATTGGTCATTCTGACTCGCGCGGCTTACAAGCCAACCGGCTAGCGTTTCAAAGTCATCATTAGCAACGCTGTATGGAGCACAGTTAATTGCCACATTTCTAAATGCAGTTGCTTCTTTGATGACTTCATCTTTATTGATATATAAAGGTGCAATTAATGGTAATTCAGTTTGCCAAAGCTGCAATAAATCTGATTCAAGCTCAGAGGCTGAATTATATTTATTGGTTAAAAAATAATGCTGCCAAGATGATTCAGCCTGCTTTAGAGTGTTTAAACGTTTGAAAGCAAAACTGTGACAAATAGCATCACAATTAATAATCTCAAGGAATATATCGTCTTCATTTAGCGAATAGCGGTGCACATCAACATGGGCAGGGCAGTCAAATAAAAACCAGCTGTCATCGCTGTCATTAAGCTGCTGACAACTCTCTATAATGCTTGAAAAGTCTAACCCTAAGTTCGAATGGCTGCCATAGGGTAAAAACTTTACGCCGTCGTTATCTTGATGAAACTGCTCACATGCAGAGGCAAAGTTTGGGTAATCACTCCAGCCTAGCTGATGCTCCCAAGCAAGACCAAGGTGTAGGCCTAAGTCGCCTTTTGGATCTAAATCGATGGCATACACAGGCACATTTGATTTTCTCAAAGCACAAGCAAGGTTGGCCACAATCGATGTTGTACCAGTGCCACCTTTAATTCCTTTTAAAAAAATTCGCTTCATTTATGATTCTTTATTGCGTTTTTGTTAATTTTTTTTGTGCTCTGTGTTTGTGTTGTTGCTAATGCGATATCGTTAAGCAAGGGGTACTTTTCAATCGTTTTTCGATTTTTTTCAACATCAACAATTTCAACATAATCCGTTTCCTTGCCGCCAAATTGGCGTAACAGCTTTTCAATATCGTATTGAGTTAAGGTGTGTGAATTTTTTACTGCAAAGTCATTCATCTAAAAAAACCGTTATGAGAAAAATTAGCTTAAAAATGTTCACGATCCATGGACATAATCTGCATTATATATAGAATAGCGTTTAAAACTAGTACTAAAGTATCTTTTTTAAGGGTTTGTTGGTGCCTCATTTAAATATTACAGGACTAAACGGAGCTTTCTCTGAGCTAAAGCGAGGCGCAAACTATGCTTTACTTGCCCCGCTAGATAATCAGCTATTAGAGTTAACAAGGCATCTTTTAACCAATCATAAAGACTCGGTTTTTTTGCTCTCTGAACAAGTCGAACTATTTTTCGAAGGAGAGGGAAGCGAGTTACTATTTACCTTGTTCGAAGAAGGGGTACTACGTCCTTTCCATTTACATCATAATGAGAATGTATCAAAAAGTTTGCATTTTTCCCGTGGTGTTATTAACGAAATAAAACAGTATGAGCAACTGAAAAACAGTACGGTTATCGTGCATGTCGATTCAGAACATTTAGTCTCTTTGAACGAACAGCAGCTTGGTGAAAAACTCAAGCTCTATGTTGCTTTGTCACAATCAAAAAATGTCACTTTAGTGTTTTTAATGTCAGGTGCTTATGTCAGTGAATTGAGACGTCAGTTATTAGCCTTAAACCGTTTCTTTGATGGCCTTATTTATATAACTCAAGAGGCATCAATTCGCACTCTTGAGTATGATTATTGGTGTCATAAAGAAGGAGTTATCGCTGGGCGTTCGGTTAATTTACAGCTTCATGATGGTCAACTTGCATTAGTTGAGGTAGAGCAAGAGGCTGATGATAAGTCGCAAGCAACGGAGCAAGACTTTGATGAAGACGAGGTATGGCTAACTCGCAGTGCTGTACCTGAGGGTACAAAGCTACCCGTGTTTTATAAAATAATTGATGATAATGATGCTCTTTTTTCTAAAGGGCTTACCAAAAAATCAGCGACGTTAGTTTTTGCAGTTACCCGATACACTGATTTAAAAGCGTTAGCCAAAGATTGCTTCTCTCTTCGAAAGAAGTGTGGTCGCCGACTGAAATTAGTAATTCAAAATGTTGATGGCATTATTCGTCACCAGGACGAGTGCTTATTTTTAACTTTAGGGGTTAACCTTATTTTATATAGTTATTCTGAGCCTTCGCGTTTACTGTCACAAATTCAGTCAATTCAAGGGTTTCAGTTTACAAGGCCACTACCGAAATCTATTGATGATGTTCTAAAATACAGCGAAAATGTATTAGCTAAAGGTTATTTGTCTCCAGATAAGTTCGTACAGCAGGTTGCTAAACATAGTGACTCAGCTGCCAATCTGGGTGTAAGTGGCGTGCTTGTTATGTTGCAGCTTTTACCGCGTATTGATGCCATACACCCATTACATTTATTTCATGTAAAACGTGAAGGGGATATTTTTAGTTTTGCTGATGGCACGGTTTACCTTTATCTACATGCTTGTCGAGAACACGATGTGGAAAGTGCGATTAAACATTTATTTAAATTACAGGTAAGCGACTTTTTTATGTCAAAAAATGTCATTGCTGATCATTTTTATATTCAGCAAGAATGTCGCCGCATGCAACGTCATTTTGCTAATACTGAAATAACAGACTTTACCCAGCAGTTACAAGAAAATGTAAGTTATATTTTTGATACAAAAACAGCAGATATTGCAAATTTAAATACAGAGACACCGGAATTTAAAAAAGTGATTCGACCTATATCTGAGCCAGTAAAAGTGACCTTAAAAGGTGAGCTATCATGAGCTTAAATCAGTTTTTTATTACTTTTATCATCGCAATGCTAATCGGTATTTTGTTGAGTAATACAGGTAAGGTATTGTTTAATAAAATAGTCGTGCTCTACCGAAAACTAACATTTAGGCATGTATTATTAACGCCCTATACGCCAAAACGACACAAGAAGGATAACAAGTGAGGCTTTCAGGATTAGGTATTTGGAATTTATACTTTTTAGTTAAGTTTGTTCTGTATAGCCGAGGTGATATTTCTTTTGATTTATTTGCAAACTTAGCATTTTTTGCTTTTCTAGCTATCTCTTTTCAACATGTTTGGTTGTCTCGTATCAAACACGCTATAAGTGTGGTGGTAGGAGTGGCTTTATTGTATCACGATTCGTGGTTGCCCCCGATTTCTAGGCTCACCAAGCAAGTTGGCAATGTACAAGACTTTAGCATCGGCTACTTTTTTGAGATCACAGCGCGCGTTGTTAGCCTTGATATGGTTTTTGCGCTCTTTGCTTTAGTGGTTTTTTATTGGTTTACGGTGAAATGGTTACGTTACACCAGTATTTCAATAATTGGCTTTATGTATGCGTTTTGGTTAGGTGGGGCTGTTACGAGTGATGAGGTTACAACTCAAGTTGCAAGCAATAACCAAACTACAAAAAAACAAGTACCCGTTTTAGTTTCTGATACAGCAAAACAAAAGACACCGGATCAACAGTTACAAGACTTTTACCAGCAACAGAATTTACTACAAAGCCAGTTTCCTGACGTATTTAATGGCCAACCATTTGATGTTGTTGTGCTCAATATTTGCTCTTTAGCGACGGCTGATTTAAATGCAATTGGTGTTGAGCCACGTAACTTATTTGCTGATTTTGATATTTTGTTTAGCCAATTTAACTCAGCAACGTCGTACAGTGGCCCTGCGGCAATTCGTTTATTACGAGCAAGTTGCGGGCAAACAAGTCAAGAGCAACTATTTAAACCTGTTGATGAGCAATGTCAGCTATTCACTAACCTTGCTGAGCTTGGCTATAAAACCAGTGTGGCTCTTAACCACGATGGACATTTTGATGACTTTATTGGTTTGATCAGACAATACGGTGGTGTTTCTGTGCCAAAACTGGATTTTAGCCAATTTAGTGCTGCGCAGTATGGCTTCGATGGCAAACCGATTTATTCTGATGCGGATATACTCACTAATTGGTTGAAAAAGCAAGGTTCGAGTGAGCAGCCTAGGGCTCTTTACTACAACACCATTAGCTTACACGATGGCAATCAACTTGCTGGTCGTGAACGTATGAATAGCTTTGAAAGCTATCCGCTTAGACAACAGCGCTTATTTAATGACATCGATAAGTTTATAACTGAGTTAAAAGCGCAAGGTCGAAATGTAATGCTGGTGGTTGTGCCGGAACATGGGGCTGCCTTACAGGGTGATAAACTACAATTCTCTGGTTTGCGCGAAATTCCGAGCCCTTCAATAGTTTCAGTGCCAACTGCGGTTAAATTCATCGGTCCTGATATAAAGCATGATGGGCTGAATGTCGTTGATGAAACAATGAGTTACTTTTCACTGTCAGAGTTAATCAACAATACGATGAAGCTCGATTTGTTCACAGGTACGGTACCCATTAACCGAGTGCTTGATAATTTACCAACTTCAGCCAAGGTCGCCGAGAATGAAGATACGGTAATGATGTATATAAAAGGGCAGCCTTACATCCAATTAGATGGTGGAGAATGGACCAGGTACCCGACTAATTAAGTTATTTGTCCAAAATTGTTTACAATAGACTACCCAGCTGCAGGGAGTTAGCGTATCATTCTCATACTATAGGTTCCCGTTTTTTGAGGATGTAATGCGTTTAGATATCCACTGTGCTGACCGAATTGGTATCGCACAAGAGATTCTCAATATCTTGGTTAGTTACCAAGTTGATTTAAAAGGCATCGAGGTAGATTCGGTTAATTGTCGAATGTACGTAAGCTTTCCGCCTATTGAGTTTGAACAATTCCAAAAAATTATGCCATCTATCCGTTTGATAGATGGCGTGAAAGACGTTCGTACAACTGCATTTTTACCTTCTGAGCGAGAGCATAATGAGTTAAATACATTACTACGTGCATTGCCAGACGGTGTGATATCTATTGACGCTAAAGGCTGGGTGCGTTTATGTAATGATGCCGCGTGTCGCGACTTGCAATTATCTGAGAGCGAAGTGATTGGCGCTAACATTAATAATTTGCTAAAAGGCTTTAATTTTACGCGTTGGTTAGAAGGCAAAGAAGTACTTGGTCAAACAACCCGAGTTGAAGTAGCTGGCGAAGACTTTATCGCCGATATTCTACCTATTTCAGTCCCCCAAGGTGCTGAAGGGGATGTGTTAGCCGGTGCAGTTATCAATATCAAATCACAAAGTCGCTTAGGCCAACAAGTCAGTGCGTTCCGTCGTTATGGCCAAGAAAGTTTTGCAACCATACATAACTTTAGTACTGCAATGCGCCGTGTGGTTCGTGAAGCGCGTAAAATGGCACAACTTGAAGCGCCAATCCTGATTACTGGTGAAACAGGTACAGGTAAAGAGCTACTTGCTCGTGCTTGTCATTACGCATCAAACCGCTCAGTAAAACCGTTTATCGCTTTGTCGTGTGCTTCGTTGCCTGATGATGTCGCTGAGTCTGAACTATTTGGTTACGCAGGCTATGAAGAAAACGCTGCACCAAAACGCGGCGTTTTAGAGCAAGCTGATGGTGGCACAGTATTTTTAGATGAAGTTGGTGAAATGTCGACTCAGCTACAAACTAAGCTACTACGTTTTTTACAAGACGGTACCTTCCGAAAAGTCGGTGATGAAAACGAAGTAAAAGTAAATGTGCGTATTGTTGCCGCAACACAAAAAGATTTACCAGCGATGGTGCAAGAGGGAACATTTAGAGAAGATCTCTATTACCGAATTAATGTTTTGACCCTAGAAATAGCCCCATTACGTGATAGAAAAGCTGATATCGGCCCGTTAGCAGAGCACTTTATTCAAAAGTATGCCCAGCAAAATGGTCATTCTGTGCCTGTGATGTCTGAGGATTGTTTACGCTTTTTACAAGATTACCCATGGCCGGGTAACGTGCGCCAATTAGAAAATGCGATTTATCGTGCTGTGTCGTTGTTAGATGATAACGAATTGCGTATTGAGCACCTGCAGTTACCAACGTTTACCCATGATTTAGGTTATCTTGAGTCTGACTTTGAGGGAACCTTAGACCAAGCGGTAAAACGTTTTGAGGCGACTTTACTTCGTAAGCTTTATCCTGCTTATCCAAGCTCTCGTCAACTCGCTAAGCGATTAGGTTTGAGCCACACGGCAGTAGCAAATAAGCTTCGAGATTACGGTATTAACCGTAAGACAGTGAAGGTTTAATTATAAAACTCAATTAAGCAAAAAAGGCTTAGGTAAAACCTAAGCCTTTTTCTTTTCGGTTAAAAACTATTGTTTGGTACCCATATCTTTGGTGACACCATCGATAGCGATATTTTTAATCCCCTCATCGTCGAACTTGATCACAATACTGATGTTATTACGGGCAAAAAAGTAATCGCGGTTATCTAGACTAATAATGTAATCACCTTTTACAGAATCACTAAATTTTCGCTTTTCGAGTTTTAGGGTGTGATCAGCAATTTGCCAGTTGAAACCTTCAATAAAACCATTATTGAATTCTTGCACCCATACTTGTTGCTCGTCTTTGCTGAGTGTTATTGCCACTGAATATGACTCTGGCAGAGACATGTCATAGCTTTTATCGCCAATAGTGAACTTTTCAGTATCTTGTTGCCAAGCAAAACCAAACTTGAATGCTTTCTCAACACCCGTTGGGTATTTTAAAGTGCCATCACCCGGAAAGTTGAAGTCAGCAAATGCTGAGCTGGTGAATAAGCTTGCACTGAACAAAGTTACCAAATTAAATAATTTCATTAGGTTATTCTTTTTTTATACTAATATATGCACAGATTAGAGCAGAAAATTCGCCTTAGCAATATGCTGTGATACACTTTGTTCATTATCAACTGGTTAGACCTTTGCCGTGAACCTCTATTTTCGACTTATACTACTGTTTTTTAAAATTAAACGTAATCGTGATTATCAACAATTGTTAGACACGATTGATATTGAATTTAAAGCGTTACCAACCGATTGCGATATCAATTTTCATCTAACTAATTCTCGTTATTTAGCGATGATGGATCTTGCCCGTACTTGGATGACTGAGCGAGTAGGCTTGTTAAAGCACATAATGAAACGCCGTTGGTTCCCAATCGTTAATGCAACTGCAATTACCTACATACGCGATATTAAACCAATGCAAAAGTACACAGTCAGTACGCGTTTAGTTGGTTGGGATCATAAATACTTTTACATTGAGCAAAGGTTTCACTCTGAACGAGGCCTGCATGCTATTGCTTATGTACGTGGTGTATTTAAACGTAAAAAAGGCGTTGTAAGTGTTGAAGAGATGCTTGAAGTTGCAGGCTTTAGCGGAGTTGCACCTATTTTGCCAGCAGAAGTGATGCACTGGAAAGAAATGTTAGAGCAAAAGAAGCTCACTAATAAGTGATACCTAAGATTAGCTAAAAAAAATGCCAGCTAAGCTGGCATTTTATGGCTTTAAACACAGTTTACTCTGCTGCGCAAACTGCTTCACTAACAAACGTTAAATCGTTTACGTGTGCTGGACCATCCATTACGAATGTCGCTTCAGCGGTGTTTTGATCTAAGGTGTAGATTTTTGCATTCTCGCCGCTTTCTCTACCTGAAATATAAATTGTACCGTCATCAGCAATCGCAATACCTGACGCCCAATTAACACCGTGCTCACCGATTCGAGTTAATTCAAGGTTACCTTCGTCTACTGTGTAAAGTGCTTGACCTGTTAACACGTAAAGTACGTTGTAATCACTTGAATAAGCGATATCGCCGTCTGCAAATGTATCGCCTTCATACGATAGTTTACCTAATACCGTTTTTTCACCTGTAGTTAGGTCAAAATCATACATGTATGTTTTGCTTGTCGCACGTAAAGATAGACCATCCGCAGTCACTGTTGAGCGATAAATAGGGAATGATGTCGCATCTGCAACTTCAGCTTGCGTATCAGTGGCTAAATCTAGGCTATAGATTTTTGACGCTTTGCTGCTTTTATCAAGTTGCTCCATGAAATAAAGCACACCGTCATTGCTAGCAATATTTGATGCTGTATTGCTCAGGCCTGCAACTACAGTTACAGCACTTGATTCTGGATTGAAGTGATATACATAGCCTTCAGTTTCAGAGCCAAAGTTATTAATACCGTATAAACCAGTAGTAACAGCGCAAGGCTCAGCAACTTCAGTAACAACTACATTGTCAATAAATGCACCTAATGAATCTGATGTACCGGCACCTGCAAAGCTTAGTAATGAACTGGCACTGTCAGCTTCAACAGTAAAGCTGTATTTAGTCCAACCTTGAGTGCTGCTATTAACAACTGCTAATGACTCGCCATTCCAAAAAACTTCAGCTTTATTTGTTTCTTCATTGCCAACTACACGCGCAGAGTAATAAAAGCTTAATTCGTACTTTTTACCTGCAGTTGTAGCAAGCGCTTGTGTGATGCTGTAATTAGATCTTGAATCAAGCTCAATGTGCTGCTCACCATCTTGTGCTGGAACAATGCCAAGTTTATTCGTTTGAATTTCAAACCTAGCGTTACTGCTACGAGTCCAACCTGGAATTTCGTAAAATAACTGCCACTTACCATTGTTAGCGGTAATTGTATCTGTATTTTCGAATGATCCGTTTTCTACTATATTTGTGCCAGCCATTGCAATACCTGATGCAATAGCTAAAGGTAAAACTGCTAGTTTAGTAACCAAGCTTTTCATGACACTCTCCGTTATGTGGTTAACATAAAATTAATATTGAATAGTATAATTTTACTGCTTTAAATGGCTTTTGTTCAATTAAGGAACAAGCCGAATCTATAGTGATTTTACATTTATTCGTTTAACTTTATGATTTATAAAAGCTTGTTTTTTGATCGGAAATTTCTGATTTTTCAAGATTTTTTTATAGCTCAAAAAAACCAAACCCGTAAGTATTGTGGTTTGGTTTTGGGTCTAACCCTAAAGTTAGTCTTGATTTGACTTGTTCGCGAACCATCCAGACTTTTGATTGCGACTAAGTTTACCGAGTAGCTTAATCGCTTTTTCTAAAGTGATACGCTGATCTGCAATATCGCGATAAATTTGGTTTGCGCGCTTTTTCCGTTTTACTGCAGCACCGGCATCTAAAAATGATTCAATTAGTTGATTGAAGTATTTCACAAGTAAGGCTTGTTGTTGCTCCTGCTTTTGGTTTGATTCATCTTCTTCAAGTTTTTCTAAGAGGCTAGATATTTCAGCCTGGCAAAACTCATTTTGCGCAAGGTGAGTTTTCTTTAAAGTTGCTAAATGTTGTTTCATATAGTCTATTTCAATGAGATTGAACGAAACAATCATATTTAAGTTTGTAAGTGCGGTACGAAACTCTTTAGCTGAACACTGTTCAGTAAATAAGTGACGTATGGTTTGATGTATTTTCTGCCACTGTTGCCATGCGTACACGTAGTTTAAACCCGCACCTTTTATGTTTTGCATGCCTACAATAACTTGATGCGTATTTGGCAGAGCTAAATCGGCGGTTGAAATAGTAAGTTCATCGGCAGATAAGTTACTATTTTCATGGACTGTTATTTTAGACTTAGTAATAGTTAATAGGCGCTCTTTTATTTCATTTGCATTTTCAGCTATGTTTTTTTGTAAAGCTGCAAGCGCATTTCGTTGAAAGTGGTGGCGGAAATAATTCAAAATAACACCTACTTGTGAGTCTAAAATATCTCCGAGAATTTCTTTTACGCAGGCTTTATTGAGTGTCCCTTCACTCAGCGACATTAATTTATCTGCATTGGTTTGCCCATATGCATGGATAAAGCGGGCATGGAGCTGCTCTGCAGTCAATAGGTTCAGTTGTACCAATAGGCTTTCAAGTTCTTCAATATCATTATTTTCAATGAGCTTATCAATTCGCTCTGTTAATGCATTAATAAAATAACTATAAAAGCCATCTACATTACTACCTATCACTACAATTCGGTCAAACCTTAAGTCATGGCTCAAAATATTAGCGAATACTTTCGAGCGAGCGACACGATCATTACGGTTATTAATCAATGCAATGACTTGTGTCTTAGGGCAATCATTGAGCTCATAAAGACTGAGTCTGCACCAATTCTCAAGCGTTGCTAAGCGCTCATTTGCCGACATACTATTTACAAAAGACTGCTCTATAGAACCTATTGGTGCCCGAGGAAACTGTTGTAATACGCCGATGTCAGGAATAATTCGCGCAGAGGTTTCTTTAAAGACATAATCTTTGCTGAGGCCAATGTGTTTTGCCATCTTACAAACTAAGGCAATATTTGCAGGATGCTCTTGATATGGATAAAGAGCTCGAATATCTTCGGTAATTTGTAGGCCGTCAGCCCAATGAACTTGAATTAAATTTGAATTCTTTTGCTTCGCATTCGCCTCAAGTATAGGGGCCATATTTTGCTCACTGGTGAATACTAAGCTGTTTTCACCAATAAAATGGCTTGTTTCATTAGCAACATCGATACCTGTTGGTCCTAAAATGTCTTCATGATCCGGATAGGCGTTAGTGATAGTTGAAAAGCTATCTTGCATCCAGTTGCGCAAAATTCTCACATAACGCGGAGTTAAGCCCATGCATTCCCATAAAAAAACATCCGCATTAACATTTTTGGCAAAGTGTAAAACGTCACTTTGTTCCCAAATGCTGGCTTTATCAAAGGGTCTAAATAGAGGGATTTCGAACTGTTCACCACTGGCTCGGGCATAGATCATGGTCGCTTCACAGCCTGTGGTTTTACTAACAACTTTTAACGTGAGGCTACTAAAAAGTGCGGCTTTTAAGCGCTCAGTTCCTGACTTTCCTCGCGTTCCCCAACCACCAATTGAAACAGGGATCTGTGCTCTATCAGACTTTATTTGACGACTTATTTTCAAATGCCTTGCCCAAAAGTAGGCAATAAAGCTGAGCACAAAGAATATAAGCTGGCCTATGCTATTTTGGTAAATTGAATAAGCATACTCTTTAAAGCTTGACCATAGATTAAAAAGAAATGGTGTAATTGCAAGTTTGTTATATAAACTACTGATACTTTTTTCTACCGGGAAGTTTGTATCAAGTACGCTACCATACGGCTGAAAATCAAGTGTAAACCCTTTACTTTTTAGTATCTCTAAAAACTGTTTTTGTTCAACTTCTGAGCCACTTCTCAGTTCGTTTAATTTTTCATAGTTAAACGATATCCAGCTATAGCAGTAAAGCCTTTTAAAAAGGCTATTCGGTGGGGTCACTATGAGAATACCATCCGGTGTATAGGTTTTTGCTGGCGTTTTTAGGTTGTCTTGAGAAAGGCTGCTCAAAAGAAAGTCGAGTAATGGCAAGTGTTCACGAGCACTAAATTGCTGTTCATCAAAGCGTGGTTCGCCAGGGACTTCTGTTTGACTAATTTCAGCCACTGTACTACTAGGAATATGCATAAATGCACTTGGTTTTCTTGCATGCAAGTGGTTAAAACTCTGGCGTTTATCAGTACTCGGCGTTTTGAATTCATGCCAAAGTCGCCAAAAACGAAAGCCTCGCTTGTAGCCATATTGTACTTGCCATGACTTCTTGTGCGCACTGACATTGTAGGCTTCATAATTTTGCGCTTGATTACTTAATAACCTGCCAAGTAACTGCTCATTCCAATCAGCTAAATCTAGATTTTTGTGGGCGCTCAGGTCAACTTCAAGTTGTGCTACTTGCTGCTGGTGCATAAAGCTGACAAGTTGTTCTCGTACACGGCTGATAATGCGACGAATAGCGAGGCTTGGCTCATCTTCTAGGCGCTGATTTAAAAATTCCACAAATGATTTAAATAAACTATTAGCTTGCTGCTCTGTATGGCAATCCACTTGCAGGTTAAACATAATGCGAGGACTTAACTCGAGTAATAAGCGCTTTTCAGCAAAGCTAGCCGTTACTATTAATTGCTGTTGCCAAACTTTGAATCCTTGCTGATGCTCACTGAAACGTGGATCGGCTAATTGCTTAATCAGAGTCAATCTAACAGCTTGTTGAGTCTCATTTTGTAAGCCGTCTAAAATAAGCTGTTGCGAGCATGGCCATGGCAATACAGCACACTGCTCATAGACACTTTGCCTTACTCTTGGGTAGCGATGTTTGGCGAGTAAAAATAATAGCTTAATGTTAACCTCACTGAGGTTAAGCTGTTTGCTAAGGATGCCAGCAAAGGCACTGAGTAAAAATAACTGCCTTCGGTCAATTTGCTCATTTTCAGGTAGCTCTAAATCAATATGAGAGCGCATATAGTAGCGTGTGAATGTTGGCCTTAAATTAATTAAAATTTCTAAGATATCGACTTTTGCAGCATGCGGGGTTGTTATTTTTTCAAGAGACTGTAGTAAGTTTTCTACTAATTCGGCATTAAACTCAGGATCATCTACATATTCACTTATTAGCTGCACTTGGTTTGCCAAAGCGCGAAAAATTGAGTTGCGAATGGCTTCATTGTCCGTTTTTTCTAATAACGACAAGAAAAAGCTTTCTAAATTTAGAGTCAACCATGATTGCGCAATTTCGTCAGCGTGGCTACGTAAATAGCGATTCGCTAAATCCCCAAGTTTACCAATTAAAAATTTCAGTGATTGTTCAAGCTCAGAGGTTTTATCTTGATAGCGATTAATCATCGCACCTTCATCAAACCAGCGCTGAAAAGCCTCTTGATCTTTTTTTAGCTGCAGTCGGTCTGCCCCTAAAATGTATGCGTAATCAAGAATGTGAAACTCACGTTCTGCTTTTAACTCCGCATGGCTCAAACGCTCTACAAAACGGCGATGGTCGGTATCAAGTTTAAGCAACTGATTCTGCAAGGTTTCAATCTTGTGAGTAAGGAAAGCAATCGCTTGTAATAAAAGCCAGTCATCTTCATCATCGTCGTCAGGTTGATTTTTTATCAGCTCCCATTGGCTTAATTCATCAACAAGTTCATGATACTTCTGACGGTATAAGTCTAGCCAAAAACTAGCTATATCAGCAAATAGCAAGGTTTCTAGGCGTTGTTTAAGTTGTTTACTGCTCATAATCACTGTGCTCTAGCAAATGGTTAAGTTGAAGTGCAGGGAAAATAATTTCATCATGAGCAAAAGGTGCAAAGCCGGTGTGCTGGTTATTACCTGATGAAAACTCGAGACTAATATTATGATTGTTCCAGACCCAGTCTTGCTGCCAGCTTAGTTTCAGCCAGCCATTAGTAAAACTGCCTAAATTGACTTGTTTTTGCCACGCAAAGCGAGTGATGTATTGCCATGTGGCTGTAGCTCTATGCTCATCGGCAAAGCGATAGTAGCTATCTAAACCAACTTGAAAAATGTGGCCACGATAATACTGATTCCAGCTTGAGTTGAAACGTAAGTAGTCTAGGCTTATCCAGTCATCGTTAGAGCCAGAGGAAACACCAAAGTTAAGGTAGTTATCAACCCAAGGTTGATAACGGTACTGGTAATAACTCAACCAGCCAGATGCATGATTTTCACGGTAGAAGTTGAAAACGCTCGAGTTTAGTTGCTCATCGGCTAAGTAATCATCAAGGTCTGCGCTGCTATAGCGAATGTAAGGCGTTACTTGCCATTGGTGACGGTGCACAGTATCGCGCTGCCAAGACTGACCAATACTGATACTTGCATCTAATGCATACTGTAAGTCAAAGCTATCATGGCTTGGCTGCCAACGTGAGTTGATTTGCGTGTCGATATACCATGGGCTGTTTTCATCTTGCCAAGAATGGTAACCATTTAGGGCAAAAATATCAGCCTGGCTATCGCTCATAGAGTAATAGCCCTCTAATTGATACCAGTGGTTATCATCATTGAGGCGTAAGCGGGCACCTATATCTACTTCTTCACGGGCAGGTATATCTTCGGCACTTTGGAAAATTGTTTGTTGATCGTAGCGAATAAATCCCTGCCAATTTAATTCGTCACTATGTAGGTTTATCTGCTTATTGATAATAGAAGGCTTTTCTGGCGCTTGATAAGTGACCAGTTCAGGCAACAGGGTTTTTACCTGTGAGTAAGGTGAAATTTTATTGCTTTGCTCACTTAGCTGCCAGCTATACAAACGAACGTATTGTAATTTATCTGCAGTCACTTCAACCTTACCTGCAGGGTGGAAGAAACGTCTTTCTGTTCGCTTAAACTCATTCATCTGTTCTAACTTAATGAGTCTGTCAGCAGGTAATTTGGCCATTAAAGGCGTATCAGGTGTCACTGTGTAAAAGAGTAACGTTGTCGGCAACTCTAGGTGTTGCCAGCGACCTGTAACATATTGTTCAGCCTCAATTGTTAGATGCTGCGATAGATACGGGTTCAACCACCTGACAGAAATGATGTTGTTATCCAATTCACGTTTGTTAAATGTGAAAGGAATGCTTTGCTGCTCTGTGACTGACCAGATCTTTTGATCATTTGCTAATTGTAATGACAGGTTAGCAACATTTGCACGAGCCAATTCAGCAGTAGAAAAGTTAAATTTAAAGCGAATTTGTTGCCCTTCAGTTTGTGCTAAATCAATGTTTAATGTGTGGAATGGGCGCAGCAGTATGCCTTTATTGGAGCCTGCCTGTGTATTAAGCAATGTAAAACGATCTGCAAAGCTACTTTGTGCTGTACTTTGCATGTCAAATAATCGCGTACCAGCAAAGTCTAGCAAACTATCTAATGGCTGCCATTGACCATAACTTTCTATTCTGTTTTGTAAAAAGGTCGACTTAGAATCCGCATCTAAGGTTTCTAAGCGCTGAAGAAGTTGTGTGTATTGGTTATTGGTAAGGCGCTTTTTACTAAGTAAATAAAGCCCATTTAATAAAAGTTCGGCTTGTGTAGCGTCTGCAGAGTAGATAAGCGACATAATATCATTTGATGGGGATTTATTTGCTGCGTCAGACACATAATCGAACTGACTAAATAAAGAGTCTGGAATGAAACTCACATCAAGATAACTCGTATGGTCAGCTGTTATTTTTAGCGCTTCACCAGCTTTAAGGCGAATTACTAGTGTGGCTGCAATTGAGGCCGCTTGTTGGTTTTTAACAAACAAAGTAGTTGCGGGTATATCACTAAAAATAGGCATGAGTTTATGCTGATATTGACTCTCAGCCATAAGCCAAGCGGTTTGATACTCACCGTTCTGCTTGGCTGCTGTGCGAGCCTTAATAACTAAATTAACAGGTGTTTGGGCTGTAAAGTGCCATGGCATTGTTTGTGTGATGACAGTATTTTGATATTTCCCCTGGCTGTTAATAAAGGTTTCTTGCATACCTGTTTTTTCTAAATAACGCGCTTCATCAATGAAGGGAGGGGCACTGAGAGTTTGATAGTCAAGCGCTTTAAAGCTTTCAGACACTTTAGTTGGCACAGTTGATGAGTGAGCCAGCCACGCAGCCAATCGATGTTTTTGCTGTTTTACCGCTAAATTAATCAAAACTGGCGGGCACTCATTTATGGTTGTTAAGTTACCTGCACACAGTGCAAATAGTTTAATATCTTGACTTTCTGTTTGATAACTATCAATCAAGGCTTTTGCTGCAAATTGCTTCAGCTCTAATTGTTGTGTACTTTTGTATAGGCCCTCTAAATAACTATTGGCTAAGTGGAACTGTTGCTGTTTACGTAAAATTGCGACTCTAAGTTGCCAAGCTTGTTTAGCAATTGTTGTATTCGCATTTTGGGTCAGAGGTTTTAAAAATGCTAAGGCATCGAGAGGGGCGCTATTAGCTAAGTCTTTCGCTGTTAATAATGATTGTTCGGCATTAAATGCAGAGATGTTTTTACGTGCTGGCGCGTAGGGCTCGATGGCCGCTAAATAATCAGCATGTTGTTTGTGTAAGTCATCTGCAATCAGTTTTGATATCGCAGGGCTCATATTCTTAGCATTAACTGCTTGTTGATATATCACTTCGTCGCTGGGCAGATCAGCAAGCGTTCTTGCATACAGCGCAAACTCAACTTTATTTGATTGACTACTTAAGCTTTGAATTGTTAATGACTGACTGCTCAGTGGCACAGAGATAAATAATGTTTGAAAGTCATTTGTTGCTTTTAGGTTTACTAACCAACTATTTTCACCTGCAGATAGTTTCAATTGGCTGTCTTTAGTGCTCTTTGCAATTAAAGTTAACCAAGGTGTTGCACGTTTTTCACTGGATAAATCAAATAGCTGTGCAGATTGGCTTAAAGTGGCTATAAGGCGGAGCTGTTGATTTATACGCGGATAAAACTGATCGTCTACTAAGCGTTGCTCAACGAGTTCAGTAACCATACTATTTTGAGACTCAACTGCGTTCAAAGTGCGATAACTACCCTTAAGCTGAGATTGCCCAGTCATCATAGATAGCAAGTTGGTACGGCGTTTTAGGGCAAGTGAGTTATTTGCTTTAAATACATCATCACTAAACACTTGCAATGAGTGGTCGCGATAAACCGCTGTAATGGCATCATCAGCGATTTGATACCAGTAGGGTAACAGTAATTTTTCTTGTTCTTTTTCTGCAGCATTATCATCATAAATTGCGCGGTGACTTTGCTCCAGTTTGATAAATGCATCGGTTTTACTTTTTATCGTTAAGTATTGTCCGGCAGCGATAGCTAGGTACTCAGTATTTTCAAGGCCTAACGACTGTTCTTTATATTCTAATGCTTGGCTATTAATGGTATTGATTTTAGCAACCAATTGTTTATCGAGATACGCATAAACAACACCTTTTTCATCAGGCTGTTGCATATTTTGGCGAACAGATAATTTAAGCTTTTTTGCCGCCGAGAAAAACAAGGTGACTTCGTCATTTTTGCTTAGTTGATAATAACGTTCACTGCCATTGCGATTTTTAGTTACAATTGAGGGCTTAGCAAGCGACAAAGCTCGTCTAAAGCTATCTACATTTTGTGGTATATGGCCAATCATAGCGCTGAACATGGCACCCTCATCTAGGTGATTTTGGATGGCGACAATTCGGTTATGGCCCATAGCGGGGAGTTGGCATCGCTTCGTATCGCATAATAAATCGCGATGCACTTGTAGGCGTTGTTGTATGTATTGCGTATTCCCCGCACTAATAATGAATTTATTAAGAAGCTCAGGGTCAATGTCTAGCCAATGTCCTTTAGGAAGCCAAAGATAGCGATGTTGCTTGGCACTAAAGCTCATATCTTGGCTGGTGGTATAGGGCGCGAGCTTTGGCGAAGTTTGCAGCCAATTTGCGGGCTCAAGAACACCTCTATTGGTATCAACAGCGTATGCAGGCTGCATTGAAAGCAGCAATAAAATAATAGCAATTATGAAATAAGGCATTGGTTAAACAACTTAAGTAGCTGGTTATTAGAAACTAATCGCTCACGCAACTGGCGACTTAACTCGATATGGAAAAACTGACTGTTTTTAGGAGCCAGCGATACAAGAATATTGGTGGTGCCTCCAAGTTCTTTAACATCAAGGCCATAAACCATAGCTGTAATATCTAGCTGTTCATTTAAACAGGCTGTGATTGCAATCGTCCGCTTGCTAGGTATTGCATGACCATTACTTATAATTGCATCAGCTTTTTTACCCTCAGGAGTCTTCCTTTTTTCTTTTGCGTAACCATGGATCTGATAAATCGAAAATGACTCAACATGTTCAGAGTATGCAAGAATAAAGGCATTACTCGCGCTTGGTTTATACTTACCAAAGTCAATAAGTTCTCCATGCTCATCACGGTCGTTGCGGTGTTTAGTGTTGCTTAAAAATACTTGGCAGTGTGCATATAGTGCCCTTGCAATAGTATGTGTGTGTTTGTCATAAAAGCGATGTGGTGCATAAGCAATGCACTTTTCACCTTGCTGTTTATAATGAATTTCACCACCGGAATTTAAAGATTCATTTGCAAATAGAGCACCTTGGTTGACATTAAAGTGTGTGGGAGTCTGTTGCTGATCAACAAGCCATAACTTTAAGCTCAAGGTAAGCTCATTTAAACTAGGTGTTGCGTGGCATGTAGATACAAAGATCCAAACTATAATCATCATTATTTTAGTTTTCATGGTTCCACCACCTTACTTTTTGCTCCTGCAAAGGATATTCCTCAAGTATAGAAACCCACACCGTGTCAGTTGTTTGCAGTGTTAGGGAATGTAATTCAGCAATGTCATTAGTGATTGTTTGTGTAACGCTAGGATAGCTTGTTAACTGACTATTTTTTGGGTGAATTAAAAAAGCATCGAGTAATGCCGATTGATGTAGCATAAAGCGTTGTTTAGCGATGCTGTATTCACTGGTCAGCCCAGACTTGTAGTCAGCATTTTGTGTAAGCGATAACTCAACAGGTTCGCTGCTATTTGCACGAAACACTTTAAATACTACGCTCATAGGGCGCTGTTGCTTTGTGAAATCAAGTGTCAAAGGGGTATTTTTATCAAGCTGGTAAATGCGTTGCTTTATCCATGGGCGATCTCCATACCAATTTTGATAAATAGTTTTCGCCTGTGACTGTAATTGCTGTAATGCCTCAACCGATAGCTCAGACATCGCGACTTCTTTGCTGCTTTTGTTAGTTAAGCGATAAACTAAACTATTGTCCTCAGAGTCGTCATAAGGTGCATAGTTATTTTTGTTATATAAGCCAAAGTTAAACACCTGCGGTGGTAACTTCGGCATAAAATAGCGATCAGGACTTAACACTAAAGCGACATTTGATAATGGCAGCTTTGCAAAGAGCTCTTTAGATTGATAAAAAGTTGTCACTAAATCCGGCTCTTTCGGCGGAGTAAAAGTACGGATATTAGTAAAATGTGCTAGCTGCGTTAACTCATAATGATTTGCAGCTCTTTGTTCATACCAAGCGGCAATATCGTAAAAACTATTGATTGGCTCGGGTAGATATTGATGAGAAATTGTTCGTTGATAATTGAAATCTGCTAACCGAGATTTTAATCGAACGTAGACATCTTTTTCAGCGCTAATTTTCAGATGATGAGCATTATCTGGGGCACGTAAATAGTAACTATTGAGCATACCGACACGCTGTCTTTGAGTTGTATCGGTGATCAATCGGTCGAAGTCTGACACTTCACCTTTTAAAGTCACTGTGTAATCTTCTATTGCTAGGTTACGTTCATCATAAATAACCACGTTAAGTTGACTACTTTGCAATGCACGAACGTCAATATTGAGATTACTATTTGGCTCTATATCAAAATCTACACTGGCAAATTCATTCACCAAATAGCTGCCCGCATAACTCGTTAAAATTGGTGTGCTTGACGCTGTTCGCCAATTAGTCAGTAATGGCTCTTCACTACAAATGGTGACTAGGCCAGCATCAATAAGCTCTGTCTTATAGCTATTTTTGCTATCGGTTGGAGATACACTGATTGGTACTGGCGCCTTGAACTGATGCTTATCATACCAAGTTAGCGATGGTAATAACTGCTCTGAGTTGACGGTGAAAATAAGGCTGTCAGTCACATCAAGTTTAATACTGGCACAGAGGCCAAGTTCAGTGTAATAAGCGCCTAAGTCATGCTGCTGCATGCTAAAGTCATAAGTAGTGACATTGTAAGGTAGCGTTTCATACAAAATGTCAGATTTAAAGTCGATACCAGGGATCCCTTGAGGTGCAATTTTTTGCCACCAAAATGCCATCGCATTACTAATTTCAGCGCTGGTTAGCGTGTTTTCACCCATAGTTAAATAGTCAGTGGCACGTCTTCGCCTTTCTAGAGGGCGTTTAAGCCAACTGTTGAGTGGGTCGATATTTTGCTCAGGAGTTTTTGCATGAACACGGACAACCACGCCTTGTAGTGATTTTTCTTCTGGGATCAGCGTTAAATCAAGGCTTTTGGCATTTGGATAATGAGTGATTGGCAAATAAAAAGACTGTCCAGAAGCAACGTTTAGTGATTGTTTATTCTCTATTATTTGTTTGATCTGTTGTTCTTCACTATTGTTAACTAGCTTTGAAGCGTGATGGTAAATTTTATCTAAAATCACATTACCTTTATCGTCATAAAGAACGTATTTAATTGCGTAATTGACCGGTAATTCAAGAAACACAGATTGGTCAAACACGGCATTCGAGAGAATTCGTAAAGAATGAGTTCGCTGATTAGAAAATGTAAATCGCAGTGGCTTTTCGCTACTTAACCACTGTACATTAGATCGCGTTTCGGTATTGCTACGTGCATCCACGGGCTCTGCTGAGTCTAGCCACACTAAAAAGCTGCGCCCTGCAAAAAATATAGCTAAAAGTAATGTCAAAATAAGTAATAGGGCGAATAAGCGTTTAATTAAATACACGCTGACCTCCTCCCATTAGCAGGTTAAATGCTTTTACATCAATCAGTTGATTGTTTGTCGGGTTATAGATCGCAAGGATGTTATTGTTCTGCTTTATCATTAGTGCGAATTTATCAAGGTGTTCCAGCTTGATGGTTTGTAAACTACAAGCGGGGATTTGGAAGCAAAAATCTCGCAATGATGTGAGACGCTGATTAGCGACATAGTTATTTACAAGGGTTTGTAGCTGTTGGTTCTTGTTAACATCCAACGGTTGCCAGTTAAATGGTGATAGAGTGGCAAGGTTTATTACCTTAACCTTAGAGTTACTCGAAATGGCTAATAAACGCTGTAATACACTACTTTGATCCATCGAAAACTGTTGTTTAAAGTCTGAAGCGAGCCACAAGGTTGCCAGCTCACTATTGGCATTAAACTGCTGGTAACCGGCTTGCGGAGAGCTACCAATCTCGAGACCGCGAGTGGCTTGTTGCCCCATGACTGTTTGATAATTGACACCTAACGCATTGAGTTCATTATCAATTTGCTTCATTAATGGGATCGCAGTATCGCTTATTTGTGTTGTTGAGAATGCGATTGCATTTGGACGTATCCATGAAGGTGCGCTATGGCTGCGAATTTGAATATTCAAGCTAGGCTGGTTTTGTGTAAATCGTAAGAAGCTTTGGTGAATAATATTGAATAAAGAATCAACATTATCTGCAGCTAATACATTTGCTTGTGGATGTGCATAAGGGTGCGCTCCTGCAACGAGTAGGTTAGCAGCGTTCGACTTAGCAAATAACTCACTGGCAAAGCTTAACGTATTACTTTCAAATAAAGGTCTAGGGACACTTAAGGTAATTGCTTCGTGCTCGGTCAAATTAAATAGGAATATGCCTTGGCCTTGTTGTAATGCAGCAGGAGTATCTAGCGGGCTCAGCAGTAAATAACGGCCACTGTTGTTTTTCACAAGTCTTAATTGATAGCTCAAAAGCTGTGCGGTGCCATTAATTTGTTTTAGCTGATTTAGCATATCTTCAGTCAGCGCATCATTACCAATGCGAGCAATCAGCTTGTAAAGTGGCGTTAAGACTTCAAACTCCCAAAGTGCGACCTGACTATTAGAAAGTGGTTGATAGTCAAAACTGCCCTTTTTGCTTATGTGAGTCGAATAAATATCAACTATTTGATTAATTTCTTCATTTAATTCATTCAACTGTAGATTACTGTAATTGAAATTATCACGGTATATACTGGCTAAAATATTGGTGTAATTATCACCATCTAAAAACATTTCGAACATTGAGCCAGAAAAGCTTGAAGAAGGTAGGCTGCTACTCGTTGCAGTGCCAAAAAAGGTTGTTTCACTGCCAACAAAATCATGTAGCTCGCGTTGACTTACTGAGCTTGGTAATTGGTTATAGATCCAATATTGGCTGTTTGCATGTGTTGTTTTTTCTGAAAACAAAGTTGTAGTATGGCGATTGGCCTCTCGAATTTGCAATATCTCTGTACCTTCTAATGCAGAGATAAACGCCAGATAAAATGGGCTTTGTTGATTTTCTTTCGCTAAGGTCTTTTGTGGTGTTTTACTTGTACCAAATACCAAAGCTTTACTTTGTAGCTGTTCGAAAATCAGGGCCGCAGAATCACTGGCTAAACTTTCAGTAATTGGAAATGGCACGGTGACTAATAAAGGGGTTTTAGGTTGTTTGTTTAAAACAAACAGTCCGCGTTGCCTATCTTCAATTGTATCAATCAGATAAATATAGTTTTCATCACCTTGCAATAAAAAGCCAATGCTAGAAAATAAAGCTGAGAGCTCAGCGGTATCTTGCTGTTCAATGATTGCCTTATTAAGCTGATAAACAGCATACTTAAACTCAGCAACGGCTTGATTTGCTTTATAACTACTTACACTAACTTTATTACTACGACTGGTATAAAGGTAACTTTTATATTGACTAACTTGCTGATTAAGCGTAATAACATGCTGAATTTCAGTTTCGGGTTTAAGGTTCGGCTTAGATAGTATCGAAGGAATTAGCATAACAATAAAGCCAACGATAATGGCAAGTACACCACCCACTATCGAAGTTTGTAATGTTGCTCTGACGACAAGACCTAACGCGTTTTTTTGATAAATCTTTAAAGCGAGTAAAGTCGCTAACATATAGCCAAACGCGAAAGTATCGGTCACTTTTATGGCAGGGAAATACCAGACCACAATGTAGTTAAGAATCAGTTTATAAATAAAGCCGATAGTGAAGAACAGCATCAATAATCTGGCACCTTCAATATTGGCGTGTCTAAGCCTAGTAAAGTGAATAAGTGACCCGCCAACGGCCAAAATAATGGCTGTTTCAGCAAATGAAGTTAGTAATTTACTCGGTTGAGTAAGTTGCAGGGCAAGAAGTGCTGGTAGCATGATACCGTTAAACTCCCAGCCGTACTTAATATTCGCCCGAGAGGCAAGAAAAGCGGTAATAACTAGGATGATATAGGCTTTGGGAGCCGCAATAATCGACGCAGCTACTGCTTCGTACATAATACCCAAGTTAGCAATACTAAAGTTTGTGAAAGGCATGAGCACAAAACGTACGAGAATAAAGGTAATAAGTAACTGAATAAAGGTTACTTTTAAGCCATATTTAAAGCCTCCGTTCCACATTACATTAGCTGTTAAAGCGATAATGATCAGACCAAGAGAGTAGAGCTGTGAAGCATAATCAAAGGTGATATCCCAGCGACTTAATTGGTTTGCAATTAACGGCCAAAACAAGGTATCCATACATACTCGAACTAGAATACTTATCAATATGATGGCAAAGAAACGATCACGACCAAACATTTGGCTATAGCCAAATTTTTCCATCATATAATGTGCGCTGAAACGCATTAAGGCATAAACAACAATAGCTTCAATGATAATAACTGCCGCAGAGGTCGGACTAATTATTAACAAAGGAACGATATAACCGGGTACTACAAGGCCTGTTAATGGAAAGCCGAAGCGCAAGTTAAGTAAGCATACAACTGCAGTGCCTACCCAAACTGTTGTAATAACAGATTGACCAAGGCCACTACCTGCAGGGAAGAGTGCTAACACAAAATCCATTAACCTTGCCCCTCATTACGAGCTACATGGTTATCGATAAATTCAAATAATATACCTGATACTTGAAAAGGCTCACCGGATGCCGCTTGTGAGCTGTCAGTGTGTAGGGCTTTAATATTTAAGGTATAGTCTTGTTCGCCAAACTTAGCTGGTAAGGCTACTTCTGCTTTGTTTAGAGTGATATAACGCAATTTCCCTTTAGCAATTTCAGCGTCTAAATCACAGCTCTTGCAAAGTAGGTCTAGTGCCGTCATTTCAAAAATCGCAAGTTGGTGCTGCTTGGCAAATTGTTCAAGGGATGCGTTTGTTTGAATTACTTGACCAAACAAATTAAATAAAACAGTGGCAGAGCGGGTGTGATTAAACACCATTTCTAAGGTTGTTAGCTTTTGCTCCATTTCATTAATAGATTGTTTAACCTGCTCACTAATCGGCTCATGAAGCTTTAAGGTTAGTAATTGATTTAATAAGCTATTGTTACTCGCTTGAGTCGTTTTAAATATATGATAATGGAAAAGCAATTCAGCAACTTGAGCTGCGAATTTATTGACGTTTTTTTCAAACGCTTGCTGATTGAAGTATTTGTTAGGGATAACAGATAATGCCCAAAAGCCGCGGACGTCACCGGCATAAACCAAGGGCGCCATAAATTCGATTTCACCTTCTTTAATATGTGTAAAGAAGGGGCGGGTAATTTGTACAACCCCTAATGATTTTAACGCTTTGCTGTAAGGAGTGCGCTTGTAATCACGGCGCATCTCTTGAATATCATCTAAATTACAATTAATCGCACGAATTTCAACAACACGATGATCGTCTTCTTTTCGAGCAAGGAAAATTGATTTTTCTAAGTCTAGCTGCTGGCTAATTAATTGAATGATTGGATCCCACGGCGAGGCTTGCTCAATAAAGCTTTGTGGGATAAAACGGCCCATCATTTTTTGCTGAATATTGTTCACAACAGTGTTCAGCTCGTTATCTTCAGACATCTTTCGAACAACAATCACCCAAAATAAGGTGATAAATGTCAATACTATGTATTGTCCGATCGGGATGAAAAGTTGACTAAATTCAATGAAAAAATAGCCCAATAAGCACCATAGTAGCACGCTATTTAAGGCAATAATAAAAGAATATATGAGCGACAGTTTTTGAAAGCTAAAAAGCAGTACAAAAACAAGTGCAAGCTCAATAAAAATAGTCAGTAAGTTATTTAGTTGTTTTACAGTCGTTTGTTTATCAATACTGTCAGCGAGATAGGCTATCAGTAATAAAGGATCATTTAAGCCGTCGACTTTTGGGGCGTGAATAAAGACATTAAAAGCGGCCGCTTTTTGACCAATGATAATTATCTTATTTTCAAGTTGCTCACTCATTACGTCAACATTTAGCACCCGTTCAGCACTAAATTTTGGCAGCGCAGTGACAGCTAAATCAAAGTCGATAAGTTGTACGTGTTCTGCATCATAATTAAATATCTGCTGCCAAATACTTTTGCATTCAAGCTCATTTGATTGAGGAATGCGCATTTGATAAGTAGCCCAATTATCAATTTGTGGTACGCAATATTCTCCCTCAGCGTATGGGTAATAGACATTTTCTAGTTTTGGTGCGACTAATGTTTCATTAGCCAGCACTACAATCGCACGAGGTTGATATTCAACCAACTTTTCAACGAGTTGCAGGTGGTTGTCTGTTAAGCGGTCGCTGGTAATAAGTACAACATTAGTTTGTTGAGTGTGACTTAGTGACTCTAAATTTTGATAGAAAAAAGCATTGCTCGCCTGAAAGAGGTTGAACATATTGCTTAACAAGACCACACAAAATAAGCTTAAAGTAAGCCAAAATGCGCGCAAGTTTTTTAAACGCAACAATTGTTGAACAGCAGACACATCTCCTCCTTAATCAAGTAATGTGAACGTAATTTTTACACTCGTATCATCACTTGCTGAGATTTTTAAAAAGTCAAAACCGTGCATTTTCTCGGTTTGCCATAGTCCATTATCTAAGCTGATAGCATCTTGCCAGCTAATTAGTGCAACATTATCTAAGCGAGAGATTGCTTCACCTTTACTTGGTGCATAATGTCTAAATTGCAGTTTCACACCTCTTGGTGGAAGTTCTTTTGGTCCTAAAGTGAACTCATCTGACGGTAAACTAAAGTCATGACTAAATGCATGCCATGCTTGGTCACCGCCTTCACTTACATCTATTTTATGTTGTGAAAAAGTAAGATCGTCTATTTCGGTTGTATAACTTAATAGTGCATCAATTTTTCCACCATTTTCTGATTGTAAATAACCATAAAATGAGAAGTCTTTACTCAGAAGTGGGTCGCCATTTTCATCTGTTAGTTCCATCACTCGCATTGTATGTCTAAACGGTATTATCGATGGCGTATTGTCGAACTCGTCACGACTTGAGCACAGTGCTTGAATCCCAGCATAAGGTTGGTCTGTACATGGAAAAACACTGTCACTGGTGTGATCCCAGCGGCTTACTTCAAACGCTTCGCTGTCGTTATCCCAATCTTCAAAATCACCAAACACCATTATGTCGCGGCCAAAGACCATACTACTGAGTTCGCCACTGGTTACTTCGATCTCGGATACGAATGCGGCTGATGAAGGGGCGTATTGTCGCAAGTCAATAATGTCACTATTGCTATTTACCTCAATAGTGACGTCTGTCGTGCTCTTGGTTGCCTGATTTTGACTAAAATAGACTTCACCATAATTATCACGAGGAATTAAAGTGATATTGTCATCAGAAAACTCAGCAAGGCGTCTTAATAAGTAGTGAGTTAAAAAACCGGTTGTAAAGCGTGGTTTATAATCTTCAACAAAAATAGGATAAGCAAAAGCCCGGTTGACGGTTTGCGTTTCCGTGTTTAAATCGATCATCACAGCAACACCGAGTAAGGTATCAAGGCGAGGTTGGTCAAATACGAAGTTACCAAGACCGAGTACAGCAGGAATATCGTTATAGACAGCAAAGCCTTGCGCTACATGGGGGTGGTGAGCAATAAGGAGATCTGTATTTTGCTTCGATAATGCTTCAAAGCGGCTGCCAATATAGCTTGAAGGAGAATAGGTGTATTCATCACCTCCATGCATTTGGGCAATGATAAATTGTGAAGAATCCTGTTCTTCTAGTGAAGATTTAACTGTATCCGAGTTGGTTAAATTTGCAGCCCCGCCTTTTTCAGTATCAGCAATGTAGCTGTATTCGTGTTCTGTCCCTGTGATTGAAGTGGCGGCAAAAAGCACGAGCGTTACATCTTCAAGTGTTTTACTCACTGTGGTCATTGCTTGGGTTTCATCAAGTCCTGCACCGCTATGTAGTAAGCCAGCATTGCTTACTTCAATGAGGGTATCTTCTAAGCCGGATTGCAAGTAATCGAAGATATGGTTATTACCAAGACCAACATAATCTATGCCTATCTCGGTTAGCCCTTGCAGTGAATCGGGTAGACTAAAAAAGCTAAACTCTTTGGTTGGATGGACGGTTGCTGGATTAGTCGTCACTGGCGATTCTAGGTTAACTGATGCAAAGTCAGCATTTTCAAATAGGGCTGCTACATCAGCAGTAATTGCAATGCTGTCTGCCCCTGCTGTATCTGGATGGATCAAGGCATCAGTTACATCGGGAATAGACGTGCCCATGGTTTTTAAATTGGGATCTAAATAACGACGGCCAAACATGGTATCGCCAGCAAATAAGAGGCTTTTACTGCTCGATGCTTTAGTTTGGAGTTGAACGGTAGTTGTCGATGAGTTTGGTTGATTAACGACAATACTTGCACGCGGAAAATATCCCGTTTGCTCAACCATAATCGCATGATTGCCATAAGCAAGGTTACTAACACTTATAGTACCATCGCTATCAGACTGATAGCTTTGCCCAGCTAAGGTAACACTGATATTGCTTAGAGGTGTTTGATTTTCATCGGTGATCGTAAAAGAAATATTTGCACTACCAGCAAGCAGTTTTTCGCGATCGCTGATTGCGACCTGCGTTTGCTCATCTGGTTTATCTTCGTTCGGGTCTTTTACTTTACATGAAGTTAAAATAAGACACGTAAGCAGAACTAAAGAATTAAAAAATATTTTCAACTAACGCCCCTCGTTATCACGCAATTTACATTCTATACGTCAAAATTATTATGGTTATTTTATAATTGCTGGCTAATAGGGACAACAATTGACCAGCTCTGAAAATTCAGATATTGCATGCTCTTGGGCATAGTTTCGATGATATTTTCTACTGGTGACTTAATAACCAATGATAAAGGTGTAGCTTAAGTTTTAAGTGTAGTTCAAATTTATTGGTTGGCAGAATTTGTCTTAAAATTTAGACAAATAGCAATTTGGTATTAGGAAATGAATGGAAATAAAAAAGGCCAATAAATGGCCTTTTTGTGCGTATGGGCTTTCACAAAATGAAAGTTAGAATTTGTATTTCACACCGAACATAGCAACAACTGGGTCGATTTCTACAGTTGAAGTTAACGCTTTTGCGCCGTCAGCATAAACTGTTGCGTCTGTATCGATGTCGATTAGTGAAACCATGCCATGTAGGCCCCAGTTTTCACTCATCATGTAGTTAAAACCAGCTTGAGCTGCAAAGCCAAATGAATCATCTAGTTTAACTTCTACATCGTCAGTACCTAGTGTTGCTTTTAGTGCAGCTGAAGGCTCTTCATCAAAGAAAACAGTATAGTTTACGCCTACACCCACAAATGGACGGAACTTATAAGTTGAGTCTAAGAAGTGGTATTGCGCTAAAAGTGTTGGTGGTAAATGTTTGATTTTTGCAATTTTGTTACCTGCTAAACCACCTGCACCTTGAACATCATGACTAAAAGGTGTTGCTGCTACTAATTCAATTACCCAATTGTCATCAAGCGCATAATCTACGGTAATACCTAGCTGAGTATCATCATCTGCACGTAGACCTAACGTTGGTGCTTCATTGATTTTTGAGCTGTCGTTATCAGGGTTTACATTAATTGCACCTACGTTCACGCTTAAGTTTGCGTTTGCAACAGGAGAGAGTGCTAATAGTGAAGTAAGTAATGCAATGCTTAATTTAGTTTTCATGTTGTTCTCCGCGAACTACTTGTCTTATTTGGTTGAGGCTATTATTACTAACTTGAAGCGGACAAAACCTGTTCTAGATCAAAGTTTCAAAAATGTTTGAACTAAGTGAAGCCATTTATTGATTTAGATTAAGTTTTTAAACAGGTACAGCAAAAAAAAGATTGACTCTTATTGACTCTATATTCAGTTGCGGCTGGTAAACTAACAGAGTTATTTGCTTAATTAGGTGTTTTTCATGGCTGATCCGCAGCACTTATTTCTTCATGGCTCGATTTCAAAAGCGTTACTTAAATTAGGTATCCCGATCATCTTAATCAATATTTTGCAGTCTGCTTATCAGTTGACCGATGCATTTTGGGTAGGGCGCTTAGGGGCAGAACAAGTGGCTGCCGTTTCTGTCAGTATGCCAGTTACCTTTTTGGTGATTGCTATTGGCTCTGGTTTGGCAATGGCGGGCGCTATTTTATCCGCTCAATACATGGGAGCTGGTCAGCAAGATAAGGTAAACCATGTTGCAGCCCAAACTATGTTGATGGTGACAATTACCGCAACCATACTTGGCTTAATAGGCTATGTGCTTTCTCCTTACTTTTTGACTTTATTAGGTGTTGAAGATCAAGTGTATGGTGATGCACTTAAATTTATGCACGTATCTTTTATTGGCGTTGTGTTTGTGTTTATTTATGCCATGTTTCAAGCCTTAATGCGTGGCATAGGGCAAACCAAGGTGCCGCTTTATATTGTAAGCGGTACTGTGTTACTCAATTTTGTGCTCGACCCTTTACTGATTTTTGGTTTGGGTGACTTTTCTGGATTTGGCGTAATGGGGGCTGCATTAGCCACACTAATCACACAAAGCTTAGCGGCTGCAATCGGGGTATGGGTATTTTTGCGAGGCCGCCACGGCATCCAACTTAAACTCTCTAGTTTTAAGCCAGACTGGCAATATATGAAACAAGCCTTCTTTTTAGGGGCTCCTGGCTCGGTTGAACTCTCTGCAAGAGCCTTTGGTCTAATCATTATGTCGTTTTTGGTGGCAAGCTTTGGTACACACACCATTGCCTCTTATGGTGTTGGTTCTAATATTTTACAAATGGTGATGATCCCTGCAATGGGCCTTTCAATGGCTGTTTCAACCTTGGTTGGTCAAAACATGGGGGCAAGAAATCCACAGCGTGCAGCACAAATAACACGTTTAGCCTCGCTTTGGGGGTTACTAGGCCTAACATTAGTGGGCGTTGTTGCTTATCTGTTTGCTGAATACTTTGTGGCTTTTTTCATTCCTGATGATGAGTCTGTGATTGCTGGTGGCGCAGAGTTCATACGCGTTATGTGTTTAACTTGGGGCGGAATAGGCGTGCAGCTTTGTGTGGTTGCTGCATTTAGGGCTTCAGGAAACATGCTCAATGCTATGGTTGTGTCACTACTTTCGCAATGTGTTATTCAATTTCCTACCGCGTATATTTTATCTAAGCATACCTCACTTGGAGCACAGGGAATTTGGTATTCGTTTGCTATTACTAATGTACTTGTGGCGATTATTACTTATCTTTGGTTCGCAGCTGGTCGTTGGCAGCGAACACAGTTAACCAAAGAAGACAAAGATATTGCCAAGGTAACCCAAGAAACCCTCATTGAAGAAGGAAATCATTAATTTAAGTTTCACACTGCGGTCATAATCTCTCGTTGTAATAACCTAAGCTTTCTAACTGACTAGGGTTATTATGAGTTTGATATCAAATGCAGAGTTAGCAACGCACTTCTCGGTGCAATCAGATGTGGTAGAAACATTACAAACCTTGATCCGATTTAAATCGGTTACGCCTGCTCAAGCTGGTGCAATTGATTGGCTTGAAGATAACTTAAGCCAGCTCGGCTTTGACTGTGAAGTATTTAGCTTTAATCATGTTACTAATTTAATTGCTAAAATCACCTTTGGTGATGGCCCTATCGTTGCTTTTTCTGGTCATATTGATGTGGTACCTGCTGCAGAAGGTGATTGGCGAGTTGATCCATTTAGCGCTGAGATAGTCGATGGCAATATCTATGGCCGTGGCGCAGCAGACATGAAAGGCGGCGTTGCTGCTATGCTTTGCGCAACAAAACGCTTTTTAGCGCAAAATAGCAATAAACGCGGCACATTTTACTGGTTAATTACCTCAGATGAAGAGGGCGAGGCTGAATACGGCTCTTTACTGATTGCTGAGCGGTTAGCCAAACAAGGTGTTGTGCTAGATGGTTGCTTAGTAGGCGAGCCGACGAGTCATTTGCATGTGGGTGATACCATTAAAAATGGCAGAAGGGGAGCTTTGTCTGCTCGATTATCTATTCAAGGTAAAGCTGGGCATGTTGCTTATCCAGCAAACACTATAAACGCAGCGCATTTAAGTGCAGAGGTTGTGAAGCGCCTAACGGCAATTAGCTGGCACAAAGATGAAGCCAGTTCGGCTACAACACTGCAAGTGACCGGAATTAATATTGCCAATGTGGTAGATAATCTTGTTCCTGCTCAATGTGAGCTCACGTTTAACGTACGTTATAGTCATGGCTATAAAAGTAAAGACGTTAAAGAAGAAATTCAGTTTGCATTGGCAGATCTAGCATCACAGCTAACGCTTGTTTGGGAGCGCCCGTGTGAATCATTTTATACCCTGCATCAAGCAAGCAATTGCTTATTACAGCAGCTTGAACAAGCCGTGCATGAAGTAACTGGCAGCTTCCCTATGCTTAGTACCAGTGGTGGCACATCAGATGGTCGCTTTTTTGCTAATGAGCACACGCAAGTGATTGAATGTGGCGTGCGAAACCATACCATTCATCAAGTTAATGAGCATGTTCCTATCGCAGATTTAAAAATTATTGAGCAAATATATTTAGCTGCACTTAGAAATATCTTTAATTAAAAAGAAAAAAGCCGGCGAGTGTGCCGACTTTTTTTTAGCTATTTTATAACGACTATTCGCGTGTCTGCCCTAAGTATCGTTTAGCTTTACTCGCTTTCACTTTATCTAAGTCGACAAGCACTAAACCATCAATGCAGTTATTAAACTCAGGATCGATGCTAAAACTTAAAAATTGTACGCCACCAGGTTCGCAAAGCTCTGTGTATTGTTTAAATAGGGTTGGGACTTGCGCGCCGATATTGGCAAGTACATGCTTAAGTTCAACAAAGTCTTCTTTAATATCATCCCCAGCAAATAGCTGAGCACATTGTTCTTTTTGTGATTCGGTATGGCGATATTCATTATTGGGGATAGCTAACACTTGTTTAGCACCATAATAATGCTGGTAATAATGAACGAGTAGTGATTTAGCTTGCTCGGGGAGTGCGTTAGATACGCTAACTGCGCCAAACAAATAGCGGTATTGCGGGTAGCGGTTCACAAATGCGCCAATGCCAAACCACAAATAGTCTAGGCTCTTTCTACCCCAGTACTTGGGTTGCACAAAGCTGCGACCGAGCTCAATGCCCTTTTCAAAATACGGCGCCATATCATCGCTGTAGCTAAATAGGCTGTCAGTATATAAACCTTTGCGGCCATGTTTTTCTATAATGTCTTGTGCGCAGGCAAGTCGGTATGCGCCGACTAGTTCAAGTTGCTTAGCATCCCACAGTACAAGGTGTTGATAATCCATGTCGTATTTATCTATATCTCGGCGTTTGCCACTGCCTTCACCGACTGCCCGAAACGCAATTTCACGTAGTCGCCCCAGTTCACGGAAAATCGGTGAGCTACCACAGTATTGATATAAGTAAATTTTCATACCATCAGAGGTTTCTCCCAATAACTCACACTCTTCAATGGCTTTTTTAAGGTCTTTCGTTGCTTCTGGACTGGCAATAGGGGTTTGCGTTTTTAACGGCAGAGGCTTTTTTGTGATCAGTCGATACAACTGCTTTCTTATCAGCTGAGCTATTTCTTTGTCTTTTAAATTCTCGATTAAATATGACTCAGGTGGGATGGACGCGCCAATTTCAAACTCTAATGATTTTTGTCGCTGTTTGAACATCTCTTTGACTAACAGCAAACTGGCTAAGGGTTTGTAGATCATTGAGGTGCCGTAAAATAATGGGCTGTTTTTCGCTTTAATGTAAATAGGCAAAATAGGTGCGTTGGCTTTCTTTGCCATACGTAAAAAGCCAGTATTCCATTTACAGTCTTTAATACCCGTTGGACTTAAGCGTGACACCTCACCTGCAGGAAAGATTAATAACGCACCGTCTGATTTTAAATGCTTTTGGATATTAGCAAGTTCTTTCTTTTTACTTGTACCAGAGAGGTTATCAACGGGAAGGAGTAACGAGTGCATCGGAGTGATTGACATCAGCATGCGGTTTGCAACGACTTTTAAGTCAGGGCGTACACTTGATAAGACTTTTATCAGCGCTAATGCATCAAGAGAGCCGATAGGGTGGTTAGCGACAATAACGACATTACCTTCACTTGGAATATGTTCCATTTGCTTTGGCTTATAGCGCGTGTCAAAGTCTAGCTCATCAAGTACTTGCTCTACAAACTCAAGTCCTTGTAAGTGTGGGTATGCATCACCAAAGGCAACAAACTCTTGCTCATGTAATAAATAACCCAAACCTTTCTTTACTAAGCCTTTTACTTTTGGTGAATTTTCTAACTGTGGTAAATTTGCTTCTATTACTTTATCAACACTGATCATACAAACCTCAAACATAAACGCATTCAGCGATGAGGTTAGGGTAAGAGTTCGCTGTGACAGTTAGGTTGCAGTTGTGTGACTTTTTAAAGAGCGCTTCGAATACGAGGCAAAATGGAGAAGACAATGATTTTACTTGTAGCTGTAACAGGCCGAGATTGCAGCCAATTAATTGCCCGATTACAAGCGTTATTACCAGAGGTTGACGTGCAGCTTTGGTCTGAGTGCACTGATTACCAAGCCGTTGAGTTTGTACTGGCTTGGAATGCCCCTGCTGACTTATGGCCTAAGCTGGTAAATTTAAAAGCGGTTTCTTCATTTGGTGCTGGCGTTGATAGCATCGACTTAACGAAGATAGCGGCGCACGTCCCCGTTGTTAGAATTGTCGATGATAATCTTGCAAATGATATGGCAGAGTACGTGTTGACCCATGTGTTGGCACACAAGCTGAGACTCAAAGAATATTATTTAAAACAATCAGCCAGTACTTGGAAGCCAAAGCGAGCGTATTCACATCAACATGTGGGTATTTTGGGTTATGGCGAACTAGGTAAAGCCTGTGCTAAGCGTTTACTCGCAAATGGCTTTAGAGTGAGTGCCTGGTCTAATAGTGAAAAACACGATGCTGAAGTTAATACCTATTACACACAGCAGGGGTTAGATGACATGCTTGGTCAAATTGATTATCTCGTGTGCTTGCTGCCACTTAACCAACACACTCAGGGTATCATTAACAAATCACTGCTAAGTAAATTGCAGAATCATGCGGTGCTTATTAATGTTGCCAGAGGCAAGCATGTTGTCGATGAAGACTTGCTTGAAGCACTTGATAGTGAGCAATTACGCGGCGCTACCCTTGATGTGTTTAGCGAAGAGCCTTTACCTAAGGCGCATGCTTACTGGTCTCATGAAAAGGTGACCTTAACACCTCACTGTGCTGCATTGTCAGATTTAGAGACTGTGACTTTGCAAATTGCGGGTAATGTCAAAAGATTAATTGAAGGGAAAAATCTAATAAATCAGGTCGATAGAACAAAAGGTTATTGACACATTACAAATTAGTTTAATATACACCTTGTTAACATCTGTAACTTTGCTATTCTGTTGTTGCTCAATAAAAAAACAATAATAAAAAAGAGGCGTTATGAAATCTAATCAAGGTGGAGCTAAATTTAGTCTAGTCGTAGTGTCAGTAATCGTTCTTGGTGTTTCAGCATGGTTTAATCAAGCGAATGCATCAGAGCAGCCGGCTCAGGTTATTGAAGTAAGCCAATCATAACCAACCAATCACAGTTAATATGTGCAGCATGTTTTTATGCTGCACTTCAACCACTTATTCTATTAACTTCTTTTTGAATGGATTTCTCTGTTCTCGTGTTTCTTCTCGTCTGACTTTTTAATCATCACATACGTCGCACCGCTACCACCATGATGCTTAAGGGCGCTATGAAAGGCTAAAACCGCTGGAATTTCTTGCAGCCACTTATTGGTATAGCTCTTTAAAATACCCGGCTGTGATTTATTTTTGATACCGATACCATGGCGAATTAGTACGACACGAATATTTCGTTTATGGCAGTCATCAATAAAATTAAAAAGCGTACTGCGCGCTCGTTGAAGAGGCTGGCCATGCAAATCAAGCGTGGCATCGAGTTGATATTTAGCTAAACGCAGATTTTTATATACTTGGCCTTGTACGCCATCTTTTTTAAATGCCAATATGGCATGAGGATCTAATAGCTCAACGAATTCAGTACGTAAATAGTTTTCATCAATTGCTAAATCACACTCAGCTGCTTTACGTTTTTCTTGTTGCGCTAAAGAAGGGCCCTGTTTCGTAGAATCAAATTGAACAGTGTCATGCTTAAGAGGTTTTACGTCTTCCATTGATGAGAGAAATAAGTCGAAGTCGTTTAATGACATAATGTACCTCCAAATTATCAATACTCAAACCACCTCAAGGTGCGAGTTTCAGTTGGAATTAAAAGCGATTTAGGCAAGGCATTGATTGCAAATAATAGTGGTTCTATTGTTAAAATCAATAACGCAGTATAAATCGCTTTTAAACCAACCCTCTGGGCGTTTCACAGGCACTTACTCTCATAGTTGTTACTTCTTAAAAGGGACCACCATTCTTGCAAAGTAACGCCTTGATATTAAGCACCTGTGAAACGCTGAATTCTGCATCTTGAGGTGGCTTGGGTATATATACGCCGTTTATGGTATCTAAGTTCAATCATTTTGTAAGTAAAAAAAAGCCCAAGCAGAGGGCTGCTTGGGCATAAAAGCTGATAGATGGGATAGCCTATTCTATCAATTTATCTTAGGAGAAGATTAACCTTGATTGATATTCAATTGGCCAAATGTGTAGACCTTGAATAAATAAAATGTGTTGATCAACACCAAGCTCATATTTGAGATAACGCTTGATGACATCAGATCTAAACTAAACGATAAAAATAATAAACTACACGCGCTAATCGCTGCAAAACGCAGTAATGTAAGCTGGTTAATAAAAAATGCACCTAGTCCTAGTGCAAGTAACGTTAAGTTTAAAAGCCAATCTAGCTCGTTTAGCATGGTCGTATCTGATCGTGTCTGTGTTGAAAAAGGAGCGCCATTATGGTGATCTTTTACACAGCTTTCAACCAAGTAATTTTAAATTTTCGGATTAGATTTTTTAATCCATTATTAGCTTTTTCATGGCAGCAAAAAAACCACTTTGCTCTGTCACGCGATACTTCTGGCAGGTATCTGGTTTGCGCTTATCCTGGCAGAGGTAAATAATGTTGCGGCTTAGGTCTGCACGGGGGCTGAGGGTTGAATCAAATAAGTTTGCACCATAACCAAAAACCCCTGGCCAAAATACACTTTGCGAGACCATACCTAGCTTTTCATAAGTGATTAACACAGGTTTGGGCGTAATTAGCAGAATTAATACAACTGCTGCGAGCGCATACCACCGTGTTTTACTTTTTTTAAGTTCGACTTCAGGAACGCTTTGCTGCGCAGCTTGTGCTCGCGCTTGTTGCTGGGGAGCTGGTCTTTGGCGCTTTGCTTGTGTTGGCTTTTTTCGTGCAGGTGTTTTACCAAGCAAAGATTGTTTTTTTATTTTATTAGACATAAAGCTTATCTGGCCTTTTTAATATAGGTCTCTATAATGAGATTATAACGAAGTTTTTGATATAATAGTCAAATTCAAATTACTTATAGCTTAAATGCGTTACACTCTTAAGTGCAATGAGTGTTTATCTTCATAGTTAAGAGGAATAGTATGGATACGCAGCTTTCAATTCTTATTGTGGACGACGTAGGCACGGTTCGCAGTTTTTTAAATCAAACATTAATGCACCTAGGTATCGACAATGTGCGTGAGGCTTCTACGGCCGCGCAGTGTTTAAGCGCATGTAAAGAAAAAGAGTTTAATATTATCTTTTTAGATATTGAATTACCCGATGGGGATGGTAAAGAGATTATCTCGCAAATCAACGAAATCTCGCCTGAAGCAAACGTTGTAATGGTTTCGGCTCATTCAACAGTAGAAAACGTTAAAGAAGCGATTGAGAAGGGCGCTAAAGGCTTTGTGGTTAAACCTTTCACACCTAAGAAAATTGCCGCAATGTTGAAAAAGTTCTACCCAGAGCTCGAAATTGTCTAGCTAATTAATTATTGGGCATTTAGAAAGTGCCTAATTAAATTACAGGTAAAAAAAAACCGGCAAAAGCCGGTTTTTTCATATTCATCAAAAACAAATTATAGCGCTTTGATTTTAGCTGCTAAACGGCTCTTATGACGAGCTGCTTTGTTCTTGTGGATTAGACCTTTAGTTGCGTAACGGTCTAGGATAGGTGTTGCAACAGCGAATGCCGCTTGTGCAGCTTCTTTGTCGCCCGCTTCAATAGCAGTAACTACTTTTTTGAAGTAAGTACGCATCATTGAACGACGGCTTGCGTTATGTTGACGATTTTTTTCGCTCGTAATAGCGCGTTTTTTTGCAGACTTGATGTTAGCCAAGGTTTGCTCCTAACAATCTTAAAATAAGCTTAATTTAAAGGCCGTGGAATATGCCTGTTTTTATCATGAATGTCAACGAAATTTTGACATCTCAAGAAAAACTGCTCCTTATAACGAACATCAATTTGCCGCTTTAGCAGTTAATATCGCTATTGTAACAAAGGGTCGGGTTCGAGCCTAGTGCTTTAAGGATATTTTAGGCATAATCGCCCATCTTAGAAGTTTTTTGATAATAGGTTTAAGGTGGCAAAAGGATTATTTCGTTCTGGGATGATTGTTAGTGCAATGACGATGATCTCGCGTATTTTAGGGTTAGTACGAGATGCTGTTGTGGCAAATCTGCTAGGTGCCAGTGCTGCTGCGGATGTGTTTTTATTTGCCAATCGAATTCCTAACTTTTTAAGGCGGTTATTTGCCGAAGGAGCCTTTGCTCAAGCTTTTGTGCCGGTTTTATCTGAGATAAAAGAACAACAAGGCGATGATAAAGTCAGGCTGTTTGTGGCTCAAGCAGCCGGCACCCTAGGAACTATTTTATTAATTGTTACCATTTTTGGGGTGGTTGCCTCTCCAGTCATAGCTGCTTTATTTGGTACCGGTTGGTTTATCGATTGGTGGCAAGGAGGCGAAAATGCAGAAAAGTTTGTACTGGCTAGTGCACTGTTAAAACTGACTTTCCCTTACTTATTTTTCGTGAGTTTGGTTGCCCTAAGTGGTGCGGTTATGAACGTATATAATCGCTTTGCTGTGGCGGCATTTACCCCTGTGCTGTTGAATATATCAATTATCACTTGTGCTGTTTTTCTACACGATAAATTTTCGGTGGGGGCATACGCGCTTGCCATCGGCGTGTTTGTAGGGGGCTTAGTACAGTTATTGTTCCAGTTGCCATTTTTGTATCGTGCCCGTATGTTGAGCCGCCCTAAATGGGGCTGGCAAGATGAAAACGTTAAGAAAGTCCGAAAACTCATGCTACCAGCCTTGTTTGGTGTGTCTATCAGTCAAATAAACCTGTTACTCGACACTATGATCGCCTCGATGTTGATGACCGGCTCTATCGCGTGGCTTTATTACTCTGACCGTTTAATTGAGTTTCCTCTTGGCTTATTTGGTATCGGTATAGCAACGGTCATACTGCCTGCATTGTCTAAGCTACATAGCACCAAAAGCACAAAAGATTTTCAACTAACCCTCGATTGGGGGGTGAGGTTTGTTATTTTCTTAGGCTTACCGGCCATGTTTGGCTTAATGGTGATAAGCCCGCTCATTATTACGGTTTTATTTGATCATGGTGCGTTTCAAAACGGTGAAATTGATCATGTAAAAGCGGTAAGTTACGGTGTGATGGCCTACTCTGTGGGACTGGTTAGCTTTATGTTAATCAAGGTGTTAGCTCCAGGTTTCTATTCACGTCAAGATACTAAAACTCCAGTAAAAATAGGCATTAAAACACTGGTGTTAAATATGGTGTTTAACATTATGCTAGCTCCATTTATTGGCTATTTGGGGTTAGCGTTAGCAACCGCGATGTCGGCCAGTTGTAATGCCTATTTGTTGTATCATCAACTACGTAAAGAAGGCGTTTATCAGTTTTCTGCGATGAGCCTTGGTTTTACCTTTAAGTGTTTGTTTTCAAGTTTATTAATGGCTGCTGCAGTGTGGTATGTTGGCCAGCAATTTGCGTGGAAGGCATGGTACTTTACTGAACAAGTGCTGCTGTTGAGTGGGTTATTAGTGCTGGCGGTTTTTGTTTACTTTGCGGCCTTATTCATTTTAGGTGTGCGACTAAATACGATAAAAAGTGTTGCAACTACTGAATCAAACTAAAAAAAAGATTATAATCGGCGCTTCAAGCCCGATATCAATGTTTTGGGCTCGCTGATAAAGGCAAAAAGGTGGTATGGAGTTAATTAGAGGTATTCACAATATTCGCGCGCAGCATTATGGCTGTGTGTTGACCATTGGTAATTTTGATGGCGTGCACTTAGGTCATGCAGAAGTGATTAAAGGCTTGCTGCAAGACGCAGAAAAGCATCAATTGCCAAGTACTGTGATGTTATTTGAGCCTCAGCCACAAGAGTTTTTTGCTAAAGATAATGCACCCGCGCGTTTAACGCGACTACGTGATAAGCTCAGTTTGCTTGCTAAATTAGGCGTGGAGCGAGTGATTTGCATTAGCTTCAATCAGCAATTTGCCAACATGGAAGCAGAACAGTTTGTCAGCCAAGTACTGGTTGAAAAGCTAGGCGTTAAAGCATTAACTGTTGGTGATGACTTTTGTTTTGGCAAACGTCGTCGTGGCGATTTTGCGTTACTAAAAACCATGGGCACTGAGCTGAACATGGATGTGAAAAGTACTGCAAGTTTTCGCAGACTCAATGATAGAGTAAGTAGTACCCTTATTCGCCATGCGCTTGCTGCAGGGCAATTAGAAGATGCAAAAACCATGTTAGGTCATGGTTATGCGATTTCTGGACGTGTTATTCATGGCTGGGCGAAAGGTCGTGAATTAGGGTTCAGAACTGCCAACATAGCACTAAAACGCCAAGTATGCCCTGTAAATGGGGTCTTTGCGGTACGAGCTAAAGTTGGTGATAAAGAATTATATGGGGTTGCAAATATTGGCAACAAACCCACATTTAATGGGACACGCGCATTGTTAGAAGTCCATCTTTTCGACTTTGCGCAAGATATTTACGGACAATTTATGCACGTGGAGCTAATTAAAAAGCTTCGCGATGAGAAAAAATTCGAGACATTAACACAACTGACGGCGCAGATTGCAGATGATGTAACCGCCGCTAAGCAGTGTTTTGGTTTAAATTAGGTAGCCGATACGGAAAGTAGGATTAATGAGCGACTACAAACATACTTTGAATTTACCGGAAACAGCGTTTCCAATGCGCGGCAATTTGGCACAACGTGAACCAAAGATGCTTAAGACATGGTATGAAGACGATCTTTATGGTCAAATTCGCAGCGCTAAAAAAGGTAAAAAAACCTTCATTTTGCATGACGGTCCTCCGTATGCAAACGGTGATATCCATTTAGGCCACTCGGTAAACAAAATTCTTAAAGATATTATTGTTAAGTCAAAAACTTTGTCTGACTTCGACGCACCTTACGTGCCGGGTTGGGACTGTCACGGTTTACCAATTGAATTAATGGTTGAAAAGAAAGTAGGCAAGCCAGGCGTGAAAGTATCGGTTGCTGAGTTCCGTGAAAAGTGTCGCGCATACGCTAAAAAACAAGTCGAAGGTCAAAAAACAGACTTTAAACGTCTTGGTGTATTTGGTGACTGGGACAAGCCTTACTTAACAATGAACTTTGACTTTGAAGCGAACGCGATTCGCGTACTTGGTCGCATCATTAAAAATGGTCACTTACACAAAGGTGCTAAACCTGTTCACTGGTGTACAGATTGTGGTTCAGCACTTGCTGAAGCGGAAGTTGAATACCAAGATAAACAGTCTCCAGCAATCGATGTGCGTTTTCAGTTTGCTGATCAAGATGCTGTAATCAATGCGTTTGAACTTGCTGAAGGCCATGAAGGTACAGGTGCAGTTAGTACAGTGATCTGGACGACAACACCTTGGACATTACCAGCTAACCGTGCAGTAGCGGTTCACGAAAAGCTTGAATATGCTCTTGTTCAAATTGATGATGAAGGTGCACAGCAACGTCTAATTTTAGGCTCTGAGCTAGTTAAAGATGCTATGGACCGTTATGGCTTCAAACATTACCACGTACTCGGTTATGTAAAAGGTGCTGCACTTGAGAACTTACAAGTTGCTCACCCATTCTATGACTTCACAGTGCCTGTGATTGTTGCTGATCACGTAACGACTGATTCTGGTACTGGTGTTGTTCATACTGCACCTGGTCACGGTCAAGAGGATTTCGCGGCAGGTCTTGCTTATGGTTTAGAAGTAGCTAATCCGGTTGGTGCTAACGGTGTTTACTTACCTGACACACCAATGTTTGCAGGCCAGCACGTATTTAAAGCGAATGCGAGCGTTATTGACGTATTAACTGAAAACAATGCGTTATTGCATCATCATGCGCTTACGCACAGCTATCCACATTGCTGGCGTCATAAAACACCTATTATCTTCCGTGCTACGCCACAGTGGTTCGTAAGTATGGACCAAGCTAACCTTCGTCAAGATTCATTAAACGAAATCAAAAAGACTGAGTGGTTACCTGAGTGGGGCGAGAGCCGCATTGCAAACATGGTTGAAGGCCGTCCTGATTGGTGTATTTCACGTCAACGTACATGGGGTGTGCCAATTGCATTATTCGTTGATAAAGACACTGGTGCGCTTCACCCGAATACACAGGAGCTTATCGAAGAAGCTGCGAAATTGGTTGAAAAATCAGGTATTCAAGCTTGGTATGACTTAGACCCAGCTACTTTACTTGGCGATGACGCTGAGCAATACATGAAAGTACAAGATACGCTAGATGTATGGTTTGACTCAGGTGTTACTCACGCATGTGTGGTTGATGCACGTGAAGATTTAACCGGCCCTGCTGATCTTTACTTAGAAGGTTCTGACCAACACCGTGGTTGGTTTATGTCGTCAATGATGACATCGGTTGCTATCAATGGTCATGCGCCATATAAGCAAGTGCTAACACATGGTTTCACGGTTGATGAAAATGGCCGCAAGATGTCTAAATCATTAGGCAACGTAATTTCGCCACAAAACGTGATGAACAAACTAGGTGCTGACATCTTACGTTTATGGGTTGCATCAACTGATTTTACAGCTGAAATGACTGTATCTGATGAAATCTTTAAGCGTTCAGCAGACCGTTATCGTCGTATTCGTAACACGAGCCGTTACTTACTTGCGAACTTAAATGGTTTTGATCCAAAAACTGATCAAGTTGCTATTGAAGACATGGTTGAGCTTGACCGTTGGATTGTGGGCCGTGCAGCTGAACTTCAAGATGAAATCTTAGCGGCTTACGACAAGTATCAAATGCTACTTGTAACGCAAAAGCTAATGAACTTCTGTACTGGTGAGCTAGGTTCGTTCTACTTAGACGTAATCAAAGATCGTCAATACACAGCGAAAAGCGACAGCCACGCGCGTCGTTCATGTCAAACTGCGCTTTACCATATTGCTGAAGCTATGACGCGTTGGATGGCACCGATCTTAAGCTTCACCGCACAAGAAATCTGGGAAGCATTACCAGGTGAGCGTGACAAATTTGTATTCACTTCAGTATGGTACGATGGCTTGCAAGCCTCTTCACAAGGTAAGTTCAGCAACGATGATTGGTTAACAATCCTTAACGTGCGTGATGAAGTAAACCGTGTACTAGAAGCAGCTCGTAAAGAAGAAGTTATTGGTGCAACTCTACAAGCAAACGTAAACATTTATGCAGGTGAAGAGCTAAGCGCGAAATTAGCTGCATTAGGTGATGAACTGCGCTTTGTACTATTAACGTCAGGCGTAACCGTTGAAACTGTGACAGCACAGCCAGAAGATACGCAAGCTACAGAAATTGATGGCTTATACATTAAAGTTGCTGCAACAACCGCTGAAAAATGTGAGCGTTGTTGGCATTACTGTGATGATGTAGGTGCTGATCCTGCTCACCCTGAGATCTGTGGCCGTTGTGTAAGCAATGTTGATGGCGATGGTGAACAGCGTCAGTTCGCATAGGAGTTGTTTGTGAGCAAACTAGCCGGAAAAAGTGGCTTGGTTTGGTTATGGCTTAGTCTACTACTTTTGGTAGTAGACTATGCGACAAAATCACTTGTCGTTAGTACCATGGCCTACGAAGAGTCGATTGATATTCTGCCATTCTTTAATTTCACCTATGTACATAATTATGGTGCAGCCTTCAGCTTTTTAAGTGACTCAGGTGGCTGGCAGCGTTGGTTCTTTAGTTTAATTGCAGTGTCGATCAGTGTGCTTTTAGTGTGGTGGTTGAAACGCTTGCCAGCGTCTAACAAAGTATTATGTTCTGCTTATGCGTTAGTATTAGCCGGTGCGATTGGCAACTTATACGACCGCATCGCTTATGGCTATGTCATTGACTTTCTGCATGTATATTACGAAAACTGGCACTTTCCTGTTTTCAATATTGCCGATTGTGCAATTTGTATCGGTGCCGCATTACTTTTATTTGATGCCTTCACAGGCGAAAGTCCTAAGGAGCAACAAGCATGAGCCAAGCTGTAATTGGTGAAAACTCTGAAGTGATCTTTCATTTCTCAATTAAGTTAGAAGATGGCTCTGCAGCCGACTCAACTAAAGTACATAATAAACCTGCAAAATTGCGAATGGGTGATGGCAGCCTGACAGCAAATTTTGAAAAGTGTTTACTTGGTTTATCTGCTGGTGACAGTAAGTCATTTGCATTAGAGCCTGAAGATGCATTTGGTCAGCCAAACCCAGATAACATTTATTATGTTGATCGCAGCAAGTTTGGTGCAGATACTCCAGCTGAAGTAGGTAATATTATTGCCTTTACTCAACCAGATGGCACTGAGCTACCAGGTCTTGTTCGTGAAGTTCAAGGTGACTCAGTCACGATTGACTTCAACCACCCACTAGCAGGACAGCGTCTAACCTTTGAAGTTGATATTTTAGAGGTAACAGGTTAATGGATATTTTATTAGCGAATCCTCGTGGCTTTTGCGCAGGTGTAGACCGTGCAATTAGTATTGTGGAGCGTGCACTGGATATCTTTGAAAAGCCAATTTATGTGCGCCATGAAGTCGTTCACAATCGATATGTTGTTGATGGTTTAAAAAATCGCGGTGCTGTGTTTGTTGAAGAGCTAGATCAGGTTCCTGACGACAGTATTGTTATCTTCAGTGCGCATGGTGTATCGCAGGCGGTACGTAGTGAAGCAAAACGTCGCGACCTTAAAGTGTTCGATGCAACTTGCCCATTGGTAACAAAAGTACATATGGAAGTTACACGCGCAAGCCGTAAAGGCACTGAGTGCGTGTTAATTGGTCACCATGGCCATCCTGAAGTAGAAGGTACAATGGGGCAGTACGACAACGAAGCGGGTGGTATTTACTTAGTAGAAACCCCTGAAGATGTTGCTAGCCTGACGGTTAAAAACCCTGAAAATCTATTTTACTGTAGTCAAACGACGTTATCTGTAGATGATACGGCAGATGTGATTGATGCACTTCGTACTAAGTTTCCGGCAATTGATGGCCCGCGTAAAGATGACATTTGTTATGCCACGCAGAACCGTCAAGATGCAGTTCGAGATTTAGCAGATAAAGTGGATGTGCTGCTTGTTGTAGGGGCTAAAAATAGCTCTAACTCAAATCGTTTACGTGAACTTGCTGACAAAATGGGCACCACTGCTTATTTAATTGATGATGCGAGTAATGTTGAAGCGGATTGGTTCAACAGCATCAATGCAGTGGGTGTAACTGCAGGTGCATCTGCACCAGAAGTTTTAGTTCAACAGGTTATTGCTCGTCTAAAAGAATTGGGTGGTAACCAAGTTGTTGAAAATCCAGGTGAAGAAGAGAACATAGTATTTGCCGTTCCTGTTGAGCTACGCTAATCTAAGCAAATAGTAGTCAACAGTTAAAAGAGGAGCCCATGAGCAAACAGCCAAATTCAAACGGCTTGCTGATTGCGGCTCTTTTTCAATCTCGCGGTGTCCTTGCCACACTGATCGTCAGCCAAGTCATTGCTATTTTGCTCGCCTTCTCACCCATGAGTTTAGGTGATGTTTGGTTACGCCTTGCTATATTTAGCTGCTTTTTACATCTAATCTTTCTATCAAGCTTGTCGTTACTGTATGTGTGCCGAGCCTTACTTACAGAGCTGTCACATTCAAAGCAGTTATTCATTCTGATATTCACATTACTGGCATTAACGTATGTTTTTAGTTGGCTGTTTTTGTCAGTGTTTTCAGATGTGTTCGCTATGGAGTCGAGGTCGAGTTTTATTGTCAGCAATTTACTGATCATATTTTTAGTAACGGCGCTATTTAGTCAGTTTTTGCTTATTCATAATCAAAAAGAGCAGCAAACGAAAGCGTTAGCGCAGGCTGAGCTTGATGCCTTACAAGCAAGAATTCGCCCCCACTTTTTGTTTAATAGTTTGAACACTGCAGCTGAGCTGACACATTATGATGCTGACGCGGCTGAACAAGCAATTTTAGCGCTGGCGGCGCTGTCACAGGCTGCTATGCGCAGTGGTAAAGCCATAAAGCTTGTTGACGAAATTACTTTGTGCCAACAGTATGTAGCCCTTGAGCGTTGGCGCTATGGCGAACGCCTAGCATTAAGCTGGCAATTACCTGGCGAGTTGCCAGACATTGATATTCCGTGTTTAACAATACAGCCAATTATTGAAAATGCGGTATTTTATGGCGTCGAGCCAGCAGAACAAGGTAATATTTCTGTTGAAATGCATCAATCGGATAAAGCTTATACCTTTATTATAACGAATCCTGTAGCTGCAGAAGTGAATAACTCACGAACAGGAAATGGGATGGCACTGGATAATATTCGCCAACGTTTGGCGCTTTTCTATCAACAAAAAGCGCAACTTACGACGACTATCCGTGATGGAATCTTTAGAGTGAAGCTGGTAATACCAAAGCAGAGGGATGCATGATAAAAGTTTTGATTGCTGATGATGAACCACTAGCAAGGGCGCGTATCAAACGTTTATTAGCTGCAAATGAGGGTTGCACTATTGTTGGTGAAGCAAGTAATGGTGAGCAAGCAATTGAACTTTGTAAGCAACTACAGCCCGATTTAGTGATGCTTGATATTAATATGCCTAAGCAGTCTGGCCTTGAAGTGGCCGCAGAGCTAAAACTGTTTTCGATCCCGCCTGCAGTTATGTTTTTAACGGCCCATTCAGAGCATGCTCTAACTGCATTTGAGCTCGCTGTTGATGGCTATTTAGTTAAACCTGTGTCTGAGCAGGCATTAACCAAAGCAATGACGCAACTTAGTAAATTAAACCGTACTCAAGTAACCGCCCCCGAAAATAACTACATTAGTTATCAACTTGCAGGTGTAATACGACGAGTCAATGTAGATGATGTGGTTTGCTGTATCGCAGAGCAAAAATATACCCGAGTAGTGTTTTTTGAAGGTGAGGCACTTGTTGAGCAAAGTTTAAAGCAACTAGAGCAAACCTATCCGCTGCAGCTACTTAGAATTCACCGAAATACACTTGTGAATAAGCAACATATTGTTAGCCTTAATAGCCCATCTTCAGGTGGGCATACAGTTACGATGAAGCAGTTTGAGGAGCCTTTGGCAGTTAGTCGCCGAGAGCTTAAAAATGTTAAAGCTCTCATGGGTAAATAATAACAATCTTCATTGCAGCATCTTATCTTCAATAATTACTTTCTTTAGTAGTCATTATCTAACTTTGAGCAAAGTTTAAGTACCGTTTATCGCGCATTTTGACCGCTCATCCATATACAGATTGTTATTTATTTGTGCCGTAATACTCTTACTGTATGTAAAAGTATCCATGAAACTTACCATGATTAAACATTCTGAGCAGCAAGGCTTTACCCTTATAGAAGTACTTATTGCCTTTGTTATTTTAAGCTTTGGTTTATTAGGCGCTGTGGCCCTGCAAGCAAAAGCGAAGCAGGCAAGCTTTGATTCTATGCAGCGTGCAGCTGCTGTAGCATTGGGAAATGACATTATCCAGCGTATGCGAGCGAACGACTCACCTGGCTTTGCAGCGTTATATAATGGCACTTTCGATAGTGATACAGCTCTAAATACGAGTTTGAGTTGCTATAACTCAGCATGTAGTGCTCAGCAATTGGCAGAATTAGATAAACAACAGTGGGTGCGTGCAATTCAGGCTCGTGAAAACACCGGCGCTTTAGACGATGCAACTGTGTGCATTAGTAGTACTCCCGTTGCTGCAGGCAATGCCAGTGAATTCAATATTGAGGTTGTGATCAGTTGGCAAGGCCGTCAAGAACTTAGTGCTAATAAAGATACAGCTGCAATTGATTGTGGTTCTAAAGGCGATAAGCGACGTTTGATTGTTCTACAAAGCTATATTTATTTAAGGTCTTGATATGAAAAAGCATAATGGATTTACTCTCGTCGAGATGATGGTTGCTTTATTCATCGGAGGTGTGGTGCTCGGCGGGGTGATGTTTACCTATATAAGCATGAAATCAACAACTCGTGACACGATGACAATTGGTGAGCTACAAGAAACTGGTAGACTGGCTATGAATATCATGCAACGTGATATTGAACAGATTGGTTTTTGGGGCACGTTTTATGAAGACTCATTTTCGGATGCAAATACAAACAGTTTAGGAAATCCGGGTAATGATTGTTCAGAAGGCCTTAATAATGGCAGCTTTCCAGATACAGCTGCAACCAGTAACTTTCGCTCGGTTTACGCAGTGCAAACAACCAGTAACTCAGCCCTTGGGTGTATTAACAACGTTGAGAAAAATACAGATGTACTGCAAATTAAGTTTTTAGAAGGCTTACAAATTCAACCTGCCAATACTAGCGATAACTATTACTATTTTATTGCCGAGCAAGAGCTTGCTGAGTTTCAGCGCGGCCCAATCGCGGCAGCAGCTGTAAATGGTAATGCCACGATTTGGCGTTATCGACATCATGTTTATTACATAACAAAGCAAACCTACACCATTAATGACCAAAGAGTGTCTGTTCCTTTACTTAGACGTAAACGCTTAACTCCTTCTGGGGGCATGACAACTGAAACGGTTATGGAAGGGGTAGAAAATATGCACTTTGTGTTTGGTCTTGATACTACAAATAACAGTCGTGTTGATACATATAAAAGTATCAGCCAGATGACCAACACTGATTGGGAAAATCGCCGTGGTATTTTGACAGTGCAAGTATTCTTACTTGTGAGATCGCTTTTACCAGATTCAAACCTTAAGTTAAAAAATCAAACTTATACATTGGGTGAAGACGCAAATAGCCGCGTTCTTACATTTGACGATAACTACCGACGCGCACTATTTACGACCACTATCCGCTTGAACAATGTTGGGGCAAACTTATGGCGCATTTAACTATGATGCATAAGCAACAAGGTGTTGTATTAATCGTTGCTTTGATCATGGTTATTGCGATAACCGGTATTGCTGTGACTTTGATGAGCAGCAGTAGTGTAGATATTAAAATCACAAATGCCGCTCAAGAGAGAGAAGCGGCAGAGAATGAATTAATTGGTGATGTACAAAACGTCATTGCTAATGAAGCAAAAAAATTAGGTAACAGCCGGTTTTTCTTTAGTAGAGGGCAAGTTCCTGAAACAGGCCTCGATCTAGGTAATACGAATGACACATCTAATACCATGTTTAACAAAAATGAAGGCCCTATGGCTTTAAGGTGCCCAAGACGTTTTGATGATACTGCAGGCTTAAGATGCAATATGGTTGAGATTAATTCAGTGATTGAATATGGCTCTAAAAGTAAGCATAACCTCACTATTACAACAGGGATTGCTCAAGAAATGCTGAGCTTAAATAGTGGAAATTAATGGAGTAAGGCGAGTATGAAAATGAAGTTAAACAGCCTATTTTTTATTTTTGCATGTGTATTTTGCCAAAACCTTTATGCTGAAGATATTGATCTATATGTAAATTATGACGTAGCGGAAGACGAAAAATTACGAGTCTTACTTGTTTTTGATACATCAAATAGCATGGCATTCTCGATAGAGACGGGCAAAGTCTGTAGAAGTAAGGGGAAACTCGCACTATGTCCTGAAGGAAGTCGTTTAGAAGTCGCACAGGAAGCGATGATTAAATTAATTAACGACAATAGTGATATTGAATTTGGTTTAATGCGGCTTATTAAGGGGACGGGTGGATATGTTATTCATGGGATTGGTACAAGCCATAAAAAGATAAAAAATACCATAAGAAACTGGGATGTAACGTCGTTACAGGCAGGAACACCCCTTGTTGAAACCATTACAGAAGGGTGGCGATACCTAACGGGCGATGAAATATCCTATGCGAATTTAGTAGACCCCATGGAACGTGATATTTCTATAGAACAAAGTGGCAAGTATATTTCTCCATTCAAGCACTACTCAGGTGATCCAATTCGTTGTGATAATAGCGTTAATATCATATTGATGACAGACGGTGAGCCTTATTGGGATGTTGGGCAAGATGACTATATTAAACGCTTGTACAAAAGTATTTATGGTACTGAACCTGAAGCAGTTGGTAAGAGTCATTTACCCTCAATGGCAACAATTCTTCATGGTAAAAAGAATGAAAATAGGGATATATATCCTGAAACAAGTGTTATAGATGGCGCGAATGTTTACACGATTGGTTTTGGTAAAGGTTTATCTAAAAACGCAGGAGATATTTTACAGGCAACTGCTGATAATGGTGGTGGTGATTATATTTTCGCAGAGTCTCCAGAAGAGTTAAGTAAGGCATTTAATAATGTTCTGACCGATATCAGAGAGGTCAACTCAACTTTTTCTTCGCCATCGGTAGCATCAAATAATTCAGATAAATTATCACATCGCGATGCAGTTTATTTTCCTATGTTTTTACCTTCTAACGATGCTCGATGGCGAGGGAACCTAAAAAAGTTGAAGGTGTCAGGTGGTAGCGTGGTTGATGCTAACTCAAAAATCGCAGTAGATAGTGATGGTGCAATTTTATCTACAGCTAAAACCTTTTGGTCCGAGGATACGGCACTACCAGACGGTAATATCGTGCAGTCAGGGGGAGTGAATGCATACTTAGCAAAACAAAATAGCATCGCTCTTGCACGTGGTTCTAGAAAGATTATTTCAAACCTTAAAGATGACATTATACGTCACTTTAGAGGCTTAAGTATTATGGCGTTTTACGGAACTGTTGGAAAAGCCGCAGCCGCTTTTGGTGATCCAAGTTTGAGAGTTTCTGATATTTATAACCTTTCTAATTGGTCTCGTGGAATTGATATCTATGATGAAGATGGTGATGGAGATCGACGGGAAACGCGAGAGGATGTATTTGGCGATCCTCTTCATTCTAAGCCTGTCACTATTGACTACGGAAAAGGTGATGTTCGGATCCTCATTGGTACCAACGCAGGCTATCTGCATATGTTTCAAGATAAAAATGATGTCTTAAAGGAAAGTTGGGCCTTTATACCAAGAAGCTTATATAAAATTATTAAGCCATTGCGGGATAAAGAAAAGCGCACAAAAGTTTATGGTGTCGACGGGCCTATCTCAATATTCTTCGATGATAAGGATAGTGACGGTGTAGTTAATGGTTCTGATCGAGTATGGGCTTTTTTTGGGTTAAGAAGAGGTGGCAATGAATATTATGCACTAAATATAACAAACCCCAACAAACCTGCACTAATGTGGAGAGGTCCTATTGTTGGCGGTACAGGAGACTTCAAAGAGTTAGCACAAACTTGGTCTAAGCCTAAGGTTACTTTCATTAATCTCAAAGGTTACGAAAATAGACCTCTATTAGTATTTGGTGCCGGCTACGACACGAATAAAGATAATTCTATTTCTGCTGACTCAAAAGGGCGGGGCTTATACATTGTCGATGCAGAAACAGGTAAACATGTTTGGGCGTTAACAAACTCAGAAGGTGGCTTTAAAGGTGAGCATAGTATAGCGTCAGACATACATTTACTTGATTCTGATTACGATGGTTACACAGACAGACTGTATGCAAGTGATACTGGCGGTGGAGTTTGGCGAGTTGACTTAGCTACAAACAACAAAAAAAATTGGACGCACTTTCAACTTGCAAAATTAGGCAATAATAACCGCCGCTTTTTTTATGAGCCATATGTTTCAAGAACTCTGTTCAGTAAAGTAACAGAAACAACACTTGATGGTGAAACAACTTACTCAAGAATTGATACTCCATTTGATGCGGTGCTTATAGGCAGTGGTGATCGCACAGATCCTTTTAATTTAAAGGTAAATGATAAGCTCTATATGATTCGTGATATGAACACGGTAACTCGAAGCTTTGAAGAGGATGAAATACCAGACTTAATTTGGCAATCAGATTTAATGAATGTAAATAGTGATCCATTTGCCAAAGTGACCGATAGCTTGAATGATTTTGTTGAGCTAGAAGCTGATTTAGCTGAAAAAGATGGTTGGTACTTTAATTTAGGGTGGGGTGAAAAGGCAACTTCGAAGGCTACTGTGTTAGGAGGCGTTGCTTACTTTACTACATATAAACCAGATACCAGTTCATCATCTGATTCACAGTGCTCGATTGCAGAAGGGCAAGGTTATCTTTATGCATTTCATCTTCATTATGGGACCAAAGTTTATGACTGGAGAAGGACCCCAACAGCGGCAGAACTACCAGATACACCAACCATGTATGTGGAAGATGGGGAAGTATTTATTTTACAGTTACCAAATGAAGATTCTAATTGTACAACTAACTGTAAGAAAACTGCACCAAAAGTAATTAATGGGCCTACCCCTAGCGTCGATGAAAATGGCAATGTTCAGCTTTATGATGAAGAACCTCTTAAATTAGAAGTCCATCAAAGTTATATTTATAAGCAAGAACAAAATGATAATAGCTTATGATTAAAATTTTCGTTAATTAGTTTTTATATTTAACTTTTCTTTATTTAACTTGTGTTTTTCAACCCGGATCTTTTTCTGGGTTGAATGCTTTTTATAATCACTTTTTCATTGCTAATTATCTAGCTTCATAATCTCTCACAGCAACTTTGTACTGAAAAGTTTACACTTAAGTTTTTGTAATATCGTTATTTTTTTGTTTTAACTCTAGGCAGTTTGTAACATTTTAAATTGATTGGAATTTTCTTTTTTACCTTTCTGTATTTTCTTGAATTAAATCTTTAAATTTTTTAATAAATAACTGGAATGATGTTGTTTATTTATTATAATACTAATTAGTTAGCATTAATAGGTTGTGTTTTTTAAATTTAAAAACACTTTTTACCTGATTTTTTTTGGCTTAGATATTACTAGGCGAAATGTAGATGAAATATCAACACGAAGGTTTGCTATGAAAAATTTTTCAATTAATCAAAATAGAAAAAACAGTGTTCCTAATATACGCAAACAACAAGGCATAGTGCTTATTATTGCTTTGATTATGGTCGTTGCTGTGACAGGTATAGCTGTGACTTTAATGAATAGCAGCAGTGTAGATATAAAAATTACAAATTCAGCTCAAGAGCGTGAGACTGCAGAAAATAGCTTAATTGGTACAGTGCAAAAAGTTATCGCTAATGAAGCGGCAGCAGGTGGCAATAGTGCTTTTTTAATGAAGGCATCTGAAATACCTGAGGGCGGTTTTGGTATGGATGATATGGATGGCGCATCTAATACTATGACAAATCTAAATAATGGTGCGCTAGATTTACCATGCCCACGTAAATTTAACTTTACCGCCGGTGTGTCATGTAACATGGTCCAAGTAGATACCACTATTACTTATGGCACTAAGAGTAAACATACCTTAACGATCAGCACAGGCGTTGCCCAAGAAATGGCTAGCCTCAATACCGGTGGTTAGTGGAGAAAAGTGATGAATTTAGAAAAAATAACTCAGCGTATACTGCTAACTTCTTTAGCAGTATTTAGTTTTTTGGGTCACGCGGAAGATATTGAATTATATGTCAATCACAATGCCAATCTAGATGAAAAGCCTCGTGTTCTTATCGTTTTCGATACCTCAGGTAGTATGGCTTTTTCGACTAGTTCCGGTAACAGTTGTGGTTACTCACGTGGTTATATTTTATGTAGTGATAGCCGTTTAGGCGTTGCCCAGGATGCTATTACTAAACTGGTTGATGGTAACGATGACATTGATTTTGGCTTAATGCGTTTTAACAGTACCAATGGTGGCTATGTGCTTGCAGGCATTGGTTCAGAAATATCAGCCTTAAAAACCACAATTGCGGGGCTGCCTGCCGATGGCGGGACACCACTGACCGAAACGCTTTGGGAAGCCTACCTTTATATAACAGGGCAAAGTCTTTTCTACGGTGAAAAAGTTAATGCCGCACTACGTGATACGTCCATAGAGAAGACCGAAACAAGTACATATATGGAGGAGGTATGTGAATGGCGCTATAACAGGGGGTGGAGGTATGTTTGTTGGGATGAGCCCCGCATTGCTTATAACAGCTCATACATTTCCCCGTTTGATAATTCAGAAGAAATAAAGCGCTGTGATAACTCAGTTAACATTATCTATATGACTGACGGTGACCCGTCAGCTGGCTCTGATAATGAACAAGACTCTAATATTAGTGCGTTACACAAGTCGTATTTTGGTAGCTCTCTATCAAGTGATGATAAGATCGCTGGTGTTTACTTACACAAGCTCGCAAAAATCATTCACGGTACTGATGATGTAGAGGTGGATTTAAGGCCAACGACGACAGACATCCACGAAACAGGTCGTGTCTATACCATAGGTTTTGGTTCTGGTATGAGTGATAATGGTAAGCGCTTACTATCTGAAACGGCTGCTGAGGGGGGCGGTAAGTACCTACATGCCAATACCGCAGAGCAACTTTCTGAAGCTCTTAAAAATACGATTACTCAAATTCGAGAAGTGAACGATACGTTTACGGCGCCATCTATAGCAAGTAATAATGTTGACCAAACACGCAGCCGCGAATCAATCTATTATGCGATGTTTTATCCTAAAACAGGGGCTCGTTGGCGCGGAAATCTGAAAAAGCTAAAAGTATCTGGCGATCAAATTATCGATAAAGATGGTAAACCTGCTTTAAATGAAGATGGTTTAATCGATAAAGACGCTAAAACTTTTTGGCTGCCTAGCGGTGAAAGCGCTGATGGTAATTCAGTTGAGTTAGGTGGTGTAAATCTGTATTTGTCTAACTCTTCTAGCGTGCCGAATGAAGGGCGTAAAGTACTAACAAATGTCAACGGTCGCATGCTTAACTTCACCCGTTATCGGGTTGTATTCCATTACGGGACTATAGACAAGGCTGCCGTTGATTTTGAAGCTGATGCGGATGAAGTTGAAGATCTTATTAATTGGTCAAGAGGTCTTGATGTTGATGATGAAGACAAAGATGGATCGACAACGGATTCACGTAAAGACATATTCGGTGATCCGCTGCATTCAAAACCTGTAACAATTGATTATGGTAATGATGATATCCGAGTTTTAATAGGCACTAATGCTGGTTACTTGCACATGTTTCAAGATAAAAATGATGTGTTAAGTGAAAGCTGGGCGTTTATTCCTAGAAGCTTGTATAAAATAATAAAGCCACTTCGTGATAACCAAGCAGATACCAAGGTTTATGGTGTTGACGGGCCAATCTCAGTATTCTTTGATGATAAAAATAGTGATGGAGTAGTAAATGGCTCAGACCGAGTTTGGGCATTCTTTGGCTTAAGACGCGGTGGAAATTACTACTACGGGCTCGACATAACTAACCCAGACTCGCCAAGTTTACTGTGGGATCAACCAATTGTAGGTGGCACAGGTGACTTTAAAGAATTAGGGCAAACTTGGTCTAAACCTACAGTGACGTATGTGAATCTAGATGGTTATAAAGACAGGCCCGTGCTTATTTTTGGTGCGGGTTACGATACAAACAAAGACAATGTTATTCGTACAGATGATACCCATGGACGTGGTATTTTTATTGTTGACGCGCAAACGGGCAAAAAAGTGTGGGCATTAACGCCGAGTGAGAATGGCTTTTTAGGTAAGCATAGTATTGCGTCAGATATTAGTATCTTAGATTCTGACTATGATGGTTATATTGATAGGCTGTATGCAACGGATACAGGCGGTGATGTGTGGCGTGTTGATATGCCTTCTGACAGCCCCACAGATTCAGAAAACCCATGGACACATTTTAAATTAGCAAGTTTAGGCAGTGCACTTTCAACCCAAGATCGCCGCTTTTTCTATAAGCCTCTGATTGCTAGAACTATGTTCAGCAAAGTATCAGAAACGGCCGTCAATGGTGAAACAGTGACTACACGAATTGATACGCCATTTGATGCTGTGCTAATAGGTAGTGGTAACCGCTCTAAACCAACGGGCACTGTTACTAACGATCAGCTATTCATGATCCGTGATATCAATACTGTAACTCAGCCATTCCTTGGTAGTGATGTACCAGCAGCAATTACACAAGCAGACTTGATGAATATGGATTCTGACCCATTTGGAAATGCTCTGGATGACGTGGATAAATTTACTGACTTAGAAATTGAGTTAGGTGAGTATCACGGTTGGTATTACAATTTAGCTTCTGCAGGTGAAAAGTCCCTTGCAGCAAGTACAGTCATCGGTGGTGTCGCTTATTTCACAACCTATACACCAGCTTCATCTACAGAAACAGCGAATCAGTGTTCACTAACTGGTGGTTCAGGAAGTTTATACGCTTTCCACTTACATTACGGTACAAAAGTATATGACAGTTTGAAATTTACTACCTCGAATGATGTTCCTGATACTCCTCAACTTTATTTTGGTGTAGGTGACAGCTGTGTTGATGGTAATAGCGATGGTTACTGTGATGACAACACAGATGAAAAGGTTAAAGAGCAAAGCCAGTTCTTAACCATTGGCCCAGGTATCAAAGGTGAGCAAAATCCACTGAAAGTACAAGAGATCCAAGGTCCAGGTTTAGTTATCGAAGATGGTAAAATTAAACTTGTAAGTGATGCAGTGCCTATTGGCTTTGGCTTTAAAACACAACAAACTTTCATTTATAAGCAAGAGCGAAACGATAATAGCCAATAAAGCACTAAGTGAATGCTCTGCCTTACATGTTTAGGCAGAGCATATGGTAGCTATTTAAGTACCCGCCTTAATTGCATAATTATTGTCAGCCATCTAAGATAAGAACAATTAGAGGTAATTCCTCTAAAAACAATTATATAGGTTTTTAAAAAATGAACTTTATAAGAACAAAGAGTCATAACGGTTTTACGCTAATCGAGTTGATGATTACTGTAGCTATCTTGGGGATCATCGCTAGCATTGCTATTCCTAGTTATTTTGAGCACGTAAAACGTACCGCTCGAACTGAGGCAATTACTTCGTTATTAGATGCAGCTAATAAACAAGAGCAATACTTTGTCGATAACCGAGAATATACAAGCACAATTGCTGATTTAGGTGTTTCTACGACAACAGAAAGTAACTTTTATACCATTAGTGTTAAAGTAGATAATGATGCAGGTACATTTACATTTAAGGCAACACCTAAATCTGGCCCGCCATTACAAGATGCTGAATGTGAAACATTGTCTATTTCTGATACAGGTTTAAAAACGTCAACAGGTTCTGCTGACTCAAGCACCTGCTGGGGTAAATAAGCTTTATTAATTATCAGTTTGACATCTATCTGTATCAATTAATCTAACTCGGCCTATCGGGCTGACTCTAATTGCAAGCCCTTTGAGGCTTGCTTTTATGTATTCTGGGCAGTAGATAAATGTACCATTGCCTAACCCCATCGGCATACCTGCTGGACTAAACGTAACTGCACGACGCGGGTATGTTAGCATGTCAAACTTACTTATAGCTTCGATTTCCATTAGTTTAGTATCACCACTTTCAAATACACCTAGCACGCCTCTGTCTACAAAAACGGTTAACGATTTGTGCCATATAGCTTTGTTGCATCTGTTGTGTTTTAAGGCGCAGAAGGTGACATAGGCATCATTTGTTTGCGCTTTTAGGCGAGTAAACTGCAGTGCTCTTTTCACCGTTTGCATGTTGCTTTCTAAACGGTTTGTAGCCAGAAGTGGCTTATATTCAAATAAGGCGATATGCAGCAGGAGTGATAAAATTGATAGCACTAAGAGGCTTTCAATTAACGTCGCCCCATTGAGGCTGCGCAGAGTTGTAAATGCCTTCATCCTTGAAGACTCCAAATTTGCGACTGTTTATTTAACTATAATTCGAGAGTGTGGGCTGTCAATTTAACAAGCTTAATTACAGACATCTGTCGTAGTACCAATATATAAAGCAGTCCCTGAGGCAAATACTTCTAGTTGTTTGTTATTATCGTTATCAGCTTTTGAAGGGCAATAAGTGAACTTTCCTGAGTCTGAAGTGAGCATACCGCTGGTATCAAATGTGATAAAGTTATCGCCAGTGAAATTTAACTGACTGTTCTCAGGCACTTCTTCCATGACTCTTAAAATGATATCGCCATCGTCCGGGTTGTAAACACCATCTTGGTTTGAGTCAAAAAACACAAATACGCTGCCGATATTCCAATTGCCTAAGCATTGATTGGTTGAATTATTTTCGATATTGCCTGTATTACCACTACACACAACAATAATTGCATCACTACTTGTTGCTTTTGCGCGAGCAAAACTAAGTGTGCGTTTTAACTCTAATAAGTAGCTCTCAGCTCGGTCATTTTCAAGCATGTCTGAGCTATCCCATAGTGCTATCAGTGCAACGATACCCACAATAGCAAGCGTGACCATCAGCTCTAATAATGTAAAACCCCGTTGTAATGATTTCATTGTTGTCTCTATTTTGAATCACTTTGTTTAATAATATCATGATTGCTGATTTAATCACCGTAATTCATAGCTTTGTTTGCCATCAGCAATGGGATTGTCTAAAATCGATGCAATCGAGAAATAATAAGTAACCCGAAAATGAAAAAAATCGAAGCAATTATTAAACCATTTAAGCTAGATGATGTGCGCGAAGCATTATCAGATGTGGGCATCACAGGTATGACGGTAAGCGAAGTAAAAGGCTTTGGCCGTCAAAAAGGACACACAGAGCTTTATCGCGGTGCTGAGTACATGGTGGACTTTTTACCTAAGGTAAAATTAGATATCGTATTAAGCGACGAAGATGTTGACCGTGCTATCGATGTTATTGTTAAAACATCGCAAACAGGCAAAATTGGTGACGGTAAAATCTTTGTCACTGACGTTGAGCGTGTCGTACGTATTCGTACCGCTGAAGAAGATGAAGACGCGATTTAAAACTAATCCACAAACATTAAAAAAGGCGCCTAAGGCGCCTTTTTTGCTTTTTAGTCTGCTTTAACGCTTGTTAGCTTCTCGCGTCGCTTTAGCGTGTTCACTTAGCTCAGGTAAGCCAAGTTTGTTATAGCTTTTTTCCATGATCTCAAGTGCTTGATCAAGGTAGCTGCTTTGTGAGTAGTGCTCAACCACATATTTACCACGGTTTGCAGCAGCAAGGTATGCCTCACGCTCATAGTAGTATTCAGCAACTTTTAACTCGTAGCGTGCCATTTTATTCAGTAGCCACACTAAACGTTTTTTCGCTTCTGGTGCGTAGGCACTGTTAGGAAAACGTTTTAAAAGCGTTGATAAATCAGTAAATGCAACACGAGTACGGTTTGCATCTCTGTCGGCACGGTCCACACCAAAATATTCTTGGAATGCGTTTTCATCCGCTTTGATGTTTACCAAGCCACGCATGTAGTACATGTAGTCTAAGTCTTTGTGGTTTGGGTTTAATCGAATGAAACGGTCGATAGTTGCGAGTGCTTGTTCAGTATTACCTGCTTGATAATGCGCAAACACTAAGTCCATTTGTACTTGTTTTGATAAAGGACCAAAAGGGTAGCGCGAATCAATAGCACTTAATAGCTCAATTGCACGAGCATACAAGCCTGAATCTAATGTTTGTTTTGCATCTTCGTATAAAGCTTGCGCAGATTTATTAGGAACGCGTTGGATATCTTCTTGATCTGGTGCTGATGAACAGGCACCTAAGCCAAGTACAGATACTGAAAAAACTATGGCGAACGCACGTTTCCCTATTTTATTTATCATTTTATTTCTTACCTTCGATGTCTTCGGCTAGGCCAAGTGAGGAAAACCGAGTAAACTATACGTATTATATTAAAGCGATTCTAACCCAGTCGAGCACAGCTTGCACTGGTAAATTGGGTAAAGTTACTAATGTCAGAGCAAATTTCTCTCCAAGCCGAGGTTCCAATTGACCTTGGCGGTAAACGTCTAGACCAAGTATTAGCGCAATTGTTCCCTGATTATTCTCGTTCACGTATAAAAACGTGGATTTTGGATGATAAAATCACTGTAAACGGCGAAATATTAAACACACCGCGCGAAAAACTACTCGGTGGCGAAGTGGTGAGTGTAGAAACAACCATCGAAGCCCCTCGTGAATACGAGGCACAAAATATCAAATTAAACATCGTTTATGAAGACGATGATATTTTGGTGATCAATAAACCTATGGGATTAGTAGTACATCCAGGGGCGGGTAACCCAGATGGCACGGTATTAAATGCTTTGCTACATCATTATCCTGACATCATTAATGTGCCTCGTGCAGGTATTGTGCATCGTCTAGATAAAGACACCACAGGTTTAATGGTGGTAGCGAAAACAATTCCGGCACAAACACATCTAGTATCTGCATTACAAAAGCGTGAAAACTTCACCCGTGAATACGAAGCAATTTGTAATGGCACAATGACAGCAGGTGGCATGGTTGAAAAGCCAATTGGTCGTCATGCAACAAAACGTACTCACATGGCCGTGCATGAAATGGGCAAACCAGCTGTGACGCATTACCGTGTTGCAGAAAAATTCCGTGCACATACACGCCTACGTTTACGCCTAGAAACAGGCCGTACTCACCAAATTCGTGTACACATGGCTTATTTAAACCACCCATTAGTTGGCGACCAACTGTATGGTGGTCGTCCGCGCCCGCCAAAAGGTGCTACACCTGAGCTGTTTCAAATGCTACGCGACTTTAAACGTCAAGCATTACATGCTGTTAAGCTATCAATTGCGCACCCAATCACTGGAGAGCTAATGACTTGGCAAGCGCCAATTCCAGATGATATGGCAGCTATGACAGAAGCTTTACGCGCTGATACTAAAGCAAACCCAAATATCGAGTTTTAAGCGTTATGATCACACCAGCATGGACTGCCCCAAACACTATTAGCGCATTGAGTACTACCCGGCAGGGCGGTGTTTCGGTTGCCCCTTTTGATAGTTTTAATGTGGGTTTACATGTTGGTGATGATGAGCAAGCCGTGCTTGCAAATCGTGCCTTACTTACAAATCAGCTGCCTAATCCTGCTGTGTGGTTAAACCAAACACATAGCAGCGATGTAGTCGTGATTGATGAGCAGTCTGATTTAAGCCATGTACGCTCTGCTGATGCGCTTTACACCCGTTTAGTAAAGCAGCCGCTGGCGATAATGACCGCAGACTGTTTGCCGGTATTACTTTGCTCGACTTCAGGCGAAGAAGTCGCTGCTGTTCATGGTGGCTGGCGTGGTTTAGCGCAAGGTATATTGGCAAACACGGTTTCGCACTTTCAAGCGCCAGCAAGCGATATTATTGCTTGGTTAGGCCCAGCCATCGGTCCTTTACAATTTGAAGTTGGGCAAGAAGTTAAAGAGTGTTTTTGCTCACAAAACCCAGAGCATCAACAAGCTTTTACAGCCAAACATGAAAAATACATGGCTGATATCTATTTATTAGCACGTCAGCAATTAGCACAATTAGGTGTGGTCAAAATACATGGTGGTGAGCACTGCACCGTCACTGAAAAATCACAGTTTTTCTCTTATCGCCGCGACGGACAAACAGGCCGTATGGCGAGCTTGATCTGGCGCAATTAATACGCCTTTTTTGCGATTAAATTTTCTTCTTTTACTTGAACAAATCACTAAGCATACCCATTAATTAAGCAATTAGATTTTTTAATAGGTAAACCCTTATGCGTTTAGATAGATTTACAAGTAAATTTCAATCTGCGCTTTCAGATGCGCAGTCATTAGCACTTGGGCGCGATCATCAATTTATTGAGCCTGTGCATTTAATGTATTCATTGCTTCAGCAAAATGGTTCAAGTGTGCGTGCGTTACTTGCACAAGCAGGTGTCAGTGCTGATGAGTTAAATACCAAGTTATCCCAAGAAATCGAAAAATTGTTTAAAGTTGAAGGCATTGGTGGCGATGTTCAGCTGTCAAACAACCTGATTTCGTTAATTAACTTATGTGATAAATATGCTCAAAAACGAAAAGATAAATTCATATCGAGTGAGTTGTTTGTTCTTGCCGCGTGTGACGATAAAGGCCCATTAGGCGACATTTTTAAAGCGTTGAATATTACTTCTAGCAAGATTGAATCTGCAATTGAAGCCATTCGTGGTGGCCAAAAAGTAGAAGACCCAAATGCTGAAGAAACTCGTCAGGCATTAAAAAAATTCACCATCGATTTAACTGAGCGAGCAGAGCAAGGTAAGCTTGACCCAGTCATTGGTCGTGATGACGAAATTCGCCGTACTATTCAAGTTTTACAACGCCGTACTAAAAATAATCCGGTGTTAATAGGTGAGCCAGGTGTAGGTAAAACAGCGATTGCGGAGGGCCTTGCACAACGTATTATCAATGGTGAAGTACCTGAAGGCTTAAAAAACAAGCGAGTATTATCGCTCGATTTAGGTGCTTTGGTTGCTGGCGCAAAATACCGTGGTGAATTTGAAGAGCGTTTAAAATCAGTATTGAATGAGCTTGCCAAAGAAGAAGGCCAAGTCATCCTCTTTATTGATGAAATCCATACTATGGTAGGCGCAGGTAAAACAGACGGTGCAATGGATGCGGGTAATATGTTAAAGCCTGCACTTGCCCGTGGTGAGTTACATTGCGTGGGTGCCACAACCCTTGATGAGTATCGTCAATACATCGAAAAAGATGCGGCACTTGAGCGTCGTTTCCAAAAGGTGTTTGTTGATGAACCATCGGTTGAAGACACCATTGCGATTTTACGTGGTTTAAAAGAGCGTTATGAGCTGCATCACTCGGTTGATATTACCGATCCGGCCATTGTTGCCGCGGCGCAGTTATCGCACCGTTACATCAGCGATCGCCAATTACCAGATAAGGCAATAGATTTAATTGACGAAGCAGGTTCTTCAATTCGTTTGCAAATTGACTCAAAACCAGAGTCTCTAGATAAGCTAGAACGTCGTATTATTCAGTTAAAACTGGAAGATAATGCACTGGCGAAAGAAAAAGACGAAGCAAGTCAAAAGCGCCGCACCGAAATGCAAGAACTGATCACTGAACTTGAAGCGCAATACCGCGAGCTAGACGAAGTGTGGAATGCTGAGAAGGCCTCACTGCAAGGCACGCAAGTAATCAAAGCAGAACTTGAGCAGGCACGCCTCGATTTAGACGTGGCACGCCGTGCCAGCGATTTACAGCGTATGTCTGAGCTGCAGTATGGGCGTATTCCTGAACTTGAGCGCAAACTCGACCTTGCTTCACAAGCAGAAATGCAAGAAATGAGCTTGCTTAAAAACCAAGTAGGTGAAGACGAAATCGCTGAGATTTTATCGCGTTGGACAGGTATTCCGGTATCGAAAATGCTGCAAGGTGAACGTGAAAAGCTTCTGCAAATGGAAGATCAATTACACCATAAAGTGATTGGTCAAGATGAAGCTGTTGTAGCTGTTGCGAATGCAATTCGTCGTTCTCGCGCAGGGCTTGCTGATCCAAATCGCCCAATTGGCTCATTCTTATTCTTAGGCCCAACAGGGGTTGGTAAAACTGAGCTGACCAAAGCACTAGCCAGCTTCATGTTTGACACTGAAGATGCCATGGTGCGCATTGATATGTCCGAGTTTATGGAGAAACACTCGGTGGCACGTTTAGTCGGTGCACCTCCGGGTTATGTTGGCTATGAAGAGGGTGGCTATTTAACTGAAGCGGTACGCCGTCGTCCGTATTCAGTCATTTTATTAGATGAGGTTGAAAAAGCGCACCCTGATGTATTTAATATCTTACTGCAAGTCCTTGATGATGGCCGCTTAACGGATGGTCAGGGTCGTACCGTTGATTTTAAAAATACGGTGATCATCATGACCTCTAACTTGGGCTCAGATATTATCCAAGAGCAAGCAGGTTCAAATGATTATGCTGGGTTAAAAGAAAAAGTGATGGGCGTATTAGTCAGTCAGTTCCGCCCTGAGTTTATTAACCGAATCGACGAAACCGTGGTATTCCATCCACTTGCTAATGAGCACATTAAGGAAATTGCAGATATTCAGTTAAGTAAGCTACGTGAGCGATTAACTGAAAAAGGCTACATTCTTGAAGTTACGGATGCAGCTTTAGACCGTATCGCTGAAAGTGGTTTTGATCCTGTGTATGGGGCAAGGCCTTTAAAACGTGCTATTCAACATACCATTGAAAACCCATTAGCACAGCGCCTGCTCGGTGGCGATTACCAACCAGGTGCCATCATCCATATTGATGCTGATGAGAATGGACTTGTTTTCTCAAGCCGTTAATTAGTCTCAAAAACAAAAGCCGCATCAATTATGATGCGGCTTTTTTGTATCAGTTAAGTTTAAACTTTAAAGGTTAACAGCATATCGTTAACTTTGCGTGAGCCTTCAACAAGCCCCGCTGCATCTTTAGCCACGTTGTAGCTAAGCTTTAAGTTCTCTTCGCTGTGTCCTTTAATGCTTTCTACATTTTCTCGTATATCGGTGCTAACAACTTGTTGCTCCTCAGCAGCCGTCGAAATTTCAGTCGCAAGGCCTGATATTTCATCAATTTGTGCGAAGATGCTCGCAAGCTCAGTTTGTGTATGGGCGGTAGTATCAACACAACTATCTGCTTGCGCTTTAGTTGATTGCATCACTTTAGACCAGCTAAATAACGTATCTTGGATCTCTTTAATTGAACTGTGAATTTGTGCTGTCGCATTTTGCGTGCGTGAAGAAAGTGCGCGTACTTCATCTGCTACAACCGCAAAACCACGGCCATGCTCACCTGCACGTGCTGCTTCAATTGCTGCATTCAGCGCTAATAAGTTTGTTTGTTCAGCAATGCCTTCAATCTCACTCATTACTTGGCCTATTTTGTCAGCTTCACTAGCAAGAGAGTTAGCGGTAGTGGCTGCTTGCTCTACTTGGTTAGCTAGATCAGTTACCATGCTGCTATTATCTTCAATATGCAGTTTGATATCGTTACAGCTTTGGTAAGTGGTTTTAACCTTATCAGCAGTGTGATGGGTATTAGCTGAAATCTCGCCAATAGTTGCACTCATTTGTGTCATTGCCGTAGCAATATCACTTAAACGTTGGCCTTGTGCTGCAATACCTTGCTCGGTTAGTGACGATTGTTTATCTAAGTTGGTAGCAATGTCTTTGAATGAGTAAGTAGAGTCTTTAACACGGCCCAATACAGTTCTTAGCTTAGCGAACAGCATTTGCTGATTATAGGCAGCAATACTAAATGGATGAGAGCCTGAATACACATAACGTGATACTGAATCAAACTCTGCACGTTGCTGCTTTAAATGGTTTGGCGTAACAACGAGTTCGTCATAATTTAAAGCAAAAAGTAGTACTACAAGGACACATGCGGTTAAAGCAACCATCCATGAGGTGGTCATTGCTAACCCAGCAATACCTGCAACCAATAAAATCGCAGACACTATTTGTCTGAGTGAGATATTCTCACGAAATGATGCGATAGATTTTCCATCATTAATTTTAGTGTACAGTGCCATCGCACGGGTTTTTAATTGCTCAGATGGCTTGGTACGCACTGATTGATAGCCAACTAGCTGGCCATGTTCATAAATAGGCGTAACGAACGCATCGACCCAATAGTAGCGACCATCTTTACAGAGGTTTTTTACCATGCCACGCCAAGAGTGGCCCTCTTTAAGTTTTTCCCACATCTCTTTAAATGCCGCTTTAGGCATATCTGGGTGGCGTACAATATTATGATTTTTTCCGAGAAGCTCTTCTTCGGTGTAACCTGCTATAGTACAAAATTCCTTATTTACGTATGTGATTACACCGCGTAAATCTGTGGTAGAGACAAGCTCTTGATTATCTGAGTATGTCACTTCTTGATTGACGATTTCTTGCCCACGACGCATATGAGTCCTCGAAATATACTTTTTTATGGTGTGCGGATTATAGTCTCAGAAAAATGTAAGGGAAGGGGGGACATAGTGTTAACTGTGAAACTTTTAATAATTTCATCTTCCCTTTGATCTAAAACAATATCTTGCCTGAATTATTATGTTTAGCCTCAGTCTTTTATATTAGTTAAAAGGTCTAATATCCTCAAGGAAAAAGCCTAAATTGTATTTTTAACCGTTTTAGCAACAATGAAGTGCCACCAAAGCAATTGTATATTGTGACTCACAATGGCAAGATTGAACTTCAAGTGTAGGGGTACATAATGAAAGTTATTTTTCTCTCTTGAGTAATTGTTTTTTGCCCCCATACACTTAGGATTACAGCCACGCGGCTCGAGGAAGCATTTTTGATAAAACATGATTTAAATAAAACGCTAGAAGCGTTAACGGCACAATTTCCTAACGCAATTAATGGGATTCAACGTGGTATCGAGCGAGAAGCATTAAGGATTAAACCAAGTGGTGTTATCTCACAGCAAGGTCATCCACAAGGCGTTGGTAGCGCTTTAACGAATGATCATGTCACCACTGACTTTTCAGAATCACTTTTAGAATTTATCACTCCGGTTAGTACATCTGCAGAGCAAACACTCGCGCAGCTAAAAGACTTGCAAAAGTTCACCTTATCGCAGATGGACGATGAGCTGTTATGGCCGATCAGTATGCCATGCTTTATTGAACATCAAGATGACATTGTACTCGCACAGTTTGGTGACTCAAACATTGGCCGCATGAAAACACTTTATCGTGAAGGCTTAAAAAATCGTTATGGCAGCATGATGCAGGCCATTGCCGGCGTGCATTTCAATATCTCTTTTCCTGAGAGCTTATGGCAAAGCCTATATAGCTTAAACGGTAACCAAGGTACATTAGCTGAGTCTATTTCAACTGGCTATTTAGGGCTTATTCGTAACTTTAAGCGTGAGCTTTGGTTGATCAGCTTTTTATTTGGCGCATCACCAGCGTTATGTAGTTCATTTTTGCAAGGGCGCGAAACTGATTTACCATTTAAAAAATTAGGTAAAGGTACTCTTTATTTAGAAGTGGGTACCGCGCTGCGTTTGGGTGATCTTGGGTACACTAACAGTGCACAATCGTCTTTACGTGTTATGTATAACTCTCTAGAAGAATATGTAGCAGGCTTAAAAGAAGCGATTCATACACCATCAGATATTTATGGTCATATAGATGACTACACGAGTGCTGAGCCAAAGCAGTTGAACAAAAATATTCTGCAAATCGAAAACGAGTTTTACTCGCCAATTCGTCCTAAGCGCAATGCAGCATCGGGCGAAACACCAACCGATGCATTACTACGCGGCGGTATAGAATACATCGAAGTACGTGCGCTTGATGTCAACCCGTTTAGTGAAACGGGTATCGATTTACAGCAAATTCGTTTCTTAGACGTATTCTTAACCTATTGTTTATTGAATGACTCGCCAGAAATGGATTGGCAAGAGCAAAAATTAAGCACTACTAACCTTGATGCGGTTGTCAATGAAGGTCGAGATCCAGAACTTTTGCTTAACAAGCAGGGTGAGATGGTGCGTCTAACAGATTGGGCTGAGACAATTTTTTCTCAGCTATCTGAAGTTGCCCGTTACATGGATAATGCATATGGCGTGAGTTATTACAGCGAAACCATAGCTGAGCTTGCAACTTGGGTGAACAATCCAAGTAAAACTTTCTCTGGCAAATATGTTAGTGCGCTGGCAAAAGAGAACCAAGATAATGGTCATTTCGCTTTAGCACTTGCACAGCAGTACAAGCAAAGCCACCTTGATGCTGATTACCAATTTTATGATCAAGCATTTTTGGCAAAGCAAGCGGCTGACTCTGTACTTAAAGAGCGTGAAGTTAAAGCAGCAGACAGTGTATCTTTCACTGCATTTTTAGATGACTATTTTGCTAAAGCTTAGTATTGTGAAGGCATAAAAAAACGCAGCCTAGGGAGGCTGCGTCAAAGATTCTTCAGGGATGAAACAATGCTATACTGCTGCATTCATAAGTTCAGACTGACCTGATGAGAAAAAGTTCAGCGAGATCCATAAAAAAATGAAAAAAAGTATAATTATTTTATCGCTGGCCGCATCTTTGGCTGGTTGTGCAACGGCTCCCCCTGAGCAACCTCATGATATATGTAAGATTTTTGAAGAAAAACCTGACTGGTATTACGATGCTCGTGATGCACAAGAAAAATGGGGTTCGCCAAAACATGTGCTAATGAGCATGATGTATCAAGAAAGCTCATTCCGCCATGATGCAGCGCCACCAATGGAATACTTCTTATGGGTAATTCCAATCGGACGTGCTAGCTCTGCATATGGCTACTCTCAAGCGAAAACCCCAACATGGTCGGATTACATTCGTGAAACAGGTAACAGCGGTGCAGACAGAGATGATTTTGATGATGCTATCGACTTTATGGCCTGGTTCGTTTACAAAACCCATAAAGTAAATGGTATTTCAAAATGGGACGCCTACGCCCAGTACCTAAATTACCACGAAGGGTGGGGCGGCTATAAGCGAGGCACTTATAAGAGTAAAAAGTGGCTAATGAGCGTTGCTAATAAAGTTAAACATCGAGCTAGTCGCTATGGCGCACAACTTAAAAAGTGTGAAGCCGATTTAGACAAAAACTGGTTTGAACGCTTATTTAGTTAATGCATAAATAGAAAGCCCGCATCAATTAGCGGGCTTTTTGTTAGCTATTTACCAGGGAACTGGTGAATGTGAACATCCCTTTGCGGGAATGGAATCGTAATATCAGCGGCGTCAAAGGCAATTTTAACGCGTTCGTATAAGCCAAAATACACTGGCCAGTAGTTATCAGACTCAACCCATGCCCATACCAGCATGCCAATATGGCTTTCACCGTGCTGACTAACATGAACCGATGGTTTTTTATCTTCTATATCTTTTAGTATCAAATCATAGTCATTAAGCACGCTCATAAGCACATCACGGGCTTTATGAACATTATCGCCATAGCTGATACCAAATTCGATAGCTACGCGGTGTGTTGGCTCTGAAAACTTATTCTTAACGCAGCCATTTGATAGCGTGCCATTTGGGATTATGATTTTTTCATTGTCGTAGGTGAGTAAAACAGTGACAAAAATTTGTATTTCAACAACTGTACCCATGTAGCCTTGCGCTTCGATTACATCGCCAACTTTAAAAGGCTTAAAGAACAGAATAAGCACGCCACCTGCAAAGTTAGCAAGGCTACCTTGAAGTGCCATGCCCACCGCAAGGCCAGCAGCACCCAGCATTGCGATAAACGATGTGGTTTCTATACCAATCATAGAAGCAACAGATATCAGCAACAGTACTTTTAAAATGACCGAGATAAAGGAGACTAAAAAGTGCGTAAGGCCAACCTCAAACTTGACCTTATTCATTGATTTTTCGGCCATATTGGCAATTCTACCAATTAACCACCAACCTATGATCAAGACCAGTATTGCGAGGATAAACTTTGGCCCGTAAAGCATCAGTAATTCGATAGCTTGGTTATAGATTTTTTCGATTGATATTTCGTCCATTATTTTCCCTTTTATATCAATATATGCAAAAGAAAATAATAGTAGAGGAATTCGTGTTTGGTTGTGCAGGATAGCTTATAAAATGTGAATCTTCAGAGGTAATTCAGCTATAAGTAACAAAAAAGGAGTAGCAAGCTACTCCTTTTGTTTAGGTGGTGTAGAAAATTATTCTGTGCGTTTACTTGGAATAACTTTAACTAACTTAACCATATTTTCTTTTATCTCGATAACTTCAATAGGGTATCCGGCAATACGTAAACTTAGGTTTGAGTCTGGGATGTCCTCTAAGTATTCAACAATTAAACCACTTAGCGTTTTCGGGCCATCAATCGGTAGCTCCCAACCCATTTCTTTATTTAAATCACGAATATTGGCACCGCCATCAACAAGTACTGAGCCATCATCTTGCTCTGTTACTTCTTCACTCGGTGTACGCGTTTGCGTTGTAGTGAAATCACCCACTACTTCTTCAAGAATATCTTCAAGGGTTACTAGACCTTGAATATCACCATACTCATCGACAACTAAGCCAATACGTTCTTTTGATTGCTGGAACTTAAGTAGTTGCGTGTTCAGTGATGTGCCTTCAGGAATAAAGTAGATTTCACGTACCGCACGCAGAAGTGATGGTTTATCAAACTGCTCTTTCGTTAATAGACGCAGAGCATCACGTGAGTGAATAAAGCCAACAGCATCATCAATTTGGTCACGATACAACAGTACACGGGTGTGCTGTGCATGAGTAAGCTGGCGGCTGATAAGCTTCCAATCGTCATTGATATCGATAGCAACAATTTCGTTGCGTGGGATCATGATATCTTCAACAGTGACTTGCTCTAAATCTAAAATTGAAGTCAACATGCTTTGGTGACGAGCAGGTAATAGTGCACCTGATTCGTTCACCACAGTTTTTAGTTCTTCTTTACTTAAGCTGTGCTCTTCAATTTGTGCTGTGGTAATACCAAACAAGCGTAACATGCCGTTGGTCATCCAGTTTACGATAACCACAAACGGGAAAAGGATTTTCAATAGGCCTTTGAGCACAATTGAGCTTGGAAAAGCAACCTTCTCTGGGTATAGCGCAGCAAGTGTTTTTGGCGTTACTTCGGCAAAGATTAAAACAACCAGCGTTAGCGCGCCGGTTGCAATAGCGATACCGAGATCACCATACAAACGAATACCAATAATCGTTGCAACCTGTGCTGCAGCGATATTTACAAGGTTATTACCAATTAAGATCAGACCAATGAGTCTGTCAGGGCGACTTAATAGTTTGCTGACGCGCTTCGCTGCACGATGATCTTCTTTAGCAAGATGACGCAGGCGAATACGGTTGATTGACATAATTCCAGTTTCAGAACCAGAAAAATAAGCAGAAATAAGTATCAATAATCCCAATATAATAAACAGGGTACTAGTCGATATGTCGTCCAAGGATGGATCCTTTTTTTATAAATCAGTGCATATTAAGCTAGAGACAGCTTGCTGAGTCAAGTTAAAACTTATTTAGAACCACTTCTTGGATGAAACGGCTGCCAAAATAAGCAAGTGACAAGATAAAAGCGGCTATCATGATCGAAAATACCACAGGCTTACCACGCCAGCCTTGGCGTAAGTGACCTACAGTGACCACAGTAAAAATTAGCCAAGCAATTAACGATAAAACCGTTTTGTGGATAAACTCACTGGCAAACATTCCCTCTAAGAAGATGAACCCAGAAAGGAGAGCAAAAGTCAGTAAGATAGTACCCAGCGTGAGTAATTGATAAAGCTGGCGCTCAACCACCATTAAAGGAGGGAGGTGGCTGTGTACAATTGCCAAGTCTTTGCGTTTGAGGCGCTTATCAATAAAGTAGAACTGGACCGCATAAAGTGTTGAGATTATCAAAACACAATAGGCTAGGAGTGATAAGGATATGTGAGTAACTAAACCAAGCTCAACATCGATTGATTGCAAAATCACATGATGCGGTATAAACAAGCTGGCAAGGGTCAGTAAGGCTGCAAAACCATAAACAACTGGCAACAATAAAGTCGCGGGGAATTTGAGAGACACAGCAGTCACCGACACCACAATGACCCAACAGGTTAATAAGGCAACGTTGACGATACTTAAATCTTGGCCGTCAGCACGAAAAACTGAATTAACCAGTAATAGCATATGAGCAAGGATAGCCACAGTGCTAAGAATGACTGTGAGTTTTTGGCTTGGACCTTGTTTGTGGAAAAGGCGTGATAGCACATGTGACGTTGCTAACACATAAAACAAACTAGCAATAATAGTTAAACTAATAATCATCGTGTTTTGGCCACTTAATTTATATCGATAAATCCTTGTCTCTTTGATGCCATTGTATTTTATAGCAAGGCAAAAGCATAGAGTTTGTAAAAAGAAACTCAAACTGCGCACTTGAACACTGTATTGTCGACCACCATTTACGGTATACTGCTAGGAATTAAATTTTAATATTGCCTGTATTGTCGCCAAACTTGTTTGATTTATGTACATTGCAGGTGCAACACGTTTTATCGGAACCTTTACATGTTTGAGAATCTCCAAGAACGCTTAGGTAAAACCTTAAAAAATATCAGTGGCCGCGGACGCCTAACTGAAGACAATATAAAAGATACATTACGCGAAGTCCGCATGGCATTTTTGGAAGCGGACGTTGCATTACCGGTTGTTCGTGAGTTCGTTAAGCAAGTTAAAGAACGCGCCGTAGGTGTTGAAGTAACAAAAAGCTTAAGCCCAGGCCAAGTCTTTATTAAGATTGTTCGTGAAGAACTTGAAAAAGCCATGGGTGAAGCTAACGAAGAGCTAAGCCTTAATGCACAGCCGCCAGCGGTGGTGATGATGGCGGGTTTACAAGGTGCTGGTAAAACGACCAGTGTTGGTAAACTAGCTAAATTCTTAAAAGAGCGTAAAAAGAAATCTGTATTAGTTGTGAGTGCCGACGTTTATCGTCCGGCAGCAATCAAACAGCTTGAAACACTGGCTGATGAAGTGGGTGTTGAGTTCTTCCCAAGTGACATTTCACAAAAGCCGGTTGATATCGCAAACAATGCGATTTCGCACGCGAAGAAGAAATTCATTGATGTGGTATTAGTTGATACCGCAGGTCGTTTACACGTCGATAACGACATGATGGACGAGATCAAAGCACTTCACAGCGCGATTAACCCAATCGAAACCTTATTCGTTGTTGATGCGATGACAGGTCAAGATGCGGCAAACACTGCAAAAGCATTTGATGAGGCGCTTCCTCTAAGTGGTGTGATCTTAACTAAGACCGATGGTGATGCCCGTGGTGGTGCTGCATTATCGATTCGTCATATTACCGGTAAGCCAATTAAGTTTATGGGTGTGGGTGAGCGCACTGATGCTCTTGAACCATTCCACCCTGACCGTATTGCTTCTCGTATCCTAGGTATGGGTGATGTACTTTCATTAATCGAAGAAGTCGAAATGAAAGTAGATAAAGAGAAAGCTGCTAAAGTTGCCGAAAAAGTATTTAAAGGTGATGGTTTCACATTAGATGACTTTGCTGAGCAACTTCGTCAGATGAAGAACATGGGCGGTATGATGTCGATGCTTGATAAGCTGCCAGGCATGCAAAACCTACCAGACGCTGTAAAAGGCCAGATGGGTGATAAAACTTTCGTACAAATGGAAGCTATCATCAACTCTATGACGCCAAAAGAGCGTGCCCGTCCTGAAATCATCAAAGGCTCGCGTAAAAAACGTATTGCTGCAGGCTCTGGCACTCAGGTGCAAGAAATCAATAAACTGCTTAAGCAATTTACGCAAATGCAGAAGATGATGAAGAAGATGAAAGGCAAAGGTGGCATGAAGAAAATGATGCGCGGCATGAAAGGCATGTTACCACCAGGTATGATGGGTGGCGGCCCTAAATTTTAATAGTGCTGTCTATTAAGTGTATAAAAAGGAGCATATAGCTCCTTTTTTTGTAGATAATTTATGCGTAGTTGTTAGCTGCATGTAAGATTTAAAGCCCAGATCAGTGTTTAATCAACTAAACTTACATTTTGCAGCAGTTCTTACTTGCAATGTTGCAAAAAACTCGTACAATTCCCCAGCTTCCCGTATTGGGGAGTAAATCTTATTAATGAAAACAGTCAATCTAATGTAGAGGACGGTATGGTAACTATTCGTTTGCAACGTGGTGGCGCTAAAAAACGCCCTTTCTATCAAATTGTGGTTGCGGATAGCCGTTTCTCGCGTGACGGTCGCTTCATCGAGAAAGTAGGTTTCTTTAACCCAATCGCTTCTGGTCAGGAAGAAAAAGTACGTTTAGATTTATCTCGTGTTGATCACTGGGTAGGTCAAGGCGCATCTCTTTCAGATCGCGTAGCTAAGTTAGTTAAAGACGCTCGTAAAGCGGCTTAATAGGCGTAAGAGTAACCATGAGTCAAGAGAACACCTCGTATATTACAGTAGGAAAGCTCGGTGCCCCGTATGGTATAAAGGGCTGGCTTAAGGTGCATTCATTTACTGATGATCCCGAAGGGATCTTCGATTTCAGCCCATGGTTGATAGGGCAACAAGGTAAATGGCAGACCTTAGAAGTGGTCGACTGGCGTCGCCACAACAAAGGCTTTATCGCTAAAGTTGCGCAAGTAAACGACCGAGACGAAGCAATGGCTTTAACCAATGCAGAAATCTCAGTAGATGCAGCGCAGCTACCAGAATTACCGCAAGGTGAATTCTATTGGCGAGATCTGATCGGCATGTCTGTTGTAACTGATAAAGGTTATAACTTAGGCACTGTTGATGACCTAATGGAGACAGGGTCAAATGACGTTTTGGTTGTGAAAGCAAACAAAAAAGATGCATTTGGCCAAGCAGAGCGTTTAATTCCTTTCTTAACAGATTCTGTTATTAAAGAAGTTAAACATGATGCAAGAGAAATTACCGTAGACTGGGACCCAGGGTTTTAATGTCACAAACGAGTTCGCTATGGGTAGGGGTGATAAGCCTTTTCCCGGACATGTTTGATGCGATTACCACCCAAGGGGTAACAGGTCGCGCAGTTAAAAATGGTCTAATCGACTTTAACTGTTGGAACCCACGTGACTATGCCACTGATAAGCATAGAACTGTGGATGATCGTCCTTACGGGGGCGGTCCTGGCATGTTAATGATGGTTGAACCATTGAAACAAGCTATCCTTGACGCCAAAAAAGCGGCAGGTGATGGTGCAAAAGTAATTTATATGTCCCCGCAAGGGCGCAAATTAGATCAGCAAGGTGCAAGCGAGCTTGCACAATCAGAAAAGCTGATTTTAATTGCAGGTCGCTATGAAGGTATAGATGAGCGAATCATAGAATCATACGTTGACGAAGAATGGTCAATTGGTGATTTTATTTTAAGTGGTGGTGAACTACCCGCGATGACGCTAATTGATGCAGTAGCACGATTAGTACCAGGGGTGTTAGGTCATAACCAGTCAGCTGAGCAGGATTCATTTTCGAATGGCTTGCTTGATTGTCCTCACTATACACGGCCAGAGACATTGGATGATAAACAGGTACCTGCTGTATTACTCAGCGGAAACCACCAAGAAATCGCTAAGTGGCGCACAAAGCAATCACTTGGTAGAACTTGGCTTCGTCGTCCTGACTTGTTGCATAACCTAGCTCTGACTGAGGAGCAAGCGGCACTCCTTGCTGAATTTCAGCAAGAGTACCAACAAGCTTGTGGCTAGAAGACAGTTACACCTAGGAAAGTGAGAAATATAATGGCAAAAGTAAACCAAAATATTATTAAAGCGCTTGAAGAAGAGCAGCTTAAAACAGACGTACCAGCATTCGGCGCTGGTGATACAGTAGTTGTACAGGTACGTGTAAAAGAAGGTAACAAAGAGCGTCTACAGGCCTTTGAAGGTGTTGTAATCGCTAAGCGTAATCGTGGTCTTCACTCAGCATTCACAGTTCGTAAAATCTCGAGCGGTGAAGGTGTTGAGCGTGTATTCCAAACGCACAGCCCTCTTATCGATAGTATCTCAGTTAAACGTCGCGGTGCAGTTCGCCGTGCGAAACTTTACTATCTACGTGAGCGTTCTGGTAAATCTGCACGTATTAGAGAAAAACTTAACTAATACGCGCTGTTTTACAACGCAAAATAAAACGGGTTGCAGCCTTAGGTTGCAACCCGTTTTGGTTTTTATAGCACAAAAAAATTTCCCTCCCCTGAGAAATACTCCCTTCTAAATTATCTGTTATCCCTTTATGAGCTATGCTACATGCACGTTAGGGCTTTGTGCTTTGGCTGTTATCCTGTTACTATAATTTGTATTAAAAGCTTTACTTTTTTGTATATAAATATTTACGTTTTTAGGGTTTGAGGTGTAGTAACGTGGTAACAGTGAATGATCTAGCTGATTTAAGAGCAGGAATAGATGAATGTGATGCACAATTGGTGGCATTACTGGCAAAGCGTAATGGGATTACAGAAAAAATAGGCGCAATTAAGCAACAAATCGGTGCACCATTACATGCCCCAGATCGCGAGGCTGATTTACTCGCGGCACGTCGTCAAGAAGCAATCGCACAAGGGGTTAACCCTGAGTTAGTTGAGGACATCCTACGCCGTATGATGCGTGAAGCCTATCAGAATCAGCAAGGTAGCCTTGCTTGTGTTGCGCCTCAGTTATCACCCATTGTAATTGTTGGTGGTGAAGGGGCTATGGGCCAGTTGTTTGCACAACAGTTTACTCGTTCAGGTTATGAAGTGCGTATTTTAGATAAAGCACAGCAAGCACAAAGTGAAACGATATTAAAAGGGGCAAAATTGGTTCTTGTTAGTGTGCCAATTAATGCACTTGAGCAAGTTGTCGCAGCGTTACCAACACTTGATGATGACTGTTTACTGGTTGATATTACCTCTGTTAAGCAAAAACCTTTAAAAGCACTTATGGAGGCTCATAGCGGCCCAGTAGTTGGCTTACACCCCATGTTTGGCCCAGATATTTCACATTGGGTAAAGCAAACGGTCGTCGTGTGTGAAGGGCGAGATCATGAAGTGGCTAAAGGGTTAATGGCACAACTACAAGTTTGGGGCTGCCAAGTGGTTGAAATGGATGCTAAAAAACACGATGAAGCAATGCAGATCATTCAGGTTATGCGCCACTTAACAACCTTTGTATATGGTCAGTTTCTTGCCAAGCAAAGCCATACACTTGCAGAGCTTCGCAGCTGCTCATCACCCATTTATCAATTAGAGTTAATGATGGTAGGGCGCTTATTTGCTCAATCTCCAGAGCTTTACTCTGACATCATGTTAGCGCAATTCGACGATGTAGAAGCACTGCTTGCAAACTACCAAGATACTTTTGCAGACACGCTCGAAAAGCTAAAAGCTGGGGATAAAGCATCATTGATTGCCGCATTTGCTGATGCAAAAGAATACTTCTCAGATGCGACAGCACATTTCTTAACGCAAAGTCGCAGCTTACTCAATAAAGCAAACGACGCAAAAGTGCTAGATTAAACAGCTCTAATCTAGCAAAAAAACTCTATCAAAAAAGCCCGCATCAAGCGGGCTTTTTAGTTTTAAATAATCGTTCTAGTGACCACCTAATGAGCCAGGTAACGCACCGCTGTGGTGATTGATTAAGCCCCATTGATACAGTAAGTCAGTCATATCTGAAAGGCTGAATAAGGTCATGCTCAAGCCAACAATTGTCAACACTATGGTATAAGGTAGTGCCATGTATACCATGCGCCCATAAGATAGTCTTAACACAGGGGCTAATGTTGATGTAAGCAAGAATAAGAAGGCTGCTTGTCCATTAGGAGTCGCAACACTTGGTAAATTAGTACCTGTGTTAATTGCCACAGCTAATAGGTCAAATTGATCACGGGTAATTTGACCTGCCTGTAACGCTGCAGCCACTTCATTGATATACACAGTACCCACGAAAACGTTATCGCTGACCATCGACAGAATACCGTTGGCAATAAAGAACATCACTAGTTGCAGCTGGCCTTCAAAGGTAAGCACCCATGCGATCACAGGTGTAAATAAATGCTGGTCGATAATAACAGCGACAATTGAGAAGAATACGCAAAGTAATGCTGTGAATGGTAGGGCTTCTTCAAATGCTTTACCTAATTGGTGCTCTTCAATAATACCAGCACTGGCTGTGGCAAAAATAATTACAGACAAACCAATTAAACCAACAGTGGCTAAGTGAAGGGCTAAACCTATGATCAACCAAACAGCAATGAAAGCTTGAATCGCTAAGTTCACTTTGTCGCGTGTGGTGCGTTTTTTCTCAAGCTTTTTAGCATGATCCGATAAAATCGTGTGGATGGGGGCAGGGAGTTTTGCGCCGTAACCAAAGGCTTTGGTTTTTTCGAGTAAGAAAGTAGTAGCAATACCGGCAATCATAACGGGTAAAGTAATAGGCAACATTCGGAAGAAAAATTCGCCAAATAACCAGCCAGCACGCTCAGCAATGATCAAGTTCTGTGGCTCGCCTACCATGGTACAAACACCGCCTAAGGCAGTACCAATTGATGCATGCATTAATAAGTTACGAAGAAAAGCACGAAACTCTTCAAGCTCTTGACGATTCACAGGGCGAACTTGGTTATCGTCATTAATATCATGCTCGCTGCTAGAGTCTTTTCCTGATGCAACCTTGTGGTAAATACTGTAAAAGCCCATCGCAACGGCAATAACAACGGCCATCACCGTTAACGCATCTAAGAAAGCAGATAAAAAGGCCGCAGCAATCGTAAAAGAAAGTGATAACACGGTTTTACTTCGCACCGAAACGACCAGCTTTGTGAAGATATATAAAAGCAAGTCTTTCATAAAATAGATACCGGCAACCATAAAGATAAGTAACAGGATCACATCGATATTCTGTACTATTTCATGTTCAACTTGACCGGCGGTTGTCATGCCGATAAATAAGGCCTCAATTGCTAATAAGCCTCCCGGTTGTAGCGGGTAACATTTAAGTGCCATGGCGAGTGTAAAAATAAACTCTAGCACTAATACCCATCCTGCCAGGTAAGGGTTAAGTTGAAATAACACCGGGTTGATTAATAAAAACGCAATAATGGTGTATTTATACCACTGTGGTGAAGTCCCCAAAAAATTTTTAAATATTGCTGGTAAAACGCGCTGCTGCATGGCCGTACCTTTTAATAGTGCTGGTTGTTATTGTTAATATTTGGAAATTGAATATACCGAAAGTATTGTTATTTGGTGTACTTTTAATCCAAAAGGTCATTTATTTATCGAGATTTTACAGATTTTTATGCACTGCGGAGTTAGTTTACTTGTTAGTTGCTGATCATCTGGTACAATCAGTGAGTTGAACACCAAATGCGGTAAAAGTAGTTGCTAACTCAAGTGGAAATTGGATGAGAATTTTTAAAGCGAAAAGCCCAGCAGGTTTTGCTGAAGAATACATTGTTGAATCTATTTGGAATGGTGACTTTCCGCCTGGCTCAATTCTTCCTGCTGAACGTGAATTGTCAGAGCTGATTGGTGTAACACGTACAACCTTACGTGAAGTACTTCAGCGTTTAGCCCGTGATGGCTGGCTAACAATTCAACACGGTAAACCTACCCGTGTTAATAACTTCTGGGAAACCTCGGGTCTTAACATTCTAGAGACGCTAGCACGTCTTGATGAAGACAAAATGCCAGAGCTAACTGATCAATTACTTTCGGCACGTACGAATATCAGCGCGATTTACACTCGTGCAGCAATCAAGCTAGCCCCAGAGCGCGTTATTGAAATTTTATCGCAAAGCGAAGAGCTTGAAGACAGTGCTCAAGCATTTGCTGATTACGATTATAAAGTTCACCATGAATTAGCAGTAGCAGGTAATAACCGCATTTACGTGCTTATCTTAAATGGCTTTAAAGGCTTCTATTCAAAAATTGGCTGCCATTACTTCTCTGATTCACGTACACGTGAATTAGCACGTCAGTTTTATAAAGATTTAACAGAATTGGCAGAGCGTCGTGAACATGACGGTGCGATTTCTATGATGCGTAAATACGGTCATCAAACAGGTGAAATCTGGCAGCAAATCCGTGGTGATATGCCAGAAGATATCATGGACTAAGCGTCTGTATTGATATTCATTTAAGAACCCAGCTAAAAGCTGGGTTTTTTGTGTTCTGTCGGTCAATTTGCACACTAATGTAGAGTTATCTCAAACCCCGTTTATTGCGAATCAATTTTTCCGATTAAGCATATCGTTTTTTTCGATTGTTCATTTGTCTGTAACCTCATTAAACTATCTTGCAAATTATCAATACTTACTCTTGGTTTTTGATTTTTAGTAACCATATCTAAGTGAGTATTGCATAGGCAATTGGAAATAAACTCAAATATTTGGAGATAAAAATGGGTGTATTAGTTGGCCGTCAGGCACCAGACTTTACTGCAGCAGCTGTTCTTGGTAACGGTGAAATCGTTGAAAACTTCAACCTAAAAGAAACTATCAAAGGTAAAAAAGCAGTTATCTTCTTTTACCCGTTAGACTTCACTTTCGTTTGTCCTTCAGAGCTAATCGCTTTCGACAAGCGTTTTGAAGAATTCCAAAAGCGTGGCGTTGAAGTAATCGGTGTTTCTATCGATTCACAATTCTCACACAATGCATGGCGTAACACTGCCGTTGCTGACGGTGGTATTGGTCAAGTTAAATATGCACTAGTTGCAGACGTTAAACACGAAATCTGTCAAGCATACGACGTTGAGCACCCAGAAGCAGGTGTTGCTTTCCGTGGTTCTTTCCTAATCGACGAAGAAGGTAACGTACGTCACCAAGTAGTTAACGACCTTCCACTAGGCCGTAACATCGACGAAATGATCCGCATGGTTGACGCGCTAGCGTTCCACAGCGAGCACGGTGAAGTATGTCCAGCTGGTTGGACTGAAGGTAAAAAAGGTATGGACGCAAGCCCTGCAGGTGTTGCTAAGTTCCTTTCTGAAAACGAAGGCGACCTATAATCTAGGCCTTAGTTAAAGAATTAAAAAACCCGCCAATTGGCGGGTTTTTGTTTTTAAGCTCAACGAGATTAGTTAAAGCGCATTGTTAGCTTAGTATAGAAATAACGACCACGTGGGTTATGTACGCTTGATACATAGCCATATAAGTCGCCATCACCATCACCGATTGCAAACGGAGGATCTTCATCAAACACGTTATTCACACCCACAGAAAGTTTGATTTTCTCTGAGAAGTTATACGCAGTCTGTAAATCAACCAGCGTTTGTGAATCAACCATACGTGATGTGTTGCTATCAAAGTCTAAATTACCGTCAAAGTCGATATCTGGCGTATCTTCAAACTCGCCAGTGTAACTAACGTTCACATTAGTGTTGAAGTCACCCATTTCCCAGTTTGTTGAGAAAATCCAACGGTTTTCAGGATAACGGTACTCGCCAGTGTAATCGCGGCCATCTTTCTTAAATTCGTTTTGGTAAGCCCATTCTAAATTGAATTTTAAGAAGCCGTAATCGTTCATCGCATGTGTGTAGTTAGCCGATACATCGACACCTGATACTTCTTGTGATGAGACATTTTCAAAAGTGCTGTAAACTTTTTGGATTACACCTAAACTCTGACCATTTTGTGGAGCTAAACGCACACACACAGTGCTGTTTTGGTCATTACAGTTGTTATCATAGATAGGGCCGAACTCTTGTTCGTCAATCTTATTATCTTGGGTAATGCTCCATACATCGATTCCGAAACCAAACTCAGCGGTTGGTGCCCAGATGAACCCCACATTCCATGACTCTGATTCTTCAGCTTCAAGGTTCGGGTTACCCGCAAATTGGATATTGTAATCTAGAGCGTTACAATCCTGTCCTGTTGCCTGACAGCGATAAGTATCTACAAAGAATTGACTTTCTTCCGACGGACCTAAACCAATTTGTGCCAGTGAAGGCGCGCGGAAACCTTGAGCCCACGAACCACGAACAGTGATTGAATCAGTTGGTGCCCAGCGAACAGCTACTTTAGGGTTTGTTGTTGAGCCAAAATCGCTGTAGTCATCGTATCGACCCGCTAATTGCAGTTCTAGGTTATCTGCTAAAGGAATTGAAAACTCAATATAAGCTGCGTATTGGTCGCGTTCTGCAGCGGCTGATACAGACTCAGTACCAAAGATTAAACCACGTTGGAATTGGTCGTCTGGAATATCGCTCACATCTTCTTCACGGTATTCAATACCAGCAGCCATCATTACTACATCATCGCCAAAGCTGAATGCTTCACCACTGATATTTGCATCAAATGAAGTCATATGAGACTCACCACGGCGCACTAAGCTTGTCGTGATACGGTCAATAACTGCTTGGTCATTATAGGTGCCACCAAATGGGTTATAGTTACCTGCATCGATTTCTTGTTGTAAGAAATCAGTGCGCACCCAACCTTGGCTTCTGTCACCGGTTTGCATTGATTTACTGCGACCTTTTTGAACTGCTGCTTCCCAGCTCCAGTCGCTGATCTCACCTTTTAGGCCCGCAACAAAACGCAGCGTATCTGATTCAATATCCCATTGGCGAGGGCCGGCATCTACCGTTCTGTAACGACCAATTTCGATATCTTGGCCAAACGGGTTGTTAGGATGGCTTGCTGGCACTGTAAGGCCTGCATCTTCATCAAGAGGCGTTGGTGCACCTGCAGCTTGCGACGTATTATGTTGTACTGCAACCTCTAAGAAAGCTGAAATACCATTGTCGAAGTTATATTCAAATTGCGAGATAGCACCGACACGTTCAGATGCTGGGGTTACGTAGCCATACGGGCCGTAGTCAAATAAGCAGCTGCCACTTGCAGTTGCATTTTCTGCCGGACAGGCTGGATCAATTGTTTTTTCACCATCTACATAGAAGTAGCCCGGGAAACCACGGGATGAGCGAAAATCCATACCACCGTATGGTTCTTGGTTTGCTGTGCCTAGACGTCCCATTTCATCAGAAGAAAGTGCAGTGTTGTTAAAGTAATCAATAATAATAGATGCGCTGCTTTTTTCTGTACTGGTACCCCAAACTAGGCTTGCTGTTTTTTCTTCGTAGTTAGGACCGTCAGTGCCACCATATCCAAGGTTTACTTCTAGGCCGTTAATATCTTTCTTTAAGATGATATTAACTACACCAGCAACTGCATCAGAGCCATAAATAGCTGATGCGCCATCCTTTAAAATATCGATACGCTCAATCGCAGAGACAGGGATTGAGTTGATATCAACAAACGAATTAGTAATGCTTTCAGCAAAAGCGCTAATAGATACACGACGGCCATTAATAAGTACCAATGTTGCGTCTGAGCCTAAACCACGAAGGCTGACTGCTGCAGCACCATTAGCTGTAGAGTCTTGGTTATTACCGCGAGTAGAGAAAGTACCATTACCTGCAACTGGCATACGTTCTAATAGTTGTTGTAGGTTGTCGTAGCCCATGTTATCGATGTCTGCACGACTGATTGATTGAACCGGTGATGGCCCTTCAATATCTGAGCGCTTAATGCGAGAACCTGTAACTTCAATACGCTCGACCTTTTCAGCTCCGTCTGACTCTGCAGCAGCTGACATAAAACTCGTGCCTGCTAATGCCGCAACTGTAAATGCATAGAGAGGTCGTTGTATAAAGCGATGGGTGTTCTTCATATATTTCAATCCTTGTATAATTGTGAAAGTGTTGTGAATTAATCACGACAAAGATTGATATCATGTAAATGGTGGCGAATGAAATAGCAAAAAAGTATGGGTTTATTAAGGGGTTAAGGTTCTTAAGTAGGGAAAGTCAGGACTGGTAAGGGGTACGAGCCTACCAAAAAGGTTAGGCTCATTTCATAAATTAAGCTTTATGTTTCATCAGGCGTTCTTTTTCACGCGCCCAATCTTTATTTTTTCCGTCTTCACGTTTGTCGTGCATCTTTTTACCTTTAGCAAGGTGGAACTCCAACTTCACCCAGCATTTTTTCCAGTACATTGCAGTCGCGATTAATGAAAAACCTTCGCGTTCTGTAGCACCGATAAGACGATCGATTTCACGCTTATTTAAAAGTAACTTACGATACCTTAAAGGATCGCAAATTACGTGAGTAGAAGCACTGTTGAGAGGCTGAATTTGACTGCCAAGTAAAAATGCTTCGCCGTTTTTAATGTGAATATAAGTCTCAGAGATGTTTACTTTACCAGCTCGGATACTTTTTACTTCCCAGCCCTGTAGTTCAACCCCTGCTTCGAACTTATCGTGTAAAAAATACTCATGACGCGCTTTTTTGTTAAGCGCGATGGTATTACTTGTCGATTTAGATGATTTTTTCTTAGCCATAGTGGCTCATATTATACGGAAAAACAGCGTTTTTACATCGCTTTTTTAAGGCTTTGCAGATATTTTCGTGTTACTAAAATTTGGGGAAATAGCCAAAGCTTGCTAAAATTCGCCGACAAAGTTGGGAGTGAATATGCCGCAAATAGAAAAAAGTGCGCTGGTAATGTACAGCAGCAAAGAAATGTTTGATTTAGTGAATGATGTTGATGCTTATCCAGAGTTTTTACCACATTGCTCAGATGCTAAAATCGTTACACAACAAGCCAGTGGCATGACGGCCAGTTTAGAGATCTCAAAAGCCGGCTTAAAAAAGTGGTTCACTACCGAAAATACCTTTATTGATGAGCAAACTGTTGCACTACGCTTAGTCGACGGCCCATTTAAAAAGCTGCAAGGTAAATGGCATTTTTTACCGCTGGACGATAAAGCATGTAAAGTTCAGCTTCACCTTGAGTTTGAATTTGCTAGTAAACTTATTGAGATGGCTTTCGGTAAAGTATTTAACGAAGTCGCTAAGAACATGGTTAATGCATTTACACAACGTGCTAAAACTGTATATGGAGTTCGCCCATGATCACTGTTGAAGTGGTTTTTGCCTTACCAACAACGGCAACCAGTTTGCTGGTAGAAGTGCCAGTAGGCACTACAGCTGAGCAAGCGGTGATTAAGTCAGGTATTATTGATAAGTGCCCTGAAATAGACGCAAATAACCTAACGCTTGGGATTTGGAATCGTACTTGTAAACTGCACCAAGAAGTAAAAGATGGCGATCGCATAGAAATCTATCGACCGCTTATTGCTGATCCAAAGGATGCACGCAGACGCCGGGCTGAAAAAGCCAAAGAAGAGGGCCGTGCTAATAAGATTACAGGTGGGCGTCCACTTAATAAGGCATAAAAAAGGGTAGCTTAGGCTACCCTTAATTAATTCGAATTAATATTACTCTTGCTCTAAAGGTGTATTAAATTCGCTAGGTTGTTCGTAGTCACCCGATAACGAAACAAGCTTATCGTTTTCGAAGTTAATAGTGAGTGACTTACGTTGCTCGTTACTGCGACCAAGGTTGAATACGTACAGGTAGTGCCAGGTATTTTTATCAAATGAATCTTCAGCTACTGGCTTGCCAAGTACATACAGTACTTGCTCGCGAGTCATATTTACACGTAGCTTATCTACATCTGACTGCTCTAAGAAGTTACCTTGAGGAATATTGATTCGGTAAACCCAGCTTGAACACCCTGCTGTAGCACTTAAAGTAAGGGTAAGTACTAACCAAAAAGAAAAAGTTTTAAACGACTGCATTATTTGTTTGAATCCTTATTTTTTATACACTGCATGATACCGATTAGTCACAGAAGGTAAAACCCTTTTCAGTAATTGTTTTTACTGAAATGCGATTAACAATCACGAGGCACAGATTTGACCACAGCAAACCCAGAAAGTTTACAGCAGCCTATAAAAAACAACGATAATTCAGAGACTCTGTGGCATTTGTATATAGTGCAAACACGTTTAGGTCATTGGTACACTGGGATCAGCACTAACGTTGAAAAGCGTTTTATGCAGCATCAAGCGGGGAAAGGGGCTAAAAATCTTAAAGGCAAAGGGCCTTTAACACTTATCTATCAACAGCAGGTAGGTAATCGTAGTGAAGCAACTAAACTTGAAATAAGTGTAAAAAAGCTCAGCAAAGCACAAAAAAGGCGGTTTGTTTTAACTTCTGAACTACCCAAATAACTAACTTGGAAGCTTTTCAATAAATAGGGCTATCTTCGCCATAGCATATTCGAACAATGTAAAGTCAATGTGTGCCGCTGTGTCAGTGCTTTGATGATGATGTTTATCGTGTCCGATGCCAAAATAAATGTAAGGGATCCCCGCTTTAGCGAATGAATAATGGTCACTTGCTCTGCGCCAGTCAACTTTGAGATCAAATAATCGATTCAGCCTCGCTGACGAGCTAGTTGCCATAAAGGTTAGATGCTCATCAGATAGGGTTTTAATGTCAGTTTGATATTGCGCTAATGATTGCTTATCTAAAAACGCATAGATACGCGGTTTTCGTGGGTTCACAACGAGCATATCTAAATTAATATTAAGTTTGATTTCGTCTTTATTAAGTGTCGAAACCAAGTACTCGCTACCATGTAGGCCATTTTCTTCTGCATCAGTTGCAACAAAAACTAATTGATAGGGCTGGGGGCTTTGTGCAAAGTGCTCAGCTAAATAAAGTAAAGCAGCAACGCCGCTGGCATTGTCATTAGCACCCGGATAAAGCCGACTGCCTTTTTGCCCTAGGTGATCATAGTGGGCAGTAAAAATAACTTTTTTACAGTTTTCACAGCGGCTATTTTGGGACGCAATAATATTCCGCCCAGTAGCCTTGCCAAAGAATCCTGATTGATAAGTAAAACTTTGTTCATTAACAGAATAGCCAAGAGCTATAAAGCGCTCTACTATGAAGTCAGCGGCTAATTTCGCGCCCTCGGTATTCGTTTTTCGCCCTGCAAATTGAGGCGATGTTAGCGTTATTATGTCTTGTTCTAAGTCTGTATTGGCAAATGCTTGCCCAGTGCTTATCAGTAAAGCACTAGCGGTAATCAATAAGCTTTGCAGTATGCGAGCGAAGCGCTTGTAATTTACTCTCGTAACGCTGTTTATCATGATCAAAGTCTGCTTTATTGTTTGCCATAGTTAAGTACTTTTTAGCCAGTTTTAAGTCACCCAATTGATAGTAGGTTCTCGCTAAACCAAAATCAGTATCATGCAGGGTTGGATTTAAGTCACGGGCTTTTTTGTAGTGCTTTATGGCATCTTGATAACGGGCGGTTGTATAGGCGTCATTTCCTAAAGAAATATGGTAATAAGGGTTTGCTTGGCGTTTATTATCAAGCTTGGCTAATATAGCTTGACCTTGCTCTTTACGATCGGTCAGGTTATAGAGTCTTGCTAAATTGCCTAATGCGGTGTTGTTGTCTGGATCTAAACTAATCGCGTATTGGTAGGCTGTTTCTGCACTTTGATAGTCATTTGTTAATCTGAATAACACGCCAAGGTTGCCCCATGCACCTGAGTAGTTGCTATCAATATCAACTGCTGCTTTGTAATAGCTAAAAGCAGTATCATAATCATGTTTTAGCATCGCAGCTGCGCCTTTATTGTTATAAAACATTGCTGTGATGCGGGCTTTATTGATGTTGCTAGTTTTAAACGCTTCTTGGCGGCTGTTAGGGTCAAAGTCTATCACTAAAGAGCGCTCTTCTGGGTAAATGACTTTTCTATTTACCACAAGTTTTTGAGCTTCACTTACTTTTAAGTTGATATGGCCTGTGAGTAAATTAAAGCCATTATCAAGTGCCCAATATTCTGGGATATGCACTTTTTGAAATTGTCCTTCAAGGCCGAGGTAGTCAGCAAGGCTATAGGCTAAAATCGATAATGATAAACAGTTAGCGTTTAAGTTTGAGTAGGCTTGATTAGCGGTTAAGGTAGCACCAGATTGATAAGATAAAGACGCATCGCCATTTTGCAGTAGGAACTTCAATAAACGTTTAGTGCTTTGCAATGAACGGCTGTCTTTTGGAAAAGCACTATCAAGTTGCTCTTTTACATGTTCGCTTAATGCAAAAATTTCTTGTTGAGTTTCAACTGGGGTTTGAGTAAACGTATTACTTTGCCTCAAAGCAAGTGGTGGGGGAGCGGTGTTATTTTCTGTACTACTACACGCTGTTAATAAGCAAAAGCTTGAGGCTAAAACAATGCTAGATAATTTCATCTGACCCTCTTAATTCATGGCCTAATACCATTTAAGTATAGGCCGTGAATGAAAAAGGGTCAGGGTTAACTGTTACAAAACGTGTCAGCGTTTATCAAACGTCGCAACAAGGTCATCAAGGGTTTGCGCACTGTTCGCTAAGTCTTTGATTGCTTGTTCACTGTCAATTTGTTCACGCATGACGTTGTCACTAATGTCACTTATTTGCTCAATGTTACGACCTACATCTGCCACAACATTACTTTGCTCTTCGGTCGCAGTTGCTATTAAGGTTGCCATATCGTTTATTTCATTAGCAGCATCGTTGATGGCGTTGAGCAATTCAACAGAGCTTTGCATTGCATCAACGCTTAATTGAGCTTGTGATTTTGAGTGATTGATGTGATTAACCACTAAATCAGAGGTGCTGGTAAGTTCACTGATCATAGTTTGAATTTCGGTTGTTGACTGTGAAGTGCGATTTGCAAGCGCTCTTACTTCATCAGCTACAACAGCAAAGCCTCGGCCGTGCTCACCCGCACGAGCAGACTCAATCGCCGCATTAAGTGCTAACAAGTTGGTTTGCTCAGAAATACCCCTGATAGAGTCAACAATACTGGCGATAGCTTGCGTTTTGTTGGCCAGCTCGTTTACTTGCTCGGTGATATTATCGATATCACATGCCAGCTCTATTATCGCTTCTTTACTTTGCGTTACCTGAGTATGGCTTTGTTCAGTGTTCTGCTTACTATTCTCAGTGAGCTTAGCCGTGTTCGCTGCGCTTGAGGCAATTTCTTGCACTGTCGCACCCATTTCATTAATCGCCGCAGCAACCGAGATAGTTTGCTCTTTTTGATTATCAAGTGCTTCTGAGTTCTTCTGTGCTTGCTGAAACACATGATCAGCGCTTTGTCTGATTTCACTACTTTCTTGAGCAACTTGGCTAATTGCAGTTTCAATCTTAGAGATAAACTGGTTAAAGCCTGCAGATAAGTTAGCAAGTTCTGGCTGCTCAGAGTCAGGAAGTCTATATGCTAAGTTAGCATCACCAGAGCCTAAACGGGTGAATAACTCAGCCATTTTCGACAGCGGCGATGAAAGCGTGCGTGCAAGCACTAAACCAGCAAAACTAGCTATCAGCGCAATCACTATTGCAAAGCTAATAATTTGCCATTGTAAAACCTGAATACTCGAAAACACTTCGTGCTTAGGTACTTGGGCAATAACAAATAAATCGGTGTTTTTAATAGGGCTTGCTGCCACTAAGGTTGCTTCACCATTAAGATCAATCTCTTGTAAATTGAAGTCGCTTTGCGTTAGCAGAGTACGCGTGATGCTTGCTTTATAAACGTCATCTAAGTTAGCTTTAGCGACTTTGTTTTCGTCTTTATGTAGCTGAATGAGGCCGTTTTTATCGGCAACAAATACAAAACCGGTTTCTTCGATTTGGAAGCGCTGCAGCATAGCCTGCATATCGTCAATGCTTTTAGCAAGACCTGCTAAACCAATGCCGTTGGTTTGCTGGTGGTTTACAAACATTTTCACATCAGTCGGTGATTCTTGATAGATACTGATAGAAAAAGGTTGTGCGGTGTTAGTAAATGCAAAAAACCAACCATCTTGTTCTTTAGTTAAAACGCGCAAGAAACCGTCTTGGTTCCAATATTGTGCGGTTTCACGATTAGCCCACGAAGCGGTTGCTAAATCGTATTGCTTAACAAGGCGGTTAAGTTCTTTTAGCAGTGTTTTATCATCAGTATTGCCTGAACGCGCCCACTCTAATACAAACTCGTTACTAGAGAGTTGCTCAGCTGCACTGATCATTTGATTTATATCGTGAGTAATATAGTTATCAATTGCTTGAAGTTTGCTAGGTAGTTCAGATTCAATCATTCGTTGTTCGATGATTTGTTTTGCACTGTATATCGCTGTTGCGCCGATTAACGCAGCAACAATGAGGGCAATTGAACTGCCAAGCAGTGTAATTTTTTTAGTAATGGTGAGTTGATTTAACGCCATGAAAGTGTCTTAGTTTACAACATTTAAGTCAGTAATTTTAGCATACACTTTACAGATGACGAATCAATGTAGGGACAAAAAAAAAGCCCAAAGCATATAAGCAATTGGGCTTGGTTTCTAACAAGCGAAACTTACTTTCCAGGGTTAAACAATTTTCTTCATTGCTGACATGTAACCACGTAGCTTGCTACCAATGATTTCAACCGGGTGCTCGCGTAGTGCTTTATTCACGGCAATCAAGGTTTGGTTATCAACTTGGTTGCTAGCACTATCAAGTCCTTTACCAATCACATCAGTGTCGATGTCTTTCATAAAGTCTTGAAGCAGCGGTAAACACGCGTGGTTGTATAAGTAACAGCCATACTCTGCAGTATCTGAAATAGTTCGGTTCATTTCGAAAAGCTTCTTACGAGCAATGGTGTTTGCGATAAGCGGCGTTTCGTGTAGTGATTCATAGTAAGCAGATTCAGCGATGATACCTGCAGCAGTCATGGTTTCGAAGGCAAGTTCAACACCTGCTTTAACCATGGCAACCATTAAAATACCTTGGTCGAAGAATGCTTGCTCGCTGATTTCTTGGTCGGTATTTTGTTGCTTTTCGAATGCAGTTTCAGCTGTTTCTGCGCGCCATGCTAGTAATTTTGCGTCATCTTCAGCCCAGTCAGCCATCATACCGCGAGAAAATTCGCCGCTGATGATATCGTCCATGTGCTTGTTATAAAGTGGACGAATAATTGTTTTAAGCTCTTCACTTAATTCAAATGCTTTCACTTTTGCTGGGTTTGATAAACGGTCAAGCATGTTTGTTACACCACCATACTTAAGCGCTTCAGTGATCACTTCCCAACCGTACTGGATTAGTTTTGACGCATAGCTTGCATCAATGCCTTTTTCGACCATTTTATCGAAGCAAAGTAGTGAGCCTGTTTGTAACATGCCACATAGAATCGTTTGCTCACCCATTAAGTCAGATTTAACTTCTGCAATGAATGATGATTTTAATACACCCGCACGATGACCGCCGGTACCTGCTGCATATGCTTTAGCTTGCGCTAAACCATGGCCTTGAGGGTCGTTTTCTGGGTGAACTGCAATTAATGTTGGTACACCAAAGCCACGTTTGTATTCTTCACGTACTTCTGAACCAGGGCACTTAGGTGCAACCATGATTACTGTTAAGTCTTCACGGATTTGCATGCCTTCTTCAACAATGTTGAAGCCGTGTGAATAAGCAAGTGTTGCGCCTTGTTTCATTAACGGCATGATGGCAGTGACAACAGCCGTATGTTGTTTATCAGGCGTTAGGTTTAATACTACATCTGCTGTTGGGATAAGCTCTTCATATGTGCCTACAGTAAAACCATTTTCAGATGCGTTTAAGAAAGATTGACGACGCTCAGCAATAGCTGACTCACGAAGAGTATAAGAAACATCTAAACCAGAATCACGTAGATTTAAACCTTGGTTAAGGCCTTGTGCGCCACAACCGACAATAACGAGTTTTTTCCCTTTTAAAGCGTCTACACCATCAGCAAACTCTGCTGGGTCCATAAATTCACATTGCGCTAATTGCGCTAACTGCTCTCTTAAAGGAAGAGTATTAAAATAATTCGCCATTGTTAGTGTCCTATAAATACAATTTTGTTAGAAAATCAAAGAACCGACGTGGTGTTCTTTGTATGTATTAACACTATGCAATTTTTTACCTTGCGTAAAATGATATATTTGAATTAAAGTATTTCATAAAATGAAATGGTGGCGATATGGATCACAAACATCTTAATTACTTTTTGGCGTTAGCTAAGACGCTGCACTTTGCTAGGGCCAGTGAGCTTTGTCATATCAGTGCGCCAACTTTGAGTCGCAACATCAAGCAACTTGAAGAAGAAGTTGGGGTAGTGCTGTTTAATCGGGATAATCGCACCGTAAAATTAACTCGCGAGGGTGAGTCATTTATTGAGTACGCTAATGCGACGCTGGCTAACTGGCATCGTTTTAAGGCTAATGTGCAAGAGCCGCAACAGCATGTTTATGGCAATGTCAGTATTTATTGCTCAGTAACCGCCTCTTATAGCTTTTTACACCAAATACTCGAGCAACTGCGAATGCAACATCCATATATTGAAATTACCCTCAATACCGGTGATCCTGCTCTTGCCATAAACCGTGTTTTAGATGGCCATGAAGATATGGCTATTGCTGCAAAACCTATGAAGTTACCTGGGCAAATAGCCTTTACCAGCGTTGGTTACTCACCATTAGTACTGATAGCACCAAAAATAGTGTGCCCGATCAGTGAAAAGCTTTCTGCCAGTGAACAAATTGATTGGTCAGATTTAGAATTTATTGTTGCTGAGCAGGGGTTATCAAGACAGCGCCTTGAACAGTGGTGGCGTAAAAAGAATATTCATGGCCGTATATATGCGCAGGTTGCAGGCCATGAAGCTATGGTTTCTATGGTGAGCTTAGGCTTGGGTATTGCCATGGTGCCAAAAATTGTACTGGATAACAGCCCGCTCAAAGATAAAGTACAAATAGTGAGTGATGCAGAGCAGACTATTGCAGGATTTGAAATTGGTCTAGCTGTTTTAAATAAAGAGCGCCATGATCCGGCACTCAATGCCATTTGGAGTATTGCTCAATCGCTTACTCAGCAAGCAATCTAGCTTAAGATCTAGTCAATAACACTTTATTGTTAAATATATTATGTTGATACAAATGGCTTAATTTAAATTAATTATTAAGTATTGGTTTTTGTAAAAAATATTCGTGGTTTTTGCTGGTTTTACGTTTGTAAAATCCTTTTTCATTGATTTTTTTAATGGGGTTGATACCGTATTTTAAAATAATAAAACTTTCATGGCCTAGACTCATGATACTTTCAGCGCAAGCCGAACACTCTTTAAGCTACTCGAGCCACTGTCTGAAGCTCGCAATTCCTCTAATGGTTAAGTACAAAATGCCAATTACTCCGCTTAATTATGCGCTTTGGTATTGTTATGTTAGCGAAAAGAACCAAGACTTAAACAAAGAGCTTGATAGTATTATTAAAAAGCACAATACCTGTAGCCATGAGCAGGCAAAGCACCTTTTCAACAAGTATTTATCTCGGGACGACTTGGCACTATTTTATCAGCTATCTGGCGGCTTTAATGATGTTGTAGGCAGAGTCCACCAAGATATCAATGAAGCACTTAGTTACTCAGCAGATTTTAATGAAGCCCTGCAAGAATGCCGTAACACACTAACTAGTGCAGATATCAGTCAGGAAAGCGGCTTTGATGATGTACTTGATTGTGTAGAGCGCTTAAGTGACGAGTCGGCAGCTTTGCAAAGTCGTGCACAAGATTTTCAAAATCAGCTTGCGCTGGCTTACTCAGAAATTACAGAATTAAAACAAGAGCTTGTCAGGTCTAGAAGTAAAGCCGAAAAAGACCCGCTTACAGGGCTTTATAACCGCGGTAAGTTTGATGAAGATATCACGCGGTTTTGTCAAACCAATGACTTAGCTGAAGTCACTGTTCTTACTATGGTTGATATCGATCACTTTAAACAATTTAACGACACTTTTGGTCATCAAAAAGGAGACCAAGTTTTGCGTGCAGTTTCAGCAAAACTACTTAAACATGTATCTAGCGTTGGTCAGGCCTATCGTTATGGTGGTGAAGAGTTTTGTTTCACCGCACAGTTTGCAAGTATAAGTGACATGACTAATTTTACTCAGCAGCTGCGTCATGCTGTCGCTAAATTACAGATTAAAGAGCCTAAATCTAATAAGGTGTTAAGCCAAGTCACTGCTAGCTTTGGTATTGCTATAAAAGCTAAAAATAGTAATCCAGAACAACTCATAGCAAAAGCCGATAAAGCACTCTATTTAGCCAAAGAGCATGGCCGAAATCGTATCGAAATCGTCGAAGAGTAACAAACTTAACCGATATATGTATCAAATTTGTGAATAGTTGTAACCTTGCAACGACAGTTTGTTCACATCTTGATATTATGCTCTTATTGCAAAACCCCTTTGGTCGTAAAATAACAATGAAATCTCAAACGATCAGGATGTGCGCAGCGGTTTATGTCTTGATAGGCATGCTAGTAAGTCAAGCAAGCGCCGATGACTCAACGCGCACTGAACGTGAAAGCCGTGTGGCAAATCAACAGATCGATACCCAACAGTGGCACCTAAGTATTAATACGGGAGCTGGGGTGATTACGAACCCACTTCATGGTGGTGATAACTTACCATTAATTGTGCTGCCTGAAATCGCTTTTTATGGTGAAAAATGGTTCTTTGATAATGGCCGTTTAGGTTATTCATTCCAAGAAAGCGATACTCATGTTGTTAATTTCGTAACCGAGTTCAACCCTGAGACTCGCTTCTTTATAGATTTTCACCCTAGCAATGTTTTTGCACTGCAAACATCGAATAGCTTTATTGTTGAATCGACCACCAGTAATGAACTGGCAGAAAAGTCAGTATCTACGAACGATATTAAAAAGAGACGATGGGCATTAGATGCTGGCTTAAGCTATCACTATATTCATAATAATCATGTGATTTCTTTACAGGCACTAGCCGATGTTTCGGGCGTTTATAAAGGCCTTCGTAGTGCTTTACAATGGCAATCACATCACCGAATAGGAAACCTATCTGTCGCACCTAGCTTAGGGGTTTGGTACAAATCAGCCAGACTAAATGATTATTTTTATGGTTTATCGGCTAAAGAGTCCTCATATGGGGAAATAGATGTTGGCAGTAGTTGGCAACCTTATGCTAAAATCGACGCCCGTTGGCCCCTGAGTGAGGCTAACTCTCTTCGTTTTCATTTAGCATATTATGACTACTCAGCCGTGGATGACAGTCCGCTTTTTGAACACACGTACTCGATGACTGCATTTATAGGATTCAATCATATTTTTTAATATGAAGTATTTTGTTTTTAGTCTGTGTGTGTTTGTTGCTGTTATTTGGGTTACCCCAAGCCATGCGCAAGCGACTCAGTTTGATATCACGCCAAAAGTGTGTGTTGTATTACAACAGCACGAATTTTGTGATCTTGAGTTAAAAATCAGCTGGCAAACACAGCTGCCTCAAGATCTGTGTTTGTTTCAAAATAACCAACAAATTCAATGCTGGAACGACAGCAAAAAAGGGCTTTACAGCCATAAAGCGCGGGTTCAGGTTGAAACAATATACTCCTTAGTCAATCCGCACACGGGGAGCAAAATTGCGACCGCAAAAGTCGAAGTGCAAAGCACCGAAGCAAAAACAACGAGGCGTAGATTACGCTCACCGTGGAGCTTTTTTTAATTCAGGAGCAACCAATGGCAAAGATTTTACTTGTTGAAGATGATCTCGGCTTACAGCAGTTAACACGTGATTACCTTCAACATAATGGGTTGGATGTTGCGGTCCTTGAACGCGGCGACGAAGTATTTGAATACCTTGAAAACAACCCAGTTGATTTAATGATTTTAGATGTCATGTTACCGGGTAAAGATGGCTTTAGCGTTTGCCGTCAGGTACGTGATAAATTTAGCTTACCTATCTTAATGCTGACAGCTAAAGGTGAGGACTTTGACCAAGTGATTGGCCTTGAACTTGGCGCAGATGATTATGTAATTAAGCCTGCAGAACCTCGTGTATTGTTAGCACGTATCAATGCATTGTTACGTCGCGGTCAAGCTACAAACAAAGCGCCAGAAGAGCTTAGCTTTGGCGATTTAACCATTGATAAAACTAGCCGCATTGTTACACTTAAAGGCAGTGAAATTACACTGACTTCTCATGAATTTGAGCTGCTTTGGTTGCTTGCGTCAAATGCTGGTGAAGTGTTAAGTCGTGAGCATGTTCATCAACACATGATTGGTCGTCAATATGATGGTTTAGACCGAACCGTTGACGTACGTGTATCGCGTATCCGTAAGAAATTAGGTGATAACAGTGATAAACCATACCGAATTAAAACAGTTTGGGGACAGGGTTACCTTTTCGTATCTGACGCATGGGATATGTAATTTTTAATGGGGAAACTATTTGCTAGCTTATATCTTTATATAATAGTTTCTCTGTTTCTAGTTAGTGGGGTCATAGAGCAGTTATGGCCCTACGAAGAAACGCAACAGCAAATAGCCCTAGATCAAGAATTTGGTAAATCTCTGTGGTTATTAAGCCAAACTGAAAATGGCTTAGCGACACTCAAACAAGAATTCGAAAGCGAGATAATTAACCTCACCGATCTAGCACTTCCTGAAGACCTAAAAACACAGCTCAACAATGACCATTACCTGTATTTGTTCAATCAAGAACAAAAAGTGGTTTGGTACATAGCTCTTAATGACACTCAGCTTTTATATGTAGGCCCACTTTCAGTTGAAAACCCCAACTTTAGCTCCGTTTGGCCATACTTTTTATTATTAACTGTGATTGGCCTACCAATTGGACTCTGGAGCCTATTGCTATGGCGTGACTTTAATAAATTGACGCTCGCCTGTGAAGCTGTAGGAGGATCGCAAGACTTTGAGCTTCAGGATGCCTCTAAATCATTTTTTCTGCCGATTACTGATACCCTAAACGCGATGCAAGAGCGTATTCAGTATCTACTGGCTGCGCAGCAAGAGCTAACTTCTTCCGTTTCTCATGAGTTTAGAACACCCCTTGCACGTTTAAAGTTTGCTGTTGCCATGCTCGAAGAGCAAATCGAGAATGAAAAGTCGTATACATACATTGATAACATGCAGGCTGATATTGCAGAGCTTGAAGCACTGGTGTCAGAAATGCTTGAATACGCACGACTTGATTCACACCAACCAAGCTTAAAGCCCCGTTCCTGTGACCTAACAGCGCTTATCAATAGTGTGGTGAATAAACTCGAGTTTGCTACTGATATAGAGGTAGCAGTGACTGCACCCAAGCAGCTTTACTACGAGTGTGACGAGCATTTTATGGCGCGTTGTATTCAAAATCTATTAGGCAATGCACAAAAATACGCAAACCATAAAATTCATGTAAGTCTTGAGGAATTAGGGGATTCAATACAAATAAGTGTTGAAGACGATGGTCCTGGGATCGCTAAATCTGAGTGGCAAAGTATTTTTAAGCCATTTACTCGTTTAGATAAAAGTCGTGACAAGAAAACAGGGGGCTTTGGGTTAGGGCTTGCCATTGTCGCTAAAATTGTTAGTTGGCATCAAGGCCAGTCTGAGGTGTGTGACTCACCATTAGGTGGAGCTAAATTTACTATTCATTTGTTTAAAAGTAACTCGCTTTAAATTGCATGCATAAAAAAAGCGCCTAGGGCGCTTTTTAAAGATTAAAACCAAAAATAAACAAGTAGCAAAGTAATAGACCGCACTTAAAAATAAAAGTTCGAAAAAAGTTTAATTATTTTTCATCTAATAACGGCATTAGCATTTTCTCAAGGCCATTGAGCTTCACTTCATACATCATTGCTAGCTGTGCACCTAACTGGGAATCTGGAAATCCTTGCTGTTTAAACCACACTAAATAAGGCTCTGGCAGCAGCAATAAAGGGCGACCAGCATACTTTCCAAATGGCATCTTAGTATTTATGGCGCGTTTGAGTTGAGCTGAATCCATCTTTATCTCAAAGAAACTTTAAAGCTAGATGATACGGTAAAAAGGATAGAGAAAATAGGCTGTGACGGGCAAGAAACAGCCTATTTAGTGAGGGATGTAGGCCCTCAGAATAACAACCACTAATTAATTACGGCGTATTAGTGTAGTTGGTGACGACGCTTTTTCGTAAAGCCAAGTTTATTTAGCTTAACGACAATAGCTGGGTCGTCGATTCGTTCTGGTGTTTCACCATCACGAAGAAAATGATCGCTTGGTACTTGATATACATCGAGCATCTTGTTGAATAGCACTGTTCTGATATCCATTGCAGTCATGCCATTGTTTTGTAACTCATCAAGTTGCTGCTGAATATCTGAAAGTTTCCCAGCACGTGCGTCATCCGTGTTTGCTAAAAATTCGTTGGTAAACTTATCTTTCATTTAAACAACCTCAATCCATCTAACAGTGCTGAATTAAAAACAGCGGTACTACACAACACTGTTAAACTTTTTTGTGTTAAAAATAGATACTTAGCTAAGCACCTTGAAATTAATTCTACTCTTTTTTTTAGCCTGATTGCTAATCTGGATGTAAAGCTTTGTAAATAAGCTTGACCCAATAAAGGGACTGATTTGGTTTGTCGTGAAAACTAGTTAGCCAACTAACTGAATACAGTGAAAATAATTCTCAGTACCATGAAAAGGTACCGAGAATTATTTTTTACATTAAGAGAAAAGTTTTTGTTTTACATGCTCAGCGAAGCCGCTACCAGCTTCTAAATAGAAGTTATAAGTAGAGTCGACCCCCATATCCTCTAGTTCTTTTTGCTGATCTGGGTAGTTTGCAATCGCCGTAACTTGACCTTCATAACCAGAAGCGCGAAGTTGCTCTAAGGCAAAAATATTTTGCATGTGTTTTGGCATTGCAAGCATCACCATACCCACATGTGAGTGGTTTACACGTTGCCAAAAGTCAGGGTCAGTGGCATCAGCAAGTAACACCCGGCGGCCTCGTTTAATATGCTTATCGACAACATCTGGCTTAATATCAATGCCAGCAACAAGGTTAGGGTGAGTTTGACTGATTGTTTCATAGGCACCTGTACCAATTCGACCCATACCAAAGATTACGATTTTAGTGTCATTTAGATTAACTGGCAGCTCTTCTGCAAGACGGCTGTCACTTTCAAATTTTAGTAGCCAATGTTCTATTTTTACATACACTTCATTCGAGCGTTTATTTAATGGTGATGCGAGTATAAAGGTGATTGACACAGCGATAGCCATTACGGCCAGCCATTCAGATGTGATCATATTGCTGGTGGCTGCAACGGCGCAGACAATCAAGCCAAATTCACTGTAGTTAGCTAAACTAAATGCGCTCAACAAAGAAGTGCGAGCACGTAATTTGAACACGTTTGTTAGTACATAATAAAGTGCAACTTTTATTGGCAGGACTAAAATAAGGATGAGAGCAACAATCACAGCATGACTTGTCAATTCAGCATTCAAGCCAATATTTAAGAAAAAGCCAACCAGCAACACGTCTTTTAAATTAAGGAGTGACTTTGATAGTTCACCAGCTTTTTTGTGTGAGGCGAACATCATACCGATGATCAACGCACCTAAATCACCTTTAAGACCTGCAAATTCAAACGCTTGATAACCAATAATCAGCGCAAAGAAAAAGCCAAATAGAGGTAATAATTCACCGTGCTTTGAGCGGTTTAATACCCAAAACATCACAGGGCGTAAAATGGGTAAACCAACTAATAATGCCAGCGCCCAAATGTTCGGGGCTTTACCCGTACTTATAGCTAAGAAGATAACGGCAAAGATATCTTGCATAACCAAGATACCAATGGCGATTTTACCATGGAGGCTTGCCATCTCACCGCGTTCTTCAAGTACTTTTACGGCAAACACGGTGCTAGAGAAGCTAAAAGCAAAGCCGACTAACAATGCGCTTTGCCAAGTAAGCTCATTAAATAACGGCAGTGCAAGGGCCCCCAATAACAACATGAAACCACTAAATAGCGTACTGCTCAGAACAATATGCATTGAAGCGGGCGCCCAAACTTGCGGTTTTATTAAGTTAGATACTTTGAGTTTAAGACCAATACTAAACAATAATAAAGTAACACCCAAGCTTGCTAAGGTATTGAGCAGCTCGGTTGTTTTATATCCATATAGGTTAAGTGCAAAACCCGCTAACAAAAAGCCGATAAGAGGGGGGAGCCTTAACTGGTAAACAGCAAAGCCACAAACGAACGCGGTAGCAAAGTAGATTAATTCCATAATTGTTCTTTTTACTTCATTTGCTAGAAGTGTAGCGAAATATTCGTTATTGGAAAACAAGATTGAGCAAGAAGAGTTCAAAAAATAATCACTTATACATGATTTATTGATTAATCCGCCAAAAGCATCATTTTTTCGCTGACATTAGCTTTTAATTGTGGTTAAGATGCATTAACAAAGGAATTTAAGCCATAGGTTAGAAGCTGGCTTAAGGAGAAAAGATGTTTAAGAAAATCCTTGCATCAGTAGGTATTGGTGCAGCAAAAGTTGACACTGTACTTGAGACAGAGCATTTACAACCGGGTCAAAAATTTAATGCCGTTATTGTTATTAAAGGCGGCGATGTTGATCAAGACATATCGGGTTTAGACTTAGCACTGATGACACGTGTTAAAGTCGAAGGTGAAGATGGTGAGTACTTTACAAACCATGTAATTGAAAAGTGGCGAATTACAGATATCGGCACGATTGCAGCAGGTGCTGAAAAACATATTCCATTTGAAGCGCGACTGCATTCAGAAACACCGATCACTGAAATTAATGCTGGTTATAACCAATCACATGTGTGGCTTGAAACAGGCTTGGATATTGATTTAGCACTTGATCCAACTGATCGTGATGCACTTCATATTTATCCTAACGATGCCGTAAGCACGTTGATGGAAGCGATGGATAGACTTGGCTTTAGCTTAGTAAAAGCGGATGTTGAAAAAGGCTTCTTAAGAGCACCTACATTTCAATCACATTCGGGATGCTATCAAGAGCTAGAGTATCGACCAAACAGCCGAAGCCTATTTGGTCTACAAGAGATAGAGTTGTCGTTTGTTCCTGAAGCGCACAAAACTCATGTACTCATTGAACTTGATCGTGCCTTTAGAGGGGATGGTTATGTTGATTTAACCATTGAGCATGATCATGTAAATCTGTCACAGCTGTGTGATCAGCTAGAGCGATTATTTGCTTAGGCTAACTGCAATTAAGTTAGTTAAAACCCAGCTACGGCTGGGTTTTTTGTCTTCATAAAGGAGAGTTATGTTTTCTGTTAAAAGTTATAGCGAACTCAGTAAAGATGAGTTATTTGCCATTTTACGGGCACGGGTTGATGTATTTGTGGTAGAGCAAACTTGCCCTTACCCAGAAATTGACGAAGTAGATAACAATGAACTGACCCAGCACGTGTTCTTGTTTAAAGATCAGCAAGTGGCAGCCTATGCACGATGCTATAAAAAGAATGAGCAATTGAGCGCATTTGGTCGTGTGCTGGTAGCAGAGCAATTTCGTGGTGAAGGTTTGGCGAGTAAGCTTGTGCAAACTGCGATAGACACATGTAAAGAGCATTGGCCTGACAAAGCGATTATGATTGGTGCTCAGTGTTATTTAACAGGGTTTTATCAGCAATTTGGTTTTGAAAATGTGGGGGATGATTACCTAGAAGATGGCATTCCACATCAAGATATGTGTTTGAAGTAGCCTAAATGGCCACTTCAAACACAAACATTTGTTAGCTTAACAGAGAGTTAGCAAATACGAGCGAAATGGCTAGTGGACAAATAAACTTGATATACCATGGCCATACTTTCCAGAAGAAGCTATTGGCTGCTTCAGGGCATCCTTGTTGAATCTCTTTTAGTAACGAAGCGCGATGCCAAATCCAACCAACAAAAATACAACACATTAAGCCTAGAATCGGTTGACCAATCTTAGTGGTTAAGGTGATCACAAAGCCAAACAAGGTGCCTAGGTTAAAGACAATTGTAAAACTAATGAGGGCAATAATACCGCCAATGATCCATGTAGCTTGCACACGCTTTAACGCAAAGCGTTCAACAGCATAAGAAACCGGTGCTTCTAGCATCGAAATCGATGAGGTTAACGCTGCAATACTCATTAACGCGAAAAAAGCAAAGCCAACAAAAATACCCACATCACCCATGCTAGTGAAAAGTGCCGGCAGAACTTGGAATACTAAGGTATCTTCTGAAAGTAGTGCGCCTTCAGCAGAGAAAATTTGTACGCCTTGAGCTTGAGCAACATACATAGCCGGAATAATTAGTAAACCGGCTACAAAGGCAATGAATACATCGATCAAAGTCACATAAGCACCTAGTGATACTAGATTTTCTTTTTTGCTAATGTATGAGCCGTAGATGATCATTACGCTGGTACCAAGCGACAATGAGAAAAATGCTTGTCCTAACGCATTCACTAATAACTCAGGGTTTAAAATCGATGAAAAGTCTGGCACTAAGTATGCTTTTAGACCTTCCATTGCGCCATCTTGCGTCATTACATAGATGATTAGCATAAACAAAATACCTAACAGGGCAGGCATTAAGCGCTTAGACCACTTTTCGATGCCGTTTTCTACGCCTTTAGAGATAATAGAGACGGTTAGAATAATAAATCCAGCAGTAAATAAAAGGTTTCTTGATAGTGACTGCTCACTAAGCCAAGTGCCAGCTTGCTCTTGCCCGACTAATTGTGCAACAGGTTCGAGGGTCGCACTCAGCATCCAGCCAGCCACAATCGCATAGAAGCTTAAAATTAGACCCGCACAAATAATACCGCCAAAACCCACCATGAAGGCGAACTTCTTTTGCCATGCTTGATTCGTTACTTTTCGAAGTGAAGTGACGGCATTAGCTTGACCATGACGACCAATTACTAACTCAGCCATTAAAGCAGGATAAGCAAGACAAAATGCTAACACTAAATAAGCCACTAAAAACGCGGCACCGCCATTACTTGCAGTTTGTGTTGGGAAACCCCAAATATTTCCTAAGCCAACAGCAGAGCCTGCTGCAGCCATAATAAATCCAAAGCGGGAGCTGAACTCCCCACGTGATGCGCTCATATTATTGTTACTTCTCTATTTGTGACGGCGCTGACAATCTACTCGAATTAACACTAAATAAAAAGGGTTAATCATCCGCATTTTCGTTGTTCTTCGTTATGTGCGAGCTGTCAGCGTAGAATTCGTGCAATTGCGCATTACAATACGAAACAATTAACACAAATGAAACATGTTTATTGGCTTTTATTTTGAATTGAAAGAGTAAAACACGCGCCACCTAGCTGCTTACTTTTTGATACTTCGACCGTGCCATGATGCCAATCAACAACTTTCGCAACGATAGCAAGACCAAGCCCGTAGCTTTCTCCATCCCGGTTACGATGTGTTTGTTCTTGGAAAAATGGACTAAATACTTTTTGCCAGTTTTGTTCGCTGACACCCGGACCGTCATCTTCAATTTTTATGGTAACGGATTCACTGGTACTCGTTGCACTGAGTAAAATTTCTGATTCAGCAAAGTCGCAAGCATTACTTAATAAATTGACAATGGCCCGAGCTAACCAGTGTAAATCCGCACAAATATCACCGCCTTCAACGAGGTGATTAATGCGCAAGCCTTGTTGTTCAAGCTTGGGCTCAATTTGATGAATTAAAGTAAGAATATAGGTTTCTAGATCAGAATGATTAAAGGTCAACTGATTCGCTTTTTGCTCAAGGGTTGCAAATGCCAGATAGCTTTTTAGCATTGACTCCATTTGGTCTAAGTCGTTTTCCATTCGAGCAAGATACTCAAGGCGCTTTTCGTCATTAGGGCAGTCTTGCGCTGCCTCGAGACCAAATCTTAAGCAGGCGATAGGTGTGCGAATATCGTGAGATAAACTTGATGCCATTAACTTATTTTCATCAAGGAGTTTTTCAATTTGACTCGCCATACGGTTAAATGTCAGCTCAACATCTTTGATATAGGTAAAGTGAGATAAGTGAATACGGCTTTTTAAATCACCTTTAGCAAAGCGTTGTGCCGCTTCGTTTAATACCGTTAAACGCTTGGCCAGTGGCGCAATGATAAAGCCCATAAATACACATAACCCAGCGTAGAACAACAAGGTGAGTAATACATCGTTGCCTTGCTCGTGTGTTAAGTCTTTATCTAAACGCATTTTTAAGTGGTGTGAGCCTAAAGCTGCTTCACTGTAAAGTAAATAGTAGCCTTGCTGATCTTCGAGGATAAGGCCGCTAGGTTGGGTCATTTGTGCTAACAATGAATGAGGTAGCGCGAGCGACTGTGTAGGGCGATACTCTAGTTGCACAGCAAAGTTTTGGTTAATATCCGCAATAGCTTGCTCACGATCTTTAGCATCATGCTTAGCGAGTTGCTTTGCAAAGCCTTTAATCATTTGTGTTTCGCTAGAAAACACATCCTGAGGTGCTTGGGTTTGTTGGCTAAAAGCATCAATTAGCCAACCCAACACGATGATTGAAAGCAGGGCACTGCCAAGGAGTGAGATATAGAACTTTTTCACAGGCGCGAGTCGTTATTGCCAAGCGGTGGCAACAAGTAAATAGCCTTTGCCCCAGATAGTCTTAATTTTTTCAGGGTGCTGAGGGTCATCATTAAATTTTTTACGTAATGATGAAATCAGCACATCCACACTTCTGTCTAAGCCATCATATTCGCGCCCTTTCGTTGCCTTAAACACTGCATCACGTGAAACCACTTGACCTGCATTACTTGCTAAATAATGCAGTAGTAGGTACTCAGCGCTTGAAATATGCACTTCTTCGTTTGCTAAATATACAGTACGTGACTCAGTATTGATTGATAACTTACCCACATTAATAAGCTCAGAGCTTGTGCTTGATTCTTGTGTGTCTGATTTAGAGCGAAGTGCTGCTTTTATACGTGCTAATAAAGCGCGAGGGCGAACGGGTTTCATCATGTAATCACTGGCACCAACTTCAAGGCCAATCACTTCATCCATTTCATCATCACGTGCGGTGAGCATAATAATCGGGGCCTGATAAAACTGTCTTAAATCACGGCACACACTAATACCGTCTTGACCAGGCAGCATAATATCTAACAAAACTAAGTCAGGGTTTGTTTTACGCACCTGTTCAACCACTTGATCGCCACGTTGGCATATGATTGTTTGATAGCCTTGTTCAATTAAATATTCCGCAACCCAATTGGCGAGAGAAATATCATCTTCTACTAATAAGATAGTTCCGTAATGTTCCATTATTTACTCCTGCTTAGAACAGTCTCCAACGACGTTTCTTCTGACGATTTTGATAGACCCACTGTAATTGTATTTCAGTGCTTGCAACAACCTTACCGTTATCACTGCTTATAAGTTCAAAACCTATGGTTTCTGCTGAATCAAATTGGTATCTAAATAAGCCTTTTTGTTGCATCAACCAGCACTGAATAATGTGCTTGCTTTGTGCGTTACGTAAGCAGTAATTGCCAACTTGTTGCTGATGCCATGTTAAATCAACTTCAGCGAAGCAATTTCTACCTTCACGCAGCGCTACGCAAGTGTCGGGCAGGGCAACTAACGCATTTTCAATATCTTTCTTACCTGCAGGCTGTTGCTCAGCGAGTAATGGCCCCGATAGTAATAAGGTAAAGCACAAGTAATACTTAGAAAACATAACGCACGCCTACCTTGGCTTTATGCTGATACTCTTGAGAAATTATAGGGCTTTGGTGAATATCGTTTGAAAACCAAGTCGATAACCAACCAGTTAGAAACACCCAATGCCTGTTAATTGGGTATTCTGCATGAAATTCAAAAATAAGGCTGTAAGAGGTATCTGGGTTATATACAGGGCGACTTTCTAGCGCTTCAGCTTCTGAAATGCCAAAGTAGTAATTTGTAAAGTCTTCTGAGTAGGCACTTAAGCCAACGCCAGAGCGAAATTCCCAATTTCGCCAAGGGATGATCTGGCTAAAAAACGAATTCATCACCCAGCCATTATGTGCTCCTGAAATATCATGTAAGTACTCAAATGATATTTGCGAATTTTCAAATCGACGTGATAGGCGAAGGCCTACATCAAAGTCGTAGTCGCGTGTTCTGATCCCTTCAAGCTCTTCGATAACATCGTTACCATAAATATTTAAGCCTGTTTCATCAAAGCCAGATTGAACGTTGGTGCCGACAATATCTAAGCCCCATTCAAATTTATCGATAACGCTGTAACCTAGGGTTAAACCGCCGCTAAGTTGGCTTTGGTCGTAATCAAGGTAAAAGCTGTCGTAAGAAACGGCGAGGTGTACGTCAGGCTCTATACCATCATTGTAAGAGTCCATGCCTACAAGGTAAGAATCTTCAATGTAGTAACCTAAACCAATGCCCCAGTCCCATGCAAAGCCTTGGCTTGGCTCTAAAGTATTGTCTGCATAATAGCGGTTACTTGCTTGGCTTGTGGTACTAAGCAAGGTTAAACATATCAATAATAAGGCACTGTAAGCTCGCAACGTTGCTTCCTTGTCTGTGAGAAAGGGTAATAGCTTATAGTATATTGTTAAGGAGTTCCTGTAATCTGTAAAAAAATGTAGTGACAGAAATTGGAAGTGTAAGAAAGTGTTGCAAATTCAAGAAGGAAGCTGTTTGCCTATGGGCAGACAAACAGCAAAAGTTAGTTACTGAACTTTTATTTTATCGATTAAAATGCTGCTCAGGTAGTACTGCATCATAGGCGTAAGCGCGCTAATTTCAGTGCGGTTACACGGGCCTTGCTCTTTTTTTAAGGCGGTCATTTGCGTGATAGTTTGATAAGCAGGAATTGTCACTTCTTGATTAATTCGCGCCATGCGAGCTTGTTCCGAGTTTTGCTCGTGCACAAAGCTCGCTACTTCAAGCTCATTCTTGATTACTTGCTGTTGTACAAAGCTATAAATAAGTGGCTCACGATGAAAGCTTGCGCTATCAATTGATGATTTTGCGAACCACACAACATCACCGGTTTTCTTGTGAGTTAAGCGCATGCTTACTTGACCTAAAATAGTCGCACATTGCTGAACGGGAAACTGTTTTGCAACTTCATCAAATAAAGGCAGAGGCTTTTCAGGTTTGATTAATTGATATTCTGTGTCTTCAATCAGTTCAAGATCAAGCTGGTGAATAGATAGGGTATAATCTGCTTTAGTGCTATCTTCTACAACCTTTAATTGTTTGGCTGCAAGTGCTTCAGTAAGCTGACCATAAAGAGTATCAGTCACACTGGTTTTGTCGGCAACTATCATCACAGTTTGATTTTTACTCACAGTATGTGCAGGCAATTGCACCGACTTTACTTTAGGAGCCGCATGCTCTGTTTTATACTCTACTTGAAAACGTTGGCTTTGTAAGCTTGGTTTCTTTGGCATCGAAAGTAATGGAGCTGGCTCTGGTTTAAGGGCGCAACCAGCTGAAATTAAAGTAAAAAACAAAACTACAAGTAAGCGCATAAAGATTAATCTACCCATAAATATTTAAGATTAAGCGTATTGTACGTTAGTCGAGGCAAAAGTTCATGATATTATGTTATAAGAAACTTCCTAAACAGACTTAAAAAAATAAATAATGAAGTACAGCTTATCTTTAATTCCTTTTCTTTTTTCTTTTTTACTGCTTTTGGTTAGCGGAGAAGCTGCTTCGAGTGATAAGCAATGGCAAACTTTCGTTGCTGATTACAATAAACACCTTACCCGAAAATTAAAAAGTAAAGGGATACCAGGTGGTTCATTGGCGATTGTAAATATTGGTCATGATGATTTTATTAATGGTATTGGTCGAACAAAAATAGAAAAAGGTCGCAGAGTCGATAAACATACCCGCTTTCGATTGGCATCAGTCTCTAAAACCTTTGCGGGCTCATTAACCGCTAAACTTGCAGCACAAGGGGAGTTTAATATTGATGACCCAATAAGTAAGTTTATTCCTGCTTTTTCTAATACGGCTTACAAAGATGATTTAAAAATTTATCACATCCTTAGTCATTCTAGTGGCCTGGTACCTAATGCATACGATAACTTGATTGAGTCTCGTATGAGTTACCCTGATATTGTCGAGCGGCTATTGACTGTTGAGCCTATCTGCAAACCAAGTGAGTGCTACGGCTATCAAAATGTGATGTTTAGTTTGATTGACTCAGTGATTTATAAATCAACACAGATGGACTACTCACATTGGATTTCAGAATATATCTTTGCGCCTTTAAAAATGGTGGATGCCAGTGTTGGTTTTGAGGGGATGGTTAAAGACAACAACTATGCTCACCCTCATGTACGCGGTAGAAAGCGTTGGTATACATCTCGTTTAAAGAAGAATTACTACAAAGTGCCTGCAGCTGCAGGTGTGAACGCCAGCGCAAATGACATGGCTATTTGGTTAAATGCGCAGCTAGGACAATACCCAGACGTATTACCACTTGAAGCATTGATCAAACAAACTCGTCCATATACACATACTAAAAAAGAAACTCGTCGCCGAGTTTGGCGAAGTCATGTTAAAGATGCTTACTATGGATTGGGTTGGCGTGTTTACAACTATGATGATGAAGTACTTTATTACCATAGTGGTTGGGTACAAGGTTATCGCAGCGATATTGTAGTATTTCCGCATCTAAACATAGGGTTTAGCTTAGTTCTCAATGCAGAAACAGGGTTAATTAATGAGCTAACCACCGAGTTTATTAATCGGGTACTTAGATACACACGAGAACAAAAATAGTTTAAGAAAAAAGTTTAGTTACAAATTAATGCAAAATTATTTTTGCCTACAAAAAAGCCAGCATATTTGCTGGCTTTTTCTGATTCGAAATTTCACAAGGCAGGATTAACCGCGTGGTAATTGAATCTTTTTCTCTTCGCTTTGGCGATACAATACAATTGTATGGCCAATTGTTTGTAGTTTTGTTGCGCCTGTCTCGCGAACAATTGCATCAAAAATCAATGTTTTAGTTTCACGTTCATCTGTAGGAACTTTAACTTTGATTAGTTCATGAATCTCTAGAGCGCTTTCAATTTCAACTAAAACGCCTTCTGTTAATCCGTTTGCACCAAGTAATACAACAGGTTTTAAACTGTGCGCTTGACCTTTTAAAAACTGCTTTTGTTTGTTCGATAATTTCATCATGTTACAAATTTTGCTGAATATGGCTTGAATTAAGGGTATTCTAACGCCATCTAGAGAATATTACTAATTAGTTACGTATTAATTTTATGGCAAATAAAAAACATTCAGCCAGTTCTAAGCGTTGGCTGAAAGAACATTTCGACGATCCTTATGTTCACGAAGCGCAAAAGAAAGGTTGGCGTTCTCGTGCGGTATTCAAATTAGACGAAATTCAAAACAAAGATAAATTAATCAAACCATCAATGACAGTGGTTGATTTAGGTGCTGCGCCAGGTAGTTGGTCGCAATATTTAGCAGAAAAAGTAGGTGATAAAGGCCAAGTAATTGCTTGTGATATCTTACCTATGGATTCCTTAGCAGGTGTTGACTTCTTACAAGGCGACTTCCGTGAAGAAGCGGTGCTTGATGCTCTTTTAACGCGTATTGATGGAAAAAATGTTGATGTAGTTTTTTCTGATATGGCGCCAAATATGAGTGGCAATACATCTGTTGACCAAGCTGGTAGTATGTACTTAGTTGAGTTGGCATTAGACATGTGCCACCAAGTTTTAAAGAAAAATGGCGCATTTTGTGTCAAAGTCTTCCAAGGCGAAGGATTTGATCAATACTTGCAGGATGTACGTAATAGCTTTAAAGCGGTTAAAATTAGAAAGCCCGATGCATCACGCGCCCGTTCTCGGGAAGTTTATATAGTGGCGACAGGCTACAAACTGTAGTACAGTTGTGCTGCGTTAAGTTGAATTTAAATTAATTGGATACAAGAGGTTAACTCCTTGAGCGATATGGCGAAAAATCTAATACTCTGGCTGGTCATTGCTGTTGTGCTAATGTCAGTGTTTCAGAGCTTTAATGGTGGTGATCAGGCAGATCGCCAAACAAGTTACACTCAATTTGTAAGCGACGCTCGTAGTGGCGCTATCCAAGAGGTCTCAATAGAAAGCACATCAGGTACTATCACAGGTACTAAGACTAACGGTGAACGCTTCCAAACTATCATGCCTATGTATGATAAAGACATCTTGAATGATCTTTTAAAAAGCAACGTTAATGTAAAAGGTGTTAAGCCTGAAGAGCAGTCATTCCTCGCCAGCATTTTAATCTCTTGGTTCCCAATGTTACTGCTAATTGGTGTATGGATTTTCTTCATGCGTCAAATGCAAGGTGGTGGCGGTAAAGGCGCGATGTCTTTCGGTAAGAGTAAAGCGCGTCTGATGAGTGAAGACCAAGTTAAAACTACGTTTGCTGATGTTGCTGGTTGTGACGAAGCGAAAGAAGATGTAACTGAGCTGGTTGACTTCTTACGTGACCCATCAAAATTCCAAAAGCTAGGTGGTAGCATCCCGAAAGGGGTGTTGATGGTTGGTCCTCCTGGTACGGGTAAAACGTTACTTGCTAAAGCAGTAGCTGGTGAAGCTAAAGTGCCATTTTTCACAATTTCAGGTTCTGATTTCGTAGAAATGTTTGTAGGTGTTGGTGCATCACGTGTACGTGACATGTTCGAGCAAGCGAAAAAAGCAGCACCTTGTATCATCTTTATTGATGAAATCGATGCAGTAGGCCGTAAGCGTGGCGCTGGTATGGGTGGTGGTCACGATGAGCGTGAGCAAACACTTAACCAAATGCTTGTTGAAATGGACGGCTTTGAAGGTAACGAAGGTATTATCGTTATTGCAGCAACGAACCGCCCAGATGTATTAGACCCTGCGTTATTACGTCCTGGTCGCTTTGACCGTCAAGTTGTTGTTGGACTTCCTGATATTCGTGGTCGTGAACAAATTCTTAAAGTTCACATGCGTAAAGTGCCATTAGGCGACAACGTAGAAGCTGCAGTTATTGCACGTGGTACGCCAGGTTTCTCTGGTGCTGACCTTGCAAACTTAGTTAACGAAGCCGCGTTATATGCAGCTCGTGGTAACAAACGCGTTGTAAGCATGGCAGAGTTTGACGCTGCAAAAGATAAAATCATGATGGGTGCAGAGCGCAAGACCATGGTGATGAGTGAGCAGGAAAAAGAAATGACTGCTTACCATGAAGCAGGTCACGCGATTGTTGGTCGCATGGTACCTGAACATGACCCAGTTTATAAAGTGTCTATCATCCCTCGTGGACGTGCGCTTGGTGTCACTATGTACTTGCCTGAGCAAGACCGTGTGAGCCACTCAAAAGAGCTTTTAGAGTCAATGATTTCTAGTCTTTACGGTGGTCGTATTGCTGAAGCACTAATCTACGGTGAAGATAAAGTGACAACCGGTGCAAGTAACGATATTGAGCGTGCAACAGATATTGCTCGTAAAATGGTTACTCAATGGGGTCTTAGTGAAAAACTAGGTCCATTACTTTATGCTGAAGACCAAAACGAAATGTACATGGGTGGCGGCGGTAGTCGTTCTATGAGCATGTCTGATGAAACAGCAAAAGTTATTGACACAGAAGTTCGTTTATTCTCAGATCGTAACTATCAACGTGCAGAGCAAATCCTTAAAGATAACATTGATATCTTACATGCGATGAAAGATGCACTAATGAAGTACGAGACGATTGATGCGGGTCAAATTGATGACTTAATGGCACGTCAGCCTGTACGTGAGCCACGTGATGTTCATGACCGTCGCTCAGATGATAAAAAGCCAGCTCCTTCTGCTTCAAAAGTTGTCGAAAAAGACACCAAAGAGCCAGAAGAATCATCAGAAACAAAAACAAATGTTGATGACAAAGCCGAATAGTCGGTACAATTAGACACAGAAAGGCCCCGCTAGTCGGGGCTTTTTTATTTCAAAAAATGCGCAATTTTCAAACTATTATCTAGAATAATAAATGCGCAATTGACGCTAATTTATAGCATAGGTGTTCAATGACCGTTCTTAACTTACCTCGAGGTCGCACATTACACCTCGATTCCCCAGTGGTGATGGGGATTTTAAATGTCACTCCAGACTCATTTTCTGATGGCGGTAGTTTTTGCCAACTAGACAGCGCTGTCAAACAAGCTCATACGTTATTAAATCAAGGCGCAAAAATAATTGATATAGGTGGTGAGTCTACCCGCCCAGGGGCACCTGATGTATCTCTTGAAGATGAGCTTGAACGCGTTATTCCTTTAGTGAAATCGCTTAGAGCAAGCAGTGATTGTATTATTTCGATTGATACCAGCAAGAGCGAAGTAATGCGCCAAGCGATAATCGCAGGAGCTGACATCATCAATGATGTTAGAGCGTTACAAGAACCTGGTGCAATTGAGGTACTCGCACAATACCCAGAGGTGGCAATTTGCTTAATGCATATGCAAGGTCAGCCTCGTACTATGCAAAGTAACCCACATTATAATGACTTGTTTAATGATATTAATGATTTCTTTGCAGAGCGTTTAGCCGTGTGTGAGCAAGCGGGCATTCAGCAACAACGTATTATTTTAGACCCGGGCTTTGGCTTTGGTAAGACTTTGGCTCATAATTATCAAATACTTAAAGAGTTTAATATATTTAATAAATTCAATTTACCAGTACTAGCAGGCCTTTCTCGTAAATCGATGATTGGTAATTTATTAAATAGAGACACACATGAACGCTTAGCGGGAAGCCTTGCGGGCGCGCTGATAGCAGCACAAAATGGCGCAAAAATTATTCGTGTTCATGACGTCCAAGAAACAGCTGACGTGCTAGCGGTTTGGCAAGCATGTGATCGAGGAATTTCAAATGAGTAACACAAGAAAGTATTTTGGCACAGATGGTGTTCGTGGCATGGTGGGTGAGTTTCCAATCACACCTGAATTTGCTTTAAAGCTAGGTTGGGCTGCAGGTCGTGTTTTATCAAAAATTGGCACTAAAAAGGTCATTATTGGTAAAGATACCCGCATTTCTGGCTATATGCTTGAAACATCACTTGAGGCAGGTTTGATTGCTGCTGGTATTGATGTTGTTTTGTTAGGGCCAATGCCAACACCAGCAGTTGCATATCTTACGCAAACTTTCCGTGCTGAAGCGGGTATTGTAATTAGTGCATCTCATAATCCTTACCATGATAACGGTATTAAATTCTTTTCAAGCAGGGGCTTAAAGCTACCTGATGAAGTTGAGCTTGAAATCGAAGCTATGATGGATGAGCCAATGACCTGCGTTGCCTCTGACAAGCTTGGTAAAGCGCGTCGTTTAGAAACAGCTGATGGTCGCTACATTGAGTTTTGTAAAAGCCAATTCCCACAAGGTCTATCGCTAGAAGGTTTAAAAATTGTACTCGATTGCGCAAATGGTGCTACATACCATATTGCACCGTCAGTAATGCGTGAATTAGGTGCTGAAGTAATCTGTCACGCCTGCGAGCCAAACGGGGTAAATATCAACCTTGAGTGTGGTGCAACTCATGTTGAAACCCTTAAACGTAAGGTTTTAGAACATAATGCTGATGTTGGTATTGCCTACGATGGTGATGGTGACCGAGTAATGATGGTTGACCACAATGGTCGTGTATTTGATGGTGATGACATTGTTTATATTATTGCTTGCCAAGCTGCAAATGACGATATTTTAGGTGGTGGTGTCGTTGGCACTGTGATGTCAAACATGGGTCTAGAAAATGCCTTAAAAGCGCGCGGTATTGGTTTCGCTCGCAGTAAAGTAGGCGACCGTTACGTGATGGAACTACTGCAAGAAAAAGGCTGGAAAATCGGCGGCGAGAGCTCAGGTCACGTATTAAATCTAGATTTAATTAGCACGGGTGATGGCATTATCTCAAGCTTGCAAGTATTAGCAGCGATGGTAGCGCAGAATAAAACATTGCAAGACTTAGGGGCTGGCTTTACAAAATATCCAATGAAAATGATTAATGTGCGCTACCCACAAGGTACTGATCCAACGCAAGATCAAACGGTGATTGATGCTGTTGCACAAGTTGAAGAAAAATTAGGTGATACAGGTCGTGTATTACTTCGTAAATCAGGTACTGAACCTGTTGTGCGAGTAATGGTTGAAGCTGAACAGGAAAAAGTTGTCCTTGATAGCGCACGTAAAATAGCCGCAGTTGTCGAAACTGTGAGCAAACAAACCGAGGCATAACAATAACCTCTTGTAACTTTGGGCAAGTCGAGTTAGTATCTTGCCCGCTTTCTAATGTGGAGTGGAATAATGGCAACACGTAAGCCGATGGTCGCAGGTAATTGGAAAATGAACGGCTCTCTAGAGCTTGTTGAACAGTTATCAACTGCTATCAAAAATGTTCAATCGGATGAACTGGATATAGTGGTGTTTCCACCATTCCCATTGTTGAGTTCTTTGCAGCAACAAGACGTAACGTTTGGTTCGCAAACAGTGTCTGAAAACCAAGCCGGCGCATTTACCGGTGAAGTAGATGCTCAGCTAGTTAAAGATCTAGGCGCAGCTTACACGTTAGTTGGCCATTCTGAACGTCGTAGCATTTACGGTGAGTCAGATGAAGTTGTTGCAGATAAGTTTGCGCGAGCGCAGCAAGTTGGCTTAACTCCTATCCTATGTGTGGGTGAAAGCGAGCAGCAACGTGAAGCAAACGAAACTGAATTAGTGGTTGCAGCTCAAATTGATGCTGTAATTAGCAAATTAGGTGTAGCAGCACTGAAGAATTCTGTGGTAGCATACGAGCCCGTTTGGGCCATTGGCACAGGTAAGACTGCCTCTCCTGAGCAAGCGCAAGCCGTGCACAAGTTTATCCGCGAGAAGATTGCTTCTTCAGATAGCGACGTAGCACAGCAATTAACCATCTTATATGGTGGTAGCGTGAATGAAAAAAATAGCGAATTATTATTTGCACAACCAGATATAGACGGCGGCCTTATTGGTGGCGCGAGTCTTAAAGCAGATTCATTTACTGCTATCTGTGAAAGTGCAAAAGGGACCGTATAAGATGTACGAAATTTTATTAGTAGTTTATTTAATTGTTGCTTTAGCGTTAGTTGGTATGGTTTTAATCCAACAAGGTAAAGGCGCAGATATGGGTTCATCATTTGGTGCTGGCGCTTCTGGTACCGTGTTTGGCTCATCAGGTGCTGGTAACTTCATGACTAAAACAACAACAATCTTAGCGACGATCTTCTTCGTACTAAGTATTGTTCTAGGTAACCTTACTGCAGGTCAAATCAAAAAGACTGATGAGTGGGAAAACCTAGAAGCTGCGCCAGCTGTTGAAACTGTAACGCCAGCACAATCTGATGTGCCTGCGACAGAAGATAAAACGTCTGACGTACCTAACTAATTAGCTTTGCTAGTTATCGTTAAGCAGTTTTCATTCCTCAAGTAAACTTTTAGCTTAACAACATACAGAATTGTATGCGGATGTGGTGGAATTGGTAGACACGCCATCTTGAGGGGGTGGTGGCTTCGGCCGTGGGGGTTCAAGTCCCCCCATCCGCACCAAAATTAAAAAGCTGTAGCTCATTGAGTTACAGCTTTTTTCGTTTTAGTGCTTCATAAAATAAAATGCGCACCTTTATAGTGCTTTTATTCTAATTCTATTCCCCTTTTCGAGACTAACCAATTGATTATTAAGTGAAATAAAACTTGGAGCCTTCCTTGCTTAACTAGAGTTGGTATCACTACTTTAAGGAAGCAAGATGGCAAGAATGAGTTATTTAAGTGCTATAGAACGCTATGAAGAGCAACAACAGCTTATTCATGAACTTCTTCTTTCTATACTTGCCAGTGTTCAGGCATCGTTGACTAACAAGCAAGCGTACCAACAGCTCGTCAATCAATATCCATTTTTAGAATTGCAATATTGTTTGAATGAACAAGGCATTCAGCAAGGTGATAATGTCTGCTTTAAGCGTCAGTACAAAAAGAAACTAGGTCATGTTGGAGCTGGGCAAGATTTAAGCGCTCGCCCTTATTTTTTAGTCGCCTCTGCTGCGCCTGTTCCGCACTTTACCTCGCCATATATTTCGACTGCGACTAAGCATCTTTGTATCTCAGTGATCAAAACAATCCCTTCAGGCAACGATGAACAGCAGTTTTTGGTTATCGATGTGTGCTTAACAGAGCTGATTGAATTTATTATGGGAGACACCAAGCGAGCCAGAATGACACCTTACTTTAAGGTAGGTTATGGCTTGATTGTCGCTTGCTTGTTCTGCTTGGTGTTCTACTTGTTATATAAAGTGTTTGCTGGAATGGTGGACTTAGTCATAAGCGAAGACACTCAGTCAGACCCGCTTAAACCATTTACCATTATTATCTTTGTTACTTTAGCGCTGGCCATTTTTGATTTAGGCAAAACAATTCTAGAAGAAGAAATCCTCATGCATAAGGATATTTTTCGCCACAGCTCAACAAGACGAACGATCACACGTTTTATTTCAACAATTTTGATTGCAGTATCGATAGAAGCCTTACTAACCATGTTTAAAGCAGCACTCGGGCAAACTGAGTACGTTATACCTGCTGTATTGATGATGTTTGCTGTGGTAGGTCTGTTGATCGCACTGGCAATTTACGTTTACCTAGGCGCCAAGGCTGAAGATGTATTGACCCAGGTGCAACGCTTAAAAGTAAAACACTAATGAATAGGGCGCTTTGTTTAAAACGCAGCGCCCTGAAATTGATTAAAGTGTACCGCCAATACCAATACTTGGGTTAACGTATACAGGGCCCACTTTAAACGGCGCATTAATATCTAGGCTTGCATAGGGAGTGCAGGCATTTAAAGCTAACATTGCAGTTGCAAGAGCAACTAAGCGAATTATTTTTTTATTCATTACATTTGCTCCTGAATTACAATACCAGCACCCGCTGGATCACGAATGATTGCGACGCTGCCACTTCTTACTTTGTCATTTGGTGCCATTAGAACTATGCCGCCTGCGGCGGTTACTTTTAATAGGGTCGCGTCAACATCGGCTACTTTAATGTAATTCACCCATGTGTTGCCTATCTCGGCATCTGGTTTTTTTACAAAGCCAATCGCAGGTGTGCCATTTAAGGCTAAGTAACTGTAATTACCATTATTAAGCGGTTTATTTTGTGCTGAATAATTACCAAGTGATTGGTAAAAGGCTTTGCTCTGCTCTGGGTTATCACTCCATACTTCTTGCCAAATCCAGCTGTTATCAGTTTGATGGGTTTCAGGGTCACCATTAACTGTATTGATCAGTGAAAAAACAGCCCCTTGTGGATCTTCTAATACAGCAATAGTGCCACGGCCTTTAATTTCGGTACTGCTTACTAAGACTTTACCTCCGGCTTTGATAGTTTTTTCACTAACGGCAGCGATGTCTTTACTACTGATAAGGCTCAGCCAATGGCTGGCATTTTGTTTATTATCAAGTTCTGCCATACCAGCAATTAATTTTCCATCTAATGATGCCAGCGTATAGCTTTCGTTAACGGCTTGAAACTTCCAACCAAACACACTGCTATAAAATGCTTGAGATTGTGACAAATTTGGTGTGATCAAATCATGCCACACAACGTGACCTGAGTTTTTTGTACCTGAATTACTGATTGCAGGTAGTTCGCTTGAGGTAAGCTGGCAACCAGTCAATGAGACTGCTGTGACTGCCATTAAAATTGCAGCACGTAAGGGGGTGAGTACTTTCAAAGTTTGCTCCTTGCAAAATGGGGTCAAATAAAAGCATAGACCATTATTTGTTTGTTATTCAATCAAAAAGAGTTTGTTTAATGATCTAAAACCATTATTGAACCAGTTTTAGTTCAATAGTGTTTAATTAGGTTTATCAACTACTTTTGAATTAATTAGCGAAAAACCATCAAGTAAATCTGCACATCATTAAATCCAAGTTATTTTTGATATTAAAAGCAATGAGTTAATTATTTTCGCTTTAGTGGGAGTATCTCGGCGTTTAATTTTCATTCACTTAATCAAACTGCGAAGTTAACGGCTTAAACGCATCTAAGCAAAATTCAACAATTTTAAAATCCTAATTCACATAATCTAAAACTGTTAACGAGATAATTCATATGGAAGTGAAGTGGCTAAACGATGAAGCTATTACCGATCTTACTAGTAGTTTGTGTGGTTAATCCCTGTTTTGCATTTGATGATGTGAGTCTGACGCTAACTGGAGAGGTTAGTGCAAAGTGTGGGTTTGAAGCACAATCGACGGAACTGCAGTTTTCAGAGAGTGGCTTAGTTAACACGGTATTGGTAGTCAACTGCAATACACCTATGAAGGTGTCTATACACTCTCAAAATGGTGGATTACGTCATCAGCAAAGCAATGTAATTAACAACTACAGAATGAGCTTGTCAATTGTGAATACAGCGCTAAAAAAGTCATATATGGCGGAGCAACTTCACAACAAACAAGTATTCTCAGTGAGTGATATTTTGTTTAAGCGAGTGATGGATTTGCAGTTTCAGCTTACCGAACCACTTATATATGCGGGTGAATACAAGGATATCTTACGCATAGAAATGACCCCAACCATTGCCTCTGGTGGTGTTTGGTAGTCGCTAATAATTTTATAAGGAATAGTGGAATGAAAAAGCTAATCGCATTATCTGCAATTGCAATGTTGTCGTCTGGCGCTGTGCTTGCTGAAAACATTAATATCAGCGGTTCTGTAGCCTCTGTTTGTGAGGTAAGTAATTTAGATACATCTACTTACTTTCCAAGTATTGCTAAAGATCAAACGACTACACTAGATTTTGAGTTGCAATGCAATGACTCAGATGGTGCCACACTGACATTAACTACCTCTGAGGGACACTTGCAAAATGCTGATGACGAGGATGATGGCGTAGGTTATACCGCTGCGCTAACTGCGACACCATTTGCTTTTACACTTATTGCAGATGACGGTGATAACGATGAAAGCGCAGAGCAAAGTCAACCTGGCTCTGCAGCATTGGCAGCAGGGGGTGTTCCAGGCACGATTGTGCTGACTATTACAGAAGATCCAGTTTACTCTGGTACCTACTCAGATACTTTGATGCTAACTGTTACAGCTAACTAAGTTAATTAAGGCAGTCAAAGACTGCCTTATCATCAAAGGAAAGATGATGCATAAACTTACCTTTTTATTCTCACTTCTTCTTACGTTTCATTGTGATGCATTTCAAGTGCAGCCAATGGTTGCAGAGCTTGCGCCAAATGGTTCTGGGGCGCAACAAACGTTGCGTGTAATGAACAATTCATCGTCTTCGCTCGCCATTGAGTTAACAGCATTTGACCTAAAGATTGAACCGTCAGGAGAAGAGAAGCTAGTACAAAACGAAGTAGACTTTTTCATTCTCCCAATGACAACCATAATCCCACCAGGAAAATCTCAATCAATTCTAATACGCTATGTGGGCGACCCCATTTTAGCAAGCTCAAAATCATACAGGATTGGCGTTGACCAAGTGATGATTGATACAGATGAATCGAGCCAGTCCGGTGTTGGTATAGCAACTAGTTTTCGAACACTATTCACCGTGGTACCTAAAGGAGCTAAAGCAAAGCTTGTAATTGAACAAAAACAGCAACATCAAGAAGGACTTTGGAAAGTGCTGCTAAAAAATGAAGGCAATAAATTACTGCGTTTATCTAAAGCAACTTGGCTTATTAAACAAAATGATGACACTGTGAACTTAGCAGGTGAGGAATTAAGTCGTTCTTTATCAGGTAAACTCTTATTGCCACACTCTGCTCGAGAGGTCTTGCTAAAAGTACCTCCACAGTTTAAAGCTGAGCAAAGTCAGTTGAAGGTACAATTTTAATGCGTATCTTTGCTATTTTAATTTTATTTAATTCACTATTCTGCGCTGCTGTGGAAGTAAGTCCAATGGTGCTAACCTTAGATCCAACTAAGCCACAGCAAGTAACTTATAGTACGATACATAACGTTTTTAATCGTGAAGTTGCCTTTGATATTGAAGTCTTTGAGGTTGATTTTTCTGGCTCAAAGCCAATGTTTCGTTATCAAGAAAATAGCCCTGTTTGGGTCTTTCCGCCGACATTACTTTTGCACCGAGGTGAAAGTCAACGAATTCAACTGCGTTGGGTTGGTGATGCTCCGAGCCTTGATAAAACTTATCAAATTAGTTTAGTAGAGCAACCACTTTCAAAGCCTACAAATGCGTTTGAGCCACAACTAATGATGTTGCTTAATGTGAATTTAATTGTTCATGTACATCAAGAGAGCTTTTTACCTGAACTTGTTGTCGAAAAAAGCTTATGTAGTAATTACAGCTGTGAAATAACGGTAGCAAATAATGGTAAGGGCGCCGCCCGCCTGAGCGAATATGATCTTACGATATATTTGCCTCATCAAAAAACCGCTTCATTTAAAAAACAACAACTAAAAGCATCGGGTTATGACGTGTTCTTTGCGCCAGAAAGCAAACAGCAGATGCTCATCCCGTTAAAGGATAGCGTTAATGCAGAAGTTATCTCGCCAGACGTTGCGCTATCTCAGTAGTTTGCTTTTTTGCTCTGTGTGTATGTTTTTGCTTAATGCAGGTTTAGCCAATGCAAAAATAAATACCACCTCAAAAGAGCTTGAACTCACGGTGAGCTGCTACTTAAATAAGCAACCTCAAGCAAACATTTCCTTACTGGTGACTTCAGATGACACCTTGCTATTAAAGCATTCAGAATTGATGGCGTTTTTAAGGCCAATAGCAAATACCCAAACCCTTGAACACATAGAAATGCTAGTTGATGAAAGAGGCTTAGTAAATATTGAAGAGCTTCAAACATTGGGCATTGGTGCTGTGTTCGAAATGCTTGATTTTAGCTTAAACATAACCTTGCCACTGAGCATGATCAAAGAGAAAAGTATTGCTGCAGTGTCAAAGCGAAACCAACAACAAGCAATAAAAAGCGCAAACTACAGTGGCTACATTAATGTGTATTCGAGCTATGTCTATCAATCGAATCAAGCACAAGATTATGAACAAAAGCAGCTAACAGTAAGGCCTGAAGCGGTTTTAAATCTAAAAAATTGGGTGATTGAAAACGAAGCCCAGTTCGTAAATACACCAAGTAACCATGACTTTAAGCGTCTAGGCACGAGAGTAATCCATGATTTACCCATTCATGGCATGCGTTTTTCATTGGGTGATAATTACAGTGCGGGCAGTTATTTTCAATCAACAGCTCGCATCCTTGGACTGTCGCTTGCCCATGATTTTACACTTGTTTCTGACAGAACGATTCGACCAAGTGCATCACAGCGCTTTACGTTAGATAGCCCATCGTCCGTTGAAGTATATATTGATGAGCGTTTATTTAGGCGCCTGAACTTGCCTGCCGGTATTTATTCACTGGACGATATTCCGTTAACAGAAGGCAATAATCACATTGTGTTAAAGATCACGGATAATGCGGGTGTTACAAAAGAGGTTAATTTTTCGCTTACCACAGGTCTCGACTTGTTCTCTGAAGGGCAGCTTGAATACGAATTTCACTTTGGTTACCCAGCACAATTAACAGACAAATTAGACTACGATTATGATCAGCCTTTATTTTCTGGCTTTATTAACTACGGTATCTCAACAAGTTGGACCGCTGGGTTGTCAGCTCAAGGAAATGAAGAGAGCCTGCAACTAGGGCTTAAGCAAATATTTGCGACCCCAATAGGGCAGTTAGCATTTGAAAATGCGATTAATCTTGATGATGCTAAAGGCTATGCATATCGGCTTATCTATAGCTCATTTAGGCAGCCATCTCAGTCGGGGGCTGATTTCAGTATTGGCTACGAATACAGTAACCCTGAATTTTATCAGATAGCTTTCAATAATGAATTGAGCTCGCTTGCTAGTTCTAGGCAGCACTTTATCCAAGCAAATATCAACTTTATGAGCGAAACATCAATACAAACGTCGATTTTTGCCAATGTTTCTAGGCGTCATGAGCAAACACAGTTTGAAAAATCAACGGGGGTAACTGTTTCAGGCAAAATTGACACGAATCAGTGGTATTTTTCACTCGGTGGACAATGGCAAGAAACAGAGCAACATCAGCAGTGGAGTTTTAACTTATCGTTGAGTTATCTGTTTTCGCAAAGGCAAAGATTAAAGTTATCGCACCAATCTAAATACGATAAATCCAGATTGGAGTTTACTCAAAATGAAAATCAGCGCTTTGTTGGTGCACTAAATTTACGAGCAGGCTTAGAGAAAAATAACAATAACGAAGCCGTGTTTGATCTCAACAGCCAATACAATACAAATAGATTATCATTAGGTTTTGACCATGGCACTTACTACCAGCATTTAAATGGCAATCTGTTGTCTCATCAAAGTCGTGCCAGTGCTGCAGCAAGTATTGCATTTGCTGATTCTCAATGGGGGGTGGGTAAGCCTATTCAAAATAGTTTTGCTTTGATTAGTGCACACCCAAGTTTAGCGGATAAAACCATTAAGTTAGGTTTACAAGAAGAAGATTATTTAGCCACTAACTCTGATCTGCAGACCGTGTTACTCACCGATATGAATGCCTATGACAGAGCCACTATTGGGGTTGATGTTGAAGACTTAGCACCTGGTTATGACCTAGGCGCTGGTAATATTACTTTTTATCCTTCCTATAAAAGCGGCCATGATGTTGTAGTAGGTTCGCAGAACAATATCTCCATGCTGGGAACTTTAAAAAATAATGAAAACGAACCGCTTGCATTGCAAGTCGGTGAGGCGCGTTGTATTGACGAGCAAGCAGCAGAGCCTTACTTATTTTTTACCAGTAAAACAGGGCGTTTTGCATTGACTGGGCTAAAACCTTGCCAATATCAAATTGTGCTAAAAGATGTCACCCATGAGCCATTAATTATCGAAATAGACGAAAAGCAACAGTTGCATAATAAAGGAGTGATTTATGTTCATTAAACGATTTTCAAATGGAGTCTTTTTAATTCTTACTCTCTTCATCACAACGGAGTGCTTTGGCCAGTGCTCTGCAAAGATACAAAGAATTGAGCATCTATTCGATAACTTACAGGAATACCGAGCACAACAAAACCAAGACGCTGAAAAGCAGGTTAAAGTATTCATAGAGGGCGATACAAATTGCTCATATTATTTGCAGGTTTTGAGTGAAAATAATCAACAGTTGTTAGGGCAGTATCAACACATACCTTATTTTATCGGTAATTCAAACTCGCTTCTTAGTAACACATCCTTAAATAACCTCGCTATTTCTGATAACTCTATTACTTTAAGGTTTGTGATTGCTAGAGGCGTCATCGCTCGTGCTGGTCAGTATCAAGATACAGTTAAACTAATACTTAAAAATCAATTTAATGAAGCTCTTGATGAACGAGATTACGACTTTGACGTAACAATTCCGACTCATTTAGCACTGTCTTTTTTAGGTTATAACAGTGCTAGTACAAGTATCGACTTAGGAGAGCTTATACCTCAAAAGGAATATAGCTTATTACCTAGTTTATTGGTTGTCGCAAATACAGATATCGCAATGACTATTTGGTCAGAGAATAAAGGTAAATTGGTACATGAGTTTTACCAAAACAACTATTCAATTAACTACTCACTGGCCCTTGCTGGGGATTATATTGAGCTACATCACGCAATGAAAAAAAGTTTCTTGTTTACAAAGCAGACAGATTTTTTAATCCCTTTAAAAATAAAATTAGCCGCATTTAGTAATCAAGCTGCAGGACAGTACCAAGATACAATTCGATTCCAAATTAGCCCGCAAGTTTATTGATTTTATTCATGTTCCTTTCGCACCACTGTAAGGCTTTTTGTTTGTTTTTAACATTAATCTTCTGGTAAATCTTGTGCAAATGAACTCTCACCGTGGCTTCGCTAATAAACAAAGTATCGGCGATTTGAGGGCAAGTCGCGCCAGAAGAAAGCAAGTGCAGTACTTTAGATTCTTTAAACGTTAAGTTATTTGATTGAATTTGATTTTTTTGCTCAGTTTCGAGCATCACTCTCATCCATTTATCGCTCACCGTTCTTGGAAACCACAAGGATCCCTTTTTAATTTCTTGCAGTCCTTGTTCAAAAATATCTGTTTTGGTGTTTTTAAAAAATAACCCTTTTAGCTTTGGCCAGTCTTTTAATGGCAACACATCCGCTCTATCAGGCATATTAAAAATTACCAGATGATGATAACCATGCGTCTTCATAAACTCACTTATTAATTCACGGTTGGTCAAAGTGTCTAAAGAGTCGTAATTAAGCAACAGAGTTTTATCATCGTTCGCAATACAGTAAGGAAGAATTGAAGCTGATGAAACAGAATCAGCCGCGTTTTTATTAAAAAGAAAATCCATATTCACGCCAAAAACTATCGGTAAATGATAACAAGTAAATTGTGTTGCTGATTATTACGTTTAAAAAATGAAATTCCAACAGAGGAAAATTTTGCGCACATTTTTGTTTAGTTAGCTTTTGCTAACTTGGCAGCACGATATTAAACATTACCTGAGGTAGGTACTCTTTGGAAGCTGAGAAATTTCTGAAATTGGTTTCTATTTCTATGAATAATAACAAAAATCGCGTTCATTTTTTGTTCATAGAAATTGTGTTAAATGACAGGTTTATTGCGGTAATACAGAACTAAACATTTATTTTTATTTACTATTTTGTAAAAAGTTTAGTGACTTATAATTCGAATATGGGATGATAATGTGGTTTATTTATACAGTTTTTGATAAAAATCAAAAAAATTATACATATTTTCACAAAACTGACATATAATGCCCCTCCAGAGGAAAGATGCTTATACCTAAGCGTCTTTTTTTATGCCTGAAATTTACGGGTAAAAATACACACACACGGTATCCTTTGGAGTTTTAATTGAAATTACGTCACCTCTCACAGTTAACTGTAGCCATTGTTGCTGCATTATCTACTTCAGCCTTTGCTGAGCAAGAAAAAACCACTGCTAAACAAGATGCTTTCGAAAAAATCGAAGTAACAGCGCGTAAGCGTACAGAAAGCATTTTTGAGTCGCCAACCGCAGTGACATCAATCGGTGAAAACCTGATTGATAAAGCGAATATGAGCAACCTTGAAGACATCGGTAAATATGTACCTAACCTAAACATCACTCGTTATGGTGTAGGTAATGCGGCCCATGCGTCTGTATTTATTCGTGGTATTGGTTTACAAGACCACGTGATCACAACTGATCCGGGTGTAGGTGTTTACTTAGACGGTGTTTACCTTGGTCGCCAAATGGGCTCTAACTTATCATTACCAAATGTTGAGCGTGTAGAGGTATTACGTGGTCCACAAGGTACTTTGTACGGTCGTAACACATTAGGTGGTGCAGTAAATATTATTACTAAGCAACCTGGTGATGAAGGCATTGTGACTACAAATGCAAAAGTAGGTAGCCGTGGTCGTTTAGCCGGTGACGTTTACTTTAATAACAGCCTTACCGACACTGTAAGCATGTCTGCAAGCGTGTCTTATAAGCAACGCGATGGTGTAGGTGAAGCGATTAACCTTGCAAACCCAGAAAAAGAAATTGGTGAAGAGCAAGAGTTAAGTGGCCGTATGGCGCTTAAATGGCAAGCAAACAGCGACTTATCTTTTGTATTCTCAATTGATGGTGTTGATAACGAATCAGGCCAATCACCATACACAATTGAACTAACGGCGCCACTTGATCCGAATGACCCGTTCAATGGTGATTTCCCATTACTTACAGAAGACATGTTACCAAGCGATCCTGATGATTTAGCAACGACGGTAGCGGGTATTGAGTCGACGGCTTATTCAGGCTGGGGTACTTCATTAACAGCTGACTGGGATATCAATAATACGTATATAGCTAAGTTCATCACCAGCTACCGTAGCTCAGAATACGAAGGGGGTCTTGATGATGACGCTGTTGCCCTTAACTTATCAGAGTTCCCTGAAGAAGGCGGCGCAGATCAATATTCATTCGAAATCCAGTTAAACGGTAGCTTCGATAACATGGACTTTGTGTCTGGCTTATACTTCTTTAATGAAGATGGCTTTACAAGCTCTGGCCCGTTTGTATTTAGCCCATTCAACACACCAGATGGTCTTCTGAATGATGGTACTACAGCGTCTTTTGGTGATTACGGTTACTTTGATATCAACCAAGAAACTAACTCATACGCAGCTTATATCAATGCAAGCTATGACCTAAGCGACGATTTAACTGTGGGCGGTGGTCTACGTTATTCGAAAGATAAAAAAGAAGCTGATGCCTTATTCCCAACGTTTGCGACACGTAAATACGTAAGTGCTGATTTTGATGCGGTAACATGGGATTTAAATGCGTCTTACCAGCTTAGCAATAACATGAACGTGTATGGCCAAATCCAAAAAGGTTATCAAACAGGTGGTTTCCCACCGCGTCCATTTGGTGGTCCTGATCAATTTGTTTCTTTCGATGAAACAAAAGCAATTAACTATGAGCTTGGCCTAAAAGGTCAAGTACATGAAGACGTATCTATGATGCTTGCGGTGTTTGTTACTGATTACACAGACCTGGCATTACCATTCTCTGATCCAACTGCAGGTGGCGGTTTCGTTACTATCGTAGAAAATGCGGGTGAGTCTAAAGCACAAGGTATCGAGCTTGAGACAACAATTGCATTTACTGATGACTTTACGCTACGTAGCGCAATTGGTTACCTAGATTCAGAAATCACAGAAGTTGATGACGGTGTATTAGGTATTGGTAAAGGTGATTCACCAGCACTTACACCTCGTTGGACTGTTATGGTCGCACCTTCTTATTTCATTGATTTAAGTAACGGTGGCACAGTGGCAGTAAACGCTAACTACTCATACCGTAGCGATATGCAAGGTCAATCAGTTTACAACCAAAGTGAACACATTGATTCTCGTGAATTAGTGGGCTTCAACATTTCTTACTTAAACCCGAACGGTGACTTTGAAGTGACTCTTTACGGTGAGAACGTGTTAAACGAAGTATACGACGTAGGTCGCTTACAACAATCTGGTTTTGTTGGAGTAATGCGCAGCAACGACCGCAGTGAATTTGGCTTAAAATTCAAAAAAGAATTTGAGCTTTAATTACTAACAAAAAAGGGCAAGTAAATACTTGCCCTTTCTTTTTAATTATTTTTCTCTTGCTCGCGTTTTTCGCGCGCTTCTCTTAATTTTTCAGCCAGTTCTTTTGCTTTTTGTTTGGTTTTTTCAGAAAGCTCACCAGCCGCTTCTTTACTCTCAATCCATGCATCTAAGGCAATTTCTTTACCGTCGTCATACATGCTCAAGCCCATTTTCTTACTCTCTTCGAGTAACTCTTGCAGTGAGTCGTCGTTAAACTCATTGGTGGCGTCTTTTACGTCGCTCCAAGCATCATTTAGGGCTTGCTTTACTTCATCTTTTGCTTCGCTGGCATCTTTTTTGGCTTGCTCTGCGTCATCACAACCCGTTAAGGCAATACAGCCTAATAAAACTAAGCTTGCTAATTTGTTCATATTTTTCTCTAATGGTTAATCAACTATAAAGCAGTATAAGCAATAAAAAATGAATATAGCTAGAACAGCACGATTAAGTTTTCGGTTAATGGATGAGAATGATGCCGAGCTATTTTATGAGCTCGATAACGACCCTGAGGTAATGAAACATTTAACTCGTGGCAAAGTATCCACTATGCAGACCATTAAAGAGGTGTTTATTCCTCGCTTGAATGCCTATCGAAATGAGCAAAAAGGGTGGGGGCTTTGGCAAGTAAACATCATCGAGAGCAATGAATTTATCGGTTGGGTATTAGTCAGGCCTATGGGCTTTTTTGAACAGCCTGATTTTAGTGATTTAGAAATTGGCTGGCGCTTTAAAAAAGTGAGCTGGGGCAAAGGCTATGCGTCTGAGGCAGCACTTGCCATTGCTAAAGCCGTAAGCGAGCCAGAAGAAATAAAGTCGCTCAGTGCCACAGCACTTAAAGATAACCTAGGCTCAATAAAGGTGATGGAAAAACTAGGCCTTAAGTTTGTAAAAAACTATATCCATAAAGATGAGCAAGGTGAATTACCTGCAGTACTTTATTCATGTCCTAAAGAGCAGCTTAGCTAAGTTAATCGTAACTAATTGACCTTATAGGTTTCACATGTCTAAATGGTCAAAATAACATCAAGAAAAAGGAAGTACCATGGCAAATTTAGTCAAATACGCGGCACATTTGTTGATCGTTACCGCGATATTCTTTCATCCGTCAAGCTTTGCAAAGCAAGCAGCTGTCGCGATGCCTGATAGTTACAGCAGTGATACGGCGCGCGCTATTTTAGAGCAAGGCGGCAACGCCGTTGATGCGGCAATTGCGGCACAGTTTGTATTAGCTGTTACTTTACCAGAAGCCGGTAACATTGGTGGCGGTGGCTTTATGCTGATCCAAAAAGATGGCAAAGGTGATTTTATTGATTACCGCGAAACAGCCCCTGCTGCAGCTCATCGCGATATGTACCTTGATGATAAAGGCGATGTTATTGATAACATGTCTGTGTACGGTATTCACGCAAGTGGTGTTCCGGGCAGTGTTGCTGGTATGTGGCTTGCCCATCAAAAGCACGGCAGCTTAGATTGGAAGACCCTGCTAGAGCCTGCGGTTAAATTAGCCGAGCAGGGCTTTATTGTGCATCCTAAGCTAGCAGCGAGTATCGAGCGTTACATTACACGAATGGCCAAAAAGTCAGTAAACATTAACTTTGCCGATTACTTTGCCGATGCCAAAGCAAATAAGATATTTAAGCAGCCGGAACTTGCTGCCACATTGAAACGTATTCGTGATCAAGGTAAAGCAGGTTTCTACGAAGGTGAGACAGCGAAGATCATTGCGACGTTTATGAAGCAACACGGCGGCATTATTACTGAGCAAGACTTAAAAGCTTATCAAGCTAAGTCGCGTACACCAATTAAGGGTAACTGGCGCGGTTACGGAGTGCTCACATCACCACCGCCAAGTTCAGGTGGTATTGCTATTTTACAATGGCTAAAAATGTACGACTTGGCAAAGCCTGAAGGAAAGCTTGAGCACAACTCAACCACCTATGTTCATATTTTGGCTGAAGTAGGTAAACGCGTATTTGCCGACAGAGCTGAATATTTAGGTGACCCAGATTTTTATGAAGTGCCAAAAACAGCTCTACTTGCAGATGATTATCTTAGCAGTCGCGCAAGTACAATTCGCCCAGATGTCATTTCAACAACTGAGAACATCAAACCGGGTTTACACGAAAGTGAACAAACAACGCATTTTTCTATTCTAGATAAGTGGGGCAATGCCGTTGCGAATACCACGACCATTAACTTAAGCTTTGGTAGCGGCGTGGTTGTATCGGGCGCAGGATTTATTTTGAATGACGAAATGGATGACTTTAGTGCCAAGCCAGGTGTGATGAATGTATTTGGGGCAATTGGTGGTAAAGCTAACGAAATTCAACCCCATAAACGCATGTTGAGCTCAATGACACCGACCATTCTACTTCAGGGTAACAAAGTTAAAATGGTAACTGGCTCTCCGGGTGGTACCACGATTATTAGCTCTGTGTATGAGTCTATTTTAAATGCGGTTGAATTTGATATGACTGCAGAGCAAGTGGTAGACAGCCCACGCTTTCATCACCAGTTATGGCCTAAAAATGTGATTAGATACCACACAGGTCTTGAACCAAAGGTTGTTAAAGCGCTTGAGAAGATGGGTTATACACTTGATGAACGCCATTTTGGTGATATGCATGTGATCATCAATAAAGACGGTAAATTAGATGCAGCATCTGAAGCATCTGGCCGTGGTAAAGCAATGGTGTTTTAATTACACTTTAAACCAGACACAAAAAAAGCACCCAAGGGTGCTTTTTTGATTTGATAAGTTGTTTAACCAATCGCTGGAATAAGCCCCGCCATTTGCAAACCTTGAGCACTAATAATAAGCACACCAAACAGGGCGGCCAGTGCTAAGCCAATATTACCGCCTTTAACTTGGTAACCCGCATCTGGTTTGCTGCTTCGTTGCTTATAGACCATAGCAACCGGTAAAAACACCGCTAAAATAACCAGCGCAATGGCGGCGTAGCCAAGTGCCATAATAAACCCTTGTGGATAGAATAGCGCAAAGCCTAGCGGTGGAATAAAAGTGATCAACGCTGTTTTGATTCGATCTTTACTGCCATCACCTTTTTTAAATGCATCAGCAAAAAAGTCGAATAAACCTAAGCTCACTCCTAAGAAAGACGTTGCTAACGCTAAATCAGCAAAAATGTTCACAGCAGTAGCAACATGTGGACTGTGAGCAATGCTAGCAACACTGCTTACAAAACCTGGTAACCCTTGGCTTTGCAGTAAATCGCTTTGACTCATCATGCCTTGGCTAAGTAATTGCCAAAAAATGTAAATCACTAAAGGCAGTGCTGCACCGGCCACCATCACTTTACGAAGTGTTTTGATATCTAAACCCACGTACTTCACAATCGACGGAATAGAGCCATGAAAACCAAACGAGGTAAACACCACTGGAATTGCAGATAAAATCAGACCTTGTTCAATCGGCATTTCAAGTAAGTGTTGGCCATGAACATAAGGTGTCAGCATATAAAATAAGCTGGCTAGTACGCACACTTTAATGGTGAACAGTACGCGGTTAAGCTTATCGACTTTGCTGGTACCGAGTGTAACCACAGTACCAATCACAATAGCCAGAATAACTGAGCCAACTTGCGGTGCTAAAGAAAGCGATAAACCATTGTTGAGCTTTTCTTGTAATTGCGCACCGCCACCTGCGATATACGCAGCGCATAGTGCGTAAAACAAAAACATTACTGAAAAGTTAGCGACCCATTGCCCACGTTTACCCAACCATGATTTAGCTAACGTATTGAGGGTTGCATCTCTGTCGGCATATTGATGCAGCTCTAGCATTAGTAATGCTGTGTAGGTCATTAAAAACCAAGTTAAAAAAATTAGTGATAACGCTGTTGTGAAACCAAGCCCTGCGGAGGCGATAGGCAATGCCAGCATCCCTGCACCTATGGTGGTGCCAGCAACAATTAACATGCTACCTATTGTTTTATTTTTAAGCACTTTTTGCCCCTTAAACTTCGTGAGAGGCAAGCAAGATATAACTTGTTTAACAAAACTTAAATAGTTTTGTTATAAATCAAAGAAATTAAATGTAACCTATGATTTACATGTGCAAACAGGCTGTTGAAATCAGCAAAAAACTTTTTGCCAAATAGTATGAGTATACGTGTTGACAAAATCACCATTTAGGCGGATTCTTAAGCTTCTTCAACTTACTTTTTAAATACCATGATGCAGCTAAACCAACGACCAACAAACAATTGTATGCGCCTGACTTCGTCAGTCGTGTGGTCTGTTATGTGCTGCGGTTAATTAAGTAAGTTTTACTAACCGCGTTCTAAGCGGTTGGTTATTTCCCTTTTAAATTTTCTTCCGCTTTTTTCGCCTTTTTAAAGGAATAAGCTTGTGCCTGTTAAAGCCTCATATTTTTTAATGGTGGTGATTTGGTCAACAACACCACTGGGTATTGTTTGGAGTAGTGAAACGGTAGCACCAACCCTGGCTGTGTTTTTACGCATGCTGGTGGGGCTGGTGATGGCTTCGTTTGTCGTTGCTGTTGCCAATATCCGAGTGCCCTGGCATCGCCGTGCTTTATTCCTTTATGGCTATTCAAGCATAGGCATTTTTGGCGGCATGTTATTAAGCTACATGGCTGCTAAAACAGTGCCGTCAGGGTTAATATCATTGATGTTTGGCCTTGCGCCAATTTTATCGGGCTTACTTGCGCAAAAAATCTTGAACGAACCTAAGTTTAGCGCCATTAAGCTTGGCGCCCTTGGCTGTGCCTTAATTGGTTTATTTTTAGTAAGCCAACGCCATATTCAAGGGGGAGTAGAGCAGCTTAGTGGTCTGTTATATGTATTTATTGCAGTGTGCTTTTTTAGTTTGAGCGGTGTCATGATCAAACGGGTAAGAATTGCTATTCATCCAATGGCCACCACATTTGGTGCGTTGGTTTTTGTAACCCCACTGTTTTTTATTACTTGGTTGCTGGTAGATGGCCAACTTAATAGCCAGATGTGGAGTGCAAAATCACTGTACTCAATTGTTTACTTAGGCGTGTTTGGTTCATTAATTGGTGCGCTGGCGTATTTTCATGTATTGCAAAAGTTGAACGCCAGCACGGTCGCATTAACAACCCTGATCACACCAAGTTTTGCAATCGCGATTGGTGGTTTACTTAATGATGAGCCCATTGACCAAGCACTGATTGTTGGCGCGATCATTATTATGATAAGCCTCGCATTTTTTCAGTTTGGCGATAAGTGGCTAAAGCGTTTTAAGCGCGTGAAGTCGGTAGAAATGAGTTAAGGCTAGTAGCCGCTTCGGCGGCTACATTTTTGCAATTTGAATGACTAAACGACGGTTTTTGTTTCGGTCTAAAATGTTGTCGTTGCTGGCAACATGACGCTTTTCACCGTAACCATCGGTATCTACTTTGCTTTCATCAACCCCTAAGCTAACAATGTAATCCTTAATCGCTTTAGCGCGTTTTTTTGATAATTCGAGGTTGTTCCAGCGACCACCGTAGCTGTCGGTGTAAGAAGATATTGAAATAGATTCGATGTTGGTGTCGTACTTTAAGTATTCGCCAATTTTATCTAAGCGTTTTTGTGATGATTTAGTCAGCTTGCTAGTATTTGGCTCATAGTTCATCACTGTGAACGAAATATCTTCAAAGCTGTAAGGCAGCATTGCATCTCGGCACTGTAAAAACGCCCAATAGGCTTGTTTAAAGTTTACACTCGATAAACCAACGGCAATTTTATCGGCACTGTTTTGCCAGTCTTGGTAATAAAATGTCGGTTGGTAACCTTTTTCAAGTTCGGTGAGCATTTCCCAAGCGGTTTTATTACCAAGCTCGCCGTCAAACTTACGTAATAGCTTCATATTCGCTAAGTCTCGGGCGGGCATACCAGCACGCCAACTAGGTGGTACGGCTTTTAGGCCAGCAATACTGTAATTGTCTGGGCGTACGACCATATCAAGGTTAAAGTTTACGTCTTTATTTTTACTGGCAGTGGTGCTGAAAATTGCTTCACCATAGTAAGGAACTTCATGATTTAATTGGCATTCTAAGCGAGAAGTTTTAACCATTTGCCAGTTAGACATATCAGCATTAGCGGTATACTCACGCATGGCTGCGTTCGCATTAATACTTGCAACTGAGGTCAATAGGCTTAGGCTTAAAGGAAGTAATGAGAGCTTCATCACGGTAATTCTCCAACAAATCATCAATGCCAAATAATTGGCAATTTTTTGTGTTTAATTGCTTCAGCGCACTAAACACAGGGCTAGCTTAATAATATAAAGCAAGTAATGTGCCTAAAAACTCTGTAAGAATCTGCGATTTCACACTATTTACTCTAGCAGAGTAGCCGTGGTTTTTGACATAATAGCCAGCTTACACTGGCAAACCAAGAAGACTATGGAAAATACTGAACAAACTCTTTTCGCAAAACGCTTTCGTGGCTTTTTTCCCGTTGTGATAGATGTTGAAACTGCAGGTTTTAACAAAGACACCGATGCGTTATTAGAAATTGCTGCATCTGTACTTAAAATGGATGACGACGGCGTGTTAAGTATTGATCATACTGTGCATTTTCATGTTGAGCCATTTGAAGGCGCTAATATCGAACAAGCGGCCATTGAATTTAATGGTATTGAGCCTTTTTCTGCGCTGCGTGGTGCAGTGCCTGAAGAAGAAGCGATTAAAGAAATCTGTAAAGTTGTGCGCAAGGCACAAAAAGCAGCGGGTTGTCAGCGTTCAGTGGTAGTAGCACACAATGCAGCGTTTGATCACGGCTTTTTAAATGCTGCCATTGAGCGTTGTAAAATTAAGCGCACGCCATTTCATCCATTTGTTAGCTTTGATACCACATCACTGGCAGGCCTTGCACTAGGGCAAACAGTATTAGCTAAAGCGTGTAGGGCGGCAGGTATTGAGTTTGATAATAAACAAGCTCACTCAGCTCTTTATGATACCGAGCGCACAGCAGAACTGTTTTGTTTAATCGTTAATCGCTGGCAACAACTCGGTGGTTGGCCATTGCCTGAAACTGAAGCGACAGAAGAAGAGCAAGACTCAGCCGCTAAAACGACTGAGTGATTTTACCCTCAAAAAAGCGCACCATGTTAGGAGGGTAAATACGTGAAAACTGTTTACTCTCTTGTGCTATCTTCAGCTCCACCCCAGGATGCATTAATTCATTTACTTTTAAGCGACTCGTTGCTAATAAACGTGCAATCTTAGTTTTTACTAAGTGTTTCTTTTTCTTGGTATTTGCCGTTTTAATTTTAATCTGCTGCTCGCTGGCGGTGATCTTATTAATGTAATGCGCACGCTGGGCTGGGTCTGGTATTTTACTGGCCTTTTTTCGTGCTTGCTGTAGAGCTGCGGCTTTTGTCGCTAATAACTTTTCAAAGTCATTAATTTGTTGCTGCTTTTGACGTAAATCATGCCAGTACTGAGCTATAAAAACCCGTGTTTTAGTGCCTGATGGCGCACCAAGCTCACCGGTTTCAATTCGCATCGCATCTAAAATATTGCCACCAATGATTTTGCCTCGCGGGTTATTGGCTTTGCCGACTCGAATAAGGCGGCGAGCGCTTAAGTCACAATGCAAGGCTTGGCGTTCAATGAATAAATCTTGCTCTGTTTTTATATGGCAGTACTGAGCATAACCAACAGAGATAGTGCGCGAAGCCGTGATGTTGCAGGTAAAGTTCTCGACGTTTTCACGTTTTCTGCCAACAGCCCCAAGCATCACGGTGACTTCACTTTTACTTTCAATTGTGGCTGATTCAACAAAGCCTAAAACAGTGATATCACCCGTGGCTTTGACTCGCATACCATCTTTTACATCACCGCTTATAATGACACTGCCATCAAATTCGACATGGCCCGTACTTACATCAACATGATGAAAACACAATACGTCGTCCACGCGCATTCCGCGGGGTAGGGCAACAGGCACGCCTTTAGCATCGGCAATCAACATATCGCTATTATTAGGATCAATTCGCGTTCCTTCGAATGGCTCAAGAGGTAAATCTTTACCAGGTTTTGCAGGCATCACATCACCAAACACTGTAAAGCCATCTTCACCGGGTGTTGCAGGAACTCGCTGCATTAATGGCGTGCCGGGTTTAACGGTAATAATGGCACCTAAATTACGCATGTCGACTTTACCGCCAGAGGTCGCTTGCGGACTAAGAACGCGATCTTGTGCGGTGGAGCATAAACGCACGAATTTAGCATCAGTGCCTTCTTTGGGCATTCTGCCATGGGCAACGATTGCGCTGTAATGAGCACCAGGTGGTTGTTTAAATTGCTGGCCTAAAAAGGTATCAAGGGCACGCATACTAATGCCTTTAATCACGCCCGCCTCTGTAAGCACCTCTTGCGCCATATCCATGCTCACAATTTTACCGCCACGGGCTGTTGTTAGGTTTGCTTCAACTACCATGTTTTTAGCGTCAACTTTAACTTCAAGATGAGCATCAACCGCTTTAGCAACCACTAAAGATTGGTTTTGATATTGGTTGCTAGGTATAAACAACTTACCAATATTAGCGTCGATAAATTCGTAGCTGGCATAAGGAGATTGCTCAAGTAATTCAATTAATTGAGAACTCGTAGTAGGAAAACCCGCATCACGAGGATGCTCACACAAAGAGACATAGCCGCTTTGTTCATCGAATGAAAACATCGACATCTGAAAAGCCCTGTAAAAAACTGCCTGTTATTATAGTTATGTGTTGTTACAGGTTATTTTTGAAGAAGGGTAACAACGTTTCCTATTTCAGCACAACTTTTGTACTATGTTAAGATAATGTATGCATTAAATGTAAAAATATGTATAAAAACTGACTTTTCTTGCTTGAAAATTCAGCATTCAAAAGCACTTAGCAAAAATTTCCTGATTAATGCCTTGAGTATTCATAAGCTCGATAGGTGAATTAATTTACTTAAATTGATCTTTTATGGAGCGTTGAAAATATAAGGGCCACTCTAACCCCTTTATTTTGGTATGACTAGTTATGAAGGTTTCTGACTAATAACACATAGATTATTGTAGATGATCTGAAGTCTGATTTGATAACACTATCAGAGTTTATAGACAGAGACTTAATAGCCGTTGATGTAAGATCAGGTGTCGAAGTCCAAAAACTTAAATTATTGCTGCTGTCATATGTGTTTGCAGGTTTTAATTATAGATTCTATTCAAAAGTTATAATTTATATTAATGAAGTCGCTGATAACTATTCAGCAGTCTATGTGTTATTTATTTAAATTATTTTAAAAACATCCATCAATCTGTTCCTATAAAGTTGTTTTTTATTGAAACTTATATTTTCATATCTTTTATTGGTACGTCAATGCTACAAGTTAACATTTGTGTTCCTTTTTTGTTATTTAAACTGTTGAAATTTATACTTATTTTTGTTTTTTATTGTAGATTTTTTTAACGAATGTAATTAAGATGAGCCCCCCTTGGAACTAAAGTTAGCAAAGTGTTTATATCTATTTTAAATTTGTTGATTGGTTTCCTGGAATTCAAAAATTGAAAATAAAAATAAAGGAAAGTAAGTAAATTTAAATCATAGTCGTAAGCTGCGACTTTAAACGGGCTTTTTTAATTAATACTACATTCATGAAGGAAATTATGAAGTACTCAACCTTACTTTGTGGGCTTTTGCCCACTTTTTTATGCCTCTCGACTAGTGTATTTGCTCTAGAAGATGTTGACCATAACGATGATGGTATCGTAGATCAGAATCACTACAAGACTAACTTGCTAAGTAATAGTTCGTTTATTGGAAACGAAAATTGGACTCAGAGTGGCTTAGAGCAACCAACACACACGAATCGAAATGGTATTACAGAGCAGATGCTGGCGACATCATACTCTTATAGTGCACAGTCAGGTTATGCAGAG
>NZ_LOPY01000046.1 GCF_001469895.1 Pseudoalteromonas sp. XI10 | reverse complement strand
GCCTACCTTTGTGGGGAAGACGCACTCACCGGTAAATCATATGAACACCGCAGAGGGTGGGTTGAGGAGCGCCTGCTTTTTCTTGCAAAGATATTTTGCATTGATGTATGTGCTTATGCGGTGATGAGCAATCATACTCATCTTGTGCTTTATGTTGATGATAAAAAAGCAAATAGGTTATCGGATAAAGCCATTCTTTTACGCTGGTTTAAGCTCAGTAAAATGACCCCTTTAGG
>NZ_LOPY01000045.1 GCF_001469895.1 Pseudoalteromonas sp. XI10 | reverse complement strand
CTTCGTTTCCGCTCGACTTGCATGTGTTAGGCCTGCCGCCAGCGTTCAATCTGAGCCATGATCAAACTCTTCAATTAAAAGTTTTTTGAAACCGAAGTTTCGTGCTCAATGAATTCTGAATTTTGATATCTTTCGATATCGAATTGACTGTGCTGAAACAAGTAAACTTGTTTCTGTTGGTCACTCAGTTCAATTGAGACTCTAAATTTGTTTGCGTTACTTAGTAAACTAAGTTTCGCTGTTAGAACTCAATCTGTACGAGTGCCCACACAGATGATTGCTTTATATTGTTAAAGAACATTTGAGATACTTTCGCGTCTCAAGGGCTGTGCATTTTACGCAAGCCGTTATTTTTGTCAACACTTAATTTTGAGAAAAGTTTATTTTTTCAAAACTCAGTTTTACTTGACTCAACCAACTCGTCGTTTTGCTTTTTTGTAAGCAGTCCGCCGTGTCGGTGGATGCGCATTATAGGGAGATCCAAATTGAGATCAACTGTTTTTTGAAGTTTTTATGAAAAAAACGACTGTTCGCGCAAAATACGAACGAAACGGGTAAAAATAGCACTAAAAAAGGCCCCAAAGGGCCTTTTAACGTTATTTTACTATGAGCTTCCAACCTACTTTTGCTTGTAGCTTGGACTCTAGTTGCAGTTCACTGGCCATTAATGGGTGATATTTTAACCAATCACCATCAAATGTCAGTGTCAGGGTGTTTTTATTAACACTGAGATCAATCGCTGGTAGTACATCATCTTGGCGACGCATTGATAAGATCACAGCGATCCGCACAACTCTTGTTAAACACTCTGCGAGTACTTGATGACAGCCCAAGTGAGCAAAGTTGTTTTTAATAAGATCAGCACGGTGTTCACTAGCAACAGCGGTAATTAGTTTATGCTCAGATTGCGAGAATCCTGGCATATCAGTATTTTCTATAATGTAAGCTGTGTGCTTATGATAAAGCTTGTATTCTATTAGTAAGCCAATCTCGTGCAATTTTGCTACTGTTCTTAGTAATGCGATTGCATTTTCATCGATTGATTGCCATTGCCCCATGACACTTTTTGCCAACTGCTCTGCAAGTTGCGCAACCCGACAAGCCTGTTTTTGATCTACATGATAGCGACTCATTAAACCATCAACTGTACGCTTGCGGATGTCGTGGTTATGAAGCTCTGGCACCATGCTATATAAAACACCTTCACGCAATGCACCGCGTGCAAGACCCATTTGTTTTATATCTAGAGATTCAAACAAGGCGATCAAGATAGCGAGGCCAGAAACAAACACTAGACGACGCTCTTCACTCAAGCCAGGAAGCTCAAGATCAGCAATTGTTTCAAATTGCACTGATTGCTCTTTAATAGCGAGAAGTTTATCAAGCGTTAAAAGCTCATCTTGGTTTTGTGCAACCATGATTTCTTGAATCGCTTGTACTGTGCCTGACGCGCCGCTCGCAATTTGCCATCCAGTTGCTTGGTATTCATCGACTATTTCTGCAACCACTTCACTTGCAGCTTTAATTGCAGCAGCAAAGTTTTCATTACTGAGCTTTTGATCTTTGAAGTAGCGTTCTAGGAAGGTAACACAGCCCATATGCAGGCTTTTATAATGCAGTGCATCAAAGCCCTGACCGATAACAACTTCGGTACTGGCTCCGCCAATATCGATAACCAGTTGTTTACCGCTGCAAGCTGAGGTGTGCGCCACGCCTTTATAGATTGTCTTAGCTTCTAGCTCACCGCTGATAACATTGATTTTATGACCAAGGATCTGTTCAGCTTTATGCTTGAATACATCAGCATTGCTAGCAAGACGTAAAGTTGCGGTCGCAACAATTGTGATGTTTTTCTGTGGTATGTCTTGCAGACGTTCAGCAAACAAGGCTAGGCATTCCCAACCTCGTTGCATGGCTTCAGTGCTAAGGACGTTGTTTTCATCAAGCCCTGCAGCAAGCCTTACTTTACGTTTGACTCGACCGATCGTTTGTAGACCGCCAGCAATCGATTTAGCGATCAGCATATGAAAGCTATTTGATCCTAAGTCGATTACTGCATACACATTTTTTTGCGGTTGAAGTTGCCCCACCGTTCAAAAACCTCTAGTTACTACTAAGTCTTCAACAACGGCCGTTTATTACGACCGTGATTTCTGGTAACTATTATTTGGTCGACGTCCGTTGTTATTACGATTACGTGGGCCTGTAGAATAGTTCCGCTTTTTCTGAATAGTAGGCTTAGTTAAATCATCAAGCAATGCACTTTTATCATAATGTGATAATGGAATGCTGTGTTCTATATATTGCTCAATTTCGTGGAGATTATAGGCATACTGTTCACAGGCAAAGCTAATAGCGTGTCCTGATGCACCAGCACGTCCGGTACGACCAATACGGTGTACATAGTCTTCACAATCATCTGGCAAATCAAAATTAAATACATGACTTACTTCTGGGATATGTAAACCACGAGCTGCAACGTCTGTTGCTACTAAAAAGTCTAAATCGCCTTTGGTAAATTGAGCCAAAATTGATTGACGCTTTTTCTGGTTTACATCACCGGTTAATAACCCAACTCGGTGACCATCGGCTTTCATCCATGCATAAACATTCTCACAACTGTGTTTCGTATTTGCAAACACAATCGCTTTATCTGGCCATTCTTCTTCAATTAAAGTTAACAGTAACTTAATTTTGTCATCTTGTGATGGATGGAATAGCTCTTCTTGAATACGCTTACCTGTTTTTACATCAGGTTCAACTTGTACGTGCTCTGGGTTAGTCATATGTTCAAAGGCTAATTCCTGCACACGATATGACAAGGTTGCAGAAAATAATAGGTTTAGTCGCTCAGAGGTTTCTGGCATACGTCTAAACATATAACGAATATCTTTTATAAAGCCTAAATCGAACATGCGATCAGCTTCATCAAGTACTACAACCTCGATTTCATTGAGGGTATAGCAGCCCTGTTTATATAAATCGATTAGGCGTCCAGTAGTACCAATTAAAATATCAACGCCTTTTTCTAGTTGTGCACGTTGTTTTTCGTAATCTTCGCCACCATATACTAATCCTAAGTTAAGATTACAGTGTGGCGCTAAAATTTTTGCATCTTTGTGTATCTGAATCGCCAGCTCCCTTGTTGGGGCCATGATCAGGGCTCTTGGATGTTTACTAGATGCTTTGCTAGATTGTAATAACCGATGGCATGTGGCAGTTAAAAACGCCAACGTTTTGCCCGTACCTGTTTGCGCTTGGCCCGCAATATCGCGGCCTTCACAAATAAAAGGTAGGCATTTCGCTTGAATGGGTGTGCAATATTCAAACCCATTTTCGGTTAAACCGGCAACCACTTCCGGTGCGATAGCAAAGTCTGAAAACTTTTTATCGGTCAAATGTGTCTTAGTCATAGCGTTTAAGCATAACGTTTAAACTTGCAATAAGAAACAAGAGTGTTTAAATACGCATTAAATATTTCGCCTAACTAATCGGAGATCGCAATGAGCGAGAAAATTATTCAATTAACTGACGATAGCTTTGAAGCTGACGTACTACAATCAGACAAACCTGTACTTGTTGATTTTTGGGCTGAATGGTGCGGACCTTGTAAAATGATCGCCCCTATTCTTGACGAAGTAGCTGGCGAGTTTGATGGCCGAGTTACCGTTGGTAAACTTAACATCGACCAAAATGCAGGCACACCACCAAAGTTTGGTATCCGTGGTATCCCTACATTACTTCTTTTCAAAGATGGTCAAGTTGCAGCAACTAAAGTTGGTGCACTTTCTAAAACTCAATTAGTAGAGTTTTTAGAAAACAACATCTAATGAAAATATAAAAAAAGGGCTTTTTGCCCTTTTTTTAGCTTTATTTTGTTTAAAGACTGGACGCCTTGCTAGTGACCTGCTAGTTTATAAAGCCAACTAATCCTTAGTTATACCAACAAACCTCACTCATGTATCAAACGATGATTTTGAGTATGACAATTGTAATAAAGAACCCACCAATATGCATTTACGCGAATTAAAAGACAAGTCTATCAAAGAGCTTGTAAACTTAGCTGAGTCCATGGGGCTCGAAAACGTAGCCCGTTTAAGAAAACAAGACATTATTTTCGCCATCCTTAAAGCGCACGCTAAAAGCGGTGAAAATATCTATGGCGGCGGTGTACTAGAGATCTTACAAGATGGTTTTGGTTTCTTAAGATCATCTGAAGCATCTTACTTAGCCGGCCCAGATGATATTTATGTATCACCGAGTCAAATCCGTCGATTCAGCATGCGTACTGGTGACTCAATTTCAGGCCTTATTCGTCCACCTAAAGACGGTGAACGTTACTTCGCACTATTAAAAGTAAATGAAGTAAACTTCGACAAACCTGAAAATTCTCGCACAAAAATCCTATTTGAAAACCTTACCCCACTGCACGCAAACGAACGTTTACGTATGGAGCGTGGTAACGGTAGTACTGAAGACATCACAGCACGTGTACTTGATTTAGCCTCACCAATTGGTAAAGGCCAACGTGCACTTATCGTTGCGCCGCCAAAAGCCGGTAAAACGATGCTACTGCAAAACATTGCGCAATCAATCAGCTATAACCAACCTGATTGTGAGCTAATGGTACTTCTAATCGACGAACGTCCAGAGGAAGTTACAGAGATGCAGCGCCTTGTAAAAGGTGAAGTAGTTGCTTCAACGTTTGATGAGCCTGCAAGCCGTCACGTTCAAGTTGCTGAGATGGTAATTGAAAAAGCGAAGCGCCTGGTTGAGCACAAAAAAGACGTGGTTATCTTACTTGATTCAATCACACGTCTTGCTCGTGCCTACAATACCGTAATCCCATCATCAGGTAAGGTATTAACTGGTGGTGTTGATGCAAACGCATTACACAAACCAAAGCGTTTCTTTGGTGCTGCTCGTAACGTAGAAGAAGGCGGTAGCTTAACAATTATCGCAACGGCTCTTATCGATACCGGTTCGAAGATGGACGAAGTTATCTACGAAGAGTTCAAAGGTACAGGTAACATGGAATTACACTTAAATCGTAAGATTGCTGAAAAGCGTGTATTCCCAGCGATTGACTTTAACCGCTCAGGTACGCGTCGCGAAGAGTTACTCACTAAACCTGATGAACTACAAAAGATGTGGATCTTACGTAAGATCGTTCATGAGATGTCAGAAATTGATGCCATGGAATTCTTAATTGATAAGCTTTCAATGAGCAAAACCAATGATGAATTCTTTGACTCAATGAAACGTCAGTAACTATTACTAGTTTTTAAAAAATGCCTGTTTAATACAGGCATTTTTTTTGCGTAAAACTAAGGACATAACACCTTAAAAGTTATACTTTTACAGAATAAGTTTATTGGTAATAAATAGAAATTTGTTCTATACATTATAGGATTAAAAGGTAAGGACCCCCTCAATGACTCGCATTAAAGTAGCTGTAGTTCTATTCTTAGTAAGCTTACTTAGTTGTATTGCTAGTTTTACTGTATTTGATTTTTCTACTACTGCTATGGCTGTGCTTACACTTGTTGTAATCATTCCATGGCTAGCTTTGATTGCTTTTGTTTATACAACGGATAAAAAGCAACAAGATCATTTAAGCTACTTTGTTAAGCAGATTACTTCTGAGCAAGGCATCGATTTCACTTTCCGTTTTGACGAAAATGATCGTCAATTACCACAAGCTTGTCATGCCCTCAATGCAAGCCTGACGATGGTTGAGCACATGCTTGGCGAAATATACTCGTCATCTGCCCGCTTATTACCTATGGCTGATGCACTTCGTGATACCTATGCATCGATGACTCAAAAAGCTACCATCCAAGATGCTCATGGTATTGATTTAGCAGATACTATTACCCGCACCATTGAAGTATCTAAAGAGCTAGATAGAAGTCTAGAACAAATTTTTAATTCAGTATCTGATGCCACTAAATCAGTACAACAAACCCGTTTAGACACAGATAAAAGCCAGGCGAGTCTTATCAAGCTTGCCGATAATATTAACCTCACCAGTGAGCAGATTATTTTACTTAAGCAAGATAGTGATGCGATTGGCTCAGTTATTGATGTTATCAATAGTATTGCCGAACAAACTAATTTACTTGCGCTAAATGCTGCCATTGAAGCTGCGCGTGCTGGCGAGCAAGGACGCGGCTTTGCGGTGGTCGCTGATGAAGTACGAAACCTAGCTGCCCGCACCAGTAAATCAACACAAGAAGTGCGTGAGATGGTAGCTAAAATTCAGCATAGTACAGAGCAAGCATATCAATTAATGCAAACCGCACTTAAAGAAACCGAGCGCACGGTTGAGTTATCTGAGGCATCAACTAAAGAAACCAATAAAATTGAACAAGCGATGTTAGAAATTAATGCGTTTTCTGAGAGTGTTCATGAGCAGGTTGCTATGCAAAGTCAAATGTCAGATGAAGCACAAACCAGTATTGATGCAATGGTTGAGCTCAACTCTGATGCACTTTCAAGTTCACAAATACAAGCTGTATCGAGTAAAGACTTGGTTCGCCTTGCCCATACCTTAGACGATAAGCTTTCGATGTTTAATATCACACCACCAGAAACCGATCACGAACAGCGCATCGATCGCTCACGCTTCGATACCAATCAAGAAATTGAGAAAATTCAAGACGGTGATATTGAGCTGTTCTGATCAACCGATGCGTTATGTAGTTGCTCAAGTAGCTGAGCAACTAAGCTTGTTAAGTCAGTAAGTTTATTTTGCTTTAACGCCGACTCAAGTGCCATGGCACTCATCGCGACATCATTCAGCTCAAACATTTTAGCCGCGCCACCTATACGGTGAGCATCCTGCTGTAAATTAAACAGTTCATGAGCAGCAAAATGCTGTTGTATCAATGCGCTTTCATGCTCAAAGCTATTGATAAAGCTTGCAACTAAGTCACTCATATCATGCTGAGACTTAGTTGTGTTACTGTCTTTTTTGCAATGCTTAGCAAGTTGCGTGTAAAACACTTTTTTATCAATCGGTTTAGCAAGGTAACCTGTAAAACCAGCTTCAAGGTAACTGTCGATTTCGTGGCTAATTGCATTGGCAGTTAATGCATATACAGGCTGGGTAAAGCCACACTCTTGTAGTAGTTTCAGTGCATTTAATCCATCTAGCACTGGCATTTGAATATCGAGCAGCACCACATCAGGGAATTCCTTTAGACAATACTCTACAGCTTGCTCACCATTTTCTACCGCAATAACCTCAAGACCCATCGACTCTAAATAACGAGAAATTAAACGGCGGTTATCTGGGTGATCTTCAGCAAGCAGCACTTTACCAGACAAGCCTTTTGTTGCTGGCTGCACAAACTTTGCAAGCTCAACTGTTTCCGTGCTTGGTGTATGCTCTTTACACGGCAAGTAAAACGAAAATATGCTGCCTTTATTTAGCTCACTTTCAACACTGATATAGCCACCCATCATCATCGCAAGCTGTTGCGATAGGCTTAAACCAAGCCCGGTGCCCCCAAAGCGACGGCTGATGCTATTGTCGCCTTGTCTAAAACATTCAAAGATTTGCTTAAGCTGCTCAGCATTCATACCAATACCAGTGTCAGTTACACGAAACCATACGCCTTGCTCTACTTTATAGACTTTTAACTCTACTTCACCTTGATTGGTGAATTTAATTGCATTGGCGCATAGGTTGATAAGTATTTGTTTAATGCGGGTAAAGTCGAGCTGACTGTAAAACTGTTCGCCAAGCTCATTATGAAATGAAAAATTCAGCCCTTTATCTTTGGCTTGACCACTAAGCATAGAATGAACATCAGTAAGTAATCGAACTAAATCACCTTCCTTTAGACTTAACTCTAGCTTGTTAGCTTCGATTTTACTGATATCAAGTACGTCGTTAATCAGCTCTTTTAAGTGATCGCTTTGTTTTTGAATAACAGCCAGCTCATCGTTTAACTGCTCTTGTTTATAATAACCGTTCATTAGATTATCGGTTTGGCCTAGGATTGCAGTTAAAGGTGTACGAATTTCATGGCTAATATTTGCTAAAAACTGACTTTTAATTTCATTTGCGCTGCGTAATTGTTCTGCGGTTTCTTCAAGCTCTTTGGTGCGTTTAGCAACCATTAACGAAAGTTGCTCTTTTGCCCCTTTTTCAATGTTACGACGATAAATAGTAATACCCGTCACCACTATCATCACAAACAAGATAAATAGCATAATGCCCAACTGACGTTGTTTAGACATTTCGAGCTCTTGAACATTCTGTAGCTGCTTTAATTCAACAATTTCTTGATTAAGCTGACTTGCTTGGATTTGGCTTTGCAGCTCACCCATCGACTTTAATAATTTTAGGCTTTGCTCGCTTTTAAATGCACGAACAAACTCATCAAAACTAGCAACGGCTGCTGCATAGTCACCCTTACCTGACTTAATTAGGGCCATCATTCCGGCGCCGTCTTGTACTCTCAAATCATCTTTATATTGTTTAGCCATAAAAACTGAGGTAGTTAGAGTGGCCTCAGCTTCAGTGAGCTTTCCTTGTAATAACTCGATTTTTGCTTGTGACAATAAGCCAGCCAGCTCTAATGTTTTATTATCAATTTTTTTTGCAAACTCAACGGCTTTTTCTGCATGACTTAAGGCAAGCTCTAAATCACCGGTGCGAAGATACACATTAGCGATATTAGTGTGGCGTGAAGAGAGAAAGTAAGCGTTATTCGTTTCTTGGTAGTAGCGCAAGGCACGCTGATAGTAGTGTAAAGAAAGTTGATACTGGCCAAGCTCTGAGTAAGCCACACCCATATTGCCATACGACTGAGCAACGCCATCTTCATCACCTAATTTTTGGAAAATTTCTAGTGTTTCTCTATACATATCTAGCGCAATATCATAGCTCGACAAACGAATATAAATACCCGCTATGTTGTGTAAAATGTCGGCTTTATCTTGCTCACTACCATGCTCTTCATATATTTCTTTCGCTTCTTTGTAATATTTAAGCGCTTGATCCATATTGAACATGTCAAAGTAAGCAAGGCCAAGATTACTGAGTAAGTTTGCTTCGGCAATTGGCTCTGGTAGTTTTTCTGCAACGCTTAATGCCTTGCTATACGCAAGCACCGCTTGTTGCATCAAGCCTTGATAATAATAAGTGACGCCTTGCATTTTTAGGCTACGAAAGTAGCGATTTGGCGTTGCTGTAAAACTAGTTGCTTGCTCTGCCAATTGGTAGTTTTTTACCGCCGCAGAGAAATTACCTCTCTCTAAAGCAAAGTCGGCAAGCTGCATGTATATATCGAGGCTTAGTTCTTGATTTGTTGTATTTTGATTAAGCAGCTTTTTGGCAAGCTGTTGCTTTTCTTGCCATTGCTCGGATTGGCTAAATTGCTCAAGTAGCGAAGTGGATGCAAAGCTAGACTGCGAAACAAACAAACTACAGCTGAACAATAAAGCAGTGAGCAAGCTTACACGCAGTGATGTGAACATATGGCAAAATCCCTTAAAATCAACTTAGCCTGAAAATGAAGTTATTTAAGCTCGGCTAAATGCATTCCCTAGTATCTAAAAACATTAGCGTAGTTTCAAAAAAGCAGCTGTGATAGCGTATACCACTGTAGATTACACTAAAGATAGGCTTGCGAACAATGGTTAACCCACTGATTGATGAGATTTTTTACCTTCTTTTGGAACAACCTGTTTGGAAGGTTCATACGCTTGCCAGCGCACTTAGTGAATCAGGAAAAATAGAGCAATTAGACAATGACCCACAAAAAGATCTGTTTAAACGCAACTTTTTAGTTATGAATGGTCTCTATCAACTACAAGCACAACTTGCACCAGAGCAACAGCTGCAGATTGCGTCACTTCACATTGAACTTGTTAGTAAGCAAACAGGTAACGCATTAGAAAGTCATGACCCACTACGGGATTACTATTTAGATTGGCAAAACTTTGATACAACGAGCGATGAAATAGATGCGTTGTTAACTGATTTTTGGCAGCGTTTTTCGTCATTTAGCCCAAAGAAGGGCATTCACTCATTACCTCAGCAGCAGCTATTACAATTACTAAAGGCATGGCAGCTACCTACTGATTTTTCAGAAAAACAGTTACAAAAGCGTTGGCGACAACTGGCATTAAAACACCACCCAGACCGCCAAGGCTGTGCAACTAAGTTTAAGAAAATACAACTCGAATATGAGCAACTTAAAGCAAGCTGCTCATAACTCAACAACTTACCTACTCAAACGTCGCGCACGGATCTTGCGCTTTTTAATATTACCTTCAGTCAATTTACGTAACGCAGGTTTTGCAGCAGCTCGCTCAACAGCAATAAAGGCAACATTATCAAGTACGTTAATTTTACCTACCTGATGACCGGCAATTCCCTCTTTACCTGTTAATGCTCCTAAAATATCACCGGCACGAATTTTTTGCTTCTTGCCAGCATCAATCATAATAGTTGCCATGGTTGGCTTATAAGCGGGCTTTTCTAGCAAGCTAAATGGCGGAATTGGTTCAGGGTCAAAGTCGCGCTCGTAGTGGTCGCCAATTTGTGCCACTTTAAATTGCTCAGCTTCACCATAAATAGAACATGCAATACCCTTTTTACCTGCCCGACCAGTACGGCCAACACGGTGTACATGGGTTTGTGGGTCATGCGCTAGATGGTAGTTCACGACCATATCCATATCGTTAATATCTAAGCCACGCGCAGCAACATCCGTTGCCACCAAGATACAAGCGCTTTTATTAGCAAAGCGAATTAAAGTACGTTCACGCTCACGTTGGTCTAAATCACCATGTAAGGCGACCGCACTAAACCCTTCAGCATAAAGGTCGTCACAAATCTGCTGTGTTTCAACCTTGGTGTTACAAAAAACCACACAGCTTTCTGGTTGGAACTTCAACAACAACAGCTTCAATGTATTAAAGCGCTGTTTATTATTATCTAGCTTGTAAAAGTATTGCTTGATTGTGCTTTTTGTTTGCTCTTCTTCTACCTTAATCATTTCTGGGTTGCTAAGCACTCGCTCAGCTATCGCAGCAATTGATTTTGGATAAGTCGCACTAAACAATAATGTTTGGCGTTGGTTAGGAATGCACTCAACAATAGCATCAAGGGTATCTTGGAAGCCCATATCTAGCATTTGATCAGCTTCATCTAACACTAGGGTCTCAACATCATCTAAGCGCAATGTGCCTTTGCGAATGTGGTCATCAACACGACCTGGGGTACCAACGATGATATGTGCGCCATGTTCTAATGAGCCAATTTGTGGACCAATAGAGACACCACCACATAATGTTAAAACTTTAATGTTATGAATACCACGGGCAAGCTTACGAACTTCTTCAGCTACCTGCTCTGCTAACTCTCGGGTTGGACATAAAATGAGAGACTGAATACGAAAGCGTTTCACATTTAACTTAGCCAGCACACCTAAACTAAATGCAGCCGTTTTACCCGACCCCGTTTTGGCTTGGGCAATAATATCTTTGCCTTGCAAGATCACTGGCAAACTTTGCGCTTGCACTGGCGTCATTTGCGTATAACCTAAAGTTGATAAGTTATCGGTTAACTCTCGCGGCAAAGCCAAAGATGAAAAAGCAGTAGCAGTCACAGTAATATTCCAAACTTGATAATTGAGGGACATCCTCGAAGATGCTGTGGATCATAGCAGAGAATGTGCTGTTTCTCTAAACGAAAACACTGTTCAGCATATTTAATTCATATTTGCTTACAGTTTGCTGCTTTCTAACTCTCTGCATTTGTTCTAGTTTATTGATAGCAACCTTCAGGAAGAAACTATGCTTCTATTTAATACCGCTGCAGCTGATGTTTTCTATAAAAAACAAAAAACGTGCCCTCACTGTCATAGTGAACATTATTCTTTAAGCAATCACAGTAAAGTTTTGCGCTTTACTATTTTGCCCATCATGCCACTTTCTATTAATTATCAAAGACAATGTGATGACTGTGGCTATGTTACTCCTGCACCTTGGTATTCATTGCCCGCCTTAGAGTTAGCGTCGTTTATAAAATACTTTATTGGCCTATTCATTATCGTTTACCTATTAACAAATGCATTAATCGGTGCGAATGAGCAAACTGAAAATGAGCAAAATTACTTAAACGAGCCAAAGTTATTTGATACCTATTTTGTCTATTCAGATAAATTTACTGGCAAACCAAAACGTATTAACAACTTAAAAGTAGCTCAGCTCGTTGAATTTGATGATAAGAACATGACTTTTAGAGTTGCTAACTACACTTACAAGTACAATAAAGACATCGAAATTGCCATGCGTACCAGCATGCTAGTTCAAGATGATTACTTTTCTAGTAAAACCCTGACTTTCAGTAAGTCACAAATAAAGCAGCTTTATGATGAAGGCAGCATTTATAAAATTATGCGACCTGAGCTTTATAGTTTATTTGGTGGTTTTGTTATGCACCCGCCTAGACCTAAGCCTTTATATACGGGCGTTAAGCTAGATAAACATAATCAGGAAGGGATCACTTACTTCAAAGATGGCTTATACGAGGAAGCGTTGAAAAGTTTTACCCTGTCTGCTGAAGATGGTTATGCATGGGGACAATTAAACTTGGGTCAGATGTATCGTGATGGCCAAGGGACAGAAGTGAATAACGAAAAAGCAGCTTACTGGCTCAACAAAGCTACCTTACAAGGGAATCCTAAAGCAAAGATTGAGCTCGCAGAGCTATGCTTGAGTTACGATTGTAGTAAATTGAATACTCAATAATCTATTACCCATAAATATCACACATAAGAAACCAGCCTAATAATATGGTTCTCACTATTTACTTTGATTTTGTTATGTTATAACATTTTTGTACTGACGTAGTATTTATACTCTTTTAAAGCCGAGTTACTCTCCCTGCTCTGCTTTTGAGATTACGCAGCCTGATGAAAGAATCATCTTTTGAGTTTGTATAACTTGAAGGAAGACCTTGCACACTAGCACGCTTACGTTCCCGTGCTAAATCCTTGCCGGCGAGCTTGCTCGCCGGCACTTTTCTTTTAAAGCTTTAAATGATCATCTAAGAAAGCCAATACTTTTTTATAGTAAAGAGTGCGGTGCTCTTCTTTATAAAAACCGTGGCCTTCATCATCTAGAATAGTGATTTCATATGGGTGCTTAGCTTTTTTCAACGCTGCTTCTAATGATTCTGCTTGCTCAATTGGAGCTCGTTCGTCTTCACCACCATGCACAATAAGCACAGGTGCTTTTAGTTTATCGACATTATAAGTAGGCGAGAATGCTTTTAACTCGGCTTCATCAGTACCAATCACTGTTTTAAGGTAATTAACACCATAGCTTCGGGCTTGCGTGTCACCTTCTTCATACATAAGAGGCAAGTCGTAAACCCCCATCAGGCCAATCGCACACTTGAACATATCCGGCTCGATAATCGCGCTTTGTAGTGCTGAGTAACCACCGAAGCTGGCTCCCATAATACATATGTTATCTTTATCAACTGTGCCGTCATTAATTAATAATTTCACACCATCAATAATATCGTGTTGAATATTTTTTCCCCACTGGCGATAGCCAGCTTCTCTAAAATTCTGTCCAAAACCTGGTGAGCCACGAAAATTCACCTTTAGCACTGCCATACCTCTATTAGCTAGCATTTGCGCTTCAGGGTCGTAACCCCAATAATCTCTTGCTTGGTAAGGACCACCATGCGGCATAACAACTAAAGGCAAGTTTTTCTCAGCTTTGCCATTTGGCACCGTTAAATAAGCAAGAATTGTTAAACCATCACGGCTTTTAAAACGCAGAGGTGTGGTTTGTGCCATATCATCTTGGTTGATCCAACCACGAGTAGAGAATAGCGCTCGTAATTTATTAGTATTCGCGTCATATAGATAATATTGCCCAGGGTTTATATCGCTCGATGCGAAAATAATATTTTTTGAATCATCTTCTGTACTGCTAACTAGCTGTACTTGACTGCCTGGCAGTGCGCCCAATAAATCTTTAAGACGCTGTGATTTAGGCGAATTACTATCAACAAACGCATAGCTTGGGTAGTCAGCCTCGGTTTCTATGGCAAATAACTCTTTAGAGATTTCATCAACCCAAATATGCGACGGTGAAACATGCTTATCTTGAAAGATTTTCGTCACTTCTTTGGTTTTCAGATTAATTTTAATAAGGCTCTCTGCTTCTCCACCCTTTGATGCAGTGGCATAGACAGACTCGCCAGATTTATCAAATGCCTTTAATGTAATATCGGTGTAGTTAATACCTTCTAAATCGAGCTCTTTCCAAAAACCGCCTTCAGGCTCTCGCACATGGACTGTCGCATTGAGGTAATCGTCACTTGATACAGCGATACGAACGTTACCATCATGGTCCGTTAGAAATTCACCCATAGGTGCTGGTGAACGAGTAATTAAAGTACGAAGGCCGCGATAAACATCGACTTCATATACAACGGTAGTTGGTTCATTGGTTGCAGTCCACGGGTAAGTGACAACCAAAACTTTTTTATCATCATGAAGTAGGGGATCTAAAAGGTATGACGTTCCTTGAACTGGTGTTTGCTTTTTTAACCGAGTACCAGTTTGCTGTTCACCATGATAACCAATTACGTATGCGCCACGGCTACCATCGACGTTCACGGCAAATAACTCACCATAATAAATAGGGGTATCTTGCCAACCTTTTAAATACTCTTTTTCAAGAATAACTCGTTCATTGTTAACCCAATGGTATTCGCCAACCTGTGCATTACCCGGAAAAGCAACCGCATGGGTTACTGCAAACTTGGTTGTATCAACAATGATGAGTGAATTTTTACCTTCGTGTTTTTTTATAGCTGCGACGTAGTTGCCATCAGGGGAGATAGTTACACGACTAAAGTCATTACCTTTACTAAAGTCTTCTACTGATAATTTTGCAGGTTTAGCGAAGCTGGTAAATGATAGCGTAAATAACGCTAGTCCCAGCACAAAAGTGAGATATCGAGACATGATTAACTCCATTTAACGATTTAATTGTTATTTTTAGCTGAGCAATAATAAAGCAAAGACCCTATATTTGCTACAAAAATTTAACAAAACAACCCAATAATGGATGCTATTTAGCGACGAATTTTATGCCAAAGTTCAACCACTAACACAACGATAACCCCGGCAACAACGCCTAATAAACCATCAAATATAATCGGCGTAGCCAGCTCACCCGTTTTACCAACTAAATTCGTAACAAACTCAGTGCTACCTTGCTGGGCGTGATGTAAAACGGGGATCCCATGTACCAATATGCCTCCGCCAACTAAAAACATAGCAACCGTTCCTGCAAAGGCTAAAAAGCGCATTAACTTAGGCGCTGCAGCAAGTAAAAACTTACCTACTAGCTCTTTAAACTTACCGCCACTTTGCTGCGCTTTTTGCAGTAAATACAAACCAGCATCATCTAGTTTAACAATGCCTGCAACTAACCCATACACGCCAATGGTCATAATAATTGCTATTACACTAAGCACTAAAGCTTGATTCACCAGTGTTGCGCCAGCAACCGTGCCTAGCGTTATCACGATAATTTCTGCTGAGAGGATAAAATCAGTGCGGATCGCCCCTTTCACTTTTTGCTTTTCGTATTCTTGTAAGTCTTGTTGTTCAGCCAGAGTTTCATCTTCTTGTTGAGCATGACCAAACAGCTTTTCGATAATTTTCTCTGCACCTTCAAAGCACAAAAACAGCCCGCCAACCATTAACAGCGGAGTAATTAACCAAGGCAACCAAACACTAATCAATAATGCTGCGGGCACTAAGATAGCTTTGTTAATAAACGAGCCTTTTGCCACAGCCCAAACTACAGGCAACTCTCTATCGGCAGTTACCCCTGTGACTTGCTGAGCATTAAGAGCTAGGTCATCACCTAACACCCCTGCTGTTTTTTTTGTTGCGACTTTACTCATCGTCGCAATATCGTCTAAAAGTGTTGTAATATCATCAAGTAAGGTGAGTAAATTAGTGCCTGCCATGGTAGCTCCTTGCCCATTAAATACACTATCAACATAACTTATCCTGCCATTTTCACCAACGGTTAATTTTTCTTTGTTAGGCTTATAGCTCATTCAAAAATAGAGGTGTTTCTATGATTAAACCACTTCTCTCAGGGCTCGCTTTAGTTACCTTGTGCGCGTGTGCTGAGCAAAGTGCACCGAGCAATTATCTGTGCGATGAAACCCTTAGCGCCAGTATTGTTGAATACAATGATGAGGAAGCAAGACTGACATTTAAGGAGAGTGAATTTTTACTCAATCGCCAAGTAAGCGGCTCAGGGGTTAAATACAGTGCCGATAATGTGCTGTTTTGGTCTAAAGGCGATGAAGCAATGCTGATTTTAAAAGGAAAAAAGTACCAATGTAGCTTAACCCAGCAATAGCAAAAGCTTTGTTTGCTAAATTAGCTTAATCAGTGGTTTTGAGTATAATAGCGACAGTTTATTCAGCGTTTAAGCGGCTAAAATGAAATACAAAGATCTTCGCGAATTTATCGAGTTATTAGAACAAAAAGGTGAATTAAAACGGATCAAACAAGAAATTGATCCTTACCTTGAAATGACCGAAATTGCCGACCGTACTTTACGTGCCAAAGGCCCAGCTCTGTTATTCGAAAACCCTAAAGGCCACACTATTCCCGTTCTTGCCAACCTTTTTGGTACACCTAAGCGTGTTGCAATGGGCATGGGGCAAGATGATGTTAGTGAACTGCGCGAAGTTGGTAAGTTATTAGCTTTTCTAAAAGAGCCTGAGCCACCGAAAGGCATTAAAGAGGCACTAGGGCAAATCCCAGTATTCAAACAAGTACTGAATATGCCAGCTAAAGAAGTAAAAAAAGCGCCTTGTCAGCAAGTTATACTTGAAGGCGATGATGTTGACTTAACTAAGCTGCCTATCCAACATTGCTGGCCGGGTGATGCTGCTCCCTTGATCACATGGGGCCTAACGGTTACCAAAGGGCCTTATAAAAAGCGCCAAAACTTAGGTATTTACCGTCAGCAGCTATTGGGTAAAAACAAAATTATTATGCGTTGGCTATCGCACCGCGGTGGCGCATTAGATTTTCGTGAGTGGTGTAAAGAGCACCCAGGCGAACCTTACCCTGTATCGGTGGCATTAGGTGCCGATCCTGCGACAATCCTAGGCGCTGTAACACCAGTACCAGACACCCTAAGCGAATATGCGTTTGCTGGTTTACTACGCGGTAGTAAAACTGAAGTTGTTAAATCGGTTTCAAATGACCTACAAGTGCCTGCTACCGCAGAGTTCGTACTTGAAGGTTATATTATGCCGGGTGAAACAGCACCAGAAGGTCCTTATGGCGATCACACAGGTTACTACAACGAAGTAGACGAGTTTCCGGTGATGACGGTCACTCACATTACACATCGTGAAAACCCAATTTATCACAGCACTTACACAGGCCGTCCACCTGATGAGCCAGCAGTACTCGGGGTTGCATTGAACGAAGTGTTCGTGCCAATTCTGCAAAAGCAATTCCCTGAAATTGTAGATTTTTATCTACCACCTGAAGGCTGCTCTTATCGTATGGCTGTGGTCACGATGAAAAAACAATATCCAGGTCATGCCAAGCGCGTGATGATGGGGGTGTGGTCTTTCTTGCGCCAATTCATGTATACCAAGTTCGTGATTGTTTGCGATGATGATATAAACGCACGCGACTGGAACGACGTGATATGGGCAATTACCACGCGTATGGATCCAGCTCGCGATACGACGATGATCGAAAACACGCCAATTGATTATTTAGATTTTGCATCACCAGTTTCTGGCCTTGGCTCAAAAATGGGCATGGATGCAACCAATAAATGGCCAGGCGAAACAGATCGTGAATGGGGTGAACCCATTGTTATGGATCCAAAAATCAAAGAACGTGTTGATGAATTATGGGACAGCTTAGATATTCTCTAGGCTGTGTCTATGTTAAACTGCTCAAAATTTAACGGTTATGAGTGCGTTTCATAACCGAATTTGCTTCTGTGCTTATAAAGGTAAACTATGCAAACACTACTCGCTGACGTTGTTGCGATCAGCCCGCTTACAGACCACGTACATAAGGTCATTTTGAAACCACAGCAACCTGTGTCATTCGAGGCAGGCCAATATATGCAACTAGTATTAGGCGAAAAAGATAAGCGTGCCTTTTCTATTGCAAGCCGCCCGTCGCAAACTGAACAGATTGAACTACACATTGGTGCCGCGGGTGCTGATTCGTATGCAATGCAAGCGCTTGACCATTTACGTCAAGCTCATACAGAGCAACAGCAAGTTAATGTTGAAGTGGGCTTAGGTGTATCACAGCTGCGAGTTGAGGGTGAGCGCCCAATTATTCTACTTGCTGGCGGTACAGGCTTTTCTTATGCCAAATCAATGGCTGATCACCTTGCTGAAATTGGCTGTGAGCGTCCTGTATTATTTTACTGGGGTGTACGTGAGCAAGCTGCACTTTATGCTCATGATGAAATGCAAGCATGGGCAAACAGCAACCCACATTTCCAATACATTCCAGTAGTTGAAAATGCGCCACAAAGCTGGACTGGCAAAACTGGTTACGTCCACAAGGCTGTTATGGAAGATATCGTGTCTTTAGAACCATACGATATTTACATGGCAGGACGCTTTGACATGATTGGCGTAGTTCGCGATGATTTTATTAATCATGGTGCGGTACGTGAGAACATGTACGCCGATGCATTTGCATTCATTAAATAACTAACTCATACAGGTTATTTTTAAGGCATCCACTTGGATGCCTTTTTTATTTGTTTTTCCTATCGCCTTAATCCGTCTAAACGATTTCACAAACTGCATTTCCTTGACCATACTCTGATTAGAATAACGATGGGGAGAGACCCAAATGCTAAATACAAAAGTACAAGACTTTATGCAACGTAAGTTGCCACACATTACGCCTGAAACTGAAATGACCACCGCGATTAGCGAGCTGCAAAAGTTTAAATTACTAGGCGCACCTGTATTCGATGACAACAAAAGCCTAGTTGGCTTTATTTCTGAACAAGAGCTGCTGCAACCGCTCATGCAAAACAGTTATTTCTGTGATGGTGTAGTGAAGGTAAAACAGCTAATGCGCACCGATGTTGTTACCGTAAGTAGCGATCAAAACATCATTGAGCTGGCAGATGGTATGCAAACTGGTAAGCCAAAGAACTACCCGGTTATCGAGGATGGTAAGGTTGTTGGCATGATCAGCCGAGCAGACGTGCTCAAGGCATTGTATGAAAACTATGTCTCATGCCAAGAGCACCAAGTGTAAGTAAGCTGCTTAACGATTAGCAGCTAACTGTTTTAAAGCAGCTTTATCTGCATCACTTAAATAAGCAATTTCAAGCGCATTAGCTTGCGCTTTTTCCATATCGGCTTGGCTTAAGCCTGCCGCAGGTGCTGCTACTTGATACTCATACGCTATTTCAATACCTTCAACTGCTGGATCATCAGTATTAATTGATGCCAAAATACCATGGTCTAAGAAGGTTTTTAACGGGTGTTTTGCAAGCTCAGCAACAGTGCTGGTTTGAATGTTACTGGTTAAGCAAGACTCAATACCAATGCGCTTATCACGTAAGTAATCCATTAGTGCAGCATCTTCAATCGCTTTTACACCATGACCAATACGCGTTGCACCAAGCTCGTTAATTGCTTGCCAAATGCTTTCGCTACCTCGCGCTTCACCGGCATGAATCGTGGCAGCTAAGTATGCATCATGAACTTGTTTAAAGTGATCAACAAATAGCTCACCCGGGAAACCAATTTCATCACCAGCTAAATCAACAGCCACTAAATCATTTTTAAAAGCAAGTAGCGCATCAAGCTCTTGCTGACAGATTTTGGTGCCATATGTACGCGACATGATGCCGATTAAGTTAGCTTTAATTGGTGCGTTATGACACGCACTTTTTACACCATCAACCACCGCTTCAACAACACCTTGCGGGTGTAGGCCTTGGCTTTGCGCCATATAATATGGGCTAAAACGAAGCTCAACGTAATCGAGGTTTTGGGCAATCGCATCTTCAACATTTTCAATAGCAATACGACGACAAGCATCGTAATCACCCAATACTTTTACACCCCAATCTAGCTTTTGTAAAAATGCTACTAAATTTGGTTCAGGGTCGATAACCTGTACGTGCGGAATAAGCGCTTCAATGTTGTCAGCAGGTAATTCAAGATTAAACTGACGACCAAGGTCTAAGATCGTTTGTGGGCGAACATTACCATCTAGATGACGGTGAATATCAAGCAAAGGGAGTTTGTTATTGATCATAATTAGCACTCAGGTTCAGTAAATTTGCGCGGATCATACGTACCCGCGGCGATATTTCAAGTTTAGATGATTTTATTTACTTTTTAGAGGTCAAATGTCTGCTTTAATGGCTGCTAGCATTATGCAAAAAATGCCACAAAGTCTTAAAAAGTTTTTCTGCATCAATTGGTTTAGTTAAATAACCATTCATACCACTGGCTAAACCTTTCTTAAGGTCATCATCATGGGCATTTGCCGATAAGCCAATAATCGGTAAATCGGTGATCAGCAACTCATTACGAATAACCTTAGTCGCTTGTAAGCCATCCATATTCGGCATTTGAATATCCATGAGCACAAGGTCATAGCTTTTTTCACTGATCATCTTAATAGCCTCGTGGCCATCTTTAGCTATATCAGGTTGGCAGCCTTTAGTTTTTAAAATCGAACTCGCCACATGTTGATTCAATGGGTTATCTTCAACCAATAAAATTGCATCATTGGCAAATGAAACAGCAGTCACATCGATATCAGCTAACTCATCATCACTATGAATCACCTCTTCAAGAGGGGACTCAAATGGCAGCGAAATTGTAAACGTTGAACCTTGCCCCTCAGAGCTAGTTAGGCTTATCTCGCCTCCCATCATAACAATGAGTTTTTGACAAATGCTTAAGCCTAAACCTGTGCCACCAAAACGACGAGAGGTTGAGCTATCGGCTTGTGAAAATGGTTTAAATAGGCGCTGCTGAGCCTCTTTACTGATGCCGATGCCTGTATCAATAACACTAAAGTAAGTAAATTCACCCTGCTGCCAAATACGTAATGTAATCGTGCCTTCTTGAGTGAACTTCACCGCATTGTTTAACAAATTCAACAATATTTGTTTTAAACGAATTGGGTCGGTGTGGATCAGTAAGTGTTCAGAAGCATCAAGCTCAACTCTAAATTCTAAAGAGCGTGAGTTAAGCTCAAACTGCAATAAGTTAGTCAGCTCACTAACCAACGCATTCACATCAATAGGCTCTTGATGTAGCTCCAATCGCCCAGCTTCTATTTTAGAAAAATCTAAAACATCATTGATTACCCGTAATAGTACATTCAGTGCACCATCGGCTTGATCAATATAACCACGGGCTTGTTGCCAGTCAGGCTCTTGCATTGCTAAATAATGCAAACCCTTAATACCATTAATAGGCGTGCGTATTTCATGGCTCATATTCGCCAAGAACTCACTTTTAATTTGGCTGGCTTTATCGGCTTTTAATTTTTCTTCGCGAAGGCTTTGAGTTTGCTTTGCCACTTGCTGACGAATTTGAATATTAGTACCAGTTACAGAAATCAAAAAGGTGATCAATAACCAAACAAACAGCATACCGACTATTTGCGCCAACCAATAAGGCAACCATGACGACTGTGCAACTGACTCCCATAATTTTACCTGCCAAACGCGCTCACCAATAATAAAGTTGAAGCTCGCAATAGCTGTTGTACCTACACGATGTGGGCTGTAAATTTCGACAGGATTACTGCCGTCAGTAACGTCATAGAAGCTGGCATCGATATCAGTGTTCTGATTAAAATTAAGTGTTTGTGCTAACACTTCTAAATTGACCACGGCGACAACATAACCTCTAAATCCGACCTGGTGATTAATGTCTGAATAAACTGGGTTGAAGAATAAAACGCCCTTTTCGTTACCATCACCTTGCATCAGGGTAATAGGCTCACTGACGGTGACATTCTTAATTAACCGAGAGTCAGTTAACGCTTGTTTACGTAACTCGTTTGAGGCTAAATCAAAGCCCTGTGCAGGTTCGTTCCCTGTTAATGGGTGAATATATTGCACTGGGAAATACACCGTTCGCTTACTCACCGGCTGCCACTGCCCTGCAGCACTTTTTTCTTTCACGTAATAGTCAGCGCCGAGTTCATCACGTAGTAAATTTTGATAATTATTTAGTTGTGAGTGAATAACCTTAGGCGCCCACTCAAGGGCAAGAATTTCTTCGCTGTATTGTAGTTGCCTTGATGTGAAGCGTTTAAATTCGTCAAAATCAACCATGTCACTACTAGCAAAAAAAGTTGCGAGTAAGGCTAAGTGCGACTTAATTTCATCGACTTTATGTTCAAGGTTCGTGTGAATAGCACTGACTTTAGCTTGCTGGCGCTGTAAGTCTTTGTCTTTTTTTACACTGGCTGCACCATAAAAGCTGAAACAAATAACCACGTAAATTAATAGCGACGGCACAATGATTTGCAGCCGTTGGCGAGTATGATGGTAACTAAATGCCGCTAAAATTAATGGCGTGAATATCAGTACCCCAATGCTATCGCCAATCCACCATGCGATAAAATTATTAAGCGCCGCATAACTCGGAATAACATTGTTAATGACCAGTAAGCCGGTGCCAATTGATGCAGCAATCAAGCTACACAAAGGGCCGCCAATCATTAAACCAAGCATACTTTGCTTTAATGACGATAATTCAATCGGGCGTTTAACGACATGAATAATAATGTAATAGGCAAGCCAAGCTTGGAATGTAGATGCAGTTGTTACGCCAATTGCCTGCAGCATCATTTGCCAGTGAAAAATATCAGTGGCTTTATCAAGGTGAATAAGGTTTACAAAGAATGCCCCTAGCAGAACCCCTGGCAAGGCACGATTTCTAAGTAGCAAGATACTGGCAAGCGCAATACCTGAAGGCGGCCATGCTGCAACCGCATAGCCATCGATCGCCAGCAATGAATTACTTAAGTACCCTGTAAGAAAGTAAGCAAGTGCAATGCTTATTGTCAGTGTAAATAAGTTCTTCAAGCCATCGCTCCTTTGCTGGCTGGAGTAAAATTATTGATAGAGTACCAATGCTTTTTCTGGTTGGGCACTCTTACTGTAGCTGAGCACCGCTTGCTGCAAATAAGCATGGCGATTATCTGCATTAAGCGCTTTATCAAACACTCGCGCGGCTAGGTCGTATTCACCGTGAGCATTTGCTAAACATGCAAGGGCTAGTAATAAATCTGTATTTTCGGTGTCTTTTTTTAATACATCCTGCAAACTTGATTGCAGCTTGAGTGCATCGCCAGCGCTACTAGTACGTAAAATACGTGCTAAGTCTTTATGCTGCAGCGGTTTTTTGATCATTTTAATTAAGCTTAGCTCAATTTTGTTTAATTCACCTGCCTTCGCCATCGCTGTTAAATAGCTTACCTCAGCATGTGGTTTCAGGTTTTTGGCTAGTTGCTCATAACGCTCAGTTAAATCCCCGTTTGACTGAGCTGCAAAGTAACGGTCGAACAATTGTTGCCACTCTTGCTCAGAAAGAGCTTTTTTACGTAATAAACGTGGCATAAAGTCACTAAGTGCCGCCCACTTTTGCTCTTGCACTAAAACATGGGCATACATTTTAAGCTCTAAACGAGAGGCTTTTTTGCGTTCAGCTAACGCTTTAAGGTCAGCAAAGATAGTGCTGGTTTCGCCGCTAGCAATCCATAAATTAGCCACTTTCAGCTGCTTATCTTGGCTTATTTTATCAAGATAGCTAATTGCTTTTTCATTTTCATTATTCGCCAGTGCCGCTTTAGCTAGAAGCGCAAAACGTATATCGCTCCACTTTTCTGCAACACTGTTGCTATCAAGTGCAAGCTCAAGCTCCGTATAATCGTTATTTATTAAGCTCCATACACCTTGCTCAATAGCCGCTTGTTTACGCTCTTCACTGCGCGCAAAGAAACCATGGCGTGTATGGCTATATAAAGATATTACGTAACGGCAAAGCTTATAAAGTAAAAACAGTGCAGCGAATGCCAGTATTAAAAGTGCAGTAACGCCCCAAATAGTCCCTTCAATGGTTGTTTTATTAAAGGCAATTAGTACATAACCCTTTTGATCTATAAAAAAAGGGGCAACCCCTAAGCAGACTGCTATTGCAATAATAATTAATAAAAAGCGGATCATTGTGCCCACTCCTTCACCTGCTCAGTACTTTGTAGTGACACTTTTGGACTAAAATTGAGCTGCTCTTTAGAAAGCTCAGCAAGACTTTTTAAGGCCGCTTTTGTTTGCGCATCATCTTGTTTAAAGTAATCTTTTACCAAGCTATGAGCAGCATCAACAGCACTAAAATACACACTGCTTTGCTTACTTAATACCGCATCTTGTGCTTGAGCTAAATATAAACTCAGGCGCTGTTTTACTAGGTGGCGCTCTTGCTCACTTAAAAATGGTGCGATAACCATATCTTCACGTGTGCGCACTTCTACAAAGAAGTCTTTAAACTGCTGCCACGACTTGGCAAGGTTTTGACGCCACTCACTCACATTTTCACTTAATTGATTTGGGTCTTCTTTGACGACCTCTTCAGGGAGTGAAATAGCATTAAATACCAGTTCATCAACTTTTTGATTAATGCCATGCAGTTTTAAATAAATTGCTTCAACAGCCACAGGTTCTATGGCATTCAAGGTTTGTAAATCTTGGTGAATTGCTTGGCGAATAGCGCCTGTACCCGGGTGTTCTGAAAGTAAGCTATCTAAGCGAGATAGTACAGCTGCAGCCCCCTGGTAATCGTGCTCTGCCCATAATTTAAATTCGGCCATACGCTGCAGGCTTGTAACTTCTTGCGGATTAAGCGTGAAAGTTTGCTGCTCGGCGCGCTTTAAAGCCGCTTGTAATTGCTGCTGTGTTTGCTCTGCACTTTCATTTAGTGCATCAGTGACCTTTTGTTCACTGTTATAAAGCGAGTGCTGCATTGTTTGTTGGGCACTTTTTAATGCATCAATTTGCTGCTGTAAGCGTAGGTTTTCATCTGTCAGCTCAGTCAATGCCACAGCCGATTGCTGATCGCTATTTAATTTTAGATAAAACTCATAGCCAACTGCACCAGCCACTAAAAGTGAAATAAGTAACGCTAAGCTACCTGTTTTGCTGATGCCTCTTTTAGCTTGTACAGGCGCTTTCGCCCCAGTATTTGCCGTTTGCGCTTTTTTCTCTGGCTTTGCAGTCACTGGCTTTGCGGGTTGTTTTGATTCTGCTTCACTCATTTTGCTACCTTGCTGATTAATGCAGGTGAACATAGCGCTGTCGCTCGCCCCTGCAGCAATATGTATCTGTGTTCTTGCGACATTTTGTTGCTTTAAATAATCAGCGATACGCTCACTGGCAACGAAAAATTGTCGCTCTTTCAACCATGCAAGCTGAGGCTCATTTAGGCCATTAAAAATGGCATCCACCGCTGCATTACTGGTAATGACTATACCTTCTACATCAATTGTTTGCCAGTGGTCCATCCACTTGCCCGGTTCGCTCTCAATTGCGCTTCGCTTGTAAACAACCAACTGATTTAATAAAGCACCACGTTGTTTTAAGGTTTTCGCTATGGTCGTGCGCCCACCTTCACCTTTCACTAAAACGATGTTACTTAGTTCAACATCTTGTAGTGTTTTTAATTCAAGCAGACCTTCTGAATCATGCTGTTTGGGCACTGCGGCTCGTCGCCCAAAGGCTTCATAAACCGCATCAGCCGTTTGCTGACCGACCGCGTAAAGTTGCGCTGCTTTGTTGATGGTTGGTGTGAGTTTTAACAAGGCATGCACGGCATCTTGCGAGATAAAAATGATTTTATCGGCATTTTCTAGCGGCGCGAGCTCACTACTATTTACTGTGAGGTAATCTAAGGTAAGGACTGGACACAGGGTTGTTTGATAACCCGCCTGCTGAAGCTCAAGAGCAAGCTCGGTGCCTTTTCCTTCTGGACGAGTTATCAAAATATGCATATTAAGCGTCTCTATATACTTCAGCTAAAATTTTATCAGCACCTTGCTCAAGTAGTTTTTCAGCAAGTGTAATACCTAAATGCTCTGCGTCAGCTACTGGGCCTGTCACTTCATCACGTAGCATTTGGCTGCCATCAATAGCGCCCACTAAACCACGTAAATGCACTTGCTCACCATCGACCAATGCAAATGCACCAATTGGCACTTGGCAACCACCTTCTAAACGGCGATTCATAGCACGTTCAGCATTAACACGAATACGTGTTTCATTATGTTCGAGTGGCGCTAACAGTGCTTTTGTCACTTCATCATCAATACGGCACTCAATACCTACAGCACCTTGCCCATTTGCAGGTAATGATACCTCTGGCTCGATAAAAGCTGTAATACGCTCAGGCATTTCTAAACGAATTAGACCCGCTGCAGCTAGGATGATTGCATCATATTGACCATCATCTAGTTTTGCTAAACGCGTATTAACATTACCGCGTAAATCACGAATGTCTAAATCTGGGCGAGCTTCGCGAATTTGGCATTGGCGGCGTAAACTTGATGTACCAACAATAGCGCCTTGTGGTAACTCATCTAAGCTTTTGTAGTTGTTTGATACAAACGCATCGCGCGGGTCTTCACGCTCACAAATTGTGTGTAACGCTAAACCTTCAGGAAACTCAACAGGCACATCTTTCATTGAATGCACCGCAATATCGGCACGACCATCAAGCATGGCTTGCTCAAGCTCTTTTACGAATAAGCCTTTACCACCAATCTTGGCCAGTGGTGTATCAAGGATAATATCGCCTTGCGTCGACATAGGAACCAACTCTACCGTTACGTCGTCATGGAAGTGCTCTAGTTGAGCTTTTACAAATTCAGCCTGCCATAGAGCAAGTGCACTTTTACGGGTAGCGATACGAACTAGTTTTGTTGTCTGTGTCATGAAAAATCCAATTAATTATCAGGCTGATACTAAATATTACTCAGCTAAAATTCTAAATTCTTTTTGGGCCAGTAAGTTGCCATCTGCGTCAATGACTTCAACACGCCAATCACCCAGTTGTTCTGGCATAATGTTTTTCGTTGAATAAGTACGAAAACGTGGACTACTTACCGCCAATTCAATCGAAGCAAGCTGTTGACCTTGGTAATACCATTGGTGACGAACAGTTTGCCCCTGCATATTTCTAAGCTCGCTAAAAAAGCTCAGGCTATTGCTTATTTGCGCTAATTTTACATCGTTCTTTAAAACGTTTACTGGTTCTCGATCAACAACATCGGTTGTTAATACCGCGCGGCTTACTTTATCTGTGTCTATTTTAGCGCCAATTGCGACACTGGCAATATGCGCTGACTGCGAAAACTGCTGCTGAGCATCAGGAGCTGCAGCAATCTCTACTTGCTGTTCAGTTTGTGGGGCTTCTTCACCATCAAGGGTGACAGCTGGTGTTTCAGGTTGTTGCTCATCAACAAGCTCTTCACTGTCGATCTCAGTCTCTACAGTTGTAACGTCAGGTTCTACAATGTTTGAACTCACAACCTCTGCTTCAGCAGTTTCGGTGTTATCAGCCTGCGGTATTTGCTCATTCATTGACGAAGCATCGACTTCTTTTGGCTCTTCTTGCTCAGCGTCATTTAAAGGAGCTTGTAATTCAGCATTTGTAAACTCTGCTTGCGGTTCATCTTGCGGTGATTGTTCAGCATTTACAGCACCAGTAAAGCTATACACTAAAATAGCCAATGCTACTAAGATAACACTGCTAACCATAAAAATGCGTCGCCAATGCCATTGATAAGTCACTGCTGTAGGAGTTGAATCTGCCGATTCAACGGCATTCATATTTGCTGTAATTACAAGTTTCTTTGTCATGTTGGCCTCTAAAACCAAAAATTAACTCAAGCGAGCAATTAACCACTCACGAATAGCCATTAACTCTTCACCACAAACTTGGTGCTCCATCGGATAGTCTTGCCAGCTTACTTCCATGTTGTTAGCGCTAAGCACGTCAAATGCTTGTCTGCCTGCGCTATGCGGTACCACATCGTCAAATCGACCATGTGCCATAAAAATATTTAACCCCTGCTGCTTGGCTTCATCAGCAAATTTTGCAGGCACACACATATAGGTTGAAAGTGCCATTACACCCGCTAATTTATAATCTAGACGTGGCGCTAAGTGCAGCGATACCACACCCCCTTGCGAAAAACCGGCAAGAATGATTTTGTTTGGGGCGATACCATTTGCTATTTCTTGATCAATAATTGCAGCCACTTTTGCAGCAGATTCGCAAACCCCTTGCTCGTCAGCACGCTTATCTAAATCCATCGATTTAATATCGTACCAAGAGCGCATTGCCATACCACCATTTAAGGTGACCGGTTGCACAGGCGCATGTGGAAACACAAATCGCACGCCAAGCTCTTTTGGTAGAGCAAGTTGCGGTGCAACTGGGGCAAAACCATCACCCGAATCACCTAAACCATGTAGCCAGATAACCGTTGCTTTGTGATCGCCTTGCGCTGGGTACTCAACAAACTCTAAACTCATAGTTCAGAACGCCATTCAATTGTTTGACCTGCTTGGCGAGTTGCCGCATCACACATAAATTGCCAAAACTCTGCACCCGAGCGGTTATCAATCCACTTATCGTCGCGTAGTTCAAAATGGTGACCATTAAATTTAGTCGCTACCCAAACTTGGTGTAATGGTGCTTGCTTGTTGATCACAATTTTACTGCGATCAGGAAAGATGATTTCTAAAATACCTGACGCTGATTCATAGTCTAAATCGGCATCACATTCATCGATTTGCTCTTCAATAGTTAGCATTAATGCATCGGCTAGTGTGTGGTATTCATGATCAGTCATTTTAGTGTCCTTTAACTGGCTTTAAGCCTAGATCTGGGGGCAGATTGTGTACATCAAGTGTAACAGGAATAAATTCATCCGCGAATAGCTGCATTTTTTAAATATTCTGTTACTCTGCGATTATAAAGCCAGCAACCGTATTAATCTAATGAAAGAGACTCATAGCCAAAAATTAAAAACCATTTTACCTCTAAGCGCCCTTCTACTAACCCTAGCAGGTTGCGGACAAAGTGGAGCTCTTTATCTGCCAGATGATACTAAGCCGCCTGCAAAGTCTCAGCCGCAAGCTGATCCATCCGAACAACCAGAGCAAAAACAGGACCAATAGATGGACTTTTTTAACTACAATAATAATCAGCTGTTCGCTGAAGACATCGCTGTCAAAGAACTTGCCGAACAATATGGTACGCCTTGTTATATTTATTCACGCAAAACCTTTGAACGTCATTATCTAGCATTTGCTGAAGCTGCTAAGTCACATAAAAGCTTGGTGTGCTATGCCGTAAAAGCCAACTCAAATATTGCCGTGCTGAATATTTTAGCGCGACTTGGTTCAGGTTTTGACATTGTCTCAAAAGGTGAGCTTGCACGCGTTATCCAAGCAGGCGGAGACGCAAGTAAGGTTGTTTTTTCTGGCGTTGCAAAAACCGCTGACGAAATTGCTTATGCACTTGAATTGGGGATCAAGTGTTTTAATGTTGAGTCAGTGGCTGAGCTTGAGCGAATTTCAAAGGTGGCAACGGCTCTTAACTTGGTGGCACCGATTTCGATTCGCGTAAACCCAGATATAGATGCAAAAACGCACCCTTATATCTCAACCGGTTTAAAAGAGAATAAATTTGGTATTGATATTCAAACAGCTGTGACGGTGTATCAACATGCCGCATCTCTGCCCGGTTTAAAAATTACCGGTGTAGATTGCCACATTGGTTCGCAGCTAACAGAAATTAAACCTTTCTTAGCAGCACTTGAAAAAGTACTAACTCTTATCGAAGAGTTAAAAGCGGTTGGCATCAAGCTAACTCACCTAGATATCGGTGGTGGCCTTGGCGTGCCTTATAATGGCGAAACGCCTCCTCACCCAAGCGAATATGTTGATAAAATTACCGCTCGATTAGCAAACTACCAAGATTTAGAACTTATTTTTGAGCCTGGTCGTGCGATTGCTGCCAACGCAGGCATTTTAGTTACTAAAGTTGAGTTTATTAAACAAAACCAAGATAAGTTCTTTGCTATTGTTGATGCAGGCATGAACGATATGTTGCGCCCATCGCTGTATCAAGCTTGGCAATCTATTGTGCCAGTTGAACCTCGCACAGATGATACGCCTACTCACAACTACGATATTGTCGGCCCAGTTTGCGAAACCGGTGACTTTTTAGGTAAAGACCGTGAGCTTGCACTTCAAGCCGGTGACCTATTAGCACAGCGCAGCGCTGGCGCGTATGGTTTTACCATGAGCTCAAACTACAACTCACGCCCGCGTGTTGCAGAGATTATGGTGGATGGCCAGCAAAGCCATTTAATTCGCCAACGCGAAACCTTAGAAAGCCTTTGGCAAGGTGAGAAAATTTTACCATAAACGTTTTTATAACCGCCCTGCTCTGTGGCATGATTAGCTCAGAGCAAACCCGAATTAGAGCGTTATGTTAGTTAATTTTTCAAAAATGCACGGCCTAGGTAATGACTTTGTCGTTATTGATAACATTACTCAAAATGTTTTTTTATCACGTGATCAAATAAAGAAGCTGGCAGATCGCCATTTCGGCATTGGCTTCGATCAACTGCTTATGGTTGAAGCCCCTTACTCTCCTGATCTCGATTTTCATTATCGTATTTTCAATGCCGATGGTAACGAAGTTGAACAATGCGGCAACGGCGCGCGCTGTTTCGCCCGCTTTGTACGTATGAAGGGCCTGACCAATAAGCATAAAATCTCAGTTTCAACAAAATCTGGTAACCTCACGCTTTATATAGAGAAAGATGGTCAAGTAACGGTAAATATGGGCCACCCCAATTTTGAACCGAACAAAATCCCATTAAAAGCCAGCAAGCGTGAGTTGACCTATATTCTTCGTACGGAAGAACACACTGTATTTAGTGGCGCAGTGTCGATGGGTAACCCACATTGCGTGTTAGAAGTTGATGACATTCATAGCGCAAAAGTCGCTACCTTAGGCCCACTCCTTGAAAATCATGAGCGTTTTCCTCAACGCGCAAATGTTGGTTTTATGCAGGTAATTTCGCAAGATCACATTAAACTAAGAGTGTGGGAACGTGGCGTTAGTGAAACCTTAGCCTGTGGTACAGGTGCTTGTGCTGCGGTCGTGGTTGGTCAAATTCAAAGTAAGCTCGCTAATACCGTACAAGTTGACTTACCAGGCGGCAGTTTACAAGTACGTTGGCAAGGCGAAGGCCACCCTGTACGAATGACAGGCCCTGCTGAGCATGTTTTTGATGGACAAGTGGCATTATGAGCAAACTAACAGAACAACAAATTGCTGAATATTTAAAAGCACACCCTGATTTTTTTATTAAAAACCCTGATGTGCTCGCTGAAGTTGAACTACAACAGCAAACGGCGGGAACAACGTCTTTGGTACATATTCAACAACGCCAATTACGTGAACACAATACGTTATTAAAAAATAAGATTGATCAGCTCGTTGAGCAAGCAAAAGAAAACGAATTGATTTACCGCTTATTCAGTGAATGCCATCGTCAGTTATGGACTAACTACGACTTTACGACACTAGCTAGCAACTTACGTAATATTATTTGTACAAATCCATCAATTAACGAATGTCACTTAGTTAAGTACGATACAAAGTATGATGAATTAATTGCTCATCGCCTGCAAAACGACGGCATTTACTTGGGTCGAGTAAGCCAACAAGAAAGAGACTTACTATTTTCAGACACAACTCAATCGACTGCCTTATACTTAATTGGTAACACGAAACACCCTGTGGCAATTTTGGCGTTTGGTAGTGATGACGTTAATCACTTCGAACCGGCAAAAGACAGCTTTTTTGTCCTTGAGTTTGTGCGCTCATTGCAACTGCGCTTATTGGAACTTGCATGAGCGATGTGACGACGCCAGACATTGATGAATTAAGTGATGCTTGGCGAACACCCATCCAACTTTTTGCAGACTACTTACGCTACGAAAAACAATACTCAGCGCACACAGTAAACCAATACACGAGCCAGCTAGGCTTTGCAGCTTTGTACTTTAGTAAACTATGTGAAGACTGGTTTGCTGTTCAAGGTGAGCATATTCGCCGTTACAGCATGCAAATGCGCAGCAAACAATTAAGTGGTCGCACAATCAGTTTAAAACTGAGCTGTATTCGTAGTTTATATAAATTCTTAAAAGCCAAAAATATAGCCAGTCAGGCACATTATCATAATCCGGCAGAGGCAATTAAAGGGCCAAAATTTTCCAAGCCTTTACCCAAAAATTTAGACGTAGATCAAATGGCTAAGCTACTAGAGCTGCCCGATGATGAACCTTTAGCTATTCGTGACAAAGCCATGATGGAATTAATGTACTCTTCGGGTCTGCGTATTAGCGAGTTAGTTGGCGCTAACATACAAGATATAAACCCGACTGAAGGCGAAATTTTAGTCCGTGGTAAAGGTAACAAAGAGCGTTTATTACCTGTAGGCAGCAAAGCGCTCAGTGCATTAAAAGCATGGCTGAAAATTCGCCCTCAATATGCACACCCAGATGAAATTGCCGTGTTTGTTAGCAGCCAAAAAAAGCGAATTTCCGTACGCCAAGTTCGCCTTCGCATGCAAGAATGGGGTATAAAGCAAGGGATCAGCTCGCAAGTGCATCCGCATAAATTACGCCACTCATTTGCGTCACATATCTTAGAATCATCAGGGGATCTGCGCGCAGTACAAGAACTGTTAGGACACAGTAGTTTGTCTGCTACTCAGGTTTATACACATTTAGATTTTCAGCATTTAGCTAAAGTTTACGATAACACCCATCCACGCGCTAAAAAGCGCTCAACATCAGAGTAACCCCTTGTCATTATGATCCGATTTAACCGTGCCTTATCGCCAGTTTCTGTTTTAAGTTTTGATTTAGACGACACGCTTTACAACAACCATCCGATTATCAAATCAGCCTTACAAGCACAAGCTGATTACCTCGAGGCATTAGAACAATGGCCAGCCGATAGCATGAGCTACTGGTTAAAATGCCGCGATAATGCTTTAAAGCAAGATGCCACTCTAATCGATGATGTGACGCGCTGGCGACAATCAGCATTACACTATGCCATGACCGATCTGGGTTTTTCAGCAGAGCAAGCTCGTTTGCACGCCGAAAACGCTTATCAGGCATTCGCAGATGCCCGCAGTCAAATAACTGTTACTGATGAAGTACTTGAATTACTTGCTAACCTCAGTAAACACTACCGCCTCATCGCCATCACCAATGGTAATGTCGAAGTAGAAAAGTTTAACCTTAATGGTGTGTTTGAGTTAGTTTTACAAGCTGGCCCACACGGAAAAGCAAAACCTCACAGCGCCCTTTTTGATAACGCAGCAAAGCAGTTAGAGGTTACCCACAAGGAAATTTTGCATATTGGCGATAGCTTAGATACTGATGTACAAGGCGCCAATAATGCGGGCTGTCAAAGCGTATGGCTAAACAACCAGGCAACGCAATATCGTTATCAAGGATTAGCGGATATTGAAATAAGTAATATCATGGCACTCAATCATTTGGTTAAAAAGTAACGATTTTGAAAAATTTGTTTTATGCTGAGTAAGTAGGCAACGAAGATGTAAAACTGATGGGCGAAACGGATGAATGCTTTACTTAAATTAATATTGCTACTTTCTCTTAGTTTAAATGGTTACTTTATTTGGCAACTTTTTAACCCAGCAAAGCCGTTAGAAATAGAAACTGTCGCACCAGCGCCTAAAGTACAAAAAGGCACGGCGTTACCAGCCCACTTCCAGCAGGCAGTTGCACTATTTAGCAATCAGTTATTTGATAAAGCAGTTGCTGAGTACACTCAATTACTTGTGAATGAACCTCGCTATGCAAGGCAGCTAAAACGAGCTTGGCAACAGCAATTAGAATCATGGCTTTCCCATCAAAAATTCACTTTAAGTGAGCAATTTTTAACGGCCTTTTTAAATAGCCACCCTTACGATGTCGCTATGCTTGAGCTTGATGCTAAGCGTTTAATAGCACAAGGTGATACCCAACAAGGGATCATCAATTTACTGGCTCTTAGCAACCAATTAGACAGCAATGATAAGCAACAACTTAACAAACAAATTAATGAGATAAGCACATCCTATATTGATGAACTTATTGCGACGCAACAATGGCAAGCCTTACTTAACAGCAGTCAACAATGGCTTGATTACGCGCCAGGTAACGCGCATTACTTATATATCCATGCATTAGCTAACTATCATTTAGAAGATTATGTCGCAAGCCAAATTACCCTAGATCAACTGCCTGAAGATCATGACTATAAACCACAGGCTGAGCAATTACACCTGTTGATTCAACAAGCCTTAGCAGGTGTTGAAGTTATAGAGTTAACCGCTCGAGGTTCACACTTTTTAGTAAACAGTATTATCAACGATGATATTGAAACCGAGCTGATGATCGACACAGGCGCTAGCTTTACTGTAATTAACCAAACATTATTGAACTCGCTTAACACCCCAGCCAATTACCTTGGCACCTTGCAAGTAAACACAGCTAATGGAATTGTTGAAGCACAGCGTTATCAGCTCGAATCATTTCAAGTCGGTCAACAACGTATTCGTGATTTTGAAGTGCTGGTAATAGAAAATCATGCTGGCTATGGCTTATTAGGTATGAACTTTTTAGAGAGTTTTAAGTTTAATATCAATCAGCAAGTGAATGAGTTAGAGTTGATAAAGAACAATTTTTAAGGACAAACAATGACTCTTAACGAATTCCTGGCGACATTAGCAAGCACACCACAGCAAATTGAGTTTACCGATACCATGGCGGTTATAGACAGCAATTATGATTTTACCCCAAGCGGTTTTAACAATCATGGCTTGCTTAGTGAGGCAAATGAAAATAATGGCTCATGTAAAATTTTTGCCTTTGCAAAGCTTAATCAACTAAGCAAACAAAATACCCTAGATTGTTTTGGCGCGTTTTATCGTGATGACGTATTACACAATCCTGAAGGGCAAGACCATATGAACATTCGCACCTTTATGCTTGCCCCTGAAGCGACCCCTTTCTTAGGCATTACTTTTACCGAGCAAGACGTGCTTAAAGCGAAGTGATTAAAACCAATAATTAAAGGGTTTTTTCCATAAAATAACGGCAGCCGTCGAGTGGGTAGTTTTTCATCTCGTATTTAACTTGGTAGCCGTTTTTTTCGTAAAAGGGTTTGGCTTGGAAATCGAGCGTATCAAGTTGTGCAGTATTTGCACCAAACGCTTTAGCTTTGCTCTCTAATTCAGCTAACAATCGTGTCGCAAGCCCTTTACCACGTGTCTTATCATCACACCAAAGCCAACTAATAAGCAGCCAATTACCAAATACTTGGCCATGAATACCAGCAACAACACTGTTTTGTTTATTAACGAACTTAAAGCCTAAAGGAATACGCTCGGCATTAAAATGTGCGGCGTTGAAAGCCACAATATGTTCTCTTAGCTGGTTGTTTAGATCAGCTGAGTCATCACTTTTTAATTGATACATAGCATACCTATAAAATGTTATGACTCAGTATACGCTTATATCGTTAATCAGTATAAGTGGTTCTTGCCATAGGGTACTTCGAGCATGTTACTCGCCAGCTTTTCGGGCTGACCACACATTTCATCATAAGCACTGGTGTGGCGTAAAACCATATCGCCATAACTTAGGTGATCAAGACGCTTTTGAATATGCAACGGACTGAGATCTCGTATAAATTTACCTTGTTCATCAGTAACATAATACTCAACGTTATTTATTACCACAGACACTTGATACAGCGCCATTTCCAACGAATGAAGGATAACTTTTTGCAGTGGCTGATGGTCTGCAAGCTCTGATAACTTGATAGGCATGTGCGTTCCTCTTTGGTGGTGGAACTATTTATACGTGATTTTGATATACTGTGATCAAATTAATTGTACAAAAATCACTCATGCCAGAAAAAGTACGACTTGCTAAATTTATTGCCCACGCGGGTGTTTGCTCTCGAAAGCAAGCATCGCGCTTGATAGATCAAGGTGAGGTAACAGTAAATGGCCGTGCCGCAAATCATATAGATCATGTTGATGAGCACGATGATGTGATTGTACTTGGCGAAAAAATATCAGAAAAAGCGCCACTCACCTACTTTGCTTATCACAAACCCGTTGGTATAGATTGCAAATTAAATGCTGACGACCCAACCAGTCTTATTCATAGTTTACCTAAAACCACACGGGTTTACCCAATTGGCCGGCTCGACAAAGACTCCCGAGGTTTGTTGATTTTGACCAATGACGGTGAGTTTTGTAATCAACTGATCCACCCTGATTACCATCAACCAAAACGCTATTTAGTTACAGTAGATAAGCCCCTTGATGGGGACTTTTGTGAAAACATGGCGAGCGGTGTGCCTGTCGATAAGCAAATAACCCTCCCTTGCACGGTGACTCAAGTCAACGAAACGCAGTTTTGCATCGTCTTAAAACAAGGCTTAAATCGGCAAATACGAAAAATGGCTCGTTTTTGTGGCTACAAAGTCATCGACCTGTACCGCACAGATATCGCAAAGCTTTCACTCACCACGCTGAATTTGCCCGAAGGACAAATAGTCAGTATCAAAAAAAGTGACATTCTCTAACAAAAAAGTTTGCATTAATTGATTACGCGTGTAATCTTTAATTAAAGATTACATCTGTAGGCATAAAAATGATTGAACTTTCTAAAGCTGAATTCGAAGTATTAGATGCGGTATGGCTTGGCTACCCAGCCACGGCAAGTGAAGTAATTGCGCGTTTAAGTGACGATAAAGAATGGCACGAAAAAACCATCAAAACGCTACTAAGCCGTTTAGTTAAAAAAGGCGCTCTTAGCTTCGAGAAACAAGGCCGCCAATATAACTACACTCCTTGCATCGCCCGTGAAGAATACACATTAAAAGAAAGCCAAAGCTTTATTGAACGCTTTTTTAATGGCCGTATTGCGCCATTGGTGAGTGGTTTTGCTAAATCAGAGCAACTTTCGCAACATGACATTGATGAGCTAAAAAAGGTCATTGATGATTGGGAAAAACAGCAAAAATAAGGCGTTGTTATGTTAGATGCATTTTTTAATTGGCTGTTAGATCAACAGCTTTTGATCTCATCTGCAATTATGTTTTTATTGCTGCTAGAGCGAAAGCTGCTAAGCCAGCTTTCGGCACGCTTGGTTTATACACTCTGGGCGCTATTACCGATTAGTTTATTGCTAGCGAACTTACCAAATCACTTAAAACCGATACAAAACGACTTTATCAGTAAGCTGACTATCACACCAAACACAGTAATAATGCCGCAGTTTACGCTCACTTGGTTTGCTATTTATGGCTTTATTAGTGCAGCACTGCTGATCACTGCCGTATATTTTCATTACCGTTTTCTAGCAAAACTGCAATTAGAGCCAATTACGCTTGATCATCACAAAAACCAAAGAATGTGCCTTTACCAAAGCAACCAGGTGAGCTCACCTATGGTTGTAGGAGTTATAAACACCAAGCTAGTGCTGCCTACAAACTATCAAAGCCACTACGATAACCATGCTTTAGCGCTTATTTTAGAGCATGAATCAGTGCACATTAAACGCAAAGATAACCTAATTAATGCCATCGCGTTAAGTGCCACTATTTTGCTGTGGTTTAACCCTGTCGCTTGGCTTGGTTATGCAAGTCTGCGCCGTATTCAAGAGCTTTCATGTGATGAACAGGTACTCAAAAATAAATCGACAGAACAACGAATTTTATACAGTAAGGCATTAGTGCACTGTGCAAGCTTTAGCAGAACAGGCTTAATGGCTTATTCACAATACGGAGATAAAAACACCATGTTACAACGTCTAAATCAAATAAAGCAGATCGACAACAGCTCATTTATTGCAAAAACAGCGTTAGTTATTTTTACAACAGGCATGCTTAGCAGCTTTGCCATTGCAAAACAGCCGATGTCCGTTGAAAAGACAAAGGACTATCAAGCGGTGATGCGCGTAGAGCCGATATACCCAATTCAAGCTGCGGAGCAAGGTATTAGCGGTTCAGTCGTTTTGAAATACGATATTTTACCAACAGGAGCCACCAGCAATGTCAGTGTGGTAAGTGCCGAACCAAAAGGTATTTTTGACCGACAAGCCAAAATAGCATTAAGACAATGGCAATATGCGCCATCTGAATCTGGCTTTAAAAACGCCTTAGTACAACTCGATTTTGCCTTAGATGAAAACTATCAAGCAAATGACTTAATAGAAAAAATTAAAGTTAGCTCCAAGTAAGAGAAACAACTTAAGACCCTAAAGCAAGCGCCTTATTTAAGCCGCTTGCTTTGTGGTTTTTAACTCATTGCTTTGTAACTAGAGGCAAAGAGCAATCATTGCCACAGCGCTTACATAGCCAACAAGCCAGACTAATGAGCGTAAAATATCCTGGTTTATGTAGTAGAAAATACAGTACAACACGCGAGCAACAACATGCACAATCGCTAGGGTCTCAGTTACCTGATAGACATTATTGCTACCTATTACGACTGCCAGAGCGACTGCAAAAACAATCAACGATTCAAAGCTATTTTGATGCGCTGCCAACGCACGAGCACCAAAGCCGGTTAGTTTAGCTTGTTGATCGCGTGGGTGCTTATTGTCGTAGCCTGCCAACTTATTTTGTGCAAAAGCCACAGGTGCTTTGGCCAAATATGGTATAAGTACTGCGATGAGTGCGCAGATAATCAGTGTTGTCATGATATTTCCTTATTTTTTAACCGTATTAGCTTACCCTAGCGCAAACAAAAAAAAGCCGCTACTTATAACAGCAGCGGCCAGCAATAGCATCATTGTCACTATAGTCTAAAGTCGGCATAAAAGCCCTGCGGCATATTGTCACAGCTGAGTTTTTCTCAAGTTGGTCGATAAGCTAATGCCCTCATACTTTGGTTTTGTTACTCTAACCGCCTCTCCTTATTAATTTATTTTCAATATGACTTGGATTTTCTTAACTATTTTTGCGGCATTTATGCAGTCGTGGCGCAATGCACTGCAAAGTAAACTGAGTGCAACAGTGAGCGTTGCAGGGGTAACGCTTGCTCGCTTTATTATTGCCAGCCCGATTGCTGCACTGTATTTATTTGTACTTTATCAGTATCAAGACGCCGCACTTCCTGACTTTAATCTGGCTTTTATTGGCTACATTGTTGGCGCCAGTATCGTCCAAATCGTTGCCACCGGTTTGATGGTAAAACTGTTTAAAATGAATAACTTTGCAGTCGGCGCAGGGCTTGCAAAAAGTGAAGCACTGATGGCGGCCATTTTAGGTGTTATGTTCTTTGGCTCAGCACTCTCACTGCTAGGTTGGGTTGGCGTATTTATTGGTGCAATTGCGGTATTGCTATTAAGTGGCATCGCGAATGTTAAGCACTTTAATTTGGGCACTGCACTGCTTGGGCTTGCTTGCGGCACTTCTTTTGCTCTCTCTTCATCATGGATCCGTGAGGCAAGTTTAAATTCAGGACTAACTTTCCCGCACTCTGCCGCTTGGGTATTGTTACTGATAATCAGCTTACAAACCCTGATGCTATGCGTGTATATTGCATTCAAAGAGCGCGATACATTTAAGAAAATGTGGCAACACAAAGGCACCACGACCGCTGTCAGTTTTTGTAGCTGTTTAGGTTCAATCGGTTGGTTTAGTGCCATGAGCTTGCAGCATGTTGCTTATGTAAAAACGCTGGGGCAGATAGAAGTATTCTTTACCATTTTGGTATCGATTCTTTGGTTAAAACAGCCGTTAAAACGCCAAGACACGGCGGGGCTTGTGTTAATTGCACTGGCAGCCATTCTGGTAATGCTACCAAATTAGGCTTGTTCCTAGTCATTAAAAAAGCGGCATAGCCGCTTTTTTAATGACTAATTTTTAGCGTTATCACACCGCTAATTATCAGCAATACTCCGGCAATACGGCCAAATGTGGCGGCATCCCCATAAAATAAAATACCAACTAAGAAAGTGCCTGCGGCTCCTATGCCCGTCCATACCGCATAAGATGTTCCCATCGGAATATCCTTTTGCGCCAACCACAGCATAAAACCACTAGCGACCATAAACGCGACGGCAATTGCAATGCCTAACCAGCGACTGTCTGCCTGTTGAGACATTTTAAGGCCAACAGGCCAGCCAATTTCTAAAAGACCTGCAACTATTAAATACAACCACGCCATTAGTTATCTCGCTTTTTCAATATCACGTCATACAGATCTTCACGGCGGTCTTTTAAGTTTCTAACAGTACCTTCACTGTGAAGGATTTTCAGCTTATCCATATCTAAATCACTGAATAGCAGCATTTCGGTATTCGGTGTTGCTTCATTCAAGGTCGCATCATGCGGGAATGAGAAGTCAGAAGGAGTAAGCACTGCTGATTGCGAATACTGCACGTCTAAGCTCTCAACCTCAGGTAAGTTACCAACCGAGCCTGCAATCACAACATAACATTCATTTTCGATTGCGCGTGCTTGCGCACAATGGCGTACACGTAAGTAACTATTTTTTGTATCCGTCCAAAATGGCACGAACAAAATATCTAACCCTTGCTTAGCGAGAATACGTGACAGCTCAGGGAACTCAACATCGTAACAAATTTGAATACCGACACGACCCGCATCGGTTTCAAATACAGCAATTTTATCACCGCCTTGGATCACCCAGTCATTTTGCTCGTGAGGGGTAATATGAATTTTGCGCTGTTCATCGATTTTACCGCTGCGGTGGCATAGGTAGCTGACATTATAAATCTTGTCATCTTCAGCAAGCGGCATGGAGCCTGTGATAATATTGGCATTGTATTCAACCGCCATGCGCGACATTGCATCACGGAAGGTTTCTGTATATTCGGCCAGATAACGAATGGCTTCCGTTTGATTGCTTTGCTCGGTGAGGCCCATTAACGGGGCATTGAAAAACTCCGGAAACAGAATAAAGTCACTCTTATAGTCAGACACCGTATCAACAAAGTATTCCACTTGCTTAAGCAGCTCTTCAACAGACTCAACACAGCGCATTTGCCACTGTACGGCACCGACACGGACAATTGATTTGGTCGACTCAAGTACCGTATCAGTCGGCTCAAACATAATGTTATTCCACTCAAGTAAAGTGGCGTAACCAACTGATTCCTGATCTTCAGGAAGGTATTTTTTAAGTAAACGTTTAACTTGGAAGTCATTAGATAGTTGAAAGCTTAAAATCGGATCGTACAGCTCTTTGTGGTCAACTTTTTCGATGTACTCCATCGGAGTCATCTCTGCACTGTGATTGTAATAACGCGGAATACGCCCACCCGCTAAAATGGCGCGTAAGTTATACTGACGGCACAGCTCTTTTCGTGCATCGTATAAGCGACGACCCAATCGCATACCTCGGTGAGTTGATGAAATCACCACATCTAAACCATAAAGAGCATCACCTTCAGGATCACTAAATACTCGGTCATGGCCATCAACAATATCTTCGTAGGTATGTGGGTTAGAAAAGCGCGCGTAATCTACCTGAACACTCAGGGCGATGCCGACTAAGACACCATCGTCAACAATACCTATTTGCCCTTCCGGAAACTGGTCTATTAGCCTAAAAATAGTATGGCTTGGCCAAGCTCCACCAAGCCCTGGGTACGCTTGATCCATGAGGGTCTTTATTTGTGGGTACTGTTCTTTGGTTAGATTACAAATCTCTAAATGCGTTTTTTCCGCCGGCATAGCTACTCCTTTTTAGGCACGAGAGAATAATCACAGCAAACATTGCTCAGCATGTTTCTAGATTAGCTTTAACTAGAGTGGCATCAAATGCCCACTCTGCCAAGCCCCAAGCTTAACAAACATGATGTGAACAAACGCTTAGCTTCATTCATAAACATCAGTGACATGCGTTTACAAAGCAAAAGCGAGCAATTATAAACCTGCATTGCTCAACTTTTCATCTATAATTACGCTACTCTCCATGTGTATTTGAGGTTGGATTGATCAAACACTTATTAAAACAATCAAAGCAATCTGGCTTAGAAGAGATTGAACACGTTAAATTTCTGATTATTTCTAAAATCGCCTATTTCGCGTTGATTGTTCATGTCTTGCTGATCCCCGTATTTGCTCACATAGGTGCAAATACGCTTGCTTTAGTTAATATCTTGAGTGTGCTTGCTTGGGCAAGCGGCATCTTTTTAATTAAACAAGGGCTGACTTCACTGGCTCTTAGAGTATTTTGCCTTGAAGTAATTATTCATGCGGTAATTGTCTGTGCCACCCTTGGTTTAGGCGCAGGGTTCCAGTTTTACCTTTGGACTGTGTCTTGTATTTTAATGATCGATTATCAATTAACCTTTAAGCGTGCAGCTTTATATAGCTTAGTGATGATTGCGATATTCGCCCTGCTATATGTATTTTTTTCAGATGTTCAGTACAGCTTTGCTTACCCAGAATTACTACCACATGTAAATGTAATCAATATTATTATTGCCGGTTTACCTATGGTCTATGGCATGGGTCTAATCAGAGAAATCACTTTGTCGCAACGGGTTGAGTTAACAGAAATGGCAGCCCGCGACCCTCTCACCAAGCTTTATAACCGCCGTTTTGCTAAAAAATTAATCACTGCAGCACATCAAAAGAGCATAGAGCTTGAGAGCAGTCTTTGTATTGTTATGGCAGACATTGATAAGTTTAAAAGTATTAACGACAATTATGGCCATGAAAAAGGGGATACGGTGCTCGTTAATGTTGCAAGGCTAATTCGCCAATTTATTGATGATGAAGATATAGCGGTACGCTGGGGTGGTGAAGAATTTTTAATTTTATTAACTAATACAGATGCAAAGCAGGCCTTTACAAAAATTGAAACCTTACGTTTAAGAATCGCCGAACTAGAAGCGCATCATGAATTCCCCGATCTCAATGTCACTATGAGTTTTGGGCTTATTGAATGGCAACCGCTCGCTTCAATAGAAAAAATGCTACAACACGCTGATGAAGCGCTGTACAAAAGCAAGCACGCAGGACGCAACCAAACTACCATTGCTAAAGGTCAACGCCCTGCTTTCAAAGATGCTGATGCGGTTAATTAACCGCATCGATAGTGATACTGTGGGCAATCTCTTGTGGCAATAATGGCGTTAAACCATTACTAACATAATCGTTAAACCCGGCACGATAAAATTCTGACAATGGATGCCCTGATTGCCCACCAGGAATAGCCATTATCGCTTTATCTAAGTGCCCAGGTTGAACAATAAAGCGCTGTGAAGCACCAAAGCTACGTCCTTGCACCGAAGGCATAAAAGTATCCCCAAACCCAGGCTCCGTGGGCATATTCAATAAGCTTTTCAGTGCAGGTATTTGCTTGGCAAATGGGTGCTCTATCACTAATTCGTTAACCTTGCCCCACTCCCAGCTGTGCGGGTTGTTACCGTATTGTTCGGTTAGTTTAGTGATAACGCGATCAAAGGCTCCTATCATTTGTTGTTGCCAGTTTGCATACTCAGGGTTTAACCATGCTTCAGGCTGCGCTTCGATAAGTTGCCAAACAGCAGGTTCTAAGTCTCGTTTAACTGGTTTTAAGCTGCTGTCGAGGGCTTTTAGCTTATTCTCTAACGGGCTAAATAAACCGTTAATCACTTCACTGCGGTAGCGTTTTACTAAGGTGTAGCCAATTGAGTCGCTACAAGCACACGCCTGCCAATTATTTAGCTCTTTTAAATACAGGGCATATTTATCGCCTGCGGTGCTAAGCTGTTTGACCAGCAGTTTATGCCAAGAAGTTAAGAATCGAGCTTCGTTATCATGTTGTAAGTCATAAAAATCTTGTTCGTTGAACTGTTGTTTTTCAAATAAGCGGTCGCGAATTTGTGCCGAGCGAGCCCCCATGGCATAAGCACCATTACCAAAGCGCTGGTCATCCTCTGCGGAAACAACTCGTGAGTTGCCTGTCCATAAACGGCCACTTTCTGGGTTTTTAACAAATGGACGCTGGGTTTCGTTTTCGTGCCACTGTGCAGGATACGCTTGCTCAGCCACCGCTAATTGATGGGGCTCTTTACGGGCAGGCACGGCTCCCATATTCTTCCAAGCTGCGTTACCTTTATCATCAACAACCATCAGATTTTGTACAGGAATACCCACCTCAGCCGCAAGCGCTAGTGCATCATCAACTGTGTTTGCTTGCTCAAGCTTAAGTAACTCCATATCAACCGCATACTCATGGTGGGCAACCCAGCTTAGCGCATAAGGTTTGCCATTAATTTCTTTAACTGGGCCATACTCGCTCATGGTTAAAGCGTAATTTTCGCTGTTGCCGTCATTGAGTAAGATAGGTTCATCTATCTGCCAGGTTTTCTCTTTACTCTCAAGGGCTATCCAATCGGCTGTATCTAAATAACCATTGGTGAATCCCCAAGCTATCTTATTATTGGTACCAACAACAATGGCAGGAGCCCCTGGTAATGACACACCAGTGATTTGCTGCATTTCACCATTGAGTGGGTAATTGAGCTGGGCACGGTACCAAATGATTGGCACAGCAAACGATAAATGCATATCGTCAGACAACATTGCAGCACCAGTTTCAGTTAACTGCCCAGTAACCGCCCAGTTATTACTGCCAAGCTCCTTTCGGTCTGCAATTTCAGTCATAGCCCATTGAGGGTCTTTGAGATTAGGAATACCGCCGTCATAAGGCGCTAATTGGCTGTTGTCGAGTGCCGCTTGATAAAGGCTAGGCTGAGTAATAAAGTCGACCATCGCCTTACCATATAAATCTTCGATTTCGATCAGTGTTTTGTCGCGCTCAAAGGTGGCCGTTTGTAAATCTAAATACATACTAAAAATGATTAGTAAGCTGTCTTCGCTTTGCCAAGGTTTTGCGTCAGCGCCAGTCAGTAAATATTCAAAGCTATCGAAACCTACTTGCGCATGGCCTTCATTAACCCCATTCGCATACGCTTTTAATAGCGCTTTATCTTTTGCTGGTAACTGCGCAACAGCAATCTGACTGCGTTTACGTAACTGATGAAAACGCATTTTTTTATCAAGCCCAACGGCAGCTTTGCCAAATAACTCACTAAGTTCACCTGCTGCATTGCGGCGCAGTAAATCCATTTGAAAGAATCGGTCCTGACCATGAGCAAAACCAAGAGCATAGGCTGCATCTAACCGGTTTTCGGCATGAATAACAGCCTGTCCTAAGGTATCTCGCTCAATCTTAACTGATTGCGAAATAGCTTCGCTTTTACCGCGACCATCAAGTGCCGGTAAACTTAAGTTTAATACGCCATAAACAAGCCCCGTTGCGAGTAACATTACAACGAACAAACCTATTAGTAACCATTTGATTATCTTAAACATGCCAATTATCCTTGCGCCAAAGTAACACTATATTAACCTGAGTTTTGTTAAAGAATAGTGTTGCGATACAAATAATTGCAATTAGTACTCTTAGTTTGCTGTTCATTGTTAATTACCACAGAAATTGTCTATAGTAGGTAAATAGTATAAATCCTGATATTTCTCATGCCGCTAGCGACCGAAACAGATAATAAAAAACTACAAAAACTGAAGCTAGCCTTCTGGTTTTCACTTGCCTGTATCATCGTGATTGGCCTTGTAATCGACCAAATTAATTACAGCCGAGAGAAAGATGCTTTTCGTGCTCAAGAGCTAGCAAAAATAAGCGCCTATCGCGCAGAGCTCGAAGCAACAATGGTTTCTAACATTCAACTTGTGCGCGGTCTCGCGGTTGCCGTTGCTGCCGAGCCTAATTTAGATCAAGCTCGCTTCACGCAAATAGCCAGCCCCTTATTTTCAACGTCTTCAGAGCTTAGAAACATCGGCGCAGCCCCTGATATGGTTATTCAGATGACTTATCCTCTTGTGGGTAATGAGAAATCTATCGGGCTAAACTTTTTAGAAAACCCAGCGCAGCGTGACGACGCAATTAGAGCACGAGATGAAAACCGTATTGTTATGGCCGGCCCCTTAGAGTTGGTGCAAGGTGGTCAAGCATTGATAGCAAGAATGCCCGTATTCACTCCACCAGAACTCACTTTTTGGGGGCTCCTCTCTGTTGTCCTCGATATAGACAAAATTTACACGAACTCGGGGTTAATCGCGCTAAGTCAGCATTATGATATTGCCCTACAAGGCAAAAATGGCCTTGGTGCTAAAGGTGATTTTTTCTTCGGCTCTAAGGACGTGCTCAACACAAACCCTCTGAGCTTTAGAATTAACTTTCCAGGTGGTGAGTGGCAGATGTACGCCACACCAAAATCTGGATGGCAGCCACCAAGTTCTGCTATTTGGCCGCTTAGACTGGCCATTATTCTATTTTGTATTTTATTTGCAGGCGCCTCTGTATTCTTTTTGCGCATGGTCGAAAGACAGTACAAAAGCGAACGTATGTTAGAAACCATGAGTAGCCTTGCTAAAGTTGGCGCTTGGTCTTTTAATCTAGAAACAAGAACCGTCTATTGGTCTGATATGACCAAGCAAATTTTTAAGTTTCCTCTTAATGTACAGCCAGAGTGGCCTGCTAACTTTACACATTTCAAAGCTGGTGAAAGCCGAGATAAAATTCGTCGCCTTAACGAGCGTGCAATCAAGTATGGTGAGAGTTTTGAGACCCAAGTGCAAATAATCACTGCTGAAGGTGATGAAGTTTGGGTACTGTTACATGGTGAAGCCGAGCATAAAAATGGCCGTTGTATAAAACTTTTTGGTTCACTGCAAAATATTGATACCCGTAAGCGAGGTGAGCTAGAAAACAACAAAATAGCCTTACATAACGAGATTTTAGCTTCTCTTACCGTTAATGATGCGGTACTGACTGGTAACCTTAACTTATCTAAACATGTGATTGTGCAAGCAATTTGTCACGCTTTTGATATTGATCGCGCTAGTATTTGGCTATTTAGTGACGATCGCCAATCGCTCAATACCTTTGCTATTCACGACCAAAGCCAGCCTGAATTTAGCGAGCCGATTTCACTGCAACAATTTGAATTTCAAAATTATTTTGATGCCATTAACAATCACGCTGTAATTAATGCCAGTGATGCACAGCAACATCCACTGACTAGTGACCTACGTAGCAACTACCTTGATTGGTTTAATATACGCTCAATGCTGACAGTGATCATTCCTACTGGTAGCAAAACAATGGGGGTTGTGTGCGCCGAAAAATGTCATAACCGCAGACATTGGAGTAAAAATGAAGAAAGCTTTTTAATCGCAGTTGCGGCACTCATTGGTAGTTTACACGCAAGTCAGCGCCGTATAGAGACAGAGCAGCAACTCGTTCAAGCGAAAGAAGCTGCTGAACAAGCAGTAAAAGCCAAAAGTGAATTTTTAGCAAGCATGAGTCATGAGATCCGCACCCCTATGAATGGCGTGATCGGGATGCTCAATATCATCAAACAAACCAAACTAGACACCCAGCAAAACCACCATATAGATTTGGCGCAATCATCGGCTGAATCACTATTGCATATCATTAACGATATTTTAGATTTCTCTAAAATTGAGGCCGGTAAGCTCGATATTGAAAATGTTAGCTTTAATGTATCAAAACTACTTGGCGATACTATCGAATCGTTTGCCATTAAAGCAGAACAAAACAATACCAAGTTACTGCTAGATACCACACAACTGAATCACGGCTTTATTATTAGCGACCCAAATCGGATTAGGCAAATTATCAATAACCTAGTTAGCAATGCGGTTAAGTTCACAAAAGATGGTGAGATTATTGTTATCGCCAAGCTCGAAACAAACAACGAAGAATTGTTCTTGAACTGTTCTGTTATTGATTCGGGTGTAGGTATTAAGCCTGAAAAACAAGCCGCTCTATTTGACTCATTCACGCAAGCGGATGCATCAACTACACGCCAATACGGCGGTACAGGGCTTGGCCTTGCAATAGTAAAACAGCTGTGTCAGTTAATGGATGGTGATGTCAGTGTGGTTAGTTCATACGGGGAAGGCAGCACCTTTAATTTTACTGTAAAAGTTAAACGTGATCATACAAAGCAAGCGCCAGAGCCTAGCCACATTATAGATAAAAAGCATATTTTAATTGCTGATAATTGTAAGCTCAGTAGCAATATTGCCAAAAAACAATTGCAGCTATGGGGAGCAGAGGTCGAGACCTATACTGATATGCCAAGCTTACTCAATCGTGCTGCAATGCCAACCGATAATGGCTGCGATGCAATTTTAGTGGATTATCTTTTTTATAGCAGCGCAACAAAAGAGCACCAACAAGCATTCTTAAAATACTTTAATGCCACCAGCTGTAAACGAATTTTAATGGCCCCAATGAGTCTTACTGAAAAACAAACGAGACAAACATTAAAAGTTGAGAGTATTATCTTTAAACCATTAACGCAGTCTGATTTATTTAATTCACTGGCAAACGACAAGTACATTGAACAGCAGCAGGTTAATAAAGAAACCTTAATAACCAAGGTCGTGACCAGTAGCGGTAGCGCTGAGTCGCAAGTGTTACTGGTTGAAGATAATAAAGTGAATCAGATGGTGGCAGGTTCGTTGCTAAAGCAAGCAGGCATTAGTTTTGATATCGCTGAAAATGGCCTTGAAGCAATTGCACAACTTTCAAGCCGAGAGCAAAGCCCCTACCAATTAGTGTTAATGGATTGCCAAATGCCAGAAATGGATGGTTACCAAGCAACGCGAGCCATTCGGGCAGGTGAAGCAGGCGCAGCTCATCAGGGGGTTAATATCGTCGCACTCACTGCAAATGCGATGCAAGGTGACAAAGAACGTTGTTTAAACGCAGGTATGAACGACTATGTCACCAAGCCCCTTAAATTTGACTCGCTCAATAAAAAGTTAGCAGTGTGGCTAAGCACTGAAGAATAAAAAGAGAGTAAAACCATGCAATTATCATCAATTCAACAACGTGTTATTGGCTGTTTACTCGAAAAGCAAAGTACAACACCCGAACATTACCCGTTATCTTTAAATTCACTGACTAATGCATGTAATCAAAAGTCTAACCGTGAGCCTGTATTGTCTTTAACTGAAGCGCAAGTACAAGATACCCTCGATGAGCTTATTGCATCACGCTTAGTGACGGTTGATGAAGGGCTGTCAGGGCGTGTAAATAAATATGCTCACCGCTTTTGTAATACCGAATTTGGCAGTTTGCAGTTTACTGAGCAGCAACGCGCCATTATCTGTTTGTTACTGTTACGTGGCCCGCAAACACCAGGCGAACTGAGAACTCGCAGCAACCGCCTCGCTGAGTTCAGTAACGTCAATGAAGTCGAAGCCGCATTAAACGCACTCATTGAACAAGAACATGTTGCACGCTTATCACGAGAGCCCGGCAAGCGAGAGAGCCGCTACATGCACTTATTTGTTGACCCAGACAGCATTACTGAGGACATGGCTGCTAATGAGCCAGTTCAAGATAACAGTAGTGAAGTGCAACAATTACGAAGCGAAATCGAAGATCTTAAGCAACAAATTAACGCAATAAAAGCACATTTAGGTCTTTAATAAAAACCGCGCCCGTAACATAATGTACAAAACGCTGACAACCACAACGAAAAATAGGAGCTCTACCATGCGTGCCGACATTCTGGCGGAAATGAAAGTCCAACCAACTATTGATGTAAAAGCGGAAATCACCCGTCGTGTTAACTTTCTTAAAAGCCGACTTATTGCTGCGCACTCTCGCTCACTTGTATTAGGGATCAGTGGCGGTGTTGACTCATCAACCTGTGGCCGTTTATGCCAATTAGCCGTTGATGAATTAAACCAAGAACATAACACCAACGAATATCAATTTATTGCTGTGCGCCTACCTTACGGCGTACAAGCAGATGAAGACGAAGCACAACTAGCCGTAGATTTTATTCAACCAAGTAAGCGTATGACGGTTAACATTAAAGCGGCTGTCGATGGCATGCATGAACAAGCAATGGCAGCGGTTGTTGGTGGTGGTGCTGAATTACCAGAGCAAGCTAAAATCGACTTTATCAAAGGAAATGTAAAAGCACGCCAACGCATGGTTGCGCAATATGAAATTGCCGGTTTCAGCCAAGGCTTAGTTGTTGGTACCGATCACAGTGCTGAAAACATCACTGGCTTTTACACAAAATTTGGTGACGGAGCATGTGACCTGGCACCTTTATTTGGCTTATCAAAGCGTCAAGTTCGTGCGCTTGCTGAGCACTTGGGAGCGCCTGCTGTACTTGTACATAAAGCCCCAACGGCCGACTTAGAGTGTGATCGCCCAGGTCTGACTGACGAAGAAGCGCTTGGCCTCACTTACGATCAAATTGATGATTTCTTAGAAGGTAAAGAAGTCAGCAATGAAGTCGAAGAAAAGCTAACAGCAATTTACTTACGTACTCAACATAAGCGCCAAGCGATCCCAACGGTATACGACGAGCTTTAAAAACGGTTAAAACACTAAAAGGGCAATAATAGTTGCCCTTTTTCCTCCCTCTTACAGTCCCTTAGCAATATTCAAAACCTTCAATCACTCATTATCGGCCGCGCTAAATGATCTAGAGCGCTATGCTTGACGTAAAAGTTAGCAACATGATTGCAGTAAAGATGAAATAGTTCTGTAATTTGGTTTATAGTTGTTACAGTTAAATACATTACATTTCAAATCAAAAATCTAAGGTTTTATATTAGTTTATGTCATCGCCCATTTTAATTACTGGCGCAGGCCAACGTATTGGACTCGCTCTGGCCGAGCACTTTTTAGCGCAAGGGCAAGAAATCATAGTCACTTACCGCACCCGCCATGAAGCAATTGATGTGCTTGCAGGTAAAGGCGCTATTTGCATCCATGCTGATTTTAATAGTGACCAAGCTATCGGGCATTTTATCGAAGAATTAAAAACCCATACCAACCAGCTCAAAGCAATAATCCATAATGCGTCTAGCTGGGATTGCGAAGCAAATAACCACGATTACGCAGACCTGTTTGATAACATGATGCGTATCCACGCCAAAGCGCCCTACTTAATTAATTTAGCAGCTTCTGATTTGCTTCTGCATTATCAGCAAAACAGTGGTAAAGCCGCAGATATTATTCACTTAACCGATTACGTAGTTGAAAAAGGCAGCCCTAAACACCTTGCTTATGCAGCAAGCAAAGCGGCGCTTGATAATTTAACCAAGTCGTTTGCCGCTAAATTTGCACCAGACATTAAAGTGAATGCTATCGCCCCTTCGTTAATTATTTTTAACGAACACGATAGCGACGAATACAAAGCTAAAACATTAAAGAAATCGCTAATGGGCATTGAGCCCGGCTGCGCCGAGATTATTAACAGCGTAGAACTATTACTAAGCAGTCACTACATTACAGGTCGTTCTATGCCTGTTGATGGTGGCAGACATTTAAAATAACGAATTACTGAGAAAGCTATGCACGATGATTTAAAAAACAGTTACCAACAAATAATTACCGCGGTAGGTGAAGATCCTGCTCGTGAAGGATTACTCGACACACCAAAACGCGCAGCAAAAGCGATGGAGTATCTGACTAAAGGCTATCGTCAAACATTAGATGAAATCACCAACAATGCGGTATTTACTTCAGATGCCGATGACATGGTATTGATCCAAGACATTGAGCTTTACTCTATGTGTGAGCACCACTTGCTGCCATTTGTTGGCCGCTGCCATATTGCTTATATTCCTGATGGCAAAGTGCTTGGTTTATCAAAGTTTGCGCGAATTGTTGACATGTATGCGCGTCGTTTTCAAATTCAAGAGCAATTAACCCATCAAATTGCTAAAGCGGTTGAAGAAGTAACTGGCGCGAAAGGTGTTGGTGTAATCGTTGAAGCAAAACATATGTGTATGATGATGCGCGGTGTTGAAAAGCAAAACTCAAGCATGCGTACATCGGTTATGTTAGGTAACTTCAGAGCCGATCCAAAAACCCGTAACGAGTTTTTACAACTAGTTAGAGGGTAATGATGGCCAACGCAATTATTAATGTCACTAACCTCAGGCTACGAACCTTTATAGGTTTTAACCCTGAGGAACGTGAGAAAAAACAAGATGTAGTGATTAATTTAGAAATTCATTACCCTGCTGATCAAGCTTGTGAAACTGACGCAGTCGATAAAGCGCTAAACTACAAGACCATTACTAAAGAAGTGATCAGCCTTGTCGAAGAAGGCCACTTTTTGCTGTTAGAAAAACTGGTTGCTGAAATTTTAGCTATTTGCCACCAGCATCAAAGTGTTCACTATGCCAAAGTACGCGTCGATAAACCTCATGCGCTGCGCTTTGCGGATTCTGTATCACTGACCCTTGATTGGCAAAAAAGCTAGAATAATTTATCAAGTCCAAGAGCAAAGGCAAGCACAGCTAAATAACGTGCGCCTTTGCCTAAGGTCACGAGTAACAAAAAAATTGAAAACTTAACCCTAAAAATTCCGCCAACAACCGTTAAAGGATCGCCGACAATAGGCAGCCAAGCAAACAACAAACTGTAAATACCGTACTTATTGAATTGCTGTTCGGCTTTGTCTATCGAGTTTTGTGAAACGGGAAACCATTTACGGTCTTTAAATCGCATGACTTGCGTGCCCAGCCAATAATTCACACAACTCCCAAGCACATTACCCACGGTTGCACTTAACCATAACAACCAAAGTAGATAGTCACCACTGGCTATCATAGCTGTCATTACTAATTCTGAAGAGCTAGGTAATAAGGTTGCGGAAATAAACGCGCTGAAAAATAACGATAAGTAGGCCATAAACATCACATAAAAAAGCTCAGCAAATGGCTGAGCTTTTAGTATATGGCAATTAGTTTACTTTATAAATTCTATCGCCATTGGATATTTAACTTCTTTACCATCGTTGGCTTTAATCGCCGATACTACCACCATAATCAATGAGAATAGCGCTACTAATGGCAGCAGAATGACACCCACGACAACAAACATCAGCATAAAGCACACAATGTAAGCAATCATCATGGTTAATTGAAAGTTTAATGATTTGCGACCATGCTCAGCAACAAGTGGCATTTCTTCTTTTTTTACAAGCCAAACAATCAAGGGCCCAATCACCGAACCAAACGGGAAAAGCAAGCCAGCTAAGGCACTTAAGTGACAAAACATTGCCCATGTGCGCTGCTCTTTATCTGCCACAATTATTTCAACTTTTTGATTATCATCCATTTTAAATTCCTTGTTATGGGTCTGTTTGTATCTCTACTATAAACCGTAATGACCTTTTACCCTAGTTAAATTGGTTAAATTTAAAACTCTCAACCAGCAAAAAAGGCTGTAATCAACGTCGTGATAAAAATGTGATAACTTCGTGAGGGTTTCTGGATATTGCTATTCGATACTGGTTTTGAATCATCAAAAACAGGAATCTCACATGAAAGCTTTACCTTTAACTTTATTCGCTGCATGCGCATTAACTAGCCTTGCAAGCCAAGCTGCTGAGCTTGATATAAAACTAACTAACCTCACGCAAGGTTTACACTTTACCCCTATTCTCATTACTGCCCATAACAGTGATAGCAAACTTTTCAGCGTTGCTATGCCTGCTTCTACAGCCCTACAGACTATGGCTGAAGGTGGCAATCTCGAGCCATTAATGACTGAAGCCACAGCCGCAAACAGTGACATGGTTGCCAACCCAGCTGAAGGTTTATTGGCACCAGCAAGCTCAACGATGGCGAGCTTATCCACTAAGGATAGCAATAACTACTTATCTCTTACAGCCATGCTACTGCCTACCAATGATGGCTTTGTAGGTTTAGATAGTTGGATGATCCCAACAGAGGCTGGTACCTACACTATTTATCTCAATGCCTATGATGCAGGCACCGAAGCCAATGATGAGCTTGTTGTTGAGGGTTCAGGTATGCCGGGCACGCCAGGCATTCCTGCCGCACCGGGTGGTAATGCAGGTATGAATGGCAGCGGCGTCACCAGTAGCGAAACCAATATGATGGTGCATATTCATCCGGGTAATTTAGGTGACGACGATTTAGAAGCAGGTATGAGTGACCTCGATAACACAGTACACAGATGGTTAAACCCAGTTGCGATGCTAACAGTTACGGTTAAATAGGAGGTTATTATGCGCTTTTCAAAAAGCTTAATTATCCTCGCATTGAGTGCCGGCCTTGCGGCTTGTGGGGATTCAGATAAATCATCAGACAACATGGATGAAGCGCTGGAAGAAATGACAATGGAAATGGGTGAGATGGCAACAAATCATCAATTTATGGTGGAGGTAGTCAATCTCACCGCTGCCCAGCCTTTCTCCCCTGTCGCTGTGATTGCTCACACCGAAGGCATGCTTTGGCAAATTGGCGAGCCAGCATCTGAAGCTCTTGAAATTATGGCTGAAGGCGGCGATAACAGCGAGCTACTCGCGGCAGAAATGACAATGCAAGCAGCTTCAGCAGAGAGCCCATTACCACCAGGTGAGCAAGTCACGTTGACCCTGACAACAGGTGAGCTTAATTCATTAAAAATCAGCTTAGCGACCATGTTGGTGAATACAAATGACGCGTTTACCGGTCTTAATGCTATAGACGTGTCTTCGTTAGCGGTTAATGAGTCAATGTCTCGCACTAGTTTTGCCTATGATGCAGGTACAGAGGCTAACTCTGAAGCACAAGGCACGATCCCTGGTCCTGCCGACTCAGGCGAAGGTTACAACGAAATGCGCGACGATATTAACCGTGTTGCAATGCACCCAGGTGTGGTTAGTCAAGATGATGGCCTGACAAATTCTGTGCTCACCAGCCAGCATAAGTTTGATAACCCGGTTGCTCGGATCACGATAACGCGGACGCAATAATAATCGCACTCCTTACACCGAGGTCATAAGGATGTGCCTCAGTGATTTGGAGTGAACCATGCACCAAGAAAAATTATTAATCGTCGAAGATGATAGAGCAATCCGCCAACTTATCAGCACACAATTGCACTGCCTAAACTTACATATTGATGAAGCCTCGAGCGCTGAAGCTGCAATAAAGAAGCTTTCCAGCTCAAGTTACGGCTTAGTACTGCTTGATATTAACCTGCCACAAATGGATGGCTTGAGCTTATGCCGCAAAATTAAAGAGCACTATCCAAGTATTGCCGTTATTTTACTGACCGCACTCAGTAGCGATATGGACAGAGTGATTGGTCTGGAAATGGGCGCTGACGATTATATTTGCAAACCTTTCTTCGCCAGAGAATTACAAGCACGAATAAAAACACAATTACGGCATAGGTCACAACTTATGGCAGCTCAATCACATCATGAAGATAGCGCTCAAGCGGCAATTCAACTTGGCGAACTACACATTGAATTTGCCAGCCACCAAGCATTTTTAGCTGACCAAGCAATTAACTTAACCGCCACCGAATTCGATTTACTAGTCTATTTTGCTAAACACCCAAACCATGTTTTTAGCCGCCAACAGTTACTAGACCAAGTGTGGGGCTACCAACACAGCGGCTACGAGCATACGGTCAATTCCCATATAAACCGTTTACGCAGTAAGTTTGAGCAACATCACCCAGTCAATTTTATCGAAACAGTTTGGGGTGTTGGCTATAAACTAAACCCCTGTCAATTGAGTGCAAGCTAATGAAATCAATGACGCTATATCAAAAACTCGCTTGGTCATTGGTGCTTATTTTTAGCCTGTTGTGCGCACTCGTTTTAAATTGGAGTAAGCAATTAGAACAAAGCTCTGTTCATCATGCTCAGCAAAACTTGCACCTCCAATTAGCCGAGCATTTAGTGCACGACAATCCACTGATCAAACAAGGTGTGTATGACTATGACGCACTAGAAAACTTATTTCACACGCTGATGATACTCGGTCCTGCATTTGAGTTTTATTTTGTAGACCCAGAAGGTCATTTACTGACTTATTCAGCTAAACCAGGGCAAGTCGTTAGGCAGCAAATAAACTTAAGCCCAATACAGCAGCTACTCGACAACCCCACTGCCACACCGATTTATGGTGATGATCCGCGTAGCAAGGATGGCGTAAAAATATTTTCGATCGCGCCAGTTTATAATCAGCAACAGCTGCAAGGCTATTTATACGTGATTATTGGCGGGCAAGCTTACGATACAACCCTTAATAACATTAAAGCCAATGATAATCTTTGGCTTGCCGCTATGTGGTTTGTTGCCGCCTTAATTGCACTCTTTATTGCGATGCTGCTGTTGTTTCGGTTTTTCACCTTACCGCTCAAAAAACTCAATAAAGAACTTAATAAAATAGAAGCGGCTAACTACAGCCTTACCAAAATGTCATTGGATTCTAGCTACAGTGCTGATGATGAGATTGGCAATTTAAGCAAAGGCATTAATGCCATGCTGGCACGTATTGATGAGCAGTTTCAGTCATTACAGCAAGCCGATAAGCAACGCCGAGAGTTACTCACTCACTTATCACACGATTTACGTACGCCGCTATCTTCACTGCACGGCTTTCTTGAGGTGATCAATAAACCGGATAGCCACTTAAACGAGCCTGAGCAACGTCATTATCTCAACCTTGCAATGGATAACTGCCAGCAACTAAAACAGCTGATTGAACAAATTTTTGAGCTGGCTAATTTAGAGTGCGGCCAAGTGAAAATACAATCCGAGACCTTTAATTTGGGCGAATTAATTTATGATTGTATAGCAAAGCTTGCTCTAACTGCGCAATCAGCAGGAATTTCACTCAAGGTTGTTCCCGAAATATGCGATTTTACCGTGACGGCAGACATTGCAAAATTAGAGCGGGTGCTTACAAACTTAATCGAAAATGCCATTCGGCACACCCCACATGGCGGTGAAATAGCCGTTAAAGTTAGCCAGCAAAGTGATCAGTTATACGTGGCAGTGTCTGATACCGGGGTTGGTATTCATGAGGATGAACTCAATGCGATTTTCGAACCTCACTATCAGGCTCGTAATAGTATAAAACGTGGCTCAACAGGCTTAGGACTTGCTATTTGCAAGCAACTGCTCACCCTAATGGATAGTGAAATAAACGTAAAAAGTACCTTAGGAAAAGGCAGTGAATTTCGCTTTAATTTAGCTATGCAGGCACCCGCTTAATCACGGATGCCTGCGTTGTTATTATTTTTCAATACCCGCCAAATCGAGCATAAAGGCGTAATATAAAGCGGTATCTTGCAAGCTTTTAAAGCGCCCAGAAGCACCGCCATGCCCTGCTTCCATGTCGGTTTTGAACAGCAACAGGTTATCATCGGTTTTATATTCACGTAGCTTAGCAACCCATTTTGCAGGCTCAAAATACTGAACTTGAGAGTCGTGTAAGCCGGTGGTGACTAGCATATTTGGGTAAGCCTGCTTCTTAACTTGGTCGTACGGCGAATATGACAGCATGTAATCGTAATAGACTTTATCGTTCGGGTTACCCCACTCGTCATACTCATTCGTTGTCAGTGGCAAGCTGGCATCTAGCATGGTCGTGACTACATCAACAAAAGGCACTGCTGCAATCACCCCTTTATAAAGTTCAGGCGCTTGATTCACAACAGCCCCCATTAGTAAGCCACCTGCACTGCCACCCATGGCAAAAATATTATCCTTATCACCATACTTTTGAGCTGCTAATGATTTAGTCACATCAACAAAGTCATTAAAGGTGTTTTGTTTTTTCAGCAACTTGCCATCTTCGTACCAAGGACGACCCAGCATTTGTGAGCCACGGATATGCGCAATCGCAAACACAAAACCACGATCGAGTAAGCTTAAGCGTGAGCTAGAAAAGCTCGGATCCATGGTCGCACCATACGAACCATAACCATATTGCATAAGCGGATTCGAACCATCTTTTTTGAACTTGTCTTTACGATAAACAAGGCTAACAGGAACATCGACACCATCTCTAGCCGTCACATAAACTCGCTCAGAGGCATAGTTGTCAGGGTTAAAATCACCTAACACTTTACGCTGTTTAAGCAGTATTTTTTCGCCACTTTCTAGGTTGATATCGTAGCTGCTGCCTGGCGTGGTCATACTTGAATAGTAAACACGTAAGTTAGGGTTATCTAACTCACGATTGCCATAACTGAAGACCATGTAAGTTGGGTCATTAAATGCAACGACTTGCTCTTGTTGGTTACGAAGGTCGCGAATAGTGATTCGGGTTTGCCCCATTTCTCGCTCTTCATAAACCAAGTGATTGTTAAATAACTCAATACCTTCAAGTTTCACGTTATCACGACCAGCAATTAGCGTTTGCCAGTTAGCTTTATCATGAGCCTTATCGCGGTGCACTTTCATCAGTTGAAAGTTAACTGCATTTAAATTAGTAACGATGTAATACCAATCACCTAACTTACTGATGTCATATTCAAGACCAGCTTCGCGTTCAATAAAACGTTTTGGCATTGCTTTGACATCATTGGCATCAATAACCGAGACGCCAGACGCACTGGTGCTGCCATGGCTAATATAGATTTCTTGTTGGTCTTTACTCTTATAAATACCGGTGTAGTAACTGGTATTTTTCTCTTCGTAAACGAGTTCGTCGTCGGCTTGAGGGGTGCCTAGTGTATGGCGATATACTTGATAGCCTAACAGCGTTTGTAGGTCTTTTTTGATATAGTAAAAGGTTTTGTTGTCATTAGCCCACACGACATCACCTTCTGTACCTTCAAGGCTTTCTGTGAGCATTTTACCTGTGGTTAAATCTTTTACTTTAATTGTGTAAATACGACGACTCACAGTGTCTTCACCATAAGCCAGCAAATTGCCATTTGGGCTGACAGCTAAACCTGTTACGGCAAAATAGTCATGATTTTTAGCAAGCTCATTCACATTTAAGATAACCTGCTTACTTTCTCCTTGGCTATCTTTGCTGCGCACATAAACCGGGTATTCGTCATCACCCCGCGTTTGTGAGAAATAGTAATATTCCCCTTTTTTTGTCGGTACCGTATCGTCATCCTTCTCAATACGCCCTTTAAGTTCTTCGAACAGGGTGTTTTGTAGTGTTTGTGTATGCGCTAACTTGCTTTCAACATACGCATTTTCAGCATGCAAATGGGCAATAACAGCGGCATCTTTGCGCTTATCATCACGCATCCAATAGTAGTTATCGACACGAGTGTCTCCATGAATGGTCATTTCATGGGGTATTTTTTTGGCGACGGGTGCTGCAACCTGAACTTGCCCTGTAATAACGGCTTTTTCTTTATTATCTGGGACTTTATTACACGCTGATAGAACAGCTAAAGAGAGTGCCGCTAGGCAAAGTGAATGGCCAACTTTCATGGGATTCCTGTTTTCGTTTTATTATTCTGTCTCCAATATAAGTAAAAAAACTGCAATATATAAGTAGCCTTTGTGAAGCAATGTAAAAAGGGAGCCGAAGCTCCCTTTTATCACTTACTTATCAAGTAATTACTTTTGCTTACGACGACGCATAAATGCGAACGGTGCAGCAAGTAATGTTAACCATGCTAGTGAACCTGAAGAAGATTTTTTCTTCTCTGGTTCTTCCGCTTCAACTGGTTGCTCAGACGCTTCATCAGCTAGGTTGTTAACTGTAACAGTTACCATAGCAGACTCTGAAACATTACCTGATCTGTCAGTTGCAACAACTTCTAGTTCAATTGATGTTAAACCAGCGTCATAATCAAGTACGTCTTGATTCATAACTACAACATCACCTGAAGATGTTACTGAAATAGCTGTTGAACTTGAGCTAATCACAATGAACTCTGTAACAGGGCTTGCTAAATCAGCACCATAAGTTGCTTCTAGCGTACCAATTACCGTACCGTTTTCAGTGTTTTCATCAACAGAGAATTCAGTATCAGCAACAACTGGTGGAGTATTCGAGTCTGATTCAGGTGTTGCAGCATACGCTTTAGAACCCGAGTCTGAAAGAATCATGAAGTCTTCACCTGCATTGTATAAAGTAGCTGAAGCACCTGGTTCAATTGAGCTAACAGCTTCACCAGCTTCATCTACAAACATTGCATATACATCACTTGATGCATCTGTGAATGTGTAAGTACCCATTGCAACATCACCTTCTTCAGTTGCAATTGGTGTCCATGTTTCTTCTTCTGTACGGAAACGAACATCTACAGTTGCTCGACCAATGTCATCGGCTGTTAGGCCAAATGCTTCAATACAGCTTTGCATTGTAAGGTGGTTGTTACCGATAATTTGGTAATAATTATCTAAGAAACCAGAAGCACTACCATAGCCGTGAGTAAAGGTAATTGCAGTGCCCGGCTCAACATCGTAGAACCACTCTAACTTACCATTTTGTACTGTAACATCGTAAACACCATCTTGGTCCATATCGAAGTCAGCCATGAAACCACCCACGTAAGAGTGAGTAATTCCCTCGTTTAGCACTAATGTAGTAAGTGTTACATAACCGCTTTCACAAATTTCAGCTGATACAGCAAATGTTTCGATTGATGCGCCTACTAAATCAAAACGTTGGTCTTCATCAATATCATCAGTCATTACTGTAGGAGCAAATACAGGATCAAGTGCTACCGCACCTGTGTTTGTTACTTCATGTGCAACGCCGTTATCAGTCACAACTGGCATGAAGCTCATTGCCGCATTTGCTTTTGGTAATACGTGATAAACAAGGTGGAATGCTTCATCGCTGCCGTCAGAGAAGATTAGCGCACCATCAAGCTCTAAGTTAGTTAAGTCAGCCGTAGCATCTTGAGAACCAATATTTTCCTCAGTTAAAGTCCACTCAGGTAAAGTTGCAGGATCAATCGTCGCTGTCACGTCAAATGACATTGTTTGACCTGCTGGCACTGTAATTGACTCTGGGTAGTCAAGTGAGAATGAACCACGCTCAACATCATCTGCATAACGCTGCTCAAGAGAAAGTGTATACACTTGGTCTTCGTTAGAGAAGTTCTTAACTTGAACTGTTTTAGTAAGCTCAACTGTTTCTGATGCGTTTACTAAACCAAACGAAAGAGCAGCTTGTTTAGTATCTGCAGCCCATGCAGCAACTGGTAAGTTAGCCGCTTTGTTTACATCAACAAGACCCGCACCGATATAACTAATTGGTGCAAGCTCAGCGTCTGGGTTAATCGCTAACGGCTCCATAGTTACATTTAGGTTTGCCGTGTTCATTAACGTCGCTTTAATTTCAAACGCGTTACGCTCTGGCAGCGCTTCTTTTAATAAGCTCACCGCACCTGCAGTAATAGGACCCGAGAATGAAGTACCTGTTGCGCCAGTAAGACCATCACCAAGACCAGGATGAGCAGTCATGATGTTTACACCTGGTGCTGTAATCTCTGGTTTTAACAGCCCGCCCATTGAAGGACCACGCGATGTGAAATCAGCAATCGCGCCAGACATAACAAGACGCTCAACTGTTAGGTTAAACGTACCGCCCGCTTTTAGAGCTGTACCAGCTGCAAACGTTACGCCTACAGAAGGGATAGTAACAGTTGGATCTGAACCGCCCATAGGTGCTGGCGTTCCATCGTCAGTATTGTTTGCAATAATAACAAACTCTGCGCCTTTAGCTTGTGCTGCTAATACTTTAACTGTAAATGCACATGCACCACGGTCGATGATAACGCCTTTACCTGTAAAATCAACGTCGTCAGCAAACGCTTCACAAGCCGTTTGATTTGCATCTGGGTACACAAGTTCCAAGTTTTCATTAGTGTAGCTAAATGCCATCTGTGGACCAAAGCTGGCTGGCTGCACAACAGCTTCTTCACCATTAACTGTACCACTACCAACTGATTCTTCACCGGTAGGGTGAGTCATCGCACCCACTGAAAGAGCGTTTTCAGTTGTACTTGGGCCACCTACGATGAATGGATAAGCACCATCATTACCAGCAGAGATAACAACGTTTGTACCAAGTTTAACTGCTTGGTTGATGAATAGGCCAACTGCATCGTTTGCAATATCACCGTAATCGCCACCAAGTGACATATTTACAACATCAACACGGTCGCTCATATCACCGTCACCATTCGGATCCATTGCACTTTCAAGAGCTAAAAGTTGTGCAAGGCCTGGACAGCCACTATTACATACAGAGTAAACAAATAAATCTACGTTTGGTGCAATACCGTTAACAGAGTGAGAAACGTGTGTACCGTGGTTTGTATCTACATCAATAGGATCGGCATCATCGTTAATGTAATCATAACCGCCTAATACCTTACCTTGTGGCCAATCTACTGACGCAGGGTCTGCAATTGCTGCAGCATATGCTTCATCAGTACCCGCACCACCAAAAGCGGTATGAGTGTAGTCAATACCTGTATCAAGCACAGCAACGCGAACACCTTCACCTGTTGCTAAACCATTAGATACTAAAGGAGTTGCTTCAATATAGTCAGCGCTGTCAGCAACATGCAATTCATAATCGTATACTGGGTAAATGCCCTCAACTTGAGAGTTCGATAGTAACTTAGCAACATCTTGCTTATTACCATTGACTACGATTGAGCTTACTAGTGTTGATGTTTTAGCGACAACTTTTACAGGCAAGTCCATACTGTTGATTGCTTGCTCTACGCTTGCTTGCGCTACTTTTGCTTGCGCTTGAATTGACGCTACATCCGCGCCCATTGTTTTAGCATTAACTGATGCTGGAGCATTTAACTTAATTAACCAGCTTGTAGCTTCGCGATGAGCTTTTTGTTCTTTTTTAGTTACCGCGCTCGATTGGATTAATTTTTTGCCGGCAAGATTATATTTAGAAAAGTCATTGGCTTGTGCACTAGCGCACATTGCACTGGTTACAGCCAAAGCAACTGCAGTTCTTTTTATTAGATTTTTAGACATGGGTTCCCCTGGGATATGTTATGTTATCGTCTAAATAGTGATTGAAACAAAGTTTCAGAACCAATATAAAACGGAAACCCTAGCAAGAACAACATTTCTGTTACATAAGAATTACATCCAGCTGAAACAAAGAGCACTAAGTTTAAGTAACGTATTGTTTTAAAATGATTTAAAGATGCAAGCTAGAGTTGTAAACATTTGTAAATGAACAGTGTATTGAGTTTTATTAAATAGAGTACTTTCAATGAATTCAGAAGTAATCAACATTCTTACCATGGCAAAGGTGATTCAAACGGCTGTTGCACCCGTCTTTTTAATTACCGGTATTGCAGCAACGTTAGGCGTGCTTTCAAACCGCTTAGCGCGTATTACCGATAGAGCTCGGCAGTTAGAACGTAAGCTTAAAGTCAGTACCGATGAAGACTTCAATAAGTCGCTGACAACAGAGTTAAGGGCGCTGTTGAAACGCTCTCGCTGCATTCATATCGCATTTAGTTTAAGTGTACTCAGTGCCTTATTAGTATGTGCTGTGGTTATGTGTCTATTTTTATCGCATATCCAATCGATCAACTTAAGCGTGACAATTGCTAGCTGCTTTGTGGCCGCTATGGCGCTGTTGATATGTGGATTTTTATCTTTACTATGCGAGGTTTTCTTAGCAACGAGAAGTATGCGCCGCGGCATGATCTTCGCTGATATAGATATAAATGATTAAATTAAACTTAAGTTAAGATTAACCGCAATACACTTGAATATTATATTGAGCTAAGATACAACTCAGTTAGTTTACTTTTATGACATCTTAAGGGGCAAAAGGAATGAAATTAAAACAATTAGTAGTAGGCGCAATGCTATCTACAATGGCACTAGGCGCATCAGCAAATTCTGTATTTGAAGAGCCAAGCGATGCAATCGAGTACCGTCAGGCAGCATTTTCAATGATCCGCGTACAAATTGGTGACATGGGCGATATGCTAAAAGGAAAAGTACCTTTTGATGCAGAACGTTTTCAAAAGCGTGCCGACAATGCAGCGGCATTATCAAAAATGCCTTGGGAAGCTTTTGTAGCGGGCTCTGATAAAGGCGATACATCTGCACTAGCAGCTGTATGGAGCGACAACGAAACCTTTATGAAAAAAGCTGTGGCTTTCCAACAATATGCTGATGAGCTAGCAGTTGCAGCACAAAGCGGCGATAAAAAAGTAATTGGCAAAGCATTTGGCGCATGGGCTAAAGGCTGTAAAGATTGCCATAAGTCTTTCAAAGACTAGTTAAAAATTTGAACTAAAAAGGCGCTTTATAGCGCCTTTTTTAATGTCTTGAATTACCTAGCCAAGCAAATAGCTGAGCGGCTCTGCACCCCAAGTCGTAAATAGCACCACTAAGCACACTGCAAAAATAACAAAAGCTATCAACGGTGATTTAGTAACAGGCTCAGTAACCGCAACTTGGTCGCTACTACCCGTTAGCATAGGTTTCACTAAGTTTTTTCCTTTAATGCGGTAAATCACAATCGCCAATACATGCAACACAATGGCATACAACAAAATGTCAAAGTTTAAGTGATGTAACCAACCGGCAAAATCTACGGTATCTGAGGATACATGCTCGACTAGTGGACCATCCGTTAATATATCGTCACTAGTCATTAAGCCAGAGGTTAGCTGCACAATGAGTAACGCAAAGAAGGCTATCACCATATAACTACCCGCCGCGCCGTGACCCGCCTTATGTTCATTGCTTGTAAACGATTTAATTGCAGCAACAGGTGAATAAATCAGTGCAGAGAGCTTTGCCGTTTTACTACCAATAAGGCCCCAAACAAGACGTGTAATAATAAGCGCTAGAGTGAAGTAGCCTGCAGCAAAATGCAGCTCCAACATACCTTCTTCAGCACTAAAATAGAGGGTTGCGATGGCCGCAACTAATAACCAATGGAAGCTTCTTATAAAGCCATCCCATACTTTAACTTTTGACATTGTAACTTTCCCTTTAAAAGACGCTAATGACTTGCAGATATGAAATTTTAGCAACAGGCTCGGCTATACATTATTGCAAACTTCAGTTATTTTGACACACCTCTATTTCAGCTGTTTTGATCTGAGCCATAACAACAAACATGAGCGATAAGATGCATACATCAACAATAAGAGCCTTGCTAAAAGGATTTTTCGACATGCTCCCCTTATGCCTTGCGGTGTTACCTTGGGGAATTTTATGTGGTTCATTAGCAGTTCAAAATGGTTTCAGTGCTTTAGAAACACAAGCTATGTCGTTGTTGGTATTTGCAGGTTCAGCACAGCTCGTTGCGATTGAATTAATGGCAGGCAATACGCCGCTTTTAACTATTTTATTTACCACACTCATTATTAGCTCACGGCACTTTTTATATGGTTTAGCTATTCGCCACAAAGTCATTGACCAACCCTTTCGTTGGCGACTGCCAGTGAGTTTTGTGCTAACCGATGAATTATTTGCTTTTTCGCATCATCACAAAGCCTACCGCACAAAAGTTCGCCTTATTTACGCACTCAGTGCCGGCTTTAGTTTTTATATTGCCTGGAATATCTGGACCTTACTAGGTATTGTCGCAGGAAGCTTACTTCCCGATTTAACACACCTTGGCCTTGATTTTGCCATCGCTGCCACGTTTATTGCTTTAGTTATTCCAGGTGTAAAGAACCTTGCGACACTGGCTACAGTGATCACCGCAGGCGTTGTAGCAACACTATTAAAAAGTCAGGGCTTTCAACTTTGGCTTGTCACCGCGGCTCTTATCGCTATGACTGTGGGTTACCTAATTAGTCGCTGGCAAGCAAAAGAGGAGCATACACTATGATGACCACCATTTTATTAATGGCGTGTATTACCTTCTTCACACGTTACTTATTTCTGCACCGCGCATTACCATTCAAAGTCGGCCCGAAAATGCAGCAATTTTTAAGTTTTAGCGCCCCTGCCGTACTCACCGCAATTTGGGTGCCCATTGTGTTTATTAATGACGAAGGGATAAATCTAGATTGGCAAAACCCTTACCTAAGTGCTGCTGTTGTGTCTGTTATCGTGGCCTATAAAACACATAACATATACTACACAACACTGGCAGGAATGGGATTATTTATAATTTTAAGTTAGCAGCGATGCTTAACGCCAAGTAAGAAAAACCGCTGATTAAAATTTACCCTTTTAGAAAAACTCCAAGCAAGTTAAAATCAATGCAACAATAATAAAAAGTTATCATTATGAGCGAATTTCACCAACTTTCTGCCACCAGCCTACAAGGCCAAACCGTTGACTTTTCTGATTTTGAAAACAAGGTCGTACTTGTTGTAAATACAGCAAGTAAATGTGGCTTCACTCCACAATATGAAGGCTTACAAGCACTGCATGAAAAGTATCATGAGCAAGGCTTAGTAATAATTGGTTTTCCATGTAACCAATTTGGTAAACAAGAGCCTGGGGATGCGAAGGAAATTAAAGAAGGCTGCCTAATTAACTATGGCGTTAGCTTTTTAATGATGAGCAAAGTCGATGTGAATGGCGAACATGCTCACCCTGTTTTTAGATACCTAAAATCAGAGTTACCGGGATTTATCACCCGCAAAATAAAATGGAACTTCACCAAATTTTTAATTGGTAAAGATGGCAAGGCAATTAAGCGCTATGCGCCACTGACAAAACCTGAACAGCTCGAGTCAGACATCGCAGCTGCACTGGGCAAATAACAAAACCTAAAAGCAATAAAGAGGCAAATTGCCTCTTTATCTAAATTTATGCTTAGTCGTTCAAGTACTCGTCAAAGTCGTCATCGCCTAAGTTTCTGCGCAAGCGTTTTTGTTCAAGATAGTCTTCCAACTTCTTCTTTACGCGTTGCTTTTTCTTGTCGTGTTGATTACGCCCGACCATTTCGTACTCGTCTTCAACAAAATCGTCATCTAGCGCGTCATAACTAAATGTCTTACCCACAACCCACTCCATAAAGTGTTTGAGACCAATTCTTGAGATTAAAATTTGCTCGATGAATTGGCAAAGATTAAAAAGCTCAGTAGTAATTTAGTATCTAAAAAACCACCAAAATAAAGCCATACACCCATGCTAAATAGGTCATATGTCAATATTGTGAATAAATAGCGCTAAATTTGATTTCTGAAAAGTGAGAGTTTTTTATCGTTTCGATAAAAGTCATTTATGCATGTGTATTTTTTAGTTAATTTGACTAAAAAATGGTTAAAAAGTTATTCCCCGCAATTTTTGAAAAAGCCTCAAAACACAGCAAGATTTTGAATTAATTGAATTTATAAATTTTGGCATTCAATTTGATTATGTATTTGTGTCATTTCAAACAGGAAAGAAAAAAATGAAAAAGTTATTGTTAGTAAGTTCTTTATTTATCGCTACCGGCGCAATGGCTCATAACGATAATGATACAAATATTTCATTCAGCGGTGAGCAGTGTGATGTTGAATTTATAAATGATGTACGCATTACACCAAGCGAGTTAGAAGTATACACAGCCGATAATCGCACTATGAAAATCATCGATCAACACACTTTATATATCGATGGTCAAAGCGTGTCGCTTGATGCTTCACAACAGCAAGCAATTGCAGATTACTCAGACAGCTTACGCAGCCAACTTCCTGAAGTAGCAAATATCGCACTTGATGGTGTAAAAATAGCTGGTGTAGCCATCGAAGAAGTATCAAATGCTTTCAATATTGATGGCCTAAGCGACATTTCAGAATTAATGGACGATATCAGCGTAGAAGTACAAAACGCTTTCTATCAGCAAGGTGCGTTCACCATGGGTCAGCAAAATTTCGAAAAATTTGGCCAAAACTTTGAAGACCAATTCGATGAGCAAATCGAATCGGCTGTCGAGTCAGCCATGATGCAATCGATGGGCAGTATTTTAGTTGCGCTAGGCTCTGAACTTTTAGGTTCAGGTGGCGACATGGATGAGTTTGAGCAACGTATGGAAAACATGGGCGCACAAATCGAAGCGCGTGTAGAAACACAGGCAGCTCAACTTGAAGAGCGTGCAGATGCATTATGCGGCAGCTTTGCTGATATCGCTCATAAAGAGCAAGAGCTAGTGGTTCTAGTACCAGAGCTAAAAGAGTATCAACTATTTACTTTCAAACAGAATGCAGAGTAATTGACTAATTAACATCCCTGAACCAAAACACTTGGTCCTTTCGCGCAGAGCTTGCTCTGCGCTTTTTTATTTTTTGGCCAGCACAGTCAGCTGCGATAACGTTTTAATTGCCTGCTCTAAATTCTCAGACCAAGGCAAGCCATAACTTAAACGAAAACAGCTACGGTACTTTTTACCCGCTGAGAATATCAACCCTGGAGTAATGCTGATCCCCGCCTCTAATGCCAAATGGAATAACTTTACCGCATCATATTGGCTACCAAGGTCAACCCAGATAACACAGCCACCCTGCGGATTACTAATACGCGCACAACTTGGCATATATTGCTGCAGGCACCAAATCATACGCTCTTTGTTGGTACTTAAGCGCTGTCTAAGCAAACGAATGTTACGGTCGTACTCACCGCTAGCTATAAACTCATACAAGGTCCACTGGTTTATAAGTGGCGCAGAGCAACTAAGCGCGCGTTTGTGTCGTCTTGCTTGTTCAGCAAACTTACCGGCAATGATCCAACCAATGCGGTAACTGGGGGCAGCTGTTTTTGAAAACGACGCGCAGGTGATCACTAAGCCCTTTTTTGAATAGGCTTGTGCAGGCGTGGCACGCTTAGCTGTAAAATGTAAGTCGCCATATACATCATCCTCAATAAGCACCACATCACGCTGCTCTAAAAGTGCCACTAATTGCTCACGCTTGTCATCAGGCATAAAACTGCCAACTGGGTTATTTAATGAGGTTGAAAACACACAGGCTTTTATATCATGCTCATCGAGTGCTTGAGCCAAATCATCTAGCCAAATTCCTTCATCGGGGCACAGCGGTATTTCCAGTGCCTTTAAGCCTAAGCTTTCAATTAATTCGATAATGCCAAAATAACAAGGCGACTCGATAGCAATAACATCACCGGGTTTAGCGACACACTTAAGGGCAATCGCCAACGCTTCTTGAGCACCATTGGTGATCACTAGTTCATCGCTATCAACCCCAATGCCAAAATCCAGATAGCGATGAATGAGTTGTTTTTTAAGTGGTGCAAAGCCATCCATCGGGCCGTAATTAATTGCCGATGCGCCCGCTAATGTCATTACTCGGCGCATTGTTCGTGCCAGTGCTTTATCTGTCGGTGCAGCGGCTACAGGGTTGGCGATACCAAATGGCACCACATTAGCCTTATGGATGGCACCATAAACTTGCTCTATTAAGCCTTGCTTATTGACTGTGGTAGGTTCTCGACTGAGCCTAACTCGCTTTGGTCGTGACTGATTTAACTGTGAAGACTTTAAAAAGTACCCTGACTTTTCTCTTGCTTCAATCAATCCTTGCCCTTCAAGTAATTGATACGCCTGTTTTACAGTAGGAATACTAATATTGAGCTTGTCTGCCATTTTTCTGAGCGAAGGTAACTTTTCACCCGGTAATAACGAGCCTTGCAAGCAAAGATCTCTAACTAGCTGAATAACTTGTTGATATAAAAACTCACTGTTACTACGACTGATAACTTGTGACATAGCCCACCAAACTGTATAGGTTGCATTTCTAGTTTTCTGTATATGTTAAGTATACAGAAGAGGATTAAAATGAACATACTTTCAATTTTTGGGTACTAACTATGAAAAGCGCCGCTCTCTACCTTGCTACAGTACTGATCTGGGGATCGACTTGGCTAGCTATTGAGTTTCAACTAGGTGATGTTGCTGTTGAGGTCTCTTTATTTTACCGCTTTGCCATTGCAGCTATTTTAATGTGGGCCTTTGTGCTCATGAAAAAGCTACCTATGCATTATTCACTGCGTGATCACGGATTTTTTGCTTTATTAGCCTTATTTAACTTTGGTTTAAATTATTTAGTGCTGTATTGGGCGCAGAACTATCTCACCTCAGCAATGGCCTCAATAGCGTTTTCGATGTTGCTATTGATGAACATTATTAACACCCGCTTGTTCTTCGCAAAGCCAATTGCGAAACGAATTTACTTTGGTGCTTTACTCGGCGTAATGGGTATTGCCAGCTTGTTTTGGCCACAAATTCAGCAATTCGACTTGAGTAATGGTGCGTTGGTCGGGTTACTACTTGCGCTATCTGGAACCTTTGTGGCTTCATTGGGGAATATGGTCAGCGTTCGAAATTCACAACGCAACATTGGCGTACTTCAAGGCAATGCCTGGGGTATGTTATACAGCGCTTTAGGCCTAGCTGCTTATGTTTTAGTCAGTGATGTTGAGCTTACATTGAACGCCCCAAGTAGCTATTGGGTATCGCTCTTCTATTTAGCAGTATTTGGTACCGTAATCGCATTTGCTTGTTACTTCGCGCTACTTAAAAACATCGGCCCTGAGCGCGCAAGCTATGTGATCGTATTATTCCCACTGGTTGCAGTGGTGTTAAGTACCTTATTTGAAGGATTCGAATGGCAAGCGAATACCTTTATGGGTTTTAGCCTAGTGTTATTCGGTAATGCTATCGTGCTGACTCCAACTCGACAAATTAAAGCATTTTTTGCTGCGCGTAACTTGCAGCAAAAAAGCTCCGTCCCCAGTTAGAAGTGACTATGTCGCCTCTAACACCAAGCGCTGGCAAATTTGCCGGCGCTTTTTTATGGCATATGAAAACGAAGTGCTTGTTTGTGAATCTTAACTTTAGCCGGAGTAAAACCAACAAGCTCACCATCGGCTTCTATAGCCAACCCTTTCGTGGTGACCTCTGCAGTTGTTAACTGGGTATATTCTAGCGCTTGCAAACCATGATGCTTTACAAGCAGTAAATACAAAAAGCTGATCAGGTTTTTCAACAAACCGCCAGCTGGCATGCAGTAGCAATCAAGCTGACCATCATTTAACTTTGCACGAGGGGCAATCTTTAAGCCACCACCAAAGTAATGATGATTAGCAAAAATCGTCGCTAAATTACTGTAGCTGAGTGCTTTACCATTAAACTCACCCTGAAGTGACTGTGCCTTAAATGAAAATAGCTGCTTGATGCCCTGCCAAGTGTAGCCAAACGAGCTAAAACTTTCGGCTTTATTTAGTTGAGTCACGACTTCAGCGTCAAAACCTATTCCCGCCACATTAATAAAATAGCGCTGATTGATTTGTCCAACATCGATTAACTCAGTACGGCTATTAAAAACAGCGTCATACCAAGCCTGTTGTTTACACGCAAAGCCACGAGCAAAATCATTTCCTGTGCCTGCCGGAATTAACGCGATAGCACAGCGACTCATCATTAATGCATTAACAGCTAAATGCAGCGTCCCATCACCACCAATCACCACAACTTGAGTTTGGTTTTTAGCCAAAAGCGCTATATCAGCGCAATCATTCTCAAACTTGCCTGTGGTTAAATACAATTTAGGCTCAATCTGTCTTTTTTTACATTCTTTTAGTAGCCAATCAACACTGTTTTTATGATTTTTTTTGTCACTTGGCTTTATTATTATCAACATCAACGGTTACTTCTTTTCTTGCATGGCAAAAACACCACACTCGTTCAAATTATATTAATCTGAATAATTAGTCACTTTCTCACTCTAAAAACGCATAAATAAAAATAATAAAAACTAAAAACCTTTATTTACCTACACTTCAGCGTTAAAGAAACTGCATAAGCATGCAAGATATCACTTAGACAAAAACTTAACCCCATGTTAATAAAAGGCTTTTGGATTAGAAAAAGTTATCCGACAGACTCAATTTTTATCGTTTTATTTTTGTCCAGTTTGATTGCAAAATACTCACGTTTTCAACCAAACACAACCCGGAGCAAAGTAATGAACCCAATTAATACATTAAACCAAAACGCTGCAACTCATGTTGCCGTAAAACCAACAAACCGCAAAGCAAAAATGTTGGCAAAACTGAATCGCTACGGCAAAAAGTTAGCTCTTGGCGGCGCAGTACAACACAAGTAATCCCCAACCATGGTTACTTTATCGGTGCAGTAAACACCCAACCACTAACGAAGATCCTTCTTTAGCTCCTCCGTTTACTGCTCCAACCCCTTTCTTTTAAGTTAAAAACAGCAATTAATTAAACCTTTTTACAAAAAACACCCTCTTTACGCTCAAAAAACAAGCAAACAAACTTTTTCCTATTTACACAGCCGATTCAGCTAAGTATTATTCTCGCATCACGACGTGGAGAGATGGCAGAGTGGTCGAATGCACCGGTCTTGAAAACCGGCAGGGGTTTGTAGCCCCTCTAGGGTTCAAATCCCTATCTCTCCACCACTTATTTTTATTTGTTGATTAATTTCAGCAAATTACAATCAGAATTATGCGCTGGAGAGGTGGCCGAGTGGCCGAAGGCGCTCCCCTGCTAAGGGAGTATAGGGTTTGTAGCTCTATCGAGGGTTCGAATCCCTCCTTCTCCACCATTTTATTGTTAAAAACCGCTTTTAAGCGGTTTTTTTATGCCCGAAAACTTGCACACTTCATTATATTTCATGCATGCTAAGTATCTATTTGCTACACAAAGTGATGCTATGTTTCGTTTTGCATTTTTTACTCTTGCCCTATTTGCCAGCGCCAACAGTCAAGCCACTATTTATAAGTGCATGATTGACGGGGTTGCCACTTTTACAGAGAAACCTTGTGGAAAAGACGCGGTAATCGTGAAAATTGCACCGCCACCAGCAACTAGCCAAACACCAGCTACAGAGCAGCCGCAAAAACCACAAAAGCCTGCCGACTTAAGTGTTGAAGATTATTTAAAAATTCAAAAAGCCGATCGTGAAATAGACCGCCTTCAACTAGAAATCAAAGAACTACAAAAACAACAAAGTGAGCGCATCGATAAACTCAATAATATGACGCAAGATGCCGCAAACAGATTAGGGGCAGCGTCTATTGATGATGCTATCAGTAAACAAAGTGAGCGTATTAACGCTTACTATAAGAGCCAAATAAGCATCCTCGAAAAACAGGTAGCACAGTTAGAAGAAAACAAAAAGCAGCTCAGAGAGCAAGGCACGCAATCCAATTAGCTTAACTTACTAAAACTGGTCAGACATGATATAACAACATTTGCTGATTTAGTTTAGGGGTCAATTGATTTGCACATTCACACGCTCGAAGGTTATATTCAAAATATCTATTTAGTTGAATATCCAGATAAATTGATGCTGCTTGATGGGTGTTGCCGTGCTGATGTTGATACAGTATTTGACTATATTACCGAACAACTAAAGCGCCCCATCACTGACTTAAAACTGATTGTAGTCACCCATATGCACCCAGATCATGCCGGTGGAGCGCATGCACTAAGAAAGTTAAGCGGCGGCAAAATAGCGACGTCGAATGCTCCAGGTCAATGGTATAGAGGCATTGATGGTTTCTTAATGCATTTAACCGATATCGCTTTAGCTTGGTGGGTCGCAGGTAGGTTAAATAAAAAACGCCACAACCTTTGGTACAGCCGCCATCTAGATGCAGATTATTACCTCGCAACTGATGCAACCCTACCCGGCTTTGACGATTGGCAAGCACTACATAGCCCAGGTCACACTGACCGAGATATTAGCCTGTATCATATTCCTAGCGAGCGAATTTACATTGCTGATTTACTAGTGAAAGTAAAAGGGCAGCTTGTACCACCCTTTCCTGTTTTTTACCCAAAGCTGTATTTAAGCTCTTTGTTGATGCTAAAAGCGCTACAACCAAAACGGATTATGTTTGCCCACAGCAATGAAGTCAGTATTGATGACATCGACTTTGAGCAAATTTTAGCGCTGGTCCCCAAAAAACCAATGACGCATTGGCGTTCAGTCAAAGCAAAGGCTCGACAAGCACTTAATTTAAAGCGCTTTTCACAGTCGTGATAAAAGTATCTATATCCTGCTGATCATTATAAATATGAGCAGAGACTCTTAAGCCTAAGTGACGTTCATCAACCGCAATATTCGCAGCCTCAAGCGCAGCTTTAACAGCCGCTTGTTGCTCGCCAAAATGCATAATAGCCGTACCAGAGCATTTGTCAGCCTGTATGGGTGAGCGCATATAATCAGCTAATTGATCATGAAACTGAGCGAGCATTGCTAAGTTATGAGCACGTACTTTCTCAATACCAAGATCAGCAAAGTAATTAATACTATTCGAAGCCAGAATATAAGGTGCAACTGAAGGGGTACCGCCCCAAAAGCGCAACGCGGTTTGATGATAAGCAAAGTGCTTAATATCAAATTCAAACGGATTTTGATGAGAAAACCAACCAACATCTTGTGGCTGACAAAGTGAAAGCTGTTTGCTGTTAACCCATAAATAAGCAGCACCAGGTCCACCACATAACCATTTGACACTCGAGCCCAACATAAAATCGGCATCAAGCTTAGTTAAGTCGACCTCTAAAATGCCCGCAGACTGCGCAACATCAAGTAAGCTTAATGTGTTGTGTTGCTTTGCAATATTGATAATTTCGTTAATAGGCGCTTGCTGACCCGTGTTTGAATAAACATGACTAATAAAGACTAAATCAATATCATTATTCGCTAAATATGACAGCCAAATCTGCGCATCAGTTAAATCTTCATGCTTACCAATAAACACGATTTCAGCACTTTCAGGTAGGGCTTTTTGCATCGCAAAACCCATACTTGGAAAGTCACTTTCTGCCATTAACACTTTGCAATTTTCTTGTCGCAGTCGCGGGTGCGACATCAACAGCTTGGTTAAACCACTCGATAAGTTAACTTGTGGACAAAATAACTCACTTTGCGAGTTAAATAATTTAGCGAGACTACTCGTAAATGCCTCAACACCTTGCAACCACTGTTGCCATGGTTCTTTATTTTCATTTTGCCAAGCAGCAAAAAACTGCTGATGAAAATGCTGCTCAGCAGATTTTAAGGGTCGCCCCACAGAATGATTAAGCAAATAGCTGCCTTGTGGAATTACAAAATCGTCTTTACTCATTACTTAATCCACTGCTTTAACTTAGTTAAATCATCAAACCGAGTTCGAATATCGTCCCGTTTTGCTGCCGCACGGCGATCACGTAACTGCTCTAGTGAGTTAAGTAACACATGTAAAGGTGGCCCACTGGCTGTGACTTTATCCATATGTTGTTGCTGCATTTGCTGTGAAGGCTGCGCAATGTATTTACTGACCAATTGATTATGGTGGCCAATGGCAGTATCACCATGCAGTTTACACACTTGAATAAACAGCTTTAAATTAGTTTGTAACCATTCGCTATCGCGCTCAGCTTCTGCTGCTAAAAAGTCATCCATAATGCTTGTCATACGCATGCTTTCACGCAGGATCTGCTGGTCTTCAGGCATCATATACAAGAATTTATCCACCAGCATTTGCGAGTAACTAGGTTCATTAGCAAAACAAAGACCAAGCAGTAAATCGATAACATTAATGCCCGCAAAATCACCAGCATTCGCGCCACGATATACCTCTTTACCTACTCGATACGGCTTGTAATACGGGCGTACACAATAGAAAAAGCGGTCTGTATCGAGCTTGTTGTATAACGTATTATTCGACTCAATCACATCAAGCAATGCTTGTTTTGCCACTGCGAGTAAATCTGCCGCGATAGGGTGTGATATCCCTAACGGCTGAATTTTTAATAAAGCATCTGCCGCGCGCTTATACGCTAAAATGCCCTTGGTATTGTAATCAATAAAGATTTTCTCATCTTCAAGGTCAGTAAAGCGCTTATACAAACCATCAACCGCTTTATTGTGGGTTGTTAAATGTGCCGTTGCAAAACGCGGGGTAACACCAATGGATGCACCAATGTGCATTGCCAACGCAGAGGCTTCAACAAGCGGTGAACTTGTTTCACGAGAAGGCTCAGTGATTTCGTGGCGACGGCATGCCGCCATATACAAGCCAACATTACCTAATAAGTCAAAGGCGTTATCAAAGCCTTCATCGGTATTGCCTTCTGCCAGTAAAGCACGAATATGCTCATTACCTTCTTGCTCTAATTGACGTTTAAGGTGCTCACCGACACCCTCTACATTCGCTTTATCGTCTTGTTTCCAATATAGTTTTTCTAATTCGCTGTTGATCTCAACAAAACGGGTGCGAAGCCAGCTATCAAATGCCTTAGTGTTCTCAGTCACAGGCTCACTCCAAAATAATTATATTGCGATAATGTTAACAGAGTTCAATGAGTGCTAATCGCCAAAATATAGACTAGAATCCATCTAGATTAGTGAAAATCACTCAAATAAAAATGAAATTAGATAAAAAAGACCAACAATTACTTAATGCTTTACAGGATAATGCGAGAACTTCTGTCTCAGAGCTGGCACACTCGGTTAGCCTGTCCGATACCCCTTGCCTACGCCGCATTAAAAAGCTCGAATCAGCAAATGTGATCAGTGGTTACCATGCTGCCATCAATCCTAAAGCCGTTGATTTAAATGTGTCTGTGTATGCCTTTGTTCGCTTAAACCAGAACTCTGTTGCCGCTGCTGAGCAATTTGAACAGCAGGCAGAGAAGCTTGACCATGTACTTGAGTGTTCTGTTATTTCAGGCTGTTATGATTACCTGCTGAAGATCGTTGCCGCTGATTTAGAAAGCTATGAAAGCTTTGTGAAACATAAATTAGGTAGTATTGATTGTATTGCAAACATCGAATCAACAGTCGTCTTAAAACAAGCGTTCACTAAGCGTCATTTACCGCTCGCTTGACGCAGCTTGCTTGCAAATAAAACATAACTCGATAAGCTAAAAACAGGCTTTAAAAGGATGCTTAAATATGAAATTCATCAACTTAGTTGCTATCTCTTGGGCCATCAGTGGGCTCTTTAGCAGCTCATTAATGGCGCAGCAACAAACCTGCCTTACTCAGCTTGAAGACCAAAAACTGATGATGAAAAGTAAGCGCGAAGGACTGTTTAGAGAGCCATTACCACGCACCCATAGCACCTTTAGCTATAATATCGAGCAAGCATTTAGTGACTATTTAACCGCTGCTTACCTGCAAATTAGTAGCGAAAACCCGCGTGCTAATTTGCCATGCCCTGTTTACACAGACACCTATCAGCAGCTTGTTGCACAAGGCGCTCGACCAGCTAACGCGACTGTTGCCGATTTAATAAGCCCATTTGAACTTAAACAGGCCAATAGCCGTAAAGCAGTGCTCTTGATCCACGGTTTAACCGACTCACCCTTTACCTATCACGACCTTGCACAAGTGTATTATCAACAAGGGTATACGGTACGCACAATTTTACTACCTGGGCATGGTACCGCTCCTGCAGCACTTAGAGACATAGATGCCGATGATTGGCAAAAGGCTAGCGTGTATGCCATTGAGCGCACATTAAAAGACTTTGATCAGGTGATATTAGGGGGGTACTCAACCGGTGCTGCACTGGTTATTGATTACTTAACTCAAGGCCCGGTCGATAATAAAATTTCTGCTGCTATGTTATTTTCACCTGCAAGCGAGCCACACAATAAAAACGGTTGGCTAGCGAAATGGGTCGATGCGATTCCATTTGTAAATTGGATTGATAAAGACGCGGACCTTGATTTTGCCAAGTATGAGTCGTTTCCATTTAGTGCAGCCTCAGCTAGTCACGAAGCAATGAGCCGTATTAGCCTTGATGAGCTACGTCATCGCCAACTCCCTAATGTAGCGATATTTAGCACCTTTAGTGATGTTGACACCACAATAGATAACCAAGCGACCTTTAAAATTTTAACTAAGCTGCACGACCCAAAAACGCGCAAGAATAACCAGCTTGATCGGCTTGTATACTATGGTGATGACGATAATATTCCCGCCAGCTTTCCAGCTGATTACCGAATAATTCGTGATGACTGCGACACCGATGACTGTAAAAAAATCAAAGGAATGTCACATATTGGTATTGTTAATAAACCCAGCAACCCTTACTACGGTCGCACAGCATTGTATCGCAATTGCGGAAGCTACTTAGATGACGACAAGCTTTATACAGCCTGCAAATACCAAAAAGACGTTGTGATGGGTGAACGAACAGCCGAAAATTTACAAGCGCACAAACCCTTTGCGCGACTCACGTTTAACCCTTATTTCGATAAGCTTGCTATGCATATCAACGGTTTCATCAAAGATATTGAATCGGCTGCACAATGAGTGAGTTTAGCCACCGCTGGTTTAATCAAATAAGTGAGATTGATGCCACTCTTTGGCAGTCATTTTTTGATGATACACCCTTTACTGATCACGCTTTTTTAGCGGCATTAGAACAAACAGGCTGTGTGAGTGAAGAGTCGGGCTGGCAACCTATGCACCTAGCAATTTACCAGCAAGAACAGGTCATAGCCTTACTACCCGGGTATCTAAAACACCACTCTTATGGTGAATATGTATTTGACTGGGCTTGGGCTGAAGCCTATCAACAACATGGCCTAGAGTATTACCCTAAATGGCTGTGTGGCGTACCATTCACACCTATTGCAGGGCAACGAATTAGTATAAATCACGATAACCCCACTGAAGTCTATGCTTACACTCAGCATGTACTCACAGCAACAGCAGCGCAGTTAGGCTGGTCAGGTTGGCATATAAATTTTTGCCACCAGCAACAAGCGACAGCATTAACTAGCGATACCGTAATGCAACGTCATGGCGTGCAGTTTCAGTGGTTTAATGAAGGCTATAATTGCTTTGAGGACTTTTTAGCTTCACTCACCGCAAGAAAGCGTAAATCACTCAAAAAAGAACGCGCTAAAATAACTGAACAGCAGATAGCCGTAGAATGGATCGAAGGTGCTGACATCAGCAAACAGCACATGCAGCAATTTAGTCATTTTTACCGCCAAACCTATTTAAAGCGCTCAGGCCACAATGGTTATTTGAATACCGCCTTTTTTGAGTTATTACAGCAAAGCATGGCCGACAAACTGGTGTTAATGTTCGCTAAGTATCAAGGAGAAGTGATTGCCGCCACACTCAGTTTTAAAGATCAGAACTGTTTGTATGGTCGTTACTGGGGAACGAACTATGAGCTCGATAGTTTGCACTTTGAGCTTTGCTATTACCAAGGTATTGAATACTGCATTGCCAACAAACTTAATCAGTTCCATTCTGGCGCACAAGGTGAGCATAAAATAAGTCGCGGTTTTAAGCCCGTATTTACCTATTCACTGCATCATATTCAGCACGGTGATTTTGCAGCTGCCATTAGTGATTTTATAACTAGAGAACGCCAACATATGGCGCTCTATAAAGCCCAATGCGAAAGCTTACTGCCTTTTAAACAGCAATAATTGGTTATTCGCTGGCATTTGCACATCTTCAACCAAGGTTAAGCCTGCTTGCTCTGCAAGTTGGCAAATCGCTTCAAAATCACGAATAGCACTATTTGCATCTTGCTGTTTTAAAAAAGCATCGAATTCAGCATTACTAGCACTGGTAAACTTACCTTGGTACTTAAATGGTCCATAAATACACAACTTACCTTTTGGCGCTAAATGCTTTGCTACACCTTGGAAAAAGCGCTCCACCAGTGGCCAGCTAATAATGTGCATTGTATTCGCCGTAAAAATGGCATTCACAGTTTCAACCGGCCAAGGATCATTAAGATCGAGTGTCAGTGGCGCATGCAAGTTAGTTAATGCAGCTTCTTGATGCCATTGTAAAATCCCCGGGTGATTAACCTCGCGATCACTACAATGCCACTGCAAATGTGCTAAATGCGTTGCAAAATGCACACTATGTTGCCCAGTACCTGAGCCGACTTCTAATACATCCGTCACATCAGAAAAGAACTCTGCTAATACGTTTAAAATAGGTAATTTGTTGTTTTCACAGGCTTGAGAGAAGGGTTTATCCATACAAATTAGTGCACCATGTTTGGTAATTAGTGCACAACAGTAAAGCAAAAATAAATAATAAAGTCGCGGTGAATTTATTAGTTAAAAATATAAAGCCATTATTTTCAACAAGTTAAATTTATTAATCAATATTGGTACAGCTTATGCTATTTCTTAAGTGAATTAACCAATAGGAGTAATATTATGTATATCTCACCCTACACCGCTGTAGATGCAGCACTTGCAGCCAGCGAACGTGCTGAAAGCGAAAAAGCCGCCTTAACAAGTTGTGACGACAGAGCAACCGTGATCGATCTTCTTTCTCAATGTAACAAAGAAAATGTACAGGCGCCGAAAAAACATGAAACAGACCAGATTTTTATTCTCGGCTACAATTAATCACACACAGTTAATCCATTCAGTCTTAGCTTCATTATCAGCGGCAAATGAAATGTGTTTGCCAAAGACCTGGGCTACATGCCCCTGCACTTGTTGCTAATTATGTTGAAGCGGGTTTAAACATTGCACGCTATTACGAAAAGCATCACAACTTTATTTTGCAAGAGCTGTATCTAAGACGCACCTTTCATGAACTACTTGAAAAGATGTGTGATTCATTAGTGCATAATGCAATTCGTAAACAATGTTTGGCTCAGCTTTATAAACCGCAACTTGCGCTAAAGCGTTACTACAAAACTCATAACTGTATTGAAAAGTATTTCAGTTTGGAGCGAGAAGCGTGCCTTCTCAGCCAAGAATTTAACCCGATTTAGGAGTGTTTATGAGCCAATTTAGAACCGAATCAGATAGCATGGGTGAGCTACAAGTCCCTGCCAATGCTTTGTATCAAGCTCAAACGCAACGCGCTATCAACAATTTTCAAATTAGTGGCTTAGCCATGCCTAAGCAATTTATCACCGCCCTCGCCTACATTAAGCAAGCTGCCGCTCAAAGTAATGCTGCTTTAGGCCATTTGAGCCAAGGTAAAGCCAAAGCCATTGAGCAAGCATGCCAAGAGGTCATCGATGGTAAGCATTTTTCAGAGTTTCCGGTTGATGTATTTCAGACAGGCTCTGGCACTAGCTCAAATATGAATGCCAATGAAGTCATTGCAACGCTGGCGAGCCAATTTGCAGGGGAAACCATTCACCCCAACGATGATGTGAACATGGGACAAAGCTCAAATGATGTGATCCCCACTGCGATTGCTGTAAGTAGCGCTATTAACATCATTTATGAGCTGTTTCCTAAACTCGATAAACTCAGTCAAAGCCTACAAAGCAAACAAGCCGAAGTAGGCCATATTGTTAAAACCGGTCGCACTCATTTAATGGATGCAATGCCTGTGAGTTTTGCACAAACACTGGCTGCATGGCAGTTACAAGTGGATCATTCAATGGCAGGCATTCGCCAAGCACTCGAGCGAGTTTGTGAACTTGCACAAGGTGGTACAGCAGTTGGTACCGGCATAAATGCCGATCCAGCGTTTGCCGGTGAGTTTTGCCAACACTTGAGTGAGAATGTAGGTATTCGCTTTAGCCCAAGCAAAAACTTCTTTTATAACATCGGCTCACAAGACGCCATTGTTGCGCTGTCAGGCCAGCTAAAGGTACTTGCTGTAGCACAAATGAAAATAGCCAATGACTTGCGCTGGATGAACTCTGGCCCACTTGCAGGTCTTGGTGAAATTGAACTTGAAGCTCTACAACCGGGCTCATCAATTATGCCGGGTAAAGTAAACCCTGTGATCCCTGAAGCGGCAACGATGGTCAGCGCACAAGTAATTGGCAATGACGCTACCATTACAGTGGCTGGTCAAGCGGGTAACTTTGAGCTCAATGTAATGCTACCTGTGATTGCCTTAAACATTTTGCAAAGTATCGAACTGCTGGCAAATAGCAGTGAAGCTCTGGCAGATAAAGCGATTGCCAGCTTTAAAGTAAACCAAAGCAATGTTGATAAAGCGCTCGCTAAAAACCCAATTCTGGTTACTGCACTTAATCCGGTGATCGGCTATAGCAAAGCCGCAAAAATTGCCAAAATAGCTTATCAAGAAGGTCGCCCTATTATTGATGTTGCTGCTGAGCATACGGATATTTCGCGCGAAGAACTGAGCGAGTTACTGAACCCAGCCAAACTAACCCAAGGTGGTTTGTAATACCTATTTATTGCAGATAGCTGTAAAACTTTTATCTTATTGTAGCTCTGTGAATACAGAGCTACTTACTGAAAGCTAACGTTTTTATTGCTCCACTTTGAGCAATGTGTATGATAGTGAGTACTTATTCAACGATTTTTAGGTATGTTATGCGCTATCCACTATTGGCAATTTTATTTCCTGTGTTATTAACTGCGTGCTCGGACGCTGCAACTAATGAACAAGCCGAATCAACGGCAACCAACAATAAACTTGTCGAGGCACCAAAAGCCGTTGAAATAAAAAACTCTGAGGAAGTGACCAAAGCAGCCCCAGATAAAGCCACTATTAGCTCTGCCCATGAGCAACTTAAACAATTAATCGATGATCCAAGCTGTGACAACAGCACCCAATGTAAAGTATTACCTGTTGGTAGTCGTGCCTGTGGCGGCCCAAGTAGTTTCATTGTGTATTCAACTAAAACAGCTGACACTGCTGAGGTTGAAAAACTTGCAAAAGATATCACCGCCCTTGAAAAGCAATTTAACGCAGCAAACGACATGATGAGTATTTGTCAGCATCTAACCGCACCAGGTGCGCAGTGTTCTGAGAATACTTGTGTTAGAATCGAAGGCTCAGCGGCAAGTGTATACTAAGGAATAAGCAATAATGGTTCGTTCATCGACTTTCAAGAAACTTTTCATCACCACAACTGTGTTAGCAAGCATTGCTTTAAGCGGTTGCGAAACAACAACGTCGGGTAGCTCTGCACGCGTTGATTTAGGTGATTTAAATGATCAGCTGAACGATATCGTTAGCAATAATAGCTGTACTGCGAGTTTTCAATGTAAGGTGTTAGAAGTTGGTGAGCGAGCATGTGGTGGCCCAAGTCGCTATGTGGTTTATTCAACGTTAAACAACACGCAAGAGCAAGCAGAGCAACTTGCAGAGCGAATTACAGCGGCTGAGAAGTCATCTGATCAAGCATTAACTGTTAACGATTGCTCACCAGTTCTGCCTGTACAATCGCTGTGTATTTCACAGCAGTGCCAAGCAATCGAGATTAAGTAAACAATGCAATAAGGCCGGAAACAATCACCACGCTGATGATACAAATCCCGGCCTTATATATGTACTTAACCTGCATTGTGTTATGCACCCAGTAAGCATAAATGTAGCGAACAAAGTAACTTGCAGCAGTGCCAAATAATGCAAAAATAACTAAATACGCAAGTAAAATAATATCCACAGTCATGCCACTTCTTTAAAACATCTAGTCTCAGTGTAAGGGCTTAAAGAAGTAAAGGCAAAACCTTAGCTTTTTTTACTGTGTTCAATGAGTAATTCAGCCACGCGCTGCTTCACAGCACGCTTATCATCGGCTGCAACACCAAAGCGCTCAGCCAATAAAGCAATCTCTTCATCATTTAAGTTAAACGATAAACGCTGTCTGGTTTTTTTCGACTTAACGTCGAGCTCCAAAATCTTACGGATCATATCTGATGGCGTAAGCTCTTGGTCAATGGCTTGCTTCTTAATTGATTTTTGCACTTCAGAGCTTAAATCAAACGCCATTTGCGTGGCTCTAACGGCTTGCTCCTGACGCTGCCATTTGGCTTTTGCATCACTCACTTGGCATCCCCAGGAAATAAGTCAACAATATCGCTAATTGGTCTGGTTAACGTCAGTGATACCTCTGTTTCACCGCCTTCCCAAATCTCAATATTTAAACTATGCGATTCATCATCTGAGCTTAAACAAATCATTTCACACGGTTCACCGCCTTCATCTTCATAACGAGGTAAAGGCTTATTACGGTAATCCTTATTATGGAAATAACACACATAAGGTGATTCTGATTGTTTGTAGCTCGATGCTAAAAAGTGACTAAAACGCTCCGGGCTATTTTGTACGTTAATTGCCGTTAATTCGTCTTCATCAAAAATACGAGCGAACTCATCAAGGGTAAAAATCTCATCAACATCGTCGCGTTGAATTTTGATCGCAAAATTTGCCCATTGCTCACCGTCATCTGATTCAATTTGCAAAAACACCACTTGGCCAGATTCACTCTCGAGTACCAACTCATACTCTGCACTACGTTGGTACTGATACGTTTGCACATCAATAACACGCAGTGTCTGTCCTTTTAACCAGCTTGGGTAAGCGAACGAATCAATCACCGTCAGCATATCACCAACGAGTAATTGGCTTGGATCAGTAAGCTGACGCTCTGGTGCTTTTTTAGATTTGAAAAAGTTAAACATTGGCTGACTCCTTGTTGAAGCAAAAAAGGTAACCCAGTGCGTGGGTTACCTTTTGTCTTTCCGTTAACTGATTAGCTATTTTGTTTTGCTTTAATACGCGCCAAAATATCCGCGCTTTTCGGGTTGGTATCACCAATACCCGCTTCAGCCATTTTCGCTTTTAAATCATCGCCATTAGTATCAGCTTCTAGTTGCTTAGCCGCACCTAACTGGTCTTGACGGTCTTGCTGACGCTGCTTAATACGCTCTAGAGACTCACGTGCAGATGTCATTGATGAGCTATTAGTATTTAGCGTGCTATTAACAGCCATTGTTGCTTGCTGAACACTTTCAGTCGTTTTAACCATTGTTAATTGACGTTGGTTTTCTTTAATCGACTTTTCAGCATCTTTAACTTGCTGCTTTAGTTGCACAATGTGGTTACTAAAACCAGCTAATACTTCTTCGTGCTCTGCTTTCTCAGCTTCAAAATCACCGATTTTTTCTGCGATTTCTAATGCTAGCGCTTCATTGCCTTTTTCAAGTGCTTGGCCTGCATACGCTTCATGTTCTGCAATTGATGCATCTAGTGCGCTAATTTTACGCTTCGTTTGCATCTCTTTTGCCATTACTTCGGTCAGGCTTTTTTTAGCGCGTTGTAGGGCATTTTGTGCATCAGCAATTTCTTGTTCAAAGATACGGATACCGTTTGCATCAACAATTGCTTGTCCTGCTTCACGAGCGCCACCACGTACAGCTGTAAATAGTTTCTTTAAAATACTCATAATCTTAACTCCAGAAATTGCTAATTAATCGTTTAAATAAATGGTCACGGCTTCAAGTGCATCAATCGCATTGTCTGCCAGTGTTACCAACTCATGGGTAATATCATCAAACGATGAATTAACCGATAACGCGCCAAAAATAGCGTATTTATCATCAATTTTTGCAAATGCACTTAATGGAATTGGTACATTTAAACGTAGTAACGTTTCGTTTAACTCATTACGCATATCTGCTTGTACTTCGTTTTCAGCAAACAGGTAGCTAATACAAAGTAGTTGCTCTTCTGTTTGGGTAACAAAGATAGGTAACTCATCATTCCCATCGACGATAACTTGTAACACATCTTGCTCGCCTTCGTTGGCAATCAAGAAAGACTCAAAGCTCACACCTTCTGTTTCAAAAGAAGCCAGTTTGATTGATAGTTCATTTAATTCCATGTCTCACCTTTTTACGTTTTGACATATTATGTCTGAGTTAAGATTTGCATAGCCGACATATTATGTCAACTATAAAATATCAATTTTTGTACAATTCGGTTTCAACTTGCCACGCTTGGCGGTAATAATCATATAAGGTTCCTGAACCTAATCTATTGACTTCAATCGTGTTTACTTGTTCAAAAAAATGATTCGGAAACACAAAAGAAGCCAATAAATATTCTTTGCTTACCCAACGAGATGGCACCGGTAATTCGTTCGTTTCGCGAATTCGCTGACTTGCTGATTTGCCAGCGGTGGTCGCGATAGTCCAACCCCATTGACCAAACGAAGGAATATTTTGTTGGTATTGCTCAACATAACCAAAGCCAGCAGCTTTCATTGTTTTAGCAATACTTAAAAATGCTTTCTTCGCATGATAAGGCGATGTTGATTGCACGGCCACAGCCCCATCAGGTGCCAACAACTGACGCACATGATTATAAAAATAATCACTGTACATCTTATTAAGATCAGGATGATTAGGGTCTGGTAGGTCAATTAAAATAGTGTCAAAGCGCTCGCCTTTAGCAAGCATTGCTTCGACTTCTAAAAAGGCATCTGCAATGCGAATATCAGCCCGGGGATCGCTCATAGAGTGCTTATTTAGCGCTGTTAAACGTGTTCTGATTTCTTCTGGCGCATCATAGTCGCCGACATCATTACCAAATAAGTTTAACAACTGACCATCTAAGTCAACCAAGGTGACATGCTCTACTGGCCACTTCAGAACATCACGCAATGCAAGCCCATCACCACCCCCGATGATCAACACGCGGTCATGGCGATTTGAGGCCAACATAGCAGGATAGACAAGCATAGAATGATAAATTTGCTCATCCACACTTGAGAATTGTAAACGGCCATTGAGGTAAAGATCGGTAATTGCATTGGGCTGATTGCGGCTCAAACGCTCAGTTAAAACTAGGTGCTGATACTTAGTTGCTTGCGAATAGATAACTTTATCTTTGTATAAAACATTGCTTAGGTTTTTCATCCAGCTGGTGCCAAGCACGAGCACAAACGCAAAAAACACCAACAACAGCACATGGCAAACTAACAGTAACTTAGCGAAGCGAACATGTTGATGATAGCGCCATAGAAACACGAGACCGGCAATAATATTAAACAACGCCGTCCAAGCTGCTGCTTGCATAATTGGCATCGCAAGCATAATGCTCACCCAAATAGCAGCACCGACACCGGCACCGATATAATCCGCCCCGTAAATAGTTCCCGCATTATTTTCTAAAAAGCGGCCATAAACTTGCTGGCGAATACGCGCAATCAGCGGGATCTCCATACCGATCAATAGCCCGAGTAACAGACCAAACACATAGGGTAAGAAACGTGACCACTCTTGTAGCTTTTCAAATACATAGCCATTAAGTACGGTATCTGCAGGCAAGTTAAAAATTTCGGAGAAGATATGCGGCAGTGAATAACTGACAGCGATAACGCTCGCTATCGCTAAAATACAGCCCATGCCAACCAAAGCAATTATGCTCTCTAGCCACGCGAAAGCAGTAAATGCATCTTTAAACCAACGTGCTAAAAATGCACCGATACCCATAGCGACAATCATGGTACCGATCATGGCATAAATGGCACTCTCGACCGAGCCTAAGACACGACCAGCATAATGAGATAGCAGGTATTCATAAATAAGGCCGCACCCAGCGAGTACGGCCATAACAGTTATTAATAGGAAATCATGCCCAAGTAGATTGGCTCTACTTGGGGCGCTTGTTGTAATAGACACTTAATTAGGCACCTAACAAGGTTGCCATAGTCGAGCCAATCGCAAATGAGATTGCTGCAGAGATAGCTGCAACACCCACGTTCTTCTGGCGGTTCACTTCATCTGAAATATCACAACCAGATAGGATGATTTTGATAGTCACTAAGTGTAGTAAAATGAAAGCAACTAAACTCACTGCTGCACTTAATGCCCAGTAACCTAAACTAGCAACAATGTTGTCAGCCGCATAAGGAGCAATACCTGATGCAGCAGTTAATGCCAATGCACTACCCACTAAAAAGCCAGCATAACGAATACCTACTGCTAAGTTACCGTCAATAACCGCTTGTTGTAAGCAATCACCACTGCGATTAGTACGCTTGAATAACTGCACTCGATATTGACTGATCAGTAGCATCGCAATGCTGCCAATGGCAAAAGCTGCGATCACAATTGGAATACCATGCCAGCCTTCGGTCGCAACCCAAAATAAAGCTGAGCGAATGACAATCGCCACACTAACTACATGACCAAAATCAATCAATGCAGCAGTCGCATTACCTTTTACGATTTCGTCATGCAGGCTCACTTTACGAAGCGCTACCTTGTCTTGGAAGAAGTGACCTAGCTTGATAAGCACAATCGCCATCACACCATAACCTAGCATTTGTAATGCTTCTTGTTGTAAAGTCGGTGCAAATGCGCCGCTGCTCACGCCACTAAGAACAATAGCAAGTGCCACAAGCCCAGCCGCAAAACTAATACCAAAAGCAAAATTGTCACGCTCAGTTATTTCATCATTAGCGTGTAAGTTAGATACCCAGCCTTTAATAAATTTTAGGCTGACAAATAAAGCGATAATGATTGCAAAGTCGATTGCTAAAGCTTGCAACGACCAAGTTGTTATTCCATTAAATTCATACATGTGTTGTAACTCCGGTGGTTATTCTTTTCACTACTTACCGCGGCTAATGCCACGTGATGTTCTGCTCGAGCTGTTACGTAATGACCCAGAGCTTCTACTGTAACTACTGCTAGAAGCATAGCTACTACGTGTGCGTGGCGGCGTATAGCTGCTACGGCTTAATCCAGATGCGCCACTACGCTTCTTGGCATACGGACTAGTGAATTGTTTACCTTGGCGTTGATAAGACTGACGAGTACGTGTCTCTACCGTTTGTTGTGCTTTAATCTGTTTTGGGCTCGAATAACGGTAACGGCCATAGTCATTGTAATAGCTGTACTTTCTGTGGCGGCTCCAGCGACCATACTCAACTCGGTCGAATACATCGCCCAACATGCGATACATCCCGTACCAAACCCAAAAGCTGGTACCGCTGCTATTCGTTTGCCATTGCCCATAGTTAGGATTACCAACTAACTGGTTACCAACACTTTCACCTTCAGCGGCCTCACTAATTGCGCCAACCCGTGCCAGTGACCCCTGCGACATATCAGCAAGCATATTGATAGGATCGGTAAGCGCATCTTGAAATAAAGATGGCTTGGCAGCATCACGAATAAGATCAAGTTGATGAAGAGTATCTTCATATGGTGGTATTAGATAAGTAGACTTAACATCAGCTAAGCGTTGTGTAAGACCTGAATAAATAGCCCCTTCACGTGTCGCATCAAGACTAATTACACGGGCGATCTCAGAAAGTTGCGGTTGCTGCTCAGCAAGCACCTTGCCGTATTGTTTAAGTATCGTCGCATTACGCAAAGAGCCATTATCAAGCGCTGTACCGAGTTGATTTAATTCAACTTCAGCTTTTTCTATGGATTGTTGTATTGTTTGTTTCAGCTGCTCTTCTTTCGACTCACAGCCCATAAGCAAGCTTACCAAACAAAACAGGCTAATAAGTTTCCAAGCTTTTATTTGAGACATTCATGTCACCTGATTGTGGTTTAAAAACGCAAATAGTTTTACATAGCTCAGGTACTAAACCAAGATTAAAATTGCAACAAAGGGTAAATTGGGTCGTGAATTGCTAGTTAGCGAGAGTAAAGTTAGCGAGGGGAAAGTTGAAAGAGTAAAGCTTGGAAGTTTGGCGTAGGTTGGGTAGAGCGCAGCGAAACCCAACACATCACAGAGCTATCAGCTTTCAGCCGTCAGCGATCAGCCGCGTGGTGTGGGTGTTTGGTGCTGTATCCGTTCGGCAGAGGTTCTAGGTTCTAGGTTCTAGGCAAAGTGTACTTGTAGGAATGGCTTCAGCCGTGAATGTGTTTGATTGATTCATTCGGCACTGAAGTGCCTCCTACGGGGTTTTGTTGCTGTGGGTGACTCTTTACAGGACAACCCCACAGTTCAGCTGACGTCTGACGGCTGAAAGCTGACAGCTAAAACGCAAAAAAGCCCGACTCTTTCGAATCGGGCTTTCTCTTATTT
>NZ_LOPY01000044.1 GCF_001469895.1 Pseudoalteromonas sp. XI10 | reverse complement strand
CCCCTTGGGGACGCCACTTACTAAAAGTGTTGTGTTATTAAAAGCTCGTCTGAATCGAGTATAACTATTCAGTTGTCCTAGTGACACAGAAACTTTCTGTTTAAGCTATGGCCATTCGCCTCGCAGGCTCGGTCTCATCTTACGCAGAAATAGCAAATCAGTGATTTGCAAACCAATTTCTGCGTCCCCATCGTCTAGAGGCCTAGGACACCGCCCTTTCACGGCGGTAACAGGGGTTCGAATCCCCTTGGGGACGCCACTTAC
>NZ_LOPY01000043.1 GCF_001469895.1 Pseudoalteromonas sp. XI10 | reverse complement strand
AACAGTGAGCTTAGTTTATCGTGTAGAGTTAAGCAAATCGCGAGATACGGGGTATTTAGCACTATTTGATGACGCCTTTGTCTATTTGTATGATATGAGAGATAGTGATAATGATGGACTAAGCAATACCGATAAAGTACTTGCAGGAACAGATATAAATTCGCCTGATACTGATGGCGATGGTGTATTAGACGGTAATGATGCTTTTCCATTAAACTCAACGGAGTCTGTAGATACCGATCTTGATGGTATCGGTAATAATAAAGATGAAGATGATGATAATGATGGTTTTTTAGATACCGAAGATGCATTTCCATTAGATCCTACAGAGTGGCAAGACTTAGATGGTGACTTGGTAGGTGATAATAAAGATCTAGATATCGACTTGTTTATATCTAAAGAGGCTTTGCTCAATGAATATCTTAGTGTTAATGCAAAAGGAATGTATACAGATGTTGAAGAAGTTCTAACTAATCATATAAATAATTACGTACAATCAACGGTATCCTTTGACGTAATATCTGAATTGTCTTTAGTTAGTGGAAATCATGAAATTGAAATTCAATTACTTAATGAAAATGAACTTACATCTTTAATTCTTGTACCGCTGAAAGTTGTTCCAGCGGTAACTGTTGCTGATGAACTTGAAGTTTTGAATAACACTTCACTGAACGTTTTGGTTAATTTATCTGGAAAAGCTGCTGAATATCCGGTCATAATTGATTTTGAAACATCAGGTTTTCTTGATAGTGAATTAAATAGCTTGATTATTGAGGAAGGTACTGAAGGTCATTTCACAGTAACCCCTTTAACAAACGATAAACATTCAATCTCAATTTTAAATGCCGAAAATGCTCATATTGAAGGTGTTAATGATATCTTTGTATCAGTCGTCAATAATTTAGAGCCCAAAATAGACCTAGCTTTATATAATGGTGCATATGAAGCTGTCGTATTTAAGAGTAATGAAAAGGCAACTCTTAAACTTGACATAGAGGATGAAGGATTAACTAAATACGACCTTAAATTATCTTTGAATGGTGAAAACTTAACCTCTTTTGCTGATTCGCCAGCGTCATATTCGATAGATTTATCTTTGCTTGATGAGGGGGAGCAATTTCTTAACCTAAGCTTGATTGAACTGAATTCGTCTGAAAAGTATGAGGCAGGTTCAAAAATTAAGTTTTATGTTAATAATGAGGCTCCTGAACTAGAGGCTACATCTGACACTGATGGTGATGGCCTTATGGATTTAGTAGATGGGTTAGGCGATAGTGATGGTGATGGTATTGTCGACCTTTATGACCCTGAATCTCATGCAGATAATATAATTTCTTGGAATGATACACTCATATCTACTTCTGAAGATACTTCTATTAAGACTGGAGAGCTTGTAAACAAAACTTATAAGGGGTTAGCAAAGTCCGTCGCGTTAGAGCTTGATGATGCAGATGAGTTTTCAGCTACGAATTTTCCTGAAATAGTGAATGAAATTATTTCGAATGCATTTGAATTAACTCTAAGTGCAAAAGATAACAAAACTACTGATTATTGGTCAATTCAACTTAAGTTACCTAGAGGTCAAGCTGTAACAAGTAACACTTCTTTATATACTTATACTGAATCAGGTTGGGTAAAGTTTATTGAAACCAGCAATGAATATTTGATGTCAGCTATATCTAACGATGGAATGTGTCCAAAAGTTGGTTCTTCTGACTATAGTAAGGGCTTAACTGAAAATGATGACTGCGTAGTGATAATATTTAAAGATGGTAGTCAATTAGACCTTAATTTAAAAGACTCCCGTATTGCAAGAGTATTCGCTTCATTTGTTCTTGAAAATCAAGCGCCAATTATAAATGATGAAACCTTAAACTTTGAAGTTGATGAACAAAATACATTTACACATCAATTGGAAGCTTTTGATCCAGAAAATGGGATGATAGAGTTTGCTTTGGAGCAAACTTCCGGTTCAGAGGTAAAATTAACGGGTAATGATGGAGTGTTAGAGTTCATCGCTCCAAATGTTAGTCAAGATGAAACTTTAGAGTTTAAACTAACTGTTACTGATGAATTTTATACAGTAGAGCTACCTATAACTGTAATAGTAAAACAAGTTAACGAAGCACCTGAAATAGAGAGTATTTCTAATCAAACAATCAATGAAAGAAGCTCATTGTCAATTCCCTTAGTTGTATTCGACCCTGATGGAGATGATATATTTACGGAGGCAGAGATCACTTCAGGCAAAAATCTACTTAAATTTGATTTCAATAACTCTGTATTAAATGTAATTTCTAATGATGTAACCACAACAGAGAATATTACTGTTAAAGTTACTGTATCTGACGGAGATATGGTTGTGAGCACTTTTTTTGAAGTAAAGATTTTAAATGTTGATGCTGTTGAACAACCAAATGATACGAAGGAGTCATCTGGAGGTTCTATGGCTTATTTATTAATTTTCCTTACTGGTCTTTTGTTATTAGTTAAACGAAAAACTTGACATAAGTGATTTAAATATAAGTACTAAAAGTGCTCTGTCAGAAAGATAGAGCGCTTTTTTACAGCCTTAGGGGCAAGACTTCTAACTATTTTGCTTAATTAGTAAGCTATGATAGTAAAGTTTCATAAATCTGACATAAAGTAAAGTAGTTGATTTTTAAGCACATTAACTTACTTCATTTAAATTTTAATTCTTAGCTACTCTATAGTTTTGCCTTGGCGGGAATATGCTTAACATGCCTGTCATTATTGATTAAAGCAGTAGAAAAGATAAAAATGAAAAAGGGTTGTCAAACCAATATAATACCGCTACAATCCGCAACATCACTAGCTTTGCTGGCGATAGAAAAGTATTCTAAGATTTATGTCTTATGACAAAATCGGGGCTGATTAGGATTCGACGGAATTCAAGACGCCCGAGGTGCATGTCGAGGTGCGGTTGGCCTCGTAAAAAAGCCGCAATTTAAAGTAATCGCAAACGACGATAACTACGCTCTAGCGGCATAATAGCCCGCTAGCACTTCTCCGGTGTATGTCTGTGGACCCGGTTCTGAAGTGTCACCCTACACGGACTCGCTACGGAAACCCTGGCCGGGGTTGAAGGGCTAAAACTAAGCGGCCTCGCCTTTGCAGATCGTGTTCGTCCGAGCTGTATAAGGTTAACTAAAAGACGATACTAAACATGTAGTACCAAAGGTCGAGGCTTTTCGGACGGGGGTTCAAATCCCCCCAGCTCCACCAAATATGAAAAAGGCTGCTCTCAGAGCGGCCTTTTTTATTGTCTAAAGTATAGAAATAGTAGATAGCATTATTTATGACTTTTTATCGATGGCATCACAGGGCTGATACCATGTTAACCTTACAGATGCTAAGGCTGAAATAATTTTATTAACAAAACTTTGACCTCCGCCTATTGGGTTATAGATGCCGATTACTCTGGGTGTTATTCTAATATTCTCGTCATGGAGCAAAGCTTTTATCGAGCCGAGTGATAAAATCGAATTTTGAATAGTTGTTTGATTTAACTCGCTTGGTAAAGGTAAATTAGCAGAGACTAGCTCACCTGTAGCTCCCAGTGTTTGAACAACTAAAGTACCTGTTAAGTTTCCAGCTTTTGCTTCAGCTGCGATTGCAGGTAAACCAGACAAATTAACATTTCCATTTAAGACATTAATAGTCGCAGTGAGCCTTAACCCAACTCCTACATATACTGGCAAATTCACGAGTTCATAGTTCTTAATATCGTTGCCTAATAAATCAAAAAGTGATTTTAGCTCTTTGTTTTCTTTTGCCTTTGAAAATAATCCATCATTCGGATTAACTATAACTTTATAATTAGATATTACATTATCTGGAACGTGTTCAAATAATTTTAGGGGTTGGCCTTTTTCGTAAGTTTGGCTAGTATCATCGGCTCCCCACCATTTTACATCTGGTATTTGGCCGGATATTTCTCTTTTAACTAAAAAGCTACCCTTTGCGGTGTCTGTATTTGCATAGTCAATAATAACTTGATAAGAGCGACCTTCATAACCAATTGTTGATGGGCCAAAATTAAGTGTCCCATCAGATGTAAATTCAGCAACAGCTAAACGAACTGTTTGATCAGGAAATGAATCTTTTAAATTGCGCAATACAATTTCTTTATTTTTAAATTTAAGTTCGTTATCTTCGGGAGAACAACTAGCCCCATCTTGAGTCTGTACAGGTAATGGATCAAATGGTATGTAACTATATGATGTTTGTTTCTCAGCTAATGTATCAGGAATTTTAGTATGTGAGGTGCATCCAGCTAGAACTGAAATAGATAAAATAAATGTAATAAACTTCATGAGCATTCTCCTTTGCCTAATAAAAAAGTGTATGCTTTTATTTTGAATATAATGAATTTTATTTATATTATTTTAAATTTAAACTTCGAATTTAAAATAATATATTAGGTCTTTTTTTATAATGTGCAAGTTTAAGCTTTTAATAGTTGTTATTATTCTTGGTGTTTTATAAGTGTTATTATATAAACGATGTGAAGTTATATAAAAGAACCTCTAAGCACAGATACTTAGAGGTTTTTCCTAAACAACCAACTGAACGGCATCAATAATCGGTTTGTTTTCTATGTCAATGGTGTCGATGATGTGTTTGTGTAGGCGCTTTTTGTGCTCGGCGAAAATCGCGCGTTTTTTATCGAATTGGCTGGCAAATTCGAGGGCGGTATTAAATAAAGCTTCGTTGTTTGGGCAGGCTTGTTCAATAACATGATCCGTGGCGAGTTCGCCTGCGGTAACGCGGCGGCCCGTTAGCATCATTTCGTTAAAACGATAGTCTGGTATGGCTTTTTTAATAAAGGCGAGCATGCCCGGTAAAAACGGGATTGATAAATCAACTTCTGGGAAGCAGAAAAAACCACGGTCGCTTTGCATAAATCTAAAATCACAAGCGCACGATAAAATGGCGCCATTACCAAAAGCGTGGCCATTAATTGCTGCAATTACTGGCATTGGGAAGAGTAATAGGCGTTTAAATACCGCATCCATAGAGTGCATAAAGCCACTTACTTCAGCAAATTTTTGTGTTTTTAATGCGGGCATAAGCCAATCTGTATCTATGCCCAAGCTCCATGATTTTTCGCTGCTTGAAGTGATCACCAGTGCTTTGTGTTCAGGGTTACGTTCGATTTCGTCAAGGCAAGTTAAAAAAGCCTCTGCAAAAGCAGGGTTATGGCGATTTTCAGCTGTTGTCATAGTTAAGATAGCAACAGATCCTTGTGTACTTACATTCATCAGTGTCATGCTCTGCCTTTAATTTTATTGTGTTGTGGGCATAGTTATAACCCATAGGTTTAACAAAATAAACCACAAGTCTGACCAGTTGTGAATTTAGGGGCACTTCTCTTTTGGTTGATATGGTCTTTTAGTCGAAAGGGTTTTTCGAATTGTCGCTAATAATTGTGAGTCATGATAGCGTTAGCTCAAACACACTATTTAAAGCGTAACAATGGATTTGATCAGTTGGCAGTTTTTGGGTGGAGATTTATTAAGTCCGATCAGCACTATAATGCTCATTGTGGTTGCGGGCTTTACTTCAATGATTTCAGCGGCTTTTGGTGCGGGTGGCGGCTTAATGCTGCTGGTGATCATGGCATCTATGCTTCCTATGAGTGTGGTTATCCCTGTCCATGGGTTAGTGCAGTTAGGCTCTAACGCAAACCGCTTTTTGTTCACGTTTAAACATATTGATGGTGCTATGTTTGTGTACTTCTCTTTAGGGGGAGTCTTAGGTGCGCTGGTTGCCTCAACGATTGTCACATCAATTCCCCTTGAATTAATGAAAATAGTGGTCGCTGCCTTTGTGCTTTATTTACTGTGGGGTGTGACGCCAAAGCTCAGAGAAACCTCAAAGTTATGGCGTGTTCTCGCTGGGCTTTGGACCACGTTTATCTCGATGTTTGTAGGGGCAAGTGGGCCATTGGTTGGCAGCTGCTTATATGTAAATAATTATAATAAGCTTAAATTTACCGCCACATTCTCAAGCTGCATGACAGTACAACATACCTTAAAAGCGATTTTATATGGGGCTGTGGGCTTTGCATTTTGGCAGTGGTTGCCGCTGGTTATGCTCATGATATTGAGCGGTGCTTTAGGTACTTGGCTTGGCCTTAAGTTACTGCACCGCATTTCGTCAGATAAATTTAAAAAGATTTTTCGTTTAGTGTTAACGGTGCTTTCCCTGCAACTTGCGTGGCAGGGAATTATGGCTTTTAGTATTTAAACAAACCCAGTTTGGCAACGATGCCGCGTTCTAATTCATTGAGTTGGCCTATGGTGTTATCGAGGTGCTGAGCTTCTTGCGATAGGCTCTTAGCGCCTTGGTTAATGAGCTGCATGGTATTTAAGATATCAGCGGTCACACTGGTTTGCTCTTCAGAGCTTGCTGCCACGCTTTCGTTCATTTGATTAATGGTATTGATTTGTTTAGCAATATCTTTAAACACCGCTTGGCTTTTTTGATTCGCTTGGCTCACTTTATCGCTGAGTGACTTACTTTGCTCCGTTGCGGTTACACAATCAGAGGTATTGTTGTGTAGCGATACAATAATCGACTCAATCTCAGACGTTGAATCATAGGTTTTACTAGCAAGCGCTCTTACTTCATCGGCTACCACAGCAAAGCCACGACCAGATTCACCTGCACGAGCCGCTTCAATAGCAGCATTTAGAGCCAGTAAATTGGTTTGCTCGGCAATACTTTTTATAACATCGAGCACTTGGCTGATTTCGTTACTGCTGGCGTTTAGTTGTTTAACTACGTTTGAAGTATGGTCGAGTTGTGCAGCTAATTCGTCAACCATGTTGCCATTGGCATTCATATTTTGTTCGCCTTGTTGGCATAAGCGATGTACGTCGGTTGTTTGCTGTGCAGTTTGATTAGCCCCTTGCGCAATCTCTTTGGTTGCTTCACTTAACTGACTAAGCGCATTGGTTGCTGAATCAGTGCGATTATATTCAAGCTCGGCTTCGTTTTTAGAGCGCACAGATGCTTCGTTTACTGTGCTGGCTATCATTTCAAGCTCACTGGCTGTACTGCCTAGCTCAGTAATGATTTCTTGCACTTGCGCTATAAATCGATTGAAACCATCGACCAAATAGCCTATTTCATCATTAGATTGATAGCTAATACGTTTTGTAAGGTCGCCTTCGCCTTTGACAATTTCATCAACAAGGCTATTTACGCTATCGATTGGTTTTATCACTAATAGCCGCACGATATAAATAATCACCGCACCCAAGGCGATAAAAGAGACCAGCAAGGTAATAAACATGGTGCGTGTCGACTCAGCAATAGTGCTATGCAGTGCTTTTTGTGAGTAACCAATTTTTATGTGACCAATTAAATTATCTAAATAGTGCAAATCAATAGTTTTGCTAACCGATGCGTTATTGCTTTGTTTAGTGATAGCGGCCAGTGGCTTATTGCGATGATCTGTCACTGAAATGCTATGTACATGTTTGTTTTGCGAAAAGGCTTTAATAATCTGATTGATTAACGGCTCATCATAAGAGAATACCGGCTCGGCTAAAATAACCTGCATTTGCTCATTAAGGGCAGTGATGTCGTCTTGCCATTGCTGTGTTTGACTCGACTTTGCCAGCAGGTAGTTTGCGCTGATCACGAAGATAACGCTCAGTAAAAGGCACAAAGACAGTGCCAAGGTCATTTTATATTTTAATGATTTCATTGTGCGCTCATTGAAATGGGTTAAACCACAAAGGGCTATTTTTATTAGGTGTGTTCGACGATAACGTTGGGTTATCTAGCTCAATAAGGCGACGCGAGCTTAAGTTGGCTTTTGATAAAACCGTTTGTACTTGGCTGTCTGCCAAAAACATGGCGTTAAATGTGCCATCAGCAATCATCTCGTTTAGGGCATCATTTAGCTGTTTAAGTAGTGTGTGGTTGTTTTTGTTGACGAAAAAGTAAAGTGGTGCGGTGTACTTAATGACCAAGTGCGGCTCAACAGTGAGGTTAAGCTCTGAGTGATTGGCAATTTCATCCCAAGGTTCATTAACACCGCGTGGGAAGTAATCAAAGCGCTCGCCTTCAAGCATTGGGAACAAATTAGGGTATTTTAATGTAGTAACAACAGGCAGTTGATTTGCTTTTAATATTTTAGTATCTGGCCAGGTTTTACCTTGCCCAGCGGTAAAACGTTTTAAATCTTGTAAGCTAGTTACTGAGCTAAACAGTTCGCGATTTTGTGCTTTCACAATCGCGACTCGCATGCCAAGTAAGCCACGAAACAAGGGAATATAAACGGCTTGATAATCTTGCTCTAACTGAGTAGATGTCATGCTCCACATCACATCAAGCTGGTTGTTTTTTACATCGTTTAAGATACGTGCATTAGAGATATCTTTATTGGTTTCGTAAGGGTGAACATACTCTAAGCCAGCACGTTCGATGGCGCTGATCAGTAATTTGTGGGGAAGTGAGGTATCGCCACTATAGCTTTGAACTTTTACCGGTGCGGCAAAACAAGCCGACGTAAAAGCAAAGCAAAAAAGGAAAGCAAAATGACGCATAAAGCACCTTTGTTATTATTATGTAAACAATAAACTAAAGTGCTTTACGCGCTTTCTCAATCTTATTTCTTATGCATACGTATTCATACCTAATCAATCGTTCAGAAGGCTGTCGATTGACTTATCACCATTAAACAATTCAAACACTTGCGGTTTTTGCGGTGTATGTTCAGCAAGGTATAGCAGGGTATCTGCTACATCTTCACGATTGATCACCGCATCTTGGCGGGTTGCAGGGCGCGTGGTGGTTAATAGCCCCGTTGCTGCATCATTTAATAGCGTGCCAGGTCTGACAATGCTGTAATTTAACTCGCTACTGATTAAATGTTGGTCAGCCATGTGCTTTGCAACTAAATACGGTTTTATACTGCTTTCAATATTATCTGGGGCATCAGCACCGATTGAGCTCACCATTATAAAGTGCTTAACCTTGGCATCAACCGCATAATTAATCGCTTTAACAGCGGCCCATAAATCAATTAATAAGGTTTTATCTGCACCCGTAGCGCCGCCAGAACCCGCGCTAAAAATCACTTGCTCAACCCCTTCGAAGGCACGACTAAAATCGTTTTCGAGGTCTTGCTCTACAATCGTTAAATTATTACTTTCAAGTGTACTCAGTTTGCTTTTGTCTCTAACTAGAGCCACTACGTCATGACCACTTGCCAGCATTTTTTCGGTGGTCATTTTACCTATTTGGCCCGTTGCGCCAATGATTAAGGTTTTCATATCAAACTCCTTCTAATTGCTGTGTAACTAACGACCTTGGGGTGTGGATTTATTTTTAAAGGGGTACAAGCAAACTTTGAATAAAAAAGTATTATTTGGCATAGTATTGAATTAGGTACAAACTCAATTAAAAGGACTTAAAGTGAAAATATTTATTAAACTTTTAGGGTTGGTAACATTGGTATTTTGCAATGCAGTATCTGCTAATCAATGGCTATCACCTTATCCAAATAGTGAGGTTGAAAAGTCGGTTAAACTCAGTGGCGAACAGACACAGTTAATGAGTCAGTTTGATGGCAGTAAAAAGACATTAGAGAGATTTAGTTACAAAGACTTTATTGGCGATGTAAACCACACATTGTATGAAATAAACAATGTTGCCACTCTCAAAGTATTTGAAAACTATAAACACGCGTTACTCACTGATGGTTTTAATATTGTTTACTCTTGCCAGCTAGATGCTTGCGGTGACAGCTGTGATTTTGCAGAGGAAGTCGGTTACTTTCAGCTCTATAATTATCATCGTAAGCCATATTATCTTCTTGCTACTAAAGGTGAAAAGCCTGAGTTTGCCGTGTCGTTATTTGTTGGCCAGTACAACAGTAAAACGCGTGTTATGAGTAGCTCAATTGCGATTAAAGAGCTTGAAACAGGTCTGATAAAAGCCAATACAGCTGCTTTTGCAAAACAGCAAACAAATCCTGTTACCAAAGCACCTAAAGACGATATTAGAGGCTCAAGCGATCACCCATTACTTAGCCGTTATCCTGGTAGTTTTATTGAAGCCTTTGAGCAAATTGATTACGAAGAATTTTCACTACCAACAGGAATATTCAACCGTAAAAATAAAGCGCTACCTGTTGAAGATGTGACAGGTGATATCACTCGTATTACTTATGAAATTAGAAAAGTATCAACCCTTAAGGTTTTTCATAACTATGTGTCTGCCTTAACAAAAGAAGGCTTTGAAACGGTATTTAGTTGCGAACGTCAAGCATGTGGTGACGACCGTAAGGCAATACAAGCACTTGGTGATCACTTGTCGGTAAAACAAGTTTATAACTATTATCGTCAGCCGCGTTATCAGTTAATGAAAAGCACCACAGAAAATCAAACAACCTATGTCGCATTTTTTGTGGGTAATTACCAAGGCACTACGCGAGTGCAGCTTGTTATAATTCGAACAGAGCCTTTACAAGGAGATTTAGTTAAAACCAATCCGGACCAGGTGTTAAAGCAGCTAGAGCAAAAAGGTAAAGCAGCCATTTATGGCATTTACTTTGACCATGATAAATCAGACATTAAACCTGAGTCAGCAGAGTCATTAAAAGTGATTGCGGATGTTTTAAATAAAAATAATAGCTTAAATTTGTACGTTGTTGGTCATACAGATGACAAAGGGAGCCCAGAATATAATTTAGGGTTGTCATCTAAACGAGCAAAAGCGGTTGTTAAAGCGCTCGTGAGTCAATACGGCATTAAAGAGTCGCGTTTAATTGGTTATGGCGTAGGCCCTTATGCGCCAGCTGCCAATAATAAAAATGATTTGGGTCGTCAGCTAAATCGGCGCGTAGAGCTAGTTGAGCGATTAGGTAATTAACAATCAAAAGGGGCTTTTTAGCCCCTTTAAATTTTATTACGAATTAGGTCACGAACAATAAAGCGGGCGGGGTGAATAGCCTGACTCACGCGTTCGCTAAATGGTCTTGGCTCATTGTTTAAACAAGCAATTAAATGTTCAGCACATAAAGGGGCACTGCACAGGCCTCTTGCACCAAAGCCTGTGAGTACATGCAAGCCTTGCTGAGGTTTCGTTAACGTTTGGTACTGATAACGCTTACCTAAGCGTAGATTAGCAAACGCGCTTACATAATCACTTTGTTCAGCCCATTCACCTGCCATAGGTAGATGATCGATGAAGGTACATCTAACCGCTGCTTTCGCTGCAGTTATTTCACCTAAGCTATTGGCAAACTCGCAGTTGGGGTAAAAGTTTAATAGTTGTTCGCGATTAGTGTGGTTGTCTTGCTCTTTAACTTCACGGCTTTTTGAGTTTTTTTCAAAGGTTGCGCCCATGCAATGATGGCCCTGATATTCAGGAGTAAAATAGCCTTTGTGGCAAAGCACGGTCTTTAGGCGTTTTGACTGCTCGCTTGCTTGCACATGCGAGACTTGGCCGCGCACACCAACAACAGGTAGCGCTTGAGTTTGGCTAAACTGATCGCTGTGTTCACCTGCACAATTAATCACATCGCTAAATGGCCCGAAAGTTTGCTCTTTGCTGTGTAGCAACCAGCCATCAGCGGTTTTTTCGAGCTTTTCAATATGGCAATTAAAGTGACTGTCCATTTTATTATTGGTAGTGGCAGTTAACGAATTTGCCGCATTAAATAGAGCTGTAACAAGGGCTGGTGGATTTACCCAGCCACCTTTTGCAAAGAATACACCTGAGTAGCCCGTTTCTACACCGGCAATTTCGTCGCCTTCTTCGGCGCTTACATTACGCATTAATTCAGTTGGCCAAAGTTCTTTTTCAGCAAGGTTTTGATGTTTATCAGCTAGGCCTTGTTTAACCGCATGTTGTAATACACCACACCACTGGTGAGGGTAGTCAAAACCATCATTAAGTAATTGTTGGTATAGACGCATCGCATATAAAAAACTATGGGCGAACATTTCACTGTGTGGTGAATTTTTCGCTTGTAAATGCGGATACACAGCCCCTTGTACATTGTGAGAAGCGCCCATGGCAAGCGCTTCATCTTGGCAAAACAGCGTGGCTTTTAGGCCTCTTTTTGCCAGTGAATACAGTACACTGCTACTGGCAATACCACCGCCAATAACAGCCACATTACTCAATTCACTTTGCTGATGTGCAAAATACGCAGGCCCTGATTGTTGCTCATTAGGCTCAGTGAGCTCGCCAATCAGCATCTCGCGCTTTTTACCATAGCCTTTTGCTTTACTCATGCTAAAGCCGGCTTCGATTAGCCCTCTTCTGACAAAGCCTGCGGCAGTGAAAGTGGCGAGTGTAGCATTTGCTCTTGAGATAGCACGCATCTTGTTGAACAAACTCTGTTGCCACATATCTGGGTTTTTACTTGGTGCAAAGCCGTCTAAATACCACGCATCAACAACCCCTTCGCTTGGGTAGCTCATGGCGTCAATACTGTCTTGTACGTCACCAAAGTAAAGGTCGAGTATTAGTTTGCCGCCTGCAAATTCAAGGCGATGACAGCCAGCCAAATTAATTGGGTATTGAGCAATTAGTTGCTCACTATACTTGCTTAAACTAGGCCAGGCTTTGAGTGCTTGAGCAAGGTCATCACGCTTAATAGGAAATTTTTCAAAAGAGATAAAGTGCAAGCGGGTAACACTTTTTTTACCACTATGGTCGGGTTGATTTTGAACTTCTTGCTCTGCATGCTGCCTATCAAGGTGGGCAGCATAGTGCTGCCAGGTATTTAAAAAGTTAAGCCCCGTACCAAAGCCTGTTTCAGCAATCGCAAAGTGGTTACGGTCATGATTTTGTAATCGTTGCGGGATATGGTTTTGTTGATAAAACACATAATGTGATTCGGCTAAGCCATCGTCATTAGAGAAATAAACATCGTCAAACTGATCGGCGACAGGGGTACCAAGGTGATTAAAATGAATATGTGCGTTTTTGATCATGGTTTAACTAATTAACTACAAACTTTTTTCATTATTTTACGTGTTTTCTTTGAAATAGTCTGGCGTTATTTATAAGCTAGACATTCAGAGTACATGTGTACGCTAGAAAGCTGACCACTTCGAAAGTAATTTCAGCGTAAAATAGAACACAATTTAGTATAGAGCTAAGGTAATTACCCATGAGAAGAGCCGTTATTACGGGCATCGGTGTTGTTTCAAGCATCGGTAACAACAAAGAAGAAGTATTAGAATCATTAAAACAAGGCCGTAGTGGTATCGCGTTCAACCAAGAGTTTGCTGACTACAACCTACGTAGTAACGTATCTGGCAAAATCGATATTGATGTTAAAGAGTTTGTTGATCGTAAAGCAATGCGCTTTATGGGAGATGCTGCTGCATACGCTTATATCTCAATGTCGCAAGCGATTGCAGATGCTGGCCTTAGTGAAGATCAAGTTTCAAACGAGCGCACTGGTTTATTAGTGGGTTCAGGTGGTGGTTCATCTAAATGGCAAGTTGAAGCGGCTGACATTTTACGTGAAAAAGGCGTAAAACGTGTTGGTCCTTACATGGTACCACGTACTATGGCGAGTACGACTTCGGCGTGTCTTGCAACACCATTTAAAATTAAAGGTGTTAACTACTCACTAAGCTCTGCATGTGCTACATCTGCACACTGTATCGGTCACGCGGTTGAGCAAATTCAATTAGGCAAGCAAGACGTAATTTTTGCAGGTGGTGGTGAAGAGCTTCACTGGACGCTAGCAATGGAATTCGATGCAATGGGTGCATTGTCTACTAAGTACAATGAAACACCAGAGAAAGCATCACGTACATACGATGCAAACCGTGACGGTTTCGTTATCTCTGGCGGTGGCGGTATCGTTGTTGTTGAAGAGCTTGAGCATGCACTTGCTCGTGGCGCGCACATTTATGCAGAAATCACTGGTTACGGTGCAACGTCTGACGGCTACGACATGGTAGCTCCATCAGGTGAAGGCGCTGTACGTTGTATGAAGCAAGCAATGCAAGATCTTGAAGGCGGTATTGATTACTTAAATACTCACGGTACTTCAACACCTGTTGGTGATGTGAAAGAGCTTGGCGCTATTCAAGAAGTATTTGGTGGTAACTCGCCAATGATCAGTGCAACCAAAGCGATGACAGGTCACGCTCTAGGTGCAGCAGGCGTTCATGAAGCAATCTTCTCGCTATTAATGCTTGAGCATAACTTTGTTGCTCCATCTATCAACATTGATGAACTAGATGAGCAAGCTGAAGGTCTAAATATTGTAACTGAGCGTAAAGACGTTGAACTAAATACAGTTATGTCTAACAGCTTCGGTTTCGGTGGCACTAATGCCACATTAGTAATGAGCAAATATAAAGGTTAAACCTCTCCAGTATTTGCTTAAAGCCGAGCAATAGCTCGGCTTTTTCATTTGTTATAAAGTCTTAGTTGTTACCTATCCGAATACTGATAAATTCGCTACAATAGCGCCACTTTCTGCCTCTCGGACACACAAATGAAAATTCTTGCAGATCAAAATATGCCATTGGTTGAGCAGTACTTTGCCGATTTTGGTGATGTTGAGCGATTTGATGGCCGTAATCTTCAACCCGAGCAGCTAGTCGGGGTCGATATTTTGTTAACCCGCTCTGTTACTAATGTAGATAAAGCCTTACTCACTCAAGCAGATAAATTAAAGTTTGTGGGCACAGCAACCATAGGTGTTGATCACATTGATACCGGGTTACTTGCTGAGCGAAATATCGCATTTAGCAGCGCACCAGGTTGTAATGCCGTGGCGGTTGCTGAATATGTTATTAGTTGCTTGTATGCCTTGAGCCAAGAAAATGCCAGTTCATTACAAGGCAAAACTATCGGTATAGTGGGTGTTGGCAGTATAGGTAGCTGTTTACGTGATAAGCTAAGCCTGCTTGGTATGAATGTACTGTTATGTGACCCTCCAAAGCATGAAGCCGGTGAACTTGCAGAGCATATTGAGTTAGACACATTACTTGCTCAAGCTGATATTGTGACCTTTCACGTGCCTTTAGTTAAGCAAGGGCCACATAAAACCTTGCACATGCTCGATGAAAAACGCCTAAAGGCGCTTAAGCCAGGCATGACCATTATTAATGCCAGCCGTGGCGATGTGATTAATAACCAAGCATTGTTAGCATTGTTTGAGCAAGGCGCAAAATTAGATTGTGTGCTTGATGTTTGGGAAAACGAACCCAATATACTGACACCTCTGCTTGATTATGTACGTTATGCCAGCGTGCATATTGCAGGGCATACACTCGAAGGCAAAGCCCGCGGTACACAAATGCTGTATCAGAAAGTATGTGAGCTTGAAGGCATCGCAGCGCTTAAGTCTCTGGACGATTTTTTGCCAGAGCCAATTAGCCATTCTGTCACGCTAGGTGAAACCTTTAACCTAGATGATATAGGTCGCTTAGTGCACTTAATTTATGATGTGCGTCGCGACGATGGCATTTTACGAAGTAAATTAGCAAGCGAAGGCTTTGATAGTTTACGCAAGAATTACCCGCCACGACGCGAGTTTAGTACTTTGTCGGTGGCTGCCAACAGTGCATGTGAAGGCGCATTAGCTGCACTGGGATTTAGAATTAACGAATAAAGCCATTTGCTTTATTCAAAAGAGGAAAATACATGTCGCAAAAATTTAATGTAGCCGTATTAGGTGCCACAGGTTTAGTGGGTCGTCAGATTATCGAAACTTTAGAAGATCGTAAGTTTCCGGTAGACCAATTATTTTTACTCGCAAGCAGCCGTAGTGCTGGTGAAGAAATTCAATTTCGCGGTGAGAGCATTGAAGTAATTGATGTTGAAGAGTTTGATTTTAGCCAAGCTCACATTGGTTTATTTTCAGCAGGCGGCAGTGTTTCTGAAAAATACGCACCGATTGCGGCGGACGCAGGCTGTGTGGTAATTGATAATACCTCACACTTTCGTAATGACTACGATGTGCCACTAATTATTCCTGAAGTGAATGCATCAAGCTTAGCGGATTTCAGAAACCGCAACATCATTGCAAACCCTAACTGCTCAACGATTCAAATGCTGGTGGCACTAAAGCCAATTTATGATGCTTATGGCATTGACCGCATTAACGTATCAACTTATCAAGCAGTATCGGGTGCGGGTAAAGAAGCCGTTGATGAACTAGCTAAGCAAACAGCAAACTTAATGAATGCGCGCCCGATGGATAATGCCGTTTTCCCTAAACAAATTGCTTTTAATGTGATCCCACAAATCGACAGCTTTGAAGATAACGGTTATACCCGCGAAGAAATGAAAATGGTCAACGAAACACAAAAAATCTTAGGTGATAACAGTGTTGTGGTTAACCCTACCTGTGTTCGTGTTCCCGTGTTCTTTGGCCACAGTGAAGCGATTAATATTGAAACGCGTATGCCAGTAGATATCGAACATGTGAAGCAGCTATTAAACGATGCACCTGGTGTAGAGTTTATTGAAGACTTAGCCGATTACCCAACAGCAGTATCAGATGCAAGTGGTAACGATACTGTATACGTGGGTCGTTTACGTGCTGATATTTCGCACCCGCATGGTTTAAACATGTGGGTTGTTAGCGATAATACGCGCAAAGGTGCGGCAACAAATAGTGTGCAGATTGCTGAAGAGCTTATCGCAAATTATTTATAAATCTGATGATTTAGGCTGAGCTAAATTTAAGAAAAGCGGCAATTTGCCGCTTTTTTTGTGAATTCACTGCCAAATTATTGCCGCATACGCTGTAAAAGCGTATAAACTTAACGATAACAATAAAAAAGCCTCTCAGCCGCTATTATTTAAGCTATTTACTATCAAGGTGTTGCAATAGATATTGCAAGGCAACTAAGTTATAGTTTGCAGCTGGAATAGAGCTTGCAAGAAAACATAATTAAGAATCAATTCTGCAAGAATTACTTGATGTTTAAGCAACCAAGGTTGCTGCGTTAACATTTAAAACATAAAGGATCAGCATGCGCGGTTTAGCAACACTCTTCATATTAGCGTCTGCATTGGTGGTAACACCGACATACTCTGATGAAGGCACCACACTTAAAGGCCCTAAAGGTGTCGATTACGGTGCGCAGGGGCGCTCTATTGGTCCAATTAAACCGACCGATACATTATGGCGTATTGCCGCTAAAATTCGCCCTGACAACTCTGTAAGTATTTATCAGGTCATGCAAGCTCTGTATGACAAAAACCCATCGTCATTTTTAGATCAAAACCTAAATCATATGCGTGATGGCGCATATCTAAAAATTCCAACCATTGCAGAAATGCGTGCGGTCAACCCGGCACTAGCAAAAGCCCGCTCTGAACAAGATGATGAGCTGTGGGAAAAAAAGAAAAACGGTATGCTGACTACAGCTGAAATTAATGAATCGCAAAAGAAAGTAACTCAAGCCCGTAAAGTTGATGTAGACGAAGCAAAACAAGAACTTAAGCAAGAAATCAACACCATTAAAACAGAGCAGGGCACGCAGCTAGTAGAGCTTCAAAAACAGTTTAAATCGTCGGTTGAAAATGTTGAAGAAATCTTAGCTGAGAACAACAAGCTCAAAAAGCAACTAAGCGGTATTTCTAAAGAGCTTGAAACCGTTCGCGATCAACTTGGCCAAGACAGTGAAATTCAAAAGCAGCTGAAAGAACTGATCACTAAACAAAATGAAATCATAGAGCAGCAAAAAGCAAAAAAGATTGAAGAGGACAGTGGGTTTAGTTTTTCGAGTTTACTGAGCAACCCATTTGTTCTCGGTGCATTAATGTTTATTCCTGCATTACTGATCATTGCAGCCGTTGTGATGTTTATGAAAAAACGCAACAGCGCCAATGATGATACAGATGCAAGCGATGACGATGAATTTTTACCTCAAAGCCCAAGTTATGATGCTGATGATGATTTAGAACCAGTTATAGAAACTGATCCGCTAGTTCCCGATCCGGTCGAAGACAATGATGACTTGAGTGTGCGTTTAGATGACGACTTAGAACAAGACATGCTGCCTGATGATGACATCATTTTTGACGACAGCATTGATGATAGTTTTGATGAAGATGACAGTGTTTTAAATCAAGATGAGCTAGAAGGTTTATTAAGTGATGACATCGAGTTTAATGATGAGTCTTCAAGTAGTGCTGACGATGATGATTTAGATGCATTTTTACAGCAAGATTTCGACCAAACCGATGACGACAGTTTAGGTGATGAAATTGACCTAGATAGTGAGCAGCCTCAAGCAGATTCATCGGGTGATATTTTAAGTGCTGATGACATTGATGACCTATTTGATACTGATGAAGATGACTCGTTAGATAACGCCAATGATGAAATGGCAGCGCTTAGTGAAGAGCTTGCAGAAGATGACGCTGAAGATGATTTTGACATTGATAGCTTAATTGATGAGCAAAACAACACGGATTCTAATCAAGATGTAAACCTAGACGATATTGATGACTTACTCGATGAAAATAATGATGCCTCAACAACTAACGTTGAAGCTGAACTCATCGATGAAGATGATTTCGATATCGACAGCCTAATTGATGAAGCGCAAACAGACGAGCCAGCAGCCGAAGCTAATGATTCATTAGAAAGCGATGATCTTGATGATGCGCTGGATGTTGATGACATTGACTCGCTGTTAGATGAAGCTCAAGAAGAAGCGCCAGCCGAAGAACCAAGCGCGGATGAGCTCATCGATGAAGATGATTTCGATATCGACAGCTTAATTGATGATGCACAAACAGAAGAGCCAGCCGCTGAAGCTAACGATGCATTAGAAAGCGATGATCTTGATGATGCGCTAGATGTTGATGACATTGACTCATTATTAGATGAAGTTCAAGAAGAACCTAGCGCAGACGATTTAATCGACGAAGATGAGCTTGATGATGATTTAGATGTCGATGACATTGATTCATTATTAGATGAGACACAAGCAGAGCCTGAAGCGGAGCTTGTTGAGGAGCAGCCTGAAGAGCTTGCAGAAGAACCTAGCGCAGACGATTTAATCGACGAAGACGAACTTGATGATGCCCTCGATATCGATGACATTGATTCATTATTAGATGAAGCTCAGACAGAGTCAGAGCCTGAAGCGGAGCTTGTTGAGGAGCAGCCTGAAGAACTTGTAGAAGAGCCAAGCGCAGATGATTTAATCGATGAAGACGAGCTTGATGATGATATTGATTCATTACTAGATGAGACACAAGCAGAGCCTGAAGCGGAACTTGTTGAAGAGCAGCCAGAAGCGCTTGTAGAAGAACCAAGCACAGACGATTTAATCGACGAAGACGAACTTGATGATGCCCTAGATGTTGATGACATCGACTCATTATTAGATGAAGCACAGGAAGAGCCTGAGTCTGAAGAAGCACAAGAACCTGAAGCCGATCTTGTTGAAGAGCAGCCTGAAGAGCTTGCAGAAGAAACTAGTGCAGACGATTTAATCGACGAAGACGAGCTTGATGACGAACTAGATGTTGATGACATTGATTCATTGCTAGATGAGGCACAACTTGAGCAAGAACCTGAAACGGAGCTTGTAGAGGAGCAGCCTGAAGAGCTTGCAGAAGAACTAGATGTTGATGACATCGACTCACTAATAGATGAAGCTCAAGAAGAGCCTGAACCTGAAGAGCTGGTTGAAGAGTCAATTGAAGAACCTAGTGCAGACGATTTAATTGACGAAGATGAGCTTGATGATGATTTAGATGTCGATGACATCGACTCATTATTGGATGAAGCGCAGGAAGAGCCAGAACAAGAACCTGTTGAAGAGCTTACCGAAGAGCCTATTACGGATGATTTAAGCGATGAATTTGATACTGATGAAATCGACTCACTACTTGATGAGGTTGATGTAGAGTCAGAAGAACCTGAGTTAACAGATGAAAGTAGTTCAGATATTGATGACAATGCTGAGCAAGACGATGAACTCGATGTAGCAGATATTGACTCATTACTTGATGAAGACACTAGTGATGAGCAGGACTCTGACGTTGATGATGAGCTTGAAGAGCTTATTCAGCAAACAAATGAGCTGAAGCAAGACACTGAAGCACAGATATCAGATTTAAGTCATGAACAGAATGACAGTGCAGAGCATGATGAGAATCTACAAGAGTCGTTAGAAGATTTAGCCGATGCTGATCAAGCGGTTGATGACATGAATGTTGAATCGATTGCATCAGAGTTGGTTGATGATACGGATGAAGTTGATATCGATGAAGCGCTTAGTCAAGAGTTTAATGAAGATAGCGATGAGCTATTAGATGAAGATGATAGCCTTGACGAGTTTGATGATCCGTCACTGAAAAGTGTCGATGAGTTATTAAATGAAATTGGCGAAGAAGATGATTATGTCGAAGCACCAGACTGGTCAATAGACGAACCAGAGCAAGACATAGAAGAAGTTGAAATTGATTTAGGCGACGATCCGCTAGCAGATGAAGACCTAACTGATGAATTTGATTTAACCGCCGACGAAGAGCCATTACAGCAAGATACAGTGACTCCTAGCCAAGAGTTGGAAGAGTATCCAGAGCTTGAGTTAGATGAAGCAGGTTTTGAATTGGATGAATCTGATGAAGGCACTTCTAGTGAGTTAGATGAAGATGCACCATTACAGTTAAGTCAGGCAGAGCAAGACCTTGCCAATTCATTAGCAACGGGTAATGAGCTTGATCAGCTAGACGATGATTTTGATGATGAGATCTTGCTTGATAATGAATTTACAGAAGATGATATTCTTGATCCTGAGGACGACTTATCGGATCAATCACAGAGTGAAGGCACAACAGAGTTAACGAGCGAAGCGCCAATTGACGATGAGGTGGCTGATAGCCAAGACGAATTAGAGGAGTTCCCTGAATTCGAATTGGACGATATTGAACTTGATGATGCCGTAGAAGCTGAGCAAACATTAGCTGATATCGAGTCTAATTTAGCTGACGAGGCTGATTTAAGTGAGCTGTCAGACGATGAAATCGATGATGATTTTATGGCTGACCTTACTCAAACAGACTTTGATGCGCTGTTAAATGAATTAGCAGAGCCAGATGAAGCTGATATTGCTGATGCCAGTGAGTTCGATGTTGATTTTAATGCACTATTAAATGAAGACTTACAGGGTGAAAGCGAACAGCCAGTTGAACCTGAAGTACAGGCATTAGATGCCGAGGAGCAACAAACTACTTCAACGGATGAGTTTGTAGATATTGATTCATTACTTGAACAAAGTGACGATGAAGCACTCGACCACGAACCTTATGATGAGGTTGATATGGATGTAGGACTGAGTGATTTTAATGACTTACTAGCAGGCGATAACCCAACTGATGTTGATGCCGAAAGTGGTGGTTACTCAGCAAAACTGGACTTAGCTCGGGCATATATCGAAATAGACGACTTTGACTCAGCGCTGCAAGCCGTTGAAGATGTTATTGCCAATGGCCCAGAGGAAGTGCAAGAAGAAGCACAATCACTTAAGGCTAAAATTAACGAGTAATAAGTAAAACTGACAATAAAAAACCGAGCAACTAGCTCGGTTTTTTGTATCTAAGCGAAGGTTATTGCTTGTCTTGTAAGCGACGAGCTTTGAAGTCAGACTCGGCTTTCCACTTAGGCCAATCGCCGTTATCAGCAAGTTTGGCAGCAATATCAACAATCAGTTCAATATCTTGCTCAACACCGCCCATAGACCAATCTGCTGAATAGTCGTCAGCTTCTTTATGATACTTGTGCGCGATGTAATCAGGATCTGTATCACCTAAACTCATAAACAGTAAGCTAGGAACGCCTTGTTTAGCTAGAGAGAAGTGATCAGAGCGGAAGAACAAACCATTTTGAGGACGCGGGTCCATTTTTACATGACGACCTTGTGCTTTCGCTGCATCTGCAAGGTAGTCTTCCATTTCAGACATGCCTTTACCGTATTGTAATATGTAGTCAACGCCGTCTAGCACGTTCATACCATCAATATTAAGCAGCGCGACCATTTGCTTGGTTGGTACAATCTCGCCAGTTGCGAATTGCTCTGAGCCAATAAGCCCTGTTTCTTCGGCAGTAAAGTTGGCAAAGATAATAGAGCGTTTAAATGGTTTTTTCTTATGCATTTCAGTAAGAATACGGGCTATTTCAACCGTTGCTGCGCTACCTGATGCGTTATCAACAGCACCATTGTAGATTTTGACGCCGTCATCAGTTTGCTTAGTACCAAAGTGGTCCCAGTGCGCACCAATTACAATGTACTCATCAGGAGTTTCGCTACCTTTAAGCGTTGCAACAACATTATGCGATTGCGCTTGAGAGATATCACTTTTCAGTGTCAGCGCTGCTTTCGCTTTTAAGTCGACAGGTTTAAAGTCAGCTTTTAGTGCGTTGGCTTTTTCAGTTTGATAATCAAGGCCTGCTTGAGCAAAAATTTCATTTGCCGCTTGCTCATCAATCCAACCCATTACAGGGATGTCAGAAGCATTCTTATCTTGGTCGATTAAGGTATATTTGCTACCCGTGTTCGAGCTTTCTACAACGCCCCAAGGGTATGCGGCAGGAGCCGTTTCGTGAACGATAAATACTGCTTTTGCACCTTGGCGAGCACCTTCTTCATATTTGTAAGTCCAACGACCGTAGTAGGTCATAGCATTACCGGTGAAAAGCGCGTCGTCTTGAGTGGCAAAACCAGGATCATTAACAAGCACGATAATTGTTTTGTCTTTTACATCAATATCTGCAAAGTCATCCCAATTATATTCAGGTGCATTAATACCATAGCCAACAAATACAACATCAGAGCCATCGATGTTGATTTCAGGGTTAATTTGTTGGGTACGGGCGGTAAAATCACTGCCAGCATTAAAACTCAAATCACCCACTTGTAAGGTCATGTTTTGATCTGGGGTGAGTTTTGCCATAGTAACTGGCTGTAAAAACTCGCCATTAAAACTACCGCTTAAGCCGAGTTTTTTATATTCATCGGCTAAATAGTTAATGGTTAGTGTTTCGCCTTCAGTTAAAGGGCCACGGCCTAAGAATTCATCAGAGGCGAGGGTTTTAATATGTGAGCGTACATTGGCAATGTTTACGGCTTCATTGCTTTCAGCGTTCGGTTTATCAGTGCTTGTTGTTGGTTGCTCAGAGCAGCCGAATAAACCAATTGCAAGTGCCAAGCTTGCATACTTAAGGTGAGTTGTCATAGTTTTTCTGGTTGATTGCACAGGGTTTCACTATATGGGACGCGAAGGGGGGCTGTCCAGAAAGAGTCTACAAATAACTAATTATTCAGGATGAAAGGATAATAATGCACCTTTCATCCTGCCAATTTTACCACCACGTTTTATCAATGGCGGTATCTTGAATTTTAAATACCTCTCCAACTAGCGGAGTACTCAGTGATACTTGCTCTTGTCCTGCTTTTTTAGCGACACGTTTAAGTGGGTCATACCAAGCATGAAAGGCGAGATCGAATGTACCATTATGCACTGGCACCATTACATCACCTTGTAAGTCGAGGTGAGCTTGCACTGATTGTTCTGGTGTCATGTGAATGTCAGCCCAATCTTTGTCGTAAGCACCGGTTTCAATAAAAGTGATATCAAACGGCCCATAGCGATTACCAATCTCTTTAAAGCCAGAAAAATAGCCAGAGTCACCGCTAAAATAAAAGCGCTTGTCTTTTACTTTAATAGCCCAAGACCCCCAAAGAGTTTTATTGCCGTCTGTTAAACCTCGGCCAGAAAAGTGCTGAGTTGGGGTAAATACAATTTGGCTATTTGCCATATTTTGCTCTTGCCACCAATCAAAACTATGGACTTTTTGTTCATCAACGCCCCATTTTTTCAGGTCGTTTTCGACTCCTAATGGCACATAAAAAGAATCTGTTTTATCAACAAGCTGTTTAATTGCTGCTTTATCTAAGTGGTCATAATGGTTGTGCGAAATAAACACTTTGGCAATGTTTGGTAGCTCTGCAATGCTGATAGGTGTTGGCTGAAAGCGCTTTGGCCCCATGAATGAAAAAGGCGAAGCGCGCTCTGAAAATACCGGATCAAATAGCCAGTATTCGCCATACACTTTCGCTAAAATAGAGGAGTGACCTAACTTCACAAAATGCACTGTGTCATTAGATAAACGCTCAAGCTGTGCATGAGAAACAGAATGCATAGGCAGTTCACCTTTTGGCTCTGCATCGATTTTCTTTTCTGTAATAAAGCGTTTGAAGATACCTAGCGTTTTCTTAAAGCTGGGTCTTTCTACCTCAGCACTATTGTGGAACTTGCCATCAGATAATTGCGCAGAGTGGCTGTTATCACTCACGCCTTCAGCGGCTAATTGATTATTCATAATAAACACTCCTATCACGATGCATAGAGTGGCGATTGCGAGCCATTTTAGAAATTTCATATCGTCACCATAAGTAAACTACACGGTGTAGTTTTTCATGGTTTGCTATAAAAGTAAACTATCTAGTGCATTTTTTATTTTTGCGTTACACTAGTAACCCTTATCGGAGGGGTCCATGAAATTATCACAGAGAAAACGATTAGATATTTTGAATGCAGCTGAGACATTGTTTTTTCAGCAAGGTGTTGAGCATACCAGTATGGATCAGGTTGCAAGCTTAGCGGGTGCCTCAAAGCGTACCGTATATAATCACTTTGAAAATAAAGATGTGTTGTTTCAAGCCATTCTTGTGTTTATGTTTGAAAAAGTCCGCCAAGAGCAAGCGGTTGTATTTGATGCTGCTGTGCCAATTGCAGAGCAGTTAACACGCATTGCTGAACAAGAAGTGGCACTTTTGACCTCTGAAGAGTTTTTAAAAGTAGCGAAAGTCGCTTTTATGCAGATGTTACAGCAGCCTGATTTAGCAAAATCATTAGCCAGTAATAACATGGGCTGTATGCAAGATCTGGTGGCGTTTTTAGAAGCGGGTGTGCAAGCACAGGTTTTAACGATTGATGATGTTGAGTTTGCAGCAAAACAGTTTGTGTATCAGTTAAAGTCGCTGATCTTTTATCCGTTGCTGTATGGCTTTGAGCGCCAAGAAGGCGACTCCGATAAGAAAGTAATAAACGAAACTGTAAAAATGTTCTTAGCGCGTTATGGGCGCTGATATTTTGGAACATAAAAAAGCCCGCTTAATGCGGGCTTTCAAATAGTTGTAAAAGTATTACTTCACTTCTTTACCAGCTGCTTGTTGGTCAGCATGGTAGCTTGAGCGAACAAATGGACCACAGGCTGCATGTGTGAAGCCAATTTCGTCTGCATAATCTTTTAATGCATCAAACTCCGCTGGCGGCACATAGCGTTTAACCGGTAAGTGGTGCTTAGAAGGTTGTAGGTATTGACCTACTGTTAGCATATCAACGTTATGCTCGCGTAAGTCACGTAACACTTCTTCGATTTCGCTAATTTCTTCACCTAAACCTACCATCAAACCAGACTTAGTTTTCACATCTGGATGTGCTTCTTTAAAGCGACGTAACAGCTCAAGTGACCATTTATAGTCAGCACCTGGACGCGCTAATTTGTATAAACGCGGTGCTGTTTCTAGGTTGTGGTTAAATACATCTGGCGGCGTCTCGATTAATATATCAAGGGCTCTGTCCATACGACCACGGAAATCAGGTACTAGAATTTCAATCGTGATTTCTGGGTTGTGCTTGCGAATTTCACGAATACAGTCAGCAAAGTGCTGTGCACCACCATCACGTAAATCATCACGGTCTACTGACGTGATTACAACATAACTTAGCTTCATGTCTTTAATAGTCAGCGCTAGCTTTTCTGGCTCAGCTGCGTCTGGCTTTAATGGACGGCCATGGGCAACATCACAGAACGGACAACGACGAGTACAAATAGCACCTAAGATCATGAAAGTCGCAGTACCATGGTTGAAGCATTCAGATAGGTTAGGGCACGAAGCCTCTTCACACACTGAGTGTAAACCATGTTTACGCATCGCTTGTTTAATACCATCAATACGTTCAGTTGATTTTGGTAAGCGAATTTTTAGCCACTCTGGCTTACGCAACATTTCGTTTTTTTCAGTCGGTAAAACTTTAACTGGGATCAGTGCCATTTTTTCTGCATCACGCAGTTTTACGCCTGGTTCCATTTTGACTGGTTTATTCATTCGTTTTCAAACCCTTCAGTGTGCTTAACCACAGTAGCATTAAGCTTTTTAATCATGTGTTTTACAAGCCCTGCACCTGCTTGCTCGAGGTTCTGCGGACCGTTAAGATCGGTTGTTTGCACCATGTTCATGCCAGCATAGCCGCATGGATTAATACGTAAAAATGGACTTAGATCCATACTTACATTTAGTGCTAAACCGTGGAAAGAGCAACCGCGGCGAACGCGAAGGCCTAATGAGGCAACTTTGCTGTCGTTAACGTAAACACCGGGTGCATCCGCTTTCGCGTAGGCATCAATGCCGTAGTCTTTTAACGTATCAATAATGCACTCTTCAAGCCAGGTTACCAGCTCCCTTACACCAATGTTTAAACGACGTAAGTTGAATAGCACATACATCATTTGTTGGCCTGGTCCGTGATAGGTAACTTGACCACCACGATCCACTTGGATCACTTCGATATCACCGGTATTTAATAAGTGCTCAGCTTTTCCTGCTTGGCCTTGCGTAAATACTGGCTCGTGCTCTACCAGCCAAATTTCATCTGCGGTGTGCTCATCACGGGTGTCGGTAAAAGATTGCATTTTTTGCCAAATTGGCATGTAACGCTGACGACCTAGTTGACGAACGATTAATTCTCTTTCGCTCACGACTTACTCCGTAATCGGCCTATAGCATGTGACGTACGTCATCGATGTTGCTGATCACGTTATAAATTTCTTCAATGTGCTCTTTACTTGTAACCGTTGCTACAAGCGTTACAGATTCGTAATTACCTTTGCTGCTTGGTTTTACCTTTGGCGCATAATCGCCAGGTGCAATTGGTTGCAGCTTTTCTAGGATCTGATCTGTTAGATTTACGTTAGCTAAGCCCATGATTTTAAATGTGAATGGGCAAGGGAAATCTAAATACTCATCAAACTTAGTATTTTTTACAGGTTGAACCACGACGGTGACTCCTCAAACAGTGAGTGTGCTTAATAGAGGTGTTCTCTGCCATTTCTTGGCATTAAGCAAACTTAGATTACGACGCACTAGACCCAGCGCGACTGATATGGGGCGCATTCTATCATTTTTCAGACAAAAAAAAACGCCTTGCGGTGCAAGGCGTTTATAAACTTTATGACCAGATTACTGAATTTGTAAACGTAGGTAATCGTAGATCTTGCTAAAGAAGCTGCCTTCTTCCACTTCTTCTAGTGTAACTAGTGGATATTGTGCAATTTCTTCACCTTCAAGCTGTAAGAATAGCGTGCCTACTTTAGTACCTTTAGCAAGCGGTGCTTCTAATGTTTTATCAAGTTCGAAGTTCGCTTTTAAGTTTTTACGCTGACCACGTGGAATCGTAATAGGTGTATCTTCTAAGATACCTAACGATACGTTTTCTTTGTTACCCATCCAAATACGTTGCTCAGCAAAGCTGTCGCCTGCTTTATATGGCGTGATTGTTTCGAAAAAGCGGAAACCGTAGTTTAATAGTTTTTTACTTTCAACTTTACGAGCACGTTCGCTTTGAGTGCCCATTACTACCGCGATTAAACGCATGTCATCTTTAGTTGCAGAAGTTACTAAGCTATAACCCGCTTCTGATGTATGGCCAGTTTTAATACCGTCAACGTTCATGCTTTCATCCCATAACAATGAGTTACGGTTGTATTGCTTGATGCCGTTAAAAGTGAATGATTTTTTCGCGTATACTTCGTACTCATCTGGTACATCGCGAATAAGTGCAGCACCTAAAGTTGCCATATCACGTGGTGTCGTGAAGTGTTCGTTAGTATCTAAACCATGGCTATTCACGAAGTGGCTGTTAGTCATGCCAAGCTTTTCAGCGTGGGCATTCATTAAATCAGCAAATGCGCTTTCACTACCAGCAATGTGTTCAGCCATTGCTACACAGGCATCGTTACCCGATTGAATAATGATACCGTGGTTTAAATCATCAACACTGATCTGCTTACCGACTTCGATAAACATTTTTGATGATTCAGGAAAATTCTTTGCCCAGGCTTTTTCACTGACTGTAACCATATCAGTTGGTGCAATATTACCTGCTTTGATTTCAGTACCAATTACATAACTGGTCATCATTTTGGTTAAACTAGCCGGTGCTAATTTTGTATCTGCTTCGCCTTCGGCAATTACTTTACCTGTGGTGAAATCAACCAAGAAATAACCTTTCGCATTAACTTGAGGTGGGGCAGGGATAATTTGGGCTGTTGCAGAAAATACGCTAGCAGTGCAAACAAGGCCACAAACGCCACTTAAGATTTTATATTTTATAGATTTCATCGTACTCATTAATGGTTAAAGTTAAACATGTTGCGTTGACCTATTCTAAAGGTCTTACTCACTGTAAAGCAAGAACGCGTTCTGAAATTGGTTTTGTTTTAGCTTTTCTAAAACAGCTTGTGCTTCTGCGGCATCTTTTATTGGACCAAGACGTAATCGATAGATTCCATCTTTTTCAACAATGTTTGTTGGCACATGATATTGCTGACGTAGTTGAAACGCGAGGGCTTCAACATTAGCAAGAGTACTTCCCGCAGCAACCTGAATGTAGCTTAAACGAGGGGCAGAATTGGCAAGGGTAACAGCCTCAACCTTAACACGGGCTGTACCTTGTCGGTAATAACCTAATTTATAGGCCGCAGAATAAGATAAATCGATAATCCGGTCATCATGAAACGGGCCACGGTCGTTTACACGAACAATTACTGACTTTCCATTATCTAAATTTGTTACTCTGGCAAAGCTCGGTAGCGGCAGCGTTTTATGGGCTGCTGTCATCGCAAACATATCGTACACCTCGCCGTTTGAGGTGTGATAATTGTGAAACTTTCGACCATACCACGAAGCAATCCCTTCTTCTGCATAGCCTGTTTCATCAAGCATCGGCGTGTAGCGTTTTCCACGGACTTCGTAAGGACGACTAGCGCTTGCGCTTTTAACAACCGGGGTGACTATGGCATCTTGCATTTCAAGTTCGGTTGGTTTTCGAAGCGGGGCTGCATCATGCTCCATAGCATAACGGCCTTGCTGAGATGAAGAGCTACACGCCGCAAGCAGCACAGAAAATAACGCTATAAGTAAGTAATTGACTCGCTGTGTCATTATTTTAAAAGCATCCTTTTATCGGTGGCGATAGACATGATAATGCCAAATCCGGCCATCAAGGTCACCATAGAGGTGCCACCATAGCTTATTAGTGGTAACGGAACACCTACTACAGGCAGTAAGCCCGAAACCATGCCAATATTTACAAATACATAAACGAAGAAGGTCAGTGTTAATGCGCCGGCAAGCAGTTTACCAAACGCATCTTGCGCGTTGACCGCAATATATAAGCCACGACCAATAATAAACAAGTACATACAAAGTAATAAACAAACCCCAAACAGGCCAAACTCTTCGCTCAGTACAGAAAAGATAAAATCGGTATGACGCTCAGGTAAAAACTCTAATTGTGATTGTGTGCCTTGCAGCCAGCCTTTACCTTCAACGCCGCCAGAACCTATCGCAATTTTCGATTGAATAATGTGGTAACCCGAGCCAAGCGGGTCGCTTTCAGGGTCTAAAAAGGTCAGTACCCGTTGTTTTTGATAATCAAGCATCACGTAATGCCAAAAAGGCCATGCTGCCAAACCAACAGTAGCAGATAAAAAGCCAATAAGGCGCCAACTTAGTCCAGATAAAAACAATACAAATATCCCTGAGCTGGCAATCAGAATAGAGGTACCTAAGTCGGGTTGCTCTTTAATTAAAATGGTTGGCACCATTACAATCGCAAAGCCAATAATTAAATGGATGATTCTTGGCGGTAAATGGTTACGTCCGATATACCATGCAACCATCATTGGCACGGCTATTTTCATTAGCTCTGATGGCTGGAAACGGGTCACTCCTAAGTCAAGCCAGCGCTGTGCACCCTTTGAACTAACCCCAAATAACAACACCCCAACCAGCATTAAAAGCCCCACGCAGTAGAGCGGAATAACCATACTCTTTAATGTGTTAGGCGAAAACTGCGCGAGTATAAACATACCAAGGATAGCGCCAAACATACGTGTTGCGTGACGTATCATCATTGCAGAGTCTTGGCCGCTAGCGCTGTAAACGATAGCAAGGCTGGCTACCATCATCGCCATAAGGGCAATAAGAAGTGGTAAATCGAGGTGTAGGCGCTGCCAAATTGAGCGTTTTTTATTTAATGGGATCATGGCGCGTCACTTTGGGCTATTTGAATCGGGTTTGCTGAGAAGTAGTAATCCATTAATTGACGCGCAATTGGCGCACCAACGGTACTACCACCACCGGTGTTTTCAACCACCACAGAGACCACAATTTGTGGGTCGTTATAGGGTGCAAAACCAACATAGATAGCGTTATCACGTTGGCGCTCTTTAAGTGATTTTGCGTCGTAACGCTCACCTTGAGCAATACTCACAACCTGAGCAGTACCGGTTTTACCAGCTGGATCGTAATTCGCCCCTTTAAATGCTTTATGTGCCGTGCCTGTGACTTTATGTACGGTGTTGTGCATCGCATCTAGCGCAATTTGCCAATGATGAGGGTTTTTTAATACTACAGGTGGCTTTTCATCATTATTGATTTGCGTTACTTCGTTTTCTTTTTTAGCGACTTGTACAAGATGCGGAGGATGATCGAGTCCGCGGTTCACTAATATGTTGGTAGCATTAGCTATTTGCATTGGTGTTGCGGTCCAATAACCTTGTCCGATACCCACTGAAATGGTGTCGCCGCGCCACCATGACTCTCTAAAGCGGGCTTCTTTCCACTCTCGCGATGGCATAATGGCAGATGTTTCTTCGTGAATATCGATTCCAGAGAGCTCGCCAAAGCCAAACTGCGTCATAAAGTCACTGATTTTGGTGATCCCTAAACGGTAAGCAACATCGTAAAAATAGGTATCGCATGACTCTTCAATAGCACGATAAACATCAACATGACCATGGCCCCAACGTTTCCAGTCACGCCATTTGTGCTCCACATTAGGAATTTGGAAAAAACCCGGATCCCAAATTTGTGTTTGCTCGGTTACCAGTCCTTCTTCAAGGGCAAGAATTGACATATGAGGTTTAACTGTAGAGGCAGGTGCATAACGCCCTTGCGTGGTACGGTTAATTAGCGGTCTGTCAGGGTTTAACAACTTTTTGTAATCTGTGCTGCTGATACCATGAACAAATAAATTCGGGTCATAACTTGGGTTAGAGTAGAGTGCTAAAACGCCGCCATCTTTAGCATCAAGCACTACAATGGCACCACGCATATCTTTTAAGGCATGTTGAGCAATTTGTTGCAGGCCAATATCCAAAGTAAGTACTAAGTCGTGACCAGGCTCAGGTGGCGTGAGGCTTAAAGTGCGGATAACTCGGCCACGGTTATTCACTTCAACGCGCTGCGAACCAACCACACCATGAAGAAGTTCTTCGTAATATTTTTCGATACCGAGCTTACCAATGTCGTGTGTTGCACGGTAGTTAGTAGCTTGGTCTTCTGCTTCAAGTTTGGTGAGTTCTTTTTTGTTGAGTTTGGCAACATAACCTAAGGCATGGGTAAGGGTATCACCATAAGGGTAATAGCGAGCTAAACGCGCTTCGATACTAAAGCCAGGAAACTTATGCTGATTAACCGAGAACTTTGCAACTTCGGTTTCGTCTAAACGGGCTTTTAATACTTGGCTTTTAAAGCGGCGATTGTGCTTAATGTCATCTAGAAAGTCAGCTTTTTGTTGCTCAGTTATTTCGATAACTTTTTCAACTTCGCTCAGTGCCTGTTCAAGGTTATCAACTTCCTCGGGTATTACTTCTAAATTATAAACTGGCTTGTTTTCAGCCAGTAATACGCCATTTCTGTCATAAATAAGCCCACGGTTAGGGGCAATTGGAATAACTTTGATGCGGTTATCGTTCGAACGTGTTTGATAGTCTTGATGTTCGATAACTTGGATGTTGTATAGGTTAGATAACAACACACCAATTAACAGTGTAACAAACACAAAACCCACAAATGCTCGGCGAGCAAATAAGTTTGCCTCAGCCGAGTGGTCTCGAATCGTGGGTCTGTGTTTTCGCATTGGCTTTACTACTCGCGATGATAAGGGTGGTTGTTATTCAAGCTCCAGCCTCGGTATAGGCTTTCTGCAACAATAATGCGCACTAGAGGGTGCGGTAGTGTCAGGTTTGATAATGACCATTTTTGCTCAGACGCTGCAATACACTCAGGTGCTAAGCCTTCGGGTCCGCCGATCAATAAGCTGACATCGCGACCATCAAGCTGCCACTTTTCCATACTTTTTGCCAGCTGATGGGTATCCATTGGCTTACCGGTTACCTCTAGCGTCACAATGCGGTTGCCTTTAGGGATAGCAGCAAGGGTCTTTTCGCCTTCAAGTTGTAAAATACGTTTGATATCCGCATTTTTACCACGTTTACCTGCGGGGATTTCAATTAGCTCAAGGGGCATATCACGTGGGAAGCGACGTTGATATTCTGTGAATCCGGTTTCAACCCATGCTGGCATTTTGGTGCCAACAGCAATCAATTGTATTTTCAAAATGGTTACCTATGTCCTTGCTAAGGGTTAGCCCCAAAGTTTCTCTAGATCATAGAAGTCGCGAGATTGGTCTTGCATTACATGCACTACCACATCACCTAGGTCTACAAGCACCCATTCGCCTTCGTTTTGGCCTTCGTATCCGAGAGGCTCTTCACCTGCATGGCGTGCTTCTTTAGCAACGTGATCAGCAATCGATTGTACATGGCGTTTAGAGTTACCTGAGCACACTAACATGTAATCAGTAATGTCTGACTTACCACGAACATCAAGCTGTACCACATCACGGGCTTTCATATCGTCGACTTTATCAAGGGCAAATGCGAGTAGTTGTTTAGAATCCAAAGTGTTTTCTCAAAAATAAATAATCTTAATTTGTTATTTTATCACGCAGGCAGTATTTATTCATCTGTTTGGTAAAGATGATGCTGCGCAATGTATTGACTTACATTGGTAGGTAAAAGTTCCGCTATATCATTATTTAAATGCAGCTTTTTTCTGATTTCGCTTGAGGCGGCATTAACTTGTAAGCCATTTAAAAAGAATAACTTACCTGCAGGGGCTTGTTGTAGCTGGCTAAGTTGCTCTGTTACGGCATTCTCTTTATAAACTGCAAGTTCACCAGATACTTGGCAGTGCTGCCCCGGGCGCTGGTACACAACGATATGACAAAGTTTGACAATCTCTTGCCATTTAAACCATTTATCTAGGCTATTGAATGAGTCCATGCCGATTAAAAACATAATCGGCGCAGCTGGGTTTTCTGTACGTAGCTCTTCTAAACTCAGCAAAGAATAAGACGCACCTTCTCGGTTTAGTTCGCGGTAATCGATAGCAAAATGCGGATTGTCGTCAATCGCAAGTTTTAGCATGTTAATGCGATGCTCATCACTAATTCCAGGCTTGGCTTTATGAGCAGGAATAGCACAAGGCATGAAGTAAAGGGTATCGAGTTGGCACTGCTGAACACACTGCTGGGCCATATTAATATGACCTAAGTGAATTGGATCAAAGGTGCCACCAAAAATAGCAATCATCAATTGTTACTCTTAGTCAAAGACCGGCTGGCAAGGTAAAGGTATCGCCACAGGTTGGCAAAACACTAAGCATATTTGCATTAATGCTTGGTAGGGGGCTACGAGGTTGCCTTGTTTATATGCGGCATCAAACTGGGCTAATTGTTTGGTAATTTGTTCGAGTACTTGGATGTTCAAGCGATTTAAGGCCTGTTGTACAACCGCTTGTTGGTTTTTCCAAATATTATACTTTTTGTATAAATCAGCCATATTGGCACCATTCAAGCGCCCGTGTTGCATAGCCAGTAAGTTAGCTGCTTCTTTATTGATGGCCCAAAAAATGCTCATGGCTTCAGTGTTATCAGCAGCTAGTTTAGTCATTACTTTAACCGCTTGTTCGGCGTGGCCATTTAATAAAGCATCACTTAAATCAAAAATATCAAATTTTGACTGATTCAGTAGGCCTTGCATAACGGCTTGCTGGTCAATTAGCTCACTACCATAAAGCAAAGACAGTTTTTCTAACTCTTGATGACAGGCAAGTAAATTTCCTTCAGTGGCATCAATTAAGCTTTGTTTCGCGTTGTTGTGAAGGTTTAAGTTTAAACGATAGCATTGCTCATCTAACCAGCGGCTCAGGTGATTACCTGTTAATGGGTAACAAGGAACAAATAAGCCTTGCTTATCGAGGGCTTTAAACCAAGCACTGCGTTGAATATCTTGGCTGGCTTTGGCACCTTTTAAAACCAAAATAGTATCGGGATTAGCAAGCTCAACAAGTTGCTTAAAGATTTGACTGCCTTGCGTACCAGGTTTTTGCTCGTTTAAATCAAACTCAATTAAGGTACGAGCGCTAAACAGTGACATACTTTGGTATTGAGCAACAATTTCTTGCCAATCAAAACCCGGCATTAAGGTAAATTTGATTACCTCGTCAAAGCCTTGCTGTTTAGCTGCTTGACGAATTTGCATGATGCACTGAGCAATTTGGTAAGGCTCTTCACCAAAAACCATGTAAAAAGGCGCGAGGCCTTTTTTTAACTGGCTAGGAAGCTGGTTTGCATAACAACGCATTATAGTTGTGATAACTCACGAACAATACGACGACTCGCTTGCTTACGAATTTCGCCTAATAGCAAATCAAGCTCTTTTGCTTTTGCAAGGGCATTGTCTGGGTCGTCTTGGTAGTTACGATACAATTCAAAGCTTTGATTAATCGCTTTTTGTCCAGGGCGCTTCAGGGTATAGCTTACGCTGTAGGCAAGTTCATATTCAGCAACCTGACCATTATCAAACAATGACAGGATTTGACGCTCTAAACGATCTCTGTGAATCTTTAATTCAGGGTGTTTACCAACTTGGTTAAGCTCAACTTTACTCGCAATCAGTTCTTTTTCGACTAATTCGAATAATGCTGACTTTTCATCATCACCAACAAGAGTGATTATTTTCAAGTCGTCAGGCAAGTTAGAGGCTTTCTTTAAGTGAAAGCCACAACTTGTCAGCAGTAAACAGACTAGCGCAAGGGCTAGTCCGTTTTTCAGTGCTTGAAGCGCTGCCATCTTAGTTAGCAACCACGTTAAGTAGTTTGCCAGGTACGTAAATTACTTTACGGATAGTCGCGCCTTCAGTGAACTTAGTCACGTTTTCTTCAGCAAATGCTAATGCTTCAACTTGCTCTTTGGTTGCATCTGCAGGCACTGTTAACTTAGCACGTAGCTTACCGTTAACTTGTACAATGATTAGCTTCTCATCTTCAACAAGTGCTGACTCATCAACTGTTGGCCATGCTGCATCTAAGATGTCGCCTTCTTTGCCAAGGTCTTGCCATAACTGGTGACACATGTGCGGTGTGATAGGCGCAAGCATGATAAGTAATGCTTCAAGTGCTTCGTTAGCAATTGCCACATCTTGTTTATCAGCAAGTGGTGCTTTAAGTAACTTGTTCGAGATTTCCATGATAGCAGCGATTGCAGTGTTGAATGTTTGACGACGTTCAACGTCATCAGTCACTTTTGCAATTGCTTTATGAAGTTCACGACGAAGAACTTTTTGGTCGTTGTTTAATGCTGATTTATCAAGCGCTTGGTAGCCTACTGTTTCTACATCAACAGCGTATTTCCAAATACGTTTTAAGAAACGCATTGCACCTTCAACACCTGAATCAGACCATTCAAGAGTTTGCTCTGGTGGCGCTGTAAACATCATGAATAAACGAACTGTATCTGCACCGTACTCGGCAATAACTTGTTGCGGGTCGATACCGTTGTTTTTCGATTTCGACATTTTGCTCATGCCCGCAGAGAATACCGGCTCGCCATCTTCTTTGTGCCACGCTTTAACAACACGACCTTTGTCGTCTGTTTCAGTTTGTACGTCTGTTGGTGAAATCCAGATATCACCGCCTTTCTCATCTTTACGATAGAAAGTATCAGCTAGTACCATGCCTTGACATAATAAGCGCTCAAATGGCTCATCTGAGTTTACTAAACCAAAGTCACGTAATAGTTTGTGGAAGAAACGCGAGTAAAGTAAGTGCAAGATCGCATGCTCAATACCACCAATGTATTGGTTTACTGGTAACCAGTAATTTGCAGCACCTGGCTCGATCATGCCTTCGTCAAAACGTGGGCTACAGTAACGAGCGTAGTACCAAGACGATTCCATGAAGGTATCGAAGGTATCAGTTTCGTGGAATGCAGGCGCGCCATTTACAGTTGTTTTAGCCCACTCAGGATCAGCTTTGATTGGTGAAGTCACACCATTCATTACTACGTCTTCTGGTAAGCGAACTGGTAGCATGTCTTCTGTTGCTGCAAGCTCATCACCATTTTCGTCGCTAAGCATTGGAATTGGAGAACCCCAGTAACGCTGACGGCTAACACCCCAGTCACGTAGACGGAAATTAACTTTACGCTCACCTACACCCAGCGCTTCTAGTTTGTCTGCAACGGCATTAAACGCTGCTTCAAACTCAAGACCATCGAACTCACCCGAGTTAACTAACACGCCTTTTTCTGTGTATGCTTGATTGTTTAAATCAACCGTTTCTTCAGACCCTGCAGCTGGTGCGATAACTTGGGCAATTTCAAGGCCATAAGCTGATGCGAACTCGTAGTCACGTTGGTCATGTGCAGGAACAGCCATAACTGCGCCTGAGCCGTAATCCATTAATACAAAGTTAGCAACCCAAATCGGTACTTGCTTACCTGTTAATGGGTGAATCGCATAAAAGCCAGTTGCAATGCCTTTTTTGTCCATGGTTGCCATGTCTGCTTCAGCGATTTTCGTGTTTTTACACTCATCAACAAACATAGCTACAGCGTCGCTGTTTTTAGCGGCTTCTTGTGCAATTGGGTGACCTGCAGCAACTGCTACGTAAGTCACACCCATGAAGGTATCTGGGCGCGTTGTATAAACACTGAATGTATCTTCGTTATCAGCACGCTTAAATTCGATTTCTAAACCTTCAGAGCGACCAATCCAGTTGCGCTGCATGGTTTTAACTTGCTCAGGCCAGTGATCAAGTTTATCTAAATCGTCTAGTAGCTCTTGTGCGTAATCAGTGATTTTGATGAACCATTGTGGAATTTCTTTTTGCTCAACAATGGCACCTGAACGCCAACCACGACCATCAATAACTTGTTCGTTAGCAAGTACAGTTTGGTCAACTGGATCCCAGTTTACTGTTGACATCTTTTTGTATACTAAGCCTTTTTCGTAAAGCTTAGTGAAGAACCACTGTTCCCACTTGTAGTATTCTGGGTGACATGTTGCGATTTCACGATCCCAATCATAACCAAAGCCTAATTGCTTTAACTGGTCGCGCATGTAATCGATGTTTTCGTAAGTCCACTTAGCAGGGGCTGTGTTATTTTTGATTGCCGCATTTTCAGCAGGTAGACCAAACGCATCCCAACCCATAGGTTGCATTACGTTTTTGCCTTGCAAGCGTTGGAAGCGTGATACTACGTCACCAATGGTGTAGTTACGAACGTGACCCATGTGGAGTCGGCCGCTTGGGTATGGGAACATAGATAGGCAGTAATACTTTTCTTTGCTCTCATCTTCAGTGACTTTAAATACTTGGTTTTCTTCCCAGTAGGCTTGTACTTTTGACTCAATGTCTTGCGGGTTATATTGCTCTTGCATCTACGATTCCAGACTTCTTGCAAATTAATAAAAAATTGTCGATAAGGATAACCCAAAATACATGCTAATCACAGCGGCAAATAGGCGCTTTTGTTAATTTTCCAAGGAAATATATTTTCAGGGCAGGTTAACCTATACTCAACTAGAATAACGGTTGATTTTTCATCATTTTTGAAGGAGTAAACGATGGCAGATTATAAATCTTGGCTTAGCGATTTAAGTGCATGGCTTAAAGACGTAAAAGATCATGAGCTAAAAGATGCAATGGAAAAATTTGTTGAGTCAGAGCAGGCACTTAAAGACTTAGGGCAAGAAAAGCTCAATCAGTATCGTGACTATCTACAACGCGATATCGACCACATTAAAGAAAACGACAGTCACTATGATTCACTCGCATGGCTAGAGCTTAAAGAATCGCTTTGGTATGAGTTATCTCACATTGAAGATAAAACCCAGCTCGAATGGCAAGCCTTAAACCAAGATTTTCAACACAATGGTGTCTATCAAGAGGGAGAATGGATAGCCATGGGCACATTAGTATGTAAAAATTGTCAGCATAGTTACGATGTTTACCATGCTACGCAAATTACTCCTTGTACTGAATGTGGCGGTATTTATTTTCGCCGTAAGGCATTACAACCTTAATCAGTGACGCAGGCTTGTGCTGGGCGTTACCTATAATGCCCAGTCAAGACTGGGAAATAAGAAGTTAGAATGACAAAAAAACTAATCCCTCTACCTATTTCTGCGTTAGCGCCTAAGATTGCCGCAAGTCATGTTGCGACTTGTATGCAAAACCCATATCCAGAAGCGTTGCCATTTATTGGTCAACAACGTGCACAAAGTGCCCTCGACTTTTCACTTGGAATGGAATTACCGGGTTATAATGTTTATGTGATGGGTGAAGCGGCCCACGGTCGTTACACCTTAGTAAAAGACAAACTCACAGCCCATTCAAAAGACCGCCCAACGCCTAATGAGTGGTTGTATGTTAACAACTATGATGACCACCGCGAGCCAATCGCGTTATTCATGCAAGCAGGTCAATCAAAGCAATTAGCTGACGATATAGATTCATTTATCGACGAAGTACTCGATACATTCCCAGCAGCTTTTGATAACCCGGGTTATCAACGCAAGAAAAAATCAATCGACCGTGAGTTTACCGATACTTACGATGCGGCAATTACTGCTGTTGAAATTGCTGCTCTTGAACAAAGCGTGGCACTGATTGAAGAAAATGGCGTTGTTGGATTTGCGCCATTAGTTAACGGTAAACAACTGAGCGACAGTGAATTTGCAGCCCTTGATGAGCCTCTGCGTATCGAATTTTATGAGGTTATCGAAAAGCTTGAAGATGCGTTAATCGAAGCATTAATAGAGCTTCCTCGCTGGAAACGAGAGTCATCTGAAAAACTACGTAACCTTAAAAAATCAACTGCTGAGCTTGCGACTAAGCCACTAATTAAAGCTCTTGAACATAAATACGCGACACACATTGGTGTATTGCGTTATTTAAAAGATATTCGTGAAGAAATCATTGATGCGGTACTTGAATGGCTCGACGATGATGAAAACGACGAAAATAAAGAAGACTTTGACCGTAAAGGGATGCTCACAGACTTCTTTGCGCCAAATATTCTAGTCGAATACAAAGAGGGCGATGCAGCCCCTGTAGTGTATGAGCCAAACCCGACTTTTGGCAATATTTTCGGCAAAATTGAATATGCGACTTCGCAAGGCTCGCTTATCACCAGTTACCGCTCAATTCAGCCAGGTGCACTGCACCGTGCTAATGGTGGCTATTTGATTATGGATGCCGAAAAAGTCATGGCGAACCCACAAGTGTGGGATGGTCTTAAGCTTTCTTTAAAAACGCATCAAATCAAAAACGACTTACCATATCAAGACAGCTCTGTGGGAAGTAGCTTCACGTTACGTCCGCAGCTTATTCCTCTTGATGTAAAAATAGTGCTGCTAGGCTCTCGCGACCTTTATTACACCATTGGTGAATATGATGAAGAGTTTGCAGAGTTATTCCGTGTCCTTGCTGACTTTGATTATTACTTACCAAGTAGCGATAAACTGCAATATCAGTTCATTACCAAGGTGACTGAATATTGTCAGCAAACACTCAACTGCACCGTAAATGAAGCGGCAATGGCGAGGTTATTAAAGTTTAGTTATCGCCAAGCTGAGCACCACAACAAGCTCTCAGCTCGTTTTGCTGATGTATTAGAGTTAGTGGCAGAAGCCAGTTTTTATGCCAAACAAGACGGCCAACCCGTGATTGATGCTCATCACATAGATGAAGCCATTGTTGGTAAGCAGTACCGTACAGGGCAAATTTCAGAAACCATGCTGAGTGATATCAAAGAAGGGCAAATTTTAATTGCAACCGAAGGTCACGCAGTGGGCAAAGTAAATGGCTTAACTGTGCTGCACATTGGCGATACCTCATTTGGCACACCAGCACGCATAACAGCCACTGTATACGCAGGTGCAGATGGCGTAATTGACGTTGAACGTGAAGCCGAGCTGGGTAAAGCCATTCACTCAAAAGGGGTGATGCTATTAACTGGCTACTTAGGTAATAAGTATGCTCAGCAATTTAGCCTAACGCTCAGTGCCAATATCGCAATAGAGCAAAGCTATGGCTACATCGACGGTGATAGCGCCTCATTAGCAGAGCTGTGCGCGCTTATATCAGCCATTACAAACTTACCTATTAGCCAATCTATTGCACTGACAGGTTCAATTAACCAGCATGGTGATGTGCAATCAATTGGTGGCGTAAACGAGAAAATAGAAGGCTTCTTCAAACTTTGTAAAATGCGTGGCTTAACCGGTGAGCAAGGGGTGATTATTCCTAAATCTAACCAAGTTAATTTAGTGCTTGATGACGAAGTACTCGATGCCGTTGAAAAAGGACGCTTTAATATTTATGCCGTTGAAACCGTTGATCAAGCACTGAGCTTATTAATGGATAAAGACGCAGGTGAATTGGCTGCAGAAGGTTACCCTGAAGGCTCTATTAACGCGCTAGCCTTAGCAAGGCTTGCCAATATCGCCGATATCGTAAATGGCGACAATGATGATGAGAAGGACGCAGAATGATTAATTTAATACTTTTACTGATCATTGGTATTTTTTGTTTTTTAATTTTTAAAAACAGTAAAAAGGCGAAGCTACAAGCCCTTGAAAATGAAAAACTCGCCGCGGACTTTTTAGCGAATAATAGTAAAGCTGACGATGTTCATGAAACCGCATCTGGGCTGCAATACAAAATTGAGCAAAGTTCAGGTAATGACACAAAGCCAAGTGCAACCAGTAAAGTAAAGGTTCACTATCATGGCACGCTTATGGATGGCAGTGTTTTTGACAGTTCAGTGGTAAGAAACTCACCAATTAGCTTTGGTTTAAATCAAGTCATTGCGGGTTGGAGCGAAGGCTTACAGCTAATGAACGAAGGGGATAAGTTTACCTTTTATATCCCGCCTCAGCTTGCTTACGGCCGTAAACGCGTCGGCAGCATTCCAGCAGGCTCGCTACTTATATTTGATGTAGAGCTGATAAAGATAGAATCTTAAAATGTTAAAAAGGCTTCATCATGAAGCCTTTTTTAATTGCCTGCTAAATGTAGTTGAACAGATTTACCTCAATGCAAACATTATTGAATGTAAAGTAGCTGAGACTTTTAAAGTAATTTACTTTTTCGAAAATGCACGTTGCAGTGTAATAACTAGCTAATCTTGCGTTGACAAAATTGATAGGTCTCTGTACAAGTTCTATAGTACCCCTTTGGGGTATTTTATTTATATTGAAGTAGTAAAGCCTCATCTCATTTTTTAAAATGAACTTCTATAGCCCATAGAAAACCTTCAGAAAATTAGGTTGTTTCTTGTATTTTGGTTATTTTAAAGTTGCATTAATAAAAGGATTTTTGAATGTACAAACTTATATTATTGTTTATTATTTTTTCGGGAATATCCTTGCCTGCTTTTGGTCAGGCAGAAGTTGAAATCTGCAATAATTGCTCTCAAAGTCAAAAAGACAAGGTTGCTAGGCTAAGCGTTAACTCTGATACTAAAGCTGTCATTGTGGTCGATATGATTAATGAAACAGCATTAAAATATGATACTCACTACATTGAAGATCGTTATGGTGAGCCAGTAGTTAGTGTTTCTTTGTCTGAGCTTAGTAATGATGAAGTTTTTGATTTAGGCCTTCTCTATGAATATCGCAAAGAGTTAGTACGTTTAATAACGCGTGCTTCTGAAAAGAGTATGCTTAAAGATGCGCAAAGTACTCAACGTAATATATCGACTCCTAATTATACTAATTCCAATGCAAGTGATAATTCCCCGATAGGAAAGGTGATTGAAGTCAAGGGAAGTCCCTATGACTTTTTGCTTGCCAGTTATTTTAGAAATGATGTTTATGACTTTTATTTTGCGGGTGAGACATTAGCTTTAACAAAAATATTATTACCAACTAAGGGAACAATTAAATTTCCGAATATGAATAAGTTAAAGCTATATGTTCGTATAAACTTTTATAGTGATGATTTGGCTAAAAGCCTAAATGGTTTTGTTAGCGTAACACTAAACCCAGTAATTAAGTCATTTAATGTTTTAGGTGGGCGGGATGGATTTAAAAACTCAATTCCTTTGAAGCAAGACGAAATTAGTGGTCATGATTTTATATTCGCAAATGCTAAGAGCGAAGATAAAAATGAGAGCGAAAGAAATGAACACGCCAAGTTTGAAAGATACTCCAGCTCACTAGACGGAGGAGTTAGCTGCCGAGTTGTGAAAACCAAAACGAAGGGAAATAAAAAAATATACACTTATCAATGCTAGCGTTATAAGTTAAAGAGTGGAGTTACCACTCTTTAACTGTCGTCTAAACTTTTATTTGTTATTTTTAATCCTAATAAGCACACCAACAGTACCGAGTAATATCACTACCGCCCATACTGGCCAATTGCCGTATTGGCTATAGATACTATCGCCTTTAATTAAAGTGATATTGGCCTCAAGTACATCAGCTTTAAATTGTGGCATAGCTAATTGTGATTTAGCGATAGGGTCGTAAACGGCGCTAATACCATTATTAGTAACACGAATTAGTGGGCGCTGTAACTCTAAGGCGCGCATACGCGCTAATTGCATATGTTGGTGCGGGCCATGGGAGTCACCAAACCATGCATCGTTACTCACCGTGAATAAAATGTCAGAGTCACTGCGATAATTACCACGAACCAACTCAGAAAAGGCAATTTCATAGCAAATAGCCGGTAAAATATTTAAGCCATTAGCGCGTAAATTGTTTTGCACTTCATCGCCACGAGTGAAAGATGACATAGGTAAATCAAACAGTGGCGCAATTGGGCGCAAGAAGTCCTGAAACGGAACAAACTCACCAATAGGTAATAACTGATGCTTTTGATAGCGGTTTTTACCTAAATATTGATAGTGGCCTTCACTGTCATTGTGTTCTTTTTTACCAAGCACTATTAAGGTATTAAAAATGTTACGCGTGTCGTATTGGTAATCAACGATACCAGTAATAAGCGCGGTGTCATTAAACGTTGCGGCACTATCAAGGCCTGTTAAATACTCGGTTGATAATGCTTCAAGCTCAGGCACTGCAGCTTCTGGCCAAACAATTAAATCAGCATCCCAATGCAGGCGAGTCATATCTTGGTATTTGCTCATAGTCGCCCAAAACTCAGACGGCTCAAAGCGAAGATGCTGTTTAATATTGCCCTGCACCAGTACAGTTTTAATGGTTTTGTCTTGGTAGTGTAGCTGGCTGCTGCTTGCAATCGTATATAAGCCAGCTAATAGGGCTACAGAGGCGATAAGAGGTTTACCATCTTTATTTGCTAGGCGATATAAAGCAAACGCAATTAACATACATACAAGCGTGATCCCAAACTCACCAATCACTGGGGCTAAAAAATTAAGTGGGCTGTCTGTTTGCGTGTAACCAAAGCTCAGCCACGGAAAGCCCGTTAGCAATGTGCCACGTAAGTATTCTGTGGTTGCGATAGCGGCGAGTAACCAACATATAAAGCTGTATGGGCCTGTAGCAAGGCGTGTTGCTAGCCAAGTAGCTAATGCAGGATAAAGGGCTAAATAAGCACAAAGCAGTACCATTAACGAAAGTGATGCGATTAATGGCATGCCACCAAAGGTCGCTATTGATACATGCACCCAGCTTATACCTGCACCAAACCAACCTAAACCAAATATAAAGCCATATTTAGCACTTTGTTTAGCGGCTAATTTACCGTTTGCGAGAGGGTTAATGCAGTAGAGTAGAGCACCAAGGGAAAGAAAAGTTATAAACCATAGGTTATAGGGGGCGTAACTTAAGGTTAAAAAGAGGCCCGCAACAAGTGCGAGCCAGGCTTTTTTATCTTTTGCAAGGTGACTTAGGTTAGTTAGCAGTTTCTTCACTGTCGTTATCATCAGCCTTTGGAATGGTGACTTGCAATTGTAAGATACGGCGGTTATCTGCGTTAGTGACTTTAAATTGTAAGCCTTCTACCTCGATTGTTTCACCACGGCTTGGCATATGGCCAAATGCATGTAAAACAATACCACCTATGGTGTCAGCATCTGAGGTGCTGTAACCGGTTTTAAAATATTCATTAAAGTCATCAACTTCAGTCAGCGCTTGCACAGCGTAAACGTGCTTTGCAACTTGGCGAATATCTTGTAGGTCTTCACTTTCATCGTGTTCGTCTTCGATTTCACCAACGATGATTTCTAGGATATCTTCAATAGTGACAAGACCAGACACACCACCATACTCATCAATAACAATCGCCATGTGGTAACGTTGTTGACGGAACTCATTAAGCAGAGTGTCTACACGTTTACTTTCAGGCACTACAACTGCAGGACGCAAATATTCACGTAAAGAAGGCAGTTGCTCATCTTTGTTGATGATCAGTGGTAATAAATCTTTTGCTAATAAAATACCTTCAACATGGTCTTTGTCTTCACATACCACAGGAAAGCGTGAATGTGTTGAATCAACCATCATAGGTAATAGCTCTTCTAATGGTGTATCAACCTCTAAGGTTACCATTTGCGAGCGTGGGATCATGATGTCCCGCACTTTCAGCTCTGATACACCCAGCACCCCTTCAATCATATCTTTGGTTTCAGGGTCGATAAGGTCGCGTTCTTGCGCATCGGCAATTACTTCTACCAGCTCTTCTCTATTCTGGGGTTCCCCTTGCAACATTTGGGCTATGCGGCCCAGCCACGTTTTGCCAGAAGAACCCTGGCTAGTTTGCGAGTTGTCGTCGCTCATTGCGTCTAATTGCTCCGTTAATTTAAATATCGTCTCGATATGGGTCAGCGATGTTCAGATCGGCAAGTAATTGCTTTTCAATGCTTTCCATTTCAAGTGCATCTTCGTCCTTTATATGGTCAAATCCAAGTAAATGCAAGCATCCATGGATAACCATATGGGCAAAATGGTCGTGAAAGGTTTTTTCTTGCTCAATTGATTCGGCTAAAACAATAGCCGGGCAAATGATTAAATCACCTACTAAAGGTAACTCAATGCCCGGTGGTGCTTCAAATGGAAAAGATAAGACATTAGTCGGTTTATCTTTGCCGCGGTAATCATTGTTGAGCTGCTGGCTTTGTGCTTCATCGCTGATCACTATAGTCAGCTCTGCATCTTCACGGTAGTTGCTAAGGGCTTTGTCAGCCCATAGCTGGAATTGTTCAAAGCTTGGTAAGTCGTCAAACTCACAGGCTATTTGTAAATCTAATTCGGTCACGAGTTTGCTTCTTGTTGGTTTGCTTGTGCTTCTTTCGCACGTTGCTTCTCTGCACGTTTTAAACGTTCTGCTTCATCGTTTCGCTCATAAGCTTCAACGATACGAGCAACAACCGGGTGGCGAACCACATCGTGTGATTGGAAGAAGTTAAAGCTAATTTCATCGACACCGTTTAATACTTCGATGGCATGACGTAGGCCTGAGCGGGCACCACGAGGTAAATCGACTTGTGTAATATCGCCTGTAATCACCGCTTTTGAATTAAAACCAATACGGGTTAAGAACATTTTCATTTGTTCTGCCGTGGTGTTTTGGCTTTCATCGAGAATAATAAACGCGTCATTTAGCGTACGACCACGCATGTAAGCAAGGGGCGCAACTTCAATCACGTTTTTCTCAATCAGTTTTTCAACTCGTTCAAAACCCAGCATTTCAAATAATGCATCGTATAAAGGGCGTAAATACGGGTCGATTTTTTGGCTTAAGTCACCCGGTAAAAAGCCTAGTTTTTCACCAGCTTCAACTGCTGGACGGGTGAGTAGAATACGGCGGATTTCTTGACGCTCTAAGGCATCAACAGCTGCAGCAACCGCTAAATAAGTTTTACCTGTACCGGCTGGGCCAATACCAAAGGTAATATCGTGGTGCAAAATATTTGCAACATACACGCCTTGATTATCATTGCGCGGTTTAATAACGCCACGGCGAGTTTTAATCACCATGTCTTTGCCATATACACCTGGGTTTTCATCTTGCTCTAGCGCATTTGATTCGCTAATTGCCAAATGTACGGCTTCAGGTTCAATCTCGCCAATCAGGCCGCGAATAGGTTGAGTTTCAATATAGAGGTTTTTTAGTATCTCAACAGCCGCAGCTGCAAGGTGCAGTTTACCGGTTACTCTGAAGAAATTATCACGGTGTGCAATCTCAACACCAAGGCGGCGTTCAATTTGCTTAATGTTTTCGTCAAACGGACCACATAAAGATGAAAGGCGTTTGTTGTCGGCGGGTTCTAAATAAATCTCTAATGTTTTTAACTGATTACTCAAAATTGCTTCCTATTGATGGGTGCAGGCTGTGCCTGCACCAAGTGTCACCCTAAGGTACGAAAGTAGCAACGCCAATTTCGTTAGGGGCCGTAGCAGCCTCAGCTTCAGCAGCTTTATTTAAAATAGCTGAAGGTGCCACATCACGGCGTAAGTTCATTTCTGATTCTGTACGAATTAACTCACCACGTAAAGAGTTTGGCAATGCTTCTGTAATACGTACATCAACGAATTGACCGATCACTGAGTGAGGGCCTTCAAAGTTAACCACTCGGTTGTTCTCAGTACGGCCACGTAATTCCATTGGGTTCTTCTTAGAAGGACCTTCAACTAGGATACGCTGTTCGGTATCAAACATTTGGCGGCTGATTTGCTGAGCCATTTGCGTGATACGGTTTTGCAGAATGTATAAACGTTCTTTTTTCTCTTGCTCTGTTACGTCATCTGGTAAATCAGCAGCAGGCGTACCAGGGCGCGCACTGTAGATGAAGCTAAAGCTCATATCAAAGCCAATATCATTGATAAGGTTCATAGTTGCTTCAAAGTCCGCTTTACTTTCGCCAGGGAAACCAATGATGAAGTCTGAAGACATGCTTAGGTTAGGGCGAATTTTACGTAACTTACGAATCGTAGATTTGTACTCGAGTGCAGTGTGACCACGTTTCATAAGGTTAAGAACACGGTCTGAACCACTTTGCACTGGTAAGTGTAGGTGATCAACAAGCTCAGGTACGTCTGCATACGCATCAATGATATCTGGCGTAAATTCTACAGGGTGCGATGTGGTGTAACGAATACGGTCAATACCGTCAATCGCAGCGACATAACGTAGTAGGTCAGAGAAGTAACAAATTTCACCGTCGTGAGTTTCACCGCGATACGCATTTACGTTTTGACCAAGTAGGTTTACTTCGCGAACACCTTGCTCTGCAAGTTGGGCAACTTCAAGTAATACGTCATCAAGTGGACGGCTTACTTCTTCACCACGCGTATAAGGAACTACGCAGAATGTACAGTATTTAGAACAACCTTCCATAATTGATACAAACGCAGTAGGGCCTTCCGCTTTTGGCTCTGGTAAACGGTCGAACTTTTCAATCTCAGGGAATGAAACGTCAACTACCGAGCTGCTGTCGCCACTTTGCACTTGCTTAATCATTTCAGGTAAGCGGTGTAATGTTTGCGGGCCAAAGATTACATCAACAAACGGTGCACGTTGACGGATTGAGTCACCTTCTTGCGATGCAACACAGCCACCAACACCAATGATTAACTCTGGTTTGTCGTCTTTTAATAGTTTCCAACGGCCAAGCTGATGGAATACTTTCTCTTGTGCCTTTTCACGGATTGAACAGGTATTGAGTAAGATCACGTCAGCGTCTTCAGCTTCTTCAGTTAACTGATAGCCGTTAGTCGCATCTAGTAGATCAGCCATTTTCTGAGAGTCGTACTCGTTCATCTGACAACCCCAGGTTTTAATATGCAGCTTTTTACTCATTGAAATATAGCCTCGTTTTCAATTCGGTAGTGACACAAAAATGTGTTAGAAACAGGATTAAGTGGCAAGTATGCCGACTTAAAGGACGCGTATTTTAGCTGGATACCCGCACAGATCCAAGTATAGATTTTATCTTTGTGGTGTGAAATCAAACAAGTCACTGTTTTGAAATTCATAAGCGGTAAATGCACTGACACACAATATTGAATTACGTTACAATTTATCCCGTATTTAAATAGCCAAATGAGCGAATATTAAATGAATAAAAATAAGGTAATTGTTGTCGGTGGCGGCATGGTAGGTGCTGCTACTGCTGTAAAACTGGCCAAGCAGGGGAGGGATGTCACCGTTATTGAAAAGCACCTTATCGATGCTGATCACATTTTAAGCTCAGATAAGGTAGATATTCGCATTTCGGCTATTAATCGTTTTTCAGAGAACTTACTAGATGATCTCGGTGCAATGCCGTTACTAAGGCAAAATCGTATCGCGCCTTATCAACAACTAGAGGCTTACCAGCAGCAAGGCGAGAATTTATTGTTTGATTGCCATGAGATTGGCGAAACGCATTTAGGTCATTTAATCGAAAATAATTTAATTCAAGCAAGTCTCTGGCAGCAATTCGACAAGTACAACATCGAAGTGATAGAGCAGTTATCTGCCATCACGGATATTACTCAAACGACTGATTCAATCACCTTACATTATGGCGATACTCAATATACCGCCGACTTAGTTGTTGCTGCAGATGGTGGACAGTCACAATTGCGAACTAAAGCTGGTTTAGGTGTAACGGGTTGGCAATATGGCCAGCATTGCATGGGCGTGTTAATCAAATTAGATGCCCCACAGCAGGTAAAAACGTGGCAACAATTTACGCCAACCGGGCCTGTGGCGTTTTTACCGATGCAGGCCCCTTATGCTAATTTAATTTGTTATCACGATGCAGGGGTTTTAAAGCAGTGGCAAAAGTTGTCGAATGAGCAACTTAAAGCAAAACTCATTGACCATTTTCCTGAACTACCGGGTGACTTTGAATTACTTGAGCATGCTGTTTTTCCACTTGCACGCCAACATGCCAATGATTATTCGCACGGACGTTTAGTTTTGGTGGGTGATTCGGCGCACACAATTAACCCGCTTGCTGGGCAAGGTGTGAACCTAGGGTTTCAAGATGTTGTAGCACTGGCAGATATTTTGGCAGATCAACCTGATGTTGGTCAGCAAGCGTTATTAAAACGCTACGAGAAAAAACGCCGCCACGCTAATTTGCTAATGATGAGCATGATGGATGCATGTTATTTTGGTTTTTCAAACGAGATTAAATCACTGAGCTGGGTGCGCAGTAAGTTTTTAAAGCTTGCTAATAACACAGGCCCTGCAAAGAACTGGGTTTTAAAATATGCGATTAGCGGGACATTAAGTTAATCGTAAAAAATTAATCGTCAAAAGACAAAGAAGCGGGGTAATGAAAATTAGCCCGCTTTTTTTGTGCTAATACCAAATATACTTTGGAGAAACTTGAAACTTGAAACTTGAAACTTGAAACTTGAAACTTGAAACTTGAAACTTGAAAGGGAAGTAAGTAGTTGGCTGGGATACCAGGATTTGAACCTGGGAATGGCAGGATCAAAACCTGCTGCCTTACCGCTTGGCGATATCCCAACGCTAAACTTGAAGAGTTTTAGTTCTACTTAAGAACATGGTGCGGAAGGAGAGACTTGAACTCTCACAACCGAAGTTACTGGAACCTAAATCCAGCGCGTCTACCAATTCCGCCACTCCCGCATCAAAGGGTCTGCAAATTTAAACTCTTAGCTTGAGTTTTCTTATTCACTCTCTTGGTAGAGAAAGTGGCTGGGATACCAGGATTTGAACCTGGGAATGGCAGGATCAAAACCTGCTGCCTTACCGCTTGGCGATATCCCAACAAAGAATAATTTGATAGTTTTG
>NZ_LOPY01000042.1 GCF_001469895.1 Pseudoalteromonas sp. XI10 | reverse complement strand
AACCTAAATCCAGCGCGTCTACCAATTCCGCCACTCCCGCATCATTCGTACTTAAAGTACTGGTAGTTATTTTAAACTCTTCATTGAGTGCAGTTTTAACTCCTGCAGAGCCATTCTAAAGAAAGAATGGTGGCTAAGACGGGATTTGAACCTGTGACCCCATCATTATGAGTGATGTGCTCTAACCAACTGAGCTACTTAGCCATCGTGGCTGGGATACCAGGATTTGAACCTGGGAATGGCAGGATCAAAACCTGCTGCCTTACCGCTTGGCGATATCCCAACAAAAGCTTGATAGTTTGAGTTCTTATCAAGAACATGGTGCGGAAGGAGAGACTTGAACTCTCACAACCGAAGTTACTGGAACCTAAATCCAGCGCGTCTACCAATTCCGCCACTCCCGCATCATTCGTACTTAAAGTACTGGTAGTTATTTTAAACTCTTCATTGAGCAACAAAAAGAATGGTGGCTAAGACGGGATTTGAACCTGTGACCCCATCATTATGAGTGATGTGCTCTAACCAGCTGAGCTACTTAGCCATCTTTTTTGTTAGCACTTCATCGCTGAGTGCGGGGCGTATTATGCTGATATGACCTAAATCCGTCAACACCTTTTTTGCAAAAAAATGCTTATCAGTGTTTGTTTGCATTAAAATTAAGCTAAGTGGCGAAATTTCATTTAAATTGCTGTTTTTTTGACTGCAATTTATGAGTTTAATTCCCAAATGCATAGTAAGAGCTTTAAAACCCACATTTAAAGTTGCTTGATTTTCATACAAAAATCAAGTTTCAAAATTAGTTAGCGTGATCTTTTAGGTGATTTAAACATAAAAAAGCGAAAGCGAATGAATTTATACAGGCTATTTTGTCACTAAGGGGGCTTATTTTTACTTTTAAAATTCCCACAATTTGCTAATCGAGCAGTCAATAGGTCGCAAAAGTGCTAGCGAGCTTTGAAATCCCCTCAATTAACTGTTGTTATTACTCATTTGCTTTCGACGTATTTATTAATACGATTCACTGTTAAGCATAAATAACATTGTACATCACTAAAAAGAACAAGCAGAGGTATAGCAGCAGAAGTTTTACTCACCATTTTAGTAATATTTAGGCAATAAAAAGGCTCGTAATAACGAGCCTTTTATAATCGAATGAGCAAATATGCTTATACGTTAAATAAGAAGTTCATCACATCGCCGTCTTTAACGATGTATTCTTTACCTTCTTGACGCATCTTACCAGCTTCTTTAGCACCGCTTTCGCCTTTAAACTCAATGTAGTCGTCAAATGCGATAGTTTGTGCGCGGATAAAGCCACGCTCAAAGTCAGTGTGGATTTTGCCCGCAGCTTGTGGTGCAGTTGCACCTACTGGGATTGTCCATGCACGTACTTCTTTAACGCCAGCAGTGAAGTAGGTTTGTAATTTAAGTAACTGGTAACCACCACGGATCACTAAGTTAAGACCAGGCTCTTCTAAACCTAGGTCAGCCATAAATTCTAGTTTATCTTCTTCTTCAAGTTCAGATAACTCAGATTCAATCGCTGCACATACTGGAATAACAACCGCATCTTCTGCAGCAGCAATTTCACGTACTTTGTCTAGGTAAGGGTTATTTTCAAAACCATCTTCTGCCACGTTAGCAATATACATGGTAGGTTTGATTGTTAAGAAGTTAAGTGGCTTAATCGCTGCTTTTTCTTCTTTTGTTAGTTCTAAAGAACGTAACGTTAAACCTTCATCTAAGTGTACTTTTACTTTTTCTAAAACAGCATTTTGCTCTTTAGCGTCTTTGTCGCCGCCTTTTGCTTTTTTAGCATTACGAACAATCGCTTTATCAGCACTGTCCATATCAGCAAGTACTAATTCAGTGTTAATTACGTCGATATCATCAGCAGGGTCAATTGTGCCAGCAACGTGAACAATGTTTTCGTCTTCAAAACAACGAACAACGTGACCAATCGCATCTGTTTCACGAATGTTTGCTAGGAATTGGTTACCTAAACCTTCACCTTTCGATGCGCCTTTTACTAGACCGGCAATATCAACGAATTCCATCGTCGTTGGTAAAATACGCTGAGGATTTACGATAGCGGCTAAATCATTTAAGCGCGCATCAGGAACCGGTACCACACCCGTGTTAGGCTCAATGGTACAGAAAGGGAAGTTAGCGGCTTCAATACCCGCTTTAGTTAGTGCATTAAATAGAGTTGATTTACCAACGTTTGGCAAACCAACGATGCCACATTTAAAACCCATAGTAAGATACCTTGTGTAATTTCATTAAAACGGATTAAGGTTTAAATGAATGTAGTCTGTTTTGTGCTTTTAACACACCATCTTTTGCAAGTATTTCCATACAACGAACTGCTTCGTCAACGGCGGCGTCCATTTTTTCTTGATCGTCTTTCGCGGCTTTACCTAGCACCCAGCCTGTTACCATTTCTCGGTGACCTGGATGACCAATGCCTATGCGAAGGCGCATGAAATCTTTTTGGTTTGCCATTTTCGCAATAATATCTTTTAAACCATTGTGACCGCCGTGGCCGCCACCTTTTTTAAGTTTTGCAATCCCAGGATCTAAGTCCATTTCGTCGTGAGCAACGAGGATGTTCTCAACAGGGATTTTAAAGAAATTAGCGAGACTACTCACCGCCTTACCACTTAAATTCATATAAGTTGTAGGGATCAGTAATTTAAATTCTTGGCCTTGAATAATCACTTTGCCGGTGAGGCCGTGATATTTAGGATCATGTTTGAGTGTGCAGTTATAACGTGCAGCCAGTTCTTCGATGAACCAAGCACCTGCATTATGGCGTGTGTTTGCGTATTCGGGGCCTGGATTAGCCAGGCCCACAAGCATTTGAATAGAATTCAAGGTGTTTACACCTTAAAAATTATTCTGCAGCGTCTTCTGAAGCTTCTTCTTCAGCTGGAGCTGCTTTGTTAGCTTTAACAGTAACAACTGACTGATCGTGATCAGCGCCTTTAGTTAGCTCAACAGATGCAACACCTGAAGGAAGTTTAAGGTCAGAAAGGTGGATTGAATCACCAGCTACTAAATCTGAAACGTTAACTTCAACGAACTCAGGAAGTGCTTTAGGAAGACACGTGATTTCGATTTCAGTTAATTGGTGAACAACAGTGTTACCAGCTTTAGTTACTTTCTCTTCACCGATGAAGTGTACAGGCACCTTAGTGTGAAGTTTGTGAGAAGCATCTACACGTTGGAAGTCTAAGTGAGTGATCTTAGGCTTGTACGGGTGACGTTGAATATCTTTAAGGATAGCTTCAACTGACTCGCCACCGATGTTTAAAGTAAGGATATGCGTGTAGAAACCTTCGTCTTCTTGCGCTTTGATCATATCTTTGTGTGCAAGAACGATTGATGCAGCTTCTTTGTCAGCACCGTAAAGGATTGCAGGAACTTTATCTTCACGGCGTAGGCGGCGGCTCGCACCAGTACCTGTTTCTGTACGTAATTCTGCATTGTATGTGTAAGTTGACATAATGTCTCCAATAATTAATAGTCTTAGGGCCTTTGCGACCAAGGTCCCCAGCCAAAAGGCGCGCTATCATACCACCCCTTTTGGGGAAAATAAATAACGACTACAAAAAAAGCACCTAAGCGGTGCTTTTTTCAGTATCTCAGTGAAGTTGATTAGTGTTCGAACATCGCTGAAATAGATTCTTCGTTGCTGATACGACGGATTGTTTCAGCAAGCATATCTGCAAGTGTAAGCACTTTGATTTTATCAATTGCTTTAAGCTCGTCAGTTAGTGTGATTGAGTCAGTTACAATAACTTCGTCAATGACTGAGTTACGGATGTTCTCAGCTGCATTACCTGAAAGTACCGGGTGAGTGGCATAAGCAAATACGCGTTTCGCACCGTGTTCTTTAAGCGCTGCTGCTGCTTTACATAAAGTGCCACCAGTATCGATCATGTCATCAACAATAATACAGTCACGACCTTCAACGTCACCAATAATGTGCATTACTTGTGAAACGTTTGCTTGTGGACGACGCTTGTCGATAATAGCAAGGTCTGTGTCGTTTAATAGTTTAGCGATTGCACGAGCACGAACAACACCACCGATATCAGGAGAAACGACAACAACGTCATCGAAGTCGCGTTCTTTCATATCTTCAAGTAGAACTGGGCTACCAAATACGTTATCAACTGGTACGTCGAAGAAACCTTGGATTTGTTCAGCGTGTAAATCAACCGTTAGAACGCGGTCAACACCAACACTTGAAAGGAAATCTGCAACTACTTTAGCTGTAATTGGTACACGAGCAGAACGCACGCGGCGGTCTTGACGTGAATAACCAAAATAAGGGATAACGGCAGTAATACGTCCAGCAGACGCACGACGTAGGGCATCAACCATAACGATAAGCTCCATTAAGTTATCGTTAGTAGGGTTACAGGTTGATTGGACAATGAAAACGTCAGAGCCACGAACATTTTCATTAATTTGAACACTGATCTCACCGTCACTAAAACGGCCAACAACAGCATCGCCTAATTCAATATACAAACGTTTTGCAACTTTTTGAGCTAGCTCAGGTGTTGCGTTACCAGCGAAGAGCTTCATGTCAGGCACGGTAGGGTTCCTCAGGCACTGAATTTTGGGACTAACAGGCTATGGTAGGCACCAAAGCAGGTTAACATTTACTTGTACGTTACTTCATTTCAAAGTGAGCATTTAATGCTGTATGAGCAGGAGAAAGTGTAGCACTACTTGCAACAAAACCTGTCCATTTTTCTGGTAATTGAGCTAAAACTTGTTGTGCTTGTGCCTCGGTTGAAAACTCAGCAAAGCAGCAAGCGCCTGTACCAGTCATCTTTGACGGGGCGTATTTTAGCAACCACTGCAGGGCTTTTTCAACCTCGGGGCAGAGCTTTTTAACTAAAGCCTCGCAATCATTGCCTAAATTTTCTGTTTGCCAGTCTGCTTTTAGCTTAGGTGTGTCGCGCTTTAAGTCTGGGTGGGTAAAAATTTTCGCGGTGCTCACATGCTGCCCTGGATGTACCACACAGAACCAACTTTGCGGTAATTCAACATTTTCTAGCTGCTCGCCAATCCCATGCGCTATGGCAGTGTGACCATTTATAAATACTGGTACATCAGCGCCTAATTTCACCCCAAGCTCTGCTAATTCTGTAAGTGATAAATCACAACCCCATAGTTTATTAAGTGCAAGTAGGGTAGTGGCGGCATCGGATGAGCCGCCGCCAACACCGCCGCCCATAGGCAAACGTTTTAATAGCTTTATTGAAGCGCCTTGTTGGCAATCACAGTGCTGTTGTAATAAACGGGCTGCTTTATATATAAGGTTATCTGCAAGCTCAATGCCGTTTGTATCACCGGTTACAGAAATATCTGGCTCGTTGTTGACAGTAAATGTTAAGTCATCACCAAACTCTAAAAAGGTAAATAAGGTTTCGAGTTCATGGTAGCCATCTTCACGGCGACCATTTATATGAAGAAATAAATTAAGTTTTGCGGGTGCTATTAAAGTTAGCGGGGCGTTTGAAGCGTGTGTCATGATTAATTTAACTGCCAATCATTAAGTTGAATTTTAATACGAATTTTATTGTTTTTAAGGCTTAGTTTTACAGGAAGCCAATAACCGTCTTGTTTGATGTAATCTGAATAGGTTATTTGCCACTGTTGACCATTGTGTGCTTGCCAAATAAGACTTTCTAAACGGCCTTGCTCATCATAGCTTGCTTGGTCGTTTTCGACGGCACCTTTTAGCCATTTTGCGGCATTATCTAATGGGATTGAAAAACCGGTTAAACGATATAACAACATTGAGGCATCACGGTCGGTATATACATTGTCGTCATACTCAAGCTCAGCACCTTGTGCATTTTGTTTTAAAGACAGAATGCGGGTGCCAATAAAGCTGGTAAGTACCATTTCACTGTATTGCTCATCATGTTGCCAATTTAAATTGGCTGACTGGCGCTGCTCTGTACTAATAAATGCCATTTTACCTTGCACTTGCCATTGAGCTTGTTGCTCTAACCGGCTTTTCCAGTCAGGATAAATGTAATCAACAGTTGAAATTTTTTGCGCACAACCGCCGATAAATAAAAAAAACATGAATAAAATCAAATATTGTTTAATCAAATGTCGTTCCTTACTTTCCATATTCCGCTGATTTTTGGTAAAATTAACGCCTTTACAGCTGGGCTTAGCAATATTTGGTACATATGACCATCGTAGCACTTGGTATAAATCACAAAACCGCATCCGTAGAATTACGCGAAAAAGTCGCGTTTTCGCCTGAGCAAATGTCTGAGGCGTTACAGCAATTAAGTGGTCATGCGCATTTTAATGAAGCGGTTATTGTTTCGACCTGCAACCGAACTGAAATCTATTGTAGCCTTGCCGAGCGTAATTCCCAAACCTTGTTGCGCTGGTTAGCCAGTTTCCATGGTTTGGATGAACAAGAACTGAGCAACAATACCTATTACCATGAAGATCACGAAGCAATTAATCACTTAATGCGGGTGTCTTGTGGTCTAGATTCGTTAGTACTCGGTGAGCCGCAAATTTTAGGGCAAATAAAACAAGCCTACCATAATGCAAAAACTCACGATGCCATTGGTGTAACCTTTGACCGTTTGTTTCAAAAAACATTTTCTGTGGCAAAACAAGTTCGTACCGAAACTGACATTGGTGCTAGTGCCGTATCTGTTGCTTATGCTGCGGTTAATCTTGCGAAACATATTTACGGCAAGTTAGATAGAACTAATGTACTGTTAATTGGTGCAGGTGAGACGATTGAACTGGTTGCTAAGCACTTATACCAAAACGATCCGCAAAAAATAACGGTGGCAAACCGTACCATTGAACGCGCTAAAACGTTAGCAAGTGAAGTTAACGCGGATGTGATTGCACTTGCTCAGTTACCTGAGCGTTTACACGACGCCGATATTGTTATTAGTTCAACCGCCAGTACCTTGCCTATTATTGGTAAAGGGGTAGTAGAGCAGGCGCTGAAAAAGCGCCGCCACAAACCAATGTTATTTATCGATATTGCGGTACCGCGTGATATCGAAAGCCAAGTAGGCGAATTAGATGCTGCCTATTTGTATTCAGTTGATGACTTACAAGCCATAGTAAGCGAGAATATCGCCGCCCGTGAGCAGGCTGCGGAGCAAGCGCAAGCTATTATTCGCTCACGTACCGATGAATTTGCTATGTGGTTGCGCTCACTCGATTCGGTGGATCTTATTCGCCATTATCGCAACGATGTACAAGATATAAAGTCAGAACTTGTCGAAAAAGCCCTTGGCCAGCTACAAGCAGGTAAAGAGGCAGAAAAAGTAATACTCGAGTTGGCAAACAAACTGACCAACCGCTTGATGCACGCACCTACCCGTGCCATTCAAGATGCTGCTAAAAAAGGTGAAGCAGCGGAGTTAAGCCAATTAAAGAAAATGTTAGGTATTGATCAGGAATAGTCGTTAAATGAAAGAGTCTGTTTATAGAAAATTAGAAACCTTAGTTGAGCGTTACGAGGAAGTGCAAGCGCTACTAAGCGACCCCTCTGTGATCAGCGACCAAAATCGCTTTCGTGCCTTATCTAAAGAATACTCAGAATTAGAAGAAATCGTTAAAGCATTTTTAGCTTACCAACAAGCACAAGATGATGTTGCTACAGCAGAAGAAATGTTAAAAGATTCTGATCCTGATATGCGTGAAATGGCGCAAGAAGAATATAAAGAAGCAAAAGCACAAATAACTGTATTAGAAGATGAAATCCAAATTCTAATGTTACCAAAAGACCCTAAAGACAATAATAACGTCTATTTAGAGGTTCGTGCCGGTACTGGTGGTGATGAAGCTGCTATCTTCGCAGGTGACTTATTCCGTATGTACAGCCGCTACGCTGAAACTAAAAAGTGGAAAGTAGAGGTAGTAAGTACTAACGAAGGTGAGCATGGCGGTTATAAAGAAGTCATTGCGCATATCTCTGGCGAAGGCGTGTATGGTCAGCTTAAGTTTGAATCAGGTGCGCACCGTGTACAGCGTGTACCAGAGACAGAGTCGCAAGGCCGTGTTCATACCTCAGCTTGTACTGTAGCAGTTATGGCAGAAATTCCTGAAGCGGAAGCAATTGAGATTAATCCTGCAGATATTAAAGTAGATACCTTCCGTGCATCGGGTGCCGGTGGTCAGCACGTAAATAAAACTGACTCAGCAATCCGTATTACACACATTCCAACAGGTGTGGTTGTAGAGTGTCAGGATGAGCGTTCACAGCATAAAAACCGTGCCAAAGCGATGTCTGTACTAGGTGCACGTTTACAACAAGCTGAAGATGAAAAACGTCAAGCGGCTGAAGCGTCAGAACGTCGTAACTTAGTAGGTAGTGGTGACCGCTCTGAGCGTATTCGTACTTATAACTACCCGCAAGGTCGTATTACCGATCACCGTATTAATTTAACACTTTATCGTTTGAATGAAGTGGTTGCCGGTGATTTAGGAAGTGTTATCGAACCTCTAATGCAAGAACACCAAGCTGACTTACTTGCTGCGATGGGCGATGAATAATCGTGCCACAAAGCATTGAACAAGCAATTGTTGCTGCAACGGCGTTATTAACGCCTAGCAGCGACAGTGCTAAGTTAGACGCACAAGTCCTGTTATTATCCATTCTTGATAAACCTCGTAGCTACTTATTTACCTGGCCCGAAAAACAACTTACCGAACAGCAACAACTTGATTTTGAACAAGCATGTCAGCGTCGTTTAAATGGTGAACCAGTTGCTCACATTGTTGGCTTCCGTGAATTTTGGAGTCTTCCTTTAAAGGTTAATCCAACAACTCTGATCCCAAGACCTGATACCGAAACGTTAGTTGAATATGCTTTAAGCCTTGAGCTACCTACTACTGCAAACGTGCTTGACTTAGGCACTGGCACAGGGGCAATTGCCTTGGCATTAGCCAGTGAAATGCCTAATTGGCAGGTGACAGGGGTTGATAGAGTGGCTGATGCAGTTGAGCTTGCCGAAGAGAACAAACAACGACTCAATATTAGCAACGCTACTTTTGCGTTAAGCAATTGGTTTAGTGCAGTAAGTACACAAAAGTTTGACCTAATTGTTAGCAACCCACCGTATATTGAACATGATGATGAGCACTTAAGCCAAGGTGATGTTCGCTTTGAACCGCTCTCTGCATTAGTTGCAGATGACGACGGTATGGCTGATATTAAACAAATTATTACTATCGCACGTGACTATTTAGCAACAAATGGCTATCTTTTAATTGAACATGGCTACAAACAAAGTGTGAAGGTACAAGAATTTTTTGCACAAATGTCGTATAGCCATATACTTACAATTAAAGATCTTGGCGGTAATGACCGTGTAACGTTAGCACAATGGCCTAAATAACAATTAAGTGCACTGTGCGTACATAGCCTTTGAGGATCCCATAGAATGGATGATTTTTTGTTTTCGGATGAAGCACTTGATGAAGTAAATGAGGTGGTTCAGGGTAGTTGGAAAGTCATCGTCGTTGATGACGAGCCAGAAGTACATGCCGTAACAAAGCTTGCGTTGAGTGACTTTGAATTTCAAGATAAACGTTTAGAGTTTATTAGCGCCTATTCGGGTGAAGAAGCCAAGCAGGTTATTCAACAGCACCCAGATGCTGCTATCGTATTACTCGATGTGGTTATGGAAACCGATGACGCAGGCCTCAAAGTCGCTAAGTTCATTCGCGAAACCGCAAAAAATAATCACATTCGTATCATTCTTCGTACAGGCCAGCCTGGGCAAGCGCCCGAGCGTCAAGTTATCGTTAATTACGATATCAATGACTACAAATCAAAGACTGAACTAACAGCACAAAAACTATTCACTGTGGTGATGTCGAGCTTACGTTCTTACCGTGACATTTTATCGATTGAGCAATCTCGCCAAGGCCTTGAAAAAATTATTAAAGCATCGCGAAATATTTTCTCGACTCATTCACTAGAAAGCTTTATTGAAGGGGTGATGCAGCAACTTACCTCATTGCTAGGTACTGTTGATCAAGCTATGTATGCAACAAGTTTAGTTGCCAGTAACCCGCAAGATAACCAAAAGAAGCTTGTGGTGTTTTCAGGGCGAGGTGAGTTTGAACGCAGTGAAGGCAAGGCGATTGAAGAAGTGCTTGATGAGGAGCAGTTACAAGCCTGCCAACAAGCACTGAGCGAAAAAACCATAGTCTACCGTGAAAACTATTTATTTGCTTATTGCTGTAGTGAATGTAATCACAACTCGATGTTATTTATTTCCGGTATCCCGAAGCATTTAACCGACACTCAGCGCCATTTGATTGAAATTTTCTCGCAAAATGTACAGCTGGCGTATGAAAATGTGCAGCTACAATCTGAAATTGAAGCAACACAGCAAGAGTTAGTATTTAGGCTTAGTGAAGCATTAGAGCAACGTTCAACAGAAACCGGTAATCATGTAAAACGTGTATCGCACATTTGTTATGAACTTGCCATGGGCTATGGTCTATCAAAACGCGAAGCAGAGCTTATTCGCTTAGCTGCGCCACTGCATGATGTGGGTAAAGTGGGTATTCCTGATGCCATTTTAAATAAGCCTGGGCCACTTACCGACGAAGAGTGGGCCATCATGCAACAGCATGCTGAAAAAGGTCATTTAATTTTAAAAGGCTCAAATCGTGACATTGTTAATACTGGGGCGATTATTGCGTTATCGCACCATGAGCGTTGGGATGGTTCAGGCTATCCGAAAGGTTTAAAAGGTGAAGATATTCCAATTGCTGGTCGCATTGTGGCTTTAGCTGATGTGTTTGATGCGCTGCGCCATAAGCGTTGTTATAAAGAGCCGTGGTCACTTGACGATGTAGTTAAAGAAATTAATGCGCAACAGGGTAAACAATTTGATCCTAAGCTAATCGAAGTGTTTAATCAGCGTGTGAAAGAAATAGAAGACGTACTTGTACGTTATCCAGATTAATTAAAATAAAATTAGGGGCATATGGATTATTTAGCAGTAAAACATACTCACATGTTGTTTGCCGTGTTGAGTATTATCTTATTTTACGTTCGTTCTTTTTCACGCTTAAAGACGGGCGCTCTGGCAAAAAATAAAGTAGTGTTTATTGGCAGCCACAGTATCGACACCTTATTACTTGTTTCTGCCGTGGCATTGATTGTAATGGCAGGTTTTAACCCACTTGAACAATCTTGGTTATTAGAAAAGATAATCTTAGTGGTTGCTTATATTGTGCTAGGTATTGTTGCAGCTAAGCAAAGCGCACAAGGCACGAAGGTTGTATTACTTGCAGTAACTACGCTTATTTTATTAGCAATTGGTTATTTAGCGTCTGCAAAAACAGCACTTCTTTTATAACAAATCTCTAGGCGGTATTTGATGGCATTGGCTGTCGTACCGCTTTTTTATATCTCATCGCTCAGTATTGGTAACTTAGGGCAAAAGTAGGTAAACTAGCTGTTCGTTTTTGAAAGAGATGTAGCAGTATAAATGACCACCCCTTGGTTTGAAGATCAAAATGAATCCTATCAAGATGAGGCCTTTGACGCATTTTCTTCTAAAGTGCTTTATCGTTGTATCGACGCTGAATTAAAGTGGGATCAACAAGCTGATTTAACAGCCTGTTATGACACACTTAATGAGCTTGAAAATACGGTAACAGCTCTTTGCGCTGAATTAAAAGAGCCACATGAGCGTCTCGATAAGTTACTTGATACCTTTTATCAGCAATGGCTGTTTAGCTCATCAAGCTTAAAAGTGCCTGAGTATACGTTAAATAGTTTTAGCTACACCATTACCATGCGCAGTGGCACACAAACCACGCTGGCAATTTTGCTTTGTCATTTATTACAGCATGCTGAACTAGACGCCACAGTCACGCTTAGTCAGGGAGACGTGCATGTTCACGTTGGTATGAGTGATGAAGAAGGTTATTTAATTGAGCCAAGCACAGGTCAGCAGAGCTGGTATATAACACCAGAGAACGCCTGTGAAGAAAATGGCGATGAGCAAGAACCGCTTGAACTGATTTTTGAAGAAGAGCTGTATAAGCTGTATCTAGCTCAACAAAAATGGTCGTTTATCAGCGAAAGTAAATTTGGCCATGCTTTGCATTGTGTTGAAATGCTGATGGAATTAATTGGTGACGACCCGTATGAGCGTCGTGACCGCGGCTATTTACTTAATCAGCTAGATTGCCCAAAAATGGCACGTGATGATTTGCAGTACTTTGTTAATGAGTGCCCAGATGATCCTGCTATCGAAGTTATTCAGCATCAAATCGCTGAAATAGAAGACAACAATAATACACACCACTAATTTAAAGGAACATTTATGACTGACGCCCACAGTGCGCTAATTACCAATGACGCAGTCGTACTTGGTTTGCTTGCCGTTATTTTGGGGTTTATTTTTAAAACCTCGCACAGTAATAATGCTGCCTGCCAAAAATTTTATAAATATGTACCGGCATTATTGCTTTGCTACTTTTTACCATCATTACTCAATACCTTTGGGATTGTTGATGGTCATTCTTCGAATGTATATTTTGTGGCGTCGCGCTATTTACTGCCAGCTTGCTTAATATTGCTTACAATTAGTATTGATTTAAAAGCGATCTTAAACCTTGGGCCAAAAGCATTAATTATGTTTTTAACAGGCACCATGGGTATTGTTATTGGTGGCCCACTGGCTATCTTAGTGATGAGTGCCGTTTACCCAGAAGCTGTGGGTGGTCATGGCCCTGATGCTGTTTGGCGTGGTATGACGACCATTGCCGGTAGCTGGATTGGTGGCGGTGCAAACCAAGCTTCAATGAAAGAAATGTTTGAAGTAGGCGGCGATATCTTCTCTGCAATGGTGACTGTTGACGTAATTGTGGCTAACTTATGGATGGCTGTACTGTTATTAATGGCAGCAAACCATAAGGCGATTGATGCTAAAACAGGCGCAGATACGCGTGCAATTGAAGATTTAAAAGAGCGCGTAGAAAAGTATCACGCTGAGCATGCGCGCATGCCTACCTTAAATGATTACATGACGATTATCGCTATTGCCTTTGGTATTACTGGCCTGGCACATTTTTGTGCTGACTTTTTAGGTCCGTTTTTTGGGGCTAACTTCCCATGGGCACAAGAGTATAGTTTAAACAGTAAATTCTTTTGGTTAATCGTTATCTCTACCACAATTGGTATTAGTTTATCGTTTACTAAAGTTCGCCATATTGAAGCTTTTGGTGCGTCAAAAGTAGCATCAAGCTTTTTATATATTCTTGTTGCTTCAATTGGCTTACACATGAATATTACCGCGATTTTTGACTCGCCAATGTACTTTGTACTGGGTGCGATTTGGATGATTACCCATGCAAGCTTAATGCTTATTGTGGCGAAATTAATTAAAGCTCCACTGTTTTACATGGCAGTCGGCTCTCAGGCCAATGTAGGCGGCGCGGCATCAGCACCTGTTGTTGCATCAGCTTTCCACCCATCGCTTGCGCCAGTAGGTGTTTTACTTGCTGTTTTAGGCTATGGTGTTGGTACCTACATGGCTTATATTTGTGGATTAATGCTACAAGCTGTTGCACCTTAAGGAATAGAAATGAACAACCAGTTAATTAAAATTAACGAGATTGAATTAGCCAACGACAAACCATTTGTATTGTTTGGCGGCATGAATGTACTTGAATCACGTGATTTAGCGATGCGTATTGCGGAGCATTACGTAGAAGTAACATCAAAGCTAAACATTCCATACGTTTTTAAGGCCTCTTTTGATAAAGCTAATCGCTCTTCAATTAACTCATACCGTGGCCCGGGCATGGAAGAAGGTTTAAAAATCTTTGAAGAAATTAAATCTACTTTTAATGTGCCACTGATCACCGACGTACATGAGCCGTATCAAGCTGCTCCTGTAGCTGAAGTGGTTGATGTAATTCAGTTACCGGCATTCCTTGCTCGTCAAACTGACCTAGTTGTAGCCATGGCAAAAACTGGTGCTATTATCAATGTGAAAAAGCCGCAGTTTTTGGCACCACACGAAATGCGTCATATCATTAAAAAGTTTAATGAAGCGGGCAACAACAATGTTGCACTGTGTGAGCGTGGCACCAGCTTTGGTTATAACAACCTTGTGGTTGATATGCTTGGTATGGATGACATGAAGCCTATGGCGCCGGTTATCTTTGATGCTACACACGCATTACAACGCCCAGGTGGCCGAGCTGACTCTGCGGATGGTCGTCGTGCTCAAGCTGCAGAACTTGCTCGCAGTGGTATGGCATTAGGCATTGCGGGTTTATTTATTGAAGCGCACCCTAATCCGAATGAAGCAAAATGTGATGGTCCATGTGCACTTGCACTAAGCAAGCTAGAAGGTTATTTATCGCAAATGAAAGCGGTTGATGACTTAGTTAAAAGCTTTGCACCACTCGATACCAGCGCAAGCGACTTATGATTTAAGTATATAAGTATTTAAGTATGAAAAAGGCGACCATGGTCGCCTTTTTTTATTTGTATCGCTATAATCGACGCATAAGAAAAACTAATTCTAAGTTTGGTGTTTATGTCTCGTCGTTTACCTCCTTTAAATGCACTAAAAGCATTCGAAGCCGCTGCCCGCCATTTGAGCTTTACCAAAGCAGCAGAAGAGCTATATGTAACGCAGGCTGCGGTGAGCCACCAAATTAAAACCCTTGAAGAGCATTTAGGTTTAAAGCTGTTTTTACGTAAAAATCGTTCTTTGCTGTTAACCGAAGAAGGGCAAGGCTACTTTTTAGATATTAAAGAGATTTTTACCCAGCTGATCGATGCCACAGAAAAACTACTTGCCCGAGGTGCGAAAGGTTCATTAACGGTAAGTTTAACGCCAAGCTTTGCGATTCAATGGTTAGTACCCAGACTTAGTTTATTTAATGAATTACATCCAGAAATCGACGTGCGAATTAAGGCGCAAGATCAGGATGAAAATTCACTTTCTGACGATGTTGATATTGCTATTTACTACGGCCGTGGTCACTGGAGCGGGGTGCAGACATATAAGCTGCACACTGAATACCTAGTGCCGTTATGTAGCCCATTGTTGTTAACGGGCCCTAAGCCTCTTAATCAACCCAGTGATTTAGCAAATCATACCTTATTGCATGATACGACACGTAAAAATTGGAAAACCTGGATGAAAACGGCAGGTGTACGTAATGTACAAGTTAACCAAGGGCCGATTTTTAGTCACTCATCGATGGTATTGCAAGCCGCGGTGCATGGGCAGGGGGTTGCAATTGGTAATAGCGTTTTAGCAAAACCTGATATTGATGCGGGCCGACTCGTCATTCCATTTAGTCACTCATTAGAAAGTAAAAATGCGTACTATTTAGTGATCCGCGAATCGCAAACAGAGCTTGGCAAAATAGTCTCTTTCAAAGACTGGATGCTGAGCTTAGTTGAACAAGAACAAGAGTATTAACATGTTACAGTGGTTTAAAAGTGCAACGGGCAAGGCGCGTGCACAATTTATATTTGCCCATGGTGCAGGGGCAGGCAGTGATTCTGAGTTTATGCAAACAATGGCTAACTTGATTAGTCAGCATGGGATTGATGTAGCCCTGTTTGATTTTCAGTATATGCAAATTGCAAAAGAAACAGGCAAGCGTAGGCCACCCGAGCGTGCTCCTAAGTTACTAGCCTACTTTAGTGAAGTTTTAGCCGAGCGCCAGCCAGAATTACCGCTATTTATTGGGGGTAAATCTATGGGTGGGCGTATGGCTTCTATGCTCTGTACCGAGCAGGAGCAAGCTCAAATTGCTGGCGTGGTTGCTTTTGGCTATCCGTTTCACCCACCGGGTAAACCCGAAAAGCTTCGCATAGACCATTTTGTTGATATGCGATGCCCTTTTTTAGTCCTGCAAGGTGAGCGTGATACGTTTGGGAATCAGCAAGAACTCGCTGAGCTTAAAATGGTTAATCCGCCAGAGATTAAATTTCTCAAAGATGGTGACCACTCATTAAAACCTCGCAAAAAAAGTGGCATTACAGAACAAGAAAACTTACAGCAAGCTGCAGATTATGCAGCGCAGTTTATTATGAATTTAGCGGCTGGAGATGCGCAATGATCAAACTATATTTAATGATTGGTAGCTTATTTTGCATGCTTTCAGTAATGCTTGGCGCATTTGCTGCTCATGGTTTAAAAAGCCGTGTTTCTGAGTATGCGATTGGAATTTTTAAAACCGCTGCTGAATATCAAATGGTGCATGGCCTTGCATTGATAGCAATTGCTATCTTAATTAAGTGGGGCATGAACTTAAGCTGGGCTGGTGGATTTTTTATCGCAGGGACCGTGTTATTTAGCGGTAGTTTGTATTTACTCGCACTAACGGGCATGAAGTGGCTTGGGCCTATCACCCCAATTGGCGGTGTTTGTTTTATTATTGGTTGGGCTATTTTGTTAGTTCAGGCAGCACGATATAAGTTTTAAGGGTTATCTATGTCGAGTGTAGTTATTTATTGTCGCAGTGGTTTTGAAAATGATGCCGCTGCTGAAATTACTTTTCAAGCTGCTGAACAAGGCTTTGCAGGTTACGTAAAAACAAAACCAAATACAGGTATTGTTGTTTACGAATGTTTTGATGCAAGCCACGGTGAAGAAATCATCAAAAAAGTAGATTTCAAAAATATGGTATTTGCTCGCCAATGGTTTACTGGCACCTTAGTCGATAACATGCCACTTGAAGACCGTGTAAGTGCCATTGTTGATGCTGCCGCGGAGTTTCCTGAATGTGGTGACCTACGTGTAGAAACGCCAGATACCAACGAAGGTAAAGAGCTGAGTAAGTTCTGCAAAAAGATTTCGACACCACTGAAAAAGTCGCTTGAAAAGCGCTCGAAGGTAACACGCGAAATTGCTGAGAAAAAACCAGTTATGCATGTGTTATTTTTAGCAAACGACAGTGCTTATGTTGGCTACTCATATACATTTAATAATTCTCCTTTCTTTATGGGCATTCCGCGTTTACGTATGCCTAATGATGCGCCGAGCCGCTCAACATTGAAACTTGATGAAGCTTTTAACGTATTTATTCCACCTCATGAAGCCGAAGAGCGTATGCAGCCTGCCATGCGAGGCGTTGATTTAGGTGCTTGCCCAGGTGGTTGGACTTATCAGCTAGTGCGACGTGGTATGTTTGTAAGTGCAATCGATAATGGCCCTATGAATGATGACTTGATGGAAACTGGTCAGGTAAAGCACTTTAGAGTTGATGGTTTTAAATACCGCCCTGAAAAGCGCAATATTCAATGGTTAGTGTGTGACATGGTAGAAAAGCCGGCTAAAGTGACCAATCTTATGATAGATTGGGCGGTGAATGCCTACGCAAAAGAGCTTATTTTTAATCTTAAACTACCGATGAAAAAACGTTTTGATAGCGTTTACGAGTGTTTAAAAATGATTAAAGAAGAGCTTGAAAAGTATGGTGTAAGTTACGAATTACAAGCTAAGCACTTATATCATGACCGCGAAGAAGTCACGGTACATTTGAATGTAACTAAGGTGCCCCAAAGCCTCTATAGTTAACCTTAATTTGAAATTAGAAAGGCCAATAGCTCACACTATTGGCCTTTCTATTAGATATCAGAAAACCTAATTTTTAACGGTATTTACTTCGGTAATTATCGACCCACAAACGGGTGCCACCGCACACAGCAACAGGCATAACAATAAGGTTTACGAATGGAATTGCCGTTAAAATCATTACCGCTAATCCAAAACCATAAGAAAGTGTTTGCTTTTGCTTCAAGTCATTTTTCATTTCGTTAAAGCTAATTTTATGGTTATCGAATGCATAGTCTTCGTATTGCACTGCATACATCCAACAGGTGAATAACACCCATAAAACTTGCCCGATCACAGGTAAAATCCACAACAAAATAAAAAAGCCAATAGCACGTGGTAGGTAATAGCACAGTTTTGTCCATTCTCTACCTAGCATACGTGGCACATCTTTCATTGTATCGAAAAGGCTGTCGTCATTAATTTTTTGCCCCGTTAAGTAAAGCTCGACTTTTTCACTGAGTAGGCCGTTGAATGGGGCTGCTATAAAATTAGTGATAACCGTGAAGAGCATGCTGTAACTAAATAGAATTACCAGTACGGCAATCGGCCACATTAGCCATTCGAGCCAGCTAAGCCATTCGGGTAATAACGAGTTCATGTAAGCGAAGCCATCGGTAAGCCAGCCATATAAAAAGAACAGCGAACTACCAAATAGCAGAATATTGATTAATAAAGGAATAAGTACAAAACGTTTCAACCCCTTTTGGCTAATTAACTTAAAGCCAGAAAAGAAGTATTCCATACCTTGAGTGAACTGCACGAGAAAACCTCATCTTTTTTCTTGTTGTTTGCAGTATATGGTTTTAACGATATTTGAACAGCTTTTTTCCGTAACAAAGTGTTTAACTCTTTTCATGGACAGTCACTTTAAGCCATGTCTCAGCTGTAATTAAGAGGAAGAATTTAAATGGACAGTCACTAAATGTAAGTGCTCTTGCAGTACAAAAGTTTTTGTCTACACTTTAGTTACAGCTAATGCATTTTAAATTATCAGTTCAGGGAGTGGACGATGGCTTTAGCAAGGAAGCGGCAAATCTGTTTGTCGAACACCAAATACTATCACTGCGTATCCCGTTGCGTCAGACGGGCCTACCTTTGTGGGGAAGACGCACTCACCGGTAAATCATATGAACACCGCAGAGGGTGGGTTGAGGAGCGCCTGCTTTTTCTTGCAAAGATATTTTGCATTGATGTATGTGCTTATGCGGTGATGAGCAATCATACTCATCTTGTGCTTTATGTTGATGATAAAAAAGCAAATAGGTTATCGGATAAAGCCATTCTTTTACGCTGGTTTAAGCTCAGTAAAATGACCCCTTTAGGTCAAAAGTTCCTTCATGGTCAGCCTTTAAGTGACGGCCAACAAGTCTTCTTAAATAAAGAGGTTGCAGAGTACAGGGCACGCCTTTCAAGCATTAGTTGGTTTATGCGAATGCTTAATGAATATATAGCTAGGCGTGCAAATAAAGAAGACGAGTGTACAGGTCACTTTTGGGAAGGGCGATTTAAGAGCCAAGCATTGCTTGATGAGTCAGCACTTTTAGCATGTATGGCCTATGTTGATTTAAACCCTGTTCGTGCTAAAGCTGCGAGCACGCCGGAGCAATCGAACTATACCAGTTTTAAAAAGCGATGCGAAAGCGCGAAGGAGTCAAAGCAACCTATGGTACTAGCTCGTTTTATTGGTGGTATGAGTAGGTATAAGTCAAAGGGAATACCTTTTGAGTTAAAGTCATACCTGTTACTAGTGGAGCAAACAGGGCGTTGTATCAGCACGGATAAACCTGGATATATAGAGCATAATTTACCTCCTATTCTTGAAAGGCTGAATTTCGAACCGGAAAAATGGTTAACACTAACAACCCACTTTGAAAACTTATTTCATGGAGCTGTAGGTCGAGTAGGTGCAATTGAAAATTATTGTAGTAAAACTGCTCGCAGGCGACGAAGTAACTGTACTAATAGTCGATTATTGTTTGCTAGCTAATTTCTATGTGATTTTTGTAAGGTGGATTTAAGTTCACCGCTTTAGTATGCCTAGAGTTTCTCATACATATTGAAATAGGTCCTAAAATTTAAGAATAAATCAGTACTTTTTATATAAGTGGTTCTGCAAAGTTATTTTCAACTGAAACTAAGATGAATTTCATTTCAACTCTAAGGCTTTTATTTTTAAGTGACTGTCTCTTTTAGCTAGCTCAAAATTTAAGTGACTGTCTTGTTAAAATTTGTCAGCAGAAAGCATTAATCCTAAATAGGGTGGTGTAGGTTGGACTTTAATTTTTATCAACTGGGCGTTTTTTCAGTTACATACAGTTGAACTAAGCGATAGTATGGCGGTCTTAACAGTACCTATAAAAATGAATATTGAAAACAACAGTAGAGGATCAGACTAATATCCGATATTATTGTTAACATCATTAACAAAACCGACATATAAAAATGGGAGTTTTATGCAGTTAGTCGATTTAAATCCACATGATCCTGAAGTAGTAAACGTGTTTTCTGATATAGACCGACTCATAAACTCATTATACCCTGTTGCTACCGCCCAATCTTTAAGTGTTGAAGAGTTAGCTGAGCCTAATGTATATGCTATAGGCTTAAGAAATGAAGATGGTATCGTTGCATGTGGCGCAATCGTGATGCAAGAAGGCAACCCTCCATACGGTGAAATCCGCCGTTTATACGTAAAACCCAGCTACCGTGGTAAAGGGCTATCACGTCGAATTATGCAAATTTTATTGCATCAAGCTGGTGAGCAACTCATTCCGCTTATTCGATTAGAAACAGGTCCTAAGCAAACAGAATCTATTAGCTTATACGAAAACTTAGGTTTCAATCGTTGTGGTCCGTTTGGGAATTACAGCGAAAATCCACAAAGTTTATTTATGGAGCTAGGGCTTAACCAATAATTTAGGTGTTAAGCCATGTTTTAGTGAGATCACCTTAATTTATAAATATTCCTTAAAAATCATATGTTTTACTATGGTTTTGTTGATAGCTTCTTGTGGTGATAAACCGAAGCTATCTAATTTTACTCAAAATAAACAACCAGACCTTACTATTGATGCTACTCAGTTTTATTTAAACTCATGTCATTCCCTCACTGGTGTCTTCAATCATAATGGCACTATAAAAACAAAAGTAATTCTTACATTTCCTACTCGTCCTTTAAGTGTTTGCAACAATAAGCAATCACAGCTGAATTTTGACGGTACTTATCTTACTGTAAAAATTTGCCGTACTGTTTTTGGCGCAGGTGGCTGTGGTGTTGAAAAATATCGCACAAAAGATTTCGAAAACTGGCAAGAGTATATTGGTATTACGTGGCATGAAAATGAGCAATATGAAGCATGGAGGCACTTAGGGTCAAATTCTTCGAAAGCTGATGAAATCACAAAAGTAGTGCCTGTCCACTGAAATGAAGATTGATTTCACTAACATATATTTTCTAACGCATATTTTTAAAGTGGCTGTCCATTATAAAATTACTTATTTACCATATCGAGTGCCTGTCCATTTAAAAGAGTTTATAAATTCACAGCTATTTCAAATCCTATTTCAATGGGTGTCTATAAACAGTTTTTCACATCAAAAATCACTCGTTACGAGTAAAAATTCTTGTTGGACTTGAATCACTATTTTTCTTTTAATGCGCGGCAACAACCCTTGCCGATTTCGGCACTACTAAAATAAAAGAGAAAGATAGATGAAAGAAACAACATCACTAGAACAAGCTCGCACGAGTTACAATGTTCGTCATTGGAGCCAAGGTTTCTTTGGTATTAATGATCAAGGTGATGTGTATGTTGCGCCAAAGGCCCATGCCCCAGAGCAAACCATTGCACTAATCGATATCGCACAGCAGTTACAAGATAAAGGCTTAAGCTTGCCTGCGTTGGTTCGTTTTCCACAAATTTTACATCATCGTGTACATAGCTTATGTCAGGCATTTAACACGGCGATTGAAAATTATGGTTACCCGAAAGACTATTTGCTTGTTTACCCAATTAAAGTAAACCAACAGCGTGAAGTTGTTGAAGAAATTGTTGCAAGCCAAGCTGATATTGAAAAGAAGCAATTGGGTCTAGAAGCGGGCAGTAAACCTGAGCTATTAACTGTATTAGCGATGGCTGAAAAAACCAGTGCTGTTATTGTGTGTAATGGCTACAAAGACCAAGAATACATTCGTTTAGCATTGATTGGCGAAAAGCTAGGGCACAAGGTTTACATTGTTCTTGAAAAACTGTCTGAGCTAGACATGGTGCTTAGCCAAGCTAAAGAGTTAAACGTAAAGCCACGCATTGGTATTCGTGTACGTTTAGCTTCGCAAGGTAAGGGCAAGTGGCAAGCAAGTGGTGGCGAAAAATCAAAATTTGGTTTGTCGGCATCGCAAGTACTCAGTGTGGTTAATCGCTTAAAAGCGTCTGATCAACTCGATCTGATTCAACTTGTACACTTTCACTTAGGCTCGCAAATGGCAAACATCCGCGATGTTCGCTTAGGTGTGAGTGAAGCTGCGCGTTTTTACTGTGAGTTACGCAAATTAGGAGCACAAATTGATTGCTTAGATGTGGGTGGCGGTTTAGCGGTAGATTACGACGGTACACGCAGCCAGTCTCATAACTCAATGAACTACAGCCTAAGTGAATACGCTAATAACATTGTATACACCATTGGCGATACCTGTAAGTTATATGAGCAGCCAATGCCGCGCATTATTTCTGAATCAGGTCGTGCGTTAACAGCGCACCATGCTGTGTTGATTTCGAATGTTATTGGTACCGAAAGCTATGTACCAGAAGACATTCAAGCGCCAGCCGCTGATGCACCACTATTATTAAAAAACATGTGGACATCATGGCAGCAGTTAAGTGATGACAATGACGACCGTGCATTAATCGAAATTTATCATGATAGCCAAGGTGATTTAGCCGAAGCACATAATCAATTTGCACTTGGTTTGTTAGATTTAACAGAGCGAGCATGGGCGGAGCAAGTTAACTTACGTGTATGTTATGAACTTAACAAACATATGGATAACAAAAACCGTTTTCATCGCCCGATTATTGATGAATTAAATGCGCGTTTAGCAGATAAGTTTTTTGTGAACTTTTCATTGTTCCAGTCATTACCGGATGCATGGGGTATTGACCAAGTGTTTCCTGTTCTACCATTAAGTGGTTTAACTGAAGCACCACAAAAACGCGCTGTGTTACTTGATATCACTTGCGATTCAGACGGTGCTATGGAGCATTATGTAGACGGTCAAGGTATTGAAAGCACATTACCTGTGCCAGCTTTTAGCGAAGAAAAACCTTATTTAATGGGCTTTTTCTTAGTGGGTGCTTATCAGGAGATTTTAGGTGACATGCACAACTTATTTGGCGATACACACAGTGCAATTATAAAAATGGATGAGCAAGGTCAGGCGCAAATCACTGAAGTTAACGAAGGTGATACCGTTGCAGACATGATGCGTTACGTACATTTAGATGTAGAAAGCTTCCAGCAATCTTACGCCCAGCTGGTGGCTGCTAAATTGCCAGAAACTGAGCAGCAAAGCGTATTAAATGAGCTGCAAACTGGCTTAAATGGTTACACTTATTTAGAAGAGTTATAAGCAATGTCGACATTGTTTGACCACACAGATCATTCATTGTACTCAAACGGCATGACGTTTTTACGTCAGCCGATGGTGCAGAACATCACCGCAATCGATGCCGATGTAGTGGTGTTAGGTCTACCATTTGATTTGGCGACCTCAGGTCGTCCTGGTGCACGCTTAGGCCCTGACGCAATTCGTCGTGCCTCAGTGCACCTGGCATGGGAAGAAACCAAGTACCCGTGGACGTTTCCGTTGTTTGAGCGTTTAAAATTAGCTGATGCGGGTGATTTTACTTACCCAGTAGGCGACCCAGAGTATTTTACCGCGCAGTTAGAATTAGCTGCTGAGCAAATTCTTCGCCAAGGTAAAACATTATTGGGCTTAGGTGGCGACCACTTTGTGACTTTGCCGCTACTGCGTGCCCATGCTAAGCAACACGGTAAAATGGCATTAGTTCATTTTGATGCCCACACAGATACTTATAGCAATGGTTCGCGTTATGATCACGGCACCATGTTTTACCATGCGCCGATGGAAGGGCTTATTGATGTTGATCACAGTATTCAAATTGGTATTCGTACTGACTTTGATCAGAGTAAGCATGAGTTTGCTGTGATTGATGCAATGGCAGCTAATGATTTGCCAGCGCAAGATATCGCAGAGCAAATTAAAGCACGTGTGGGTGACTTACCAGTGTATCTAACCTTTGATATTGACTGCCTTGATCCAGCATTCGCTCCAGGGACAGGCACCCCAGTGTGTGGTGGCTTAACCAGCGATAAAGTACTTAAAATACTTCGTGCATTGAAAGGCATTAATATGGTCGGTATGGATGTGGTTGAAGTGTCGCCATCCTATGACCAAAGTGAATTAACGGCGATTGCCGCAGCGACCATTGCCAATGAGTTACTACACTTATGGGCTTTGAAGCATAAATACTAAATGAGAGAGACAAAGAGCGCCATTAGGCGCTCTTTTTTTGATATTGGATGAAGCAATTAAGCGCTTCGAACATCAACTTTTAATTTAAGCTTTTGCCCAGGTTGAATGTATTTTTGTCCAGCTAATGAATTCCATTTAATAATATCTTCTACAGACACATTAAACTTAGCAGCAATGCGCGCTAACGAGTCACCACGACGAACTTTATAGGTAATGGTACGCTCTTTGATTTGTGTAGCAGCAAGTTGTGACTTTTCCTGTTTATACACAGTTAGCTTTTGACCAACACGCAGTACAGCGTCTTTTTTCAGCTTATTCCATGTTGCAAGTTCAGCTATGGTCACATCGTACTCACGGCTGATATCCCACAGTGTATCGCCACTGGCCACTTTATGGCTTAGCTTTTTACGTGTTGCTTTATTAGCCGCCATACGTACTGATTTTGGTAAATGCTGGCTATTAATCTCACCATCGCTCAGTGGCACAAGTAATTGCTGACCAACACGAATAGTATTCGATGAAAGCTTATTCAGGGTTTTAATCGCGTTTGTGCTTGTTGAAAACTTCTTCGCAATCACAGATAAACTGTCACCTCGTGCAACCACATATTGCTGCCAGCGTAGGCGGTCTTTTTGCTCTGTTTTAGCTAGCTTGTCAGTAAACGCTTCAACTTTATCAGACGGTAATAATAAAAAGTGTGGGCCGTTTGGATCTGTAGCCCAGCGATTGAAGCCAGGGTTCAAACGATACAGCTCTGTTAAGCTAATACCTGCCATGTCAGCGGCAAGTGCTAAGTCAATTTGGCTACCTACATTAACAGCTTCAACGACTTGAGCATTAATAATTGGTTGCCACTTAACACCAAATTCGTCACTGCGTTTTACCAGATCAGACAGCGCTAACAGCTTAGGTACGTAGGCAGTGGTCTCTCTTGGTAAATCAAGTGACCAAAAATCCGTTGGTAAATGCTTTTTACGGTTCTTTTTAATGGCACGCAGTAAACGACCTTCACCTGAGTTATAGGCTGCAATGGCATTTAGCCAATCGCCTTCTAAGGTTTTGTGTAAATATGATAAGTAATCTAGCGCTGCACGGGTCGATTGTACAATGTCACGGCGACCGTCATACCACCAGTTTTGTTTTAAATCGAAACGCTCACCAGTCTGTGGCATAAATTGCCAGATGCCAGAAGCACTGCGATGTGAATAACCAAATGGGTCAAACGCACTTTCTACAATAGGTAAAAGCGCAATTTCGATTGGCATTTGACGCTTTTCGACTTCTTCTACAATAAAGTATAGGTAAGGCTCAGCGCGCTTAGAGATACGATCTAAATAGGCCTGATGACGTGCATAATAGTTACGCTCAGCAACAACTGGGCGGTTTTGTGGCACATCAATCGAAAGCTGATAACGAATACGTTCCCATACATCATCAAATACAGGAGGCGGCTCATCAATATCGGTTAATTGTTGATATTGAGCGTTAATCATCAATGCATCATTGATATCGCTCGGACTTGCGCCGTCTAATTGTTGCTCAACATTATTGCTTGCAACATCTGTACTTGCTGAATCAGAAGCTGTTAATTGACAGCCACTTAAAATCAGCGCAAGTGATAAAACTAAAGGAGACTTATACATATATACCCATACATCAGGTAAAAAAACTCGGCGAATATTACCTGCTCTGAGAACATATTGCCACTTTATGACCAGTTTATGTCAGCTTATTATTGCAAGATACTGATCTAAATATACAAAATTGTAACTACCGGTGTTTACGTTTTTTTAAAAGTTATCTTTCCAGGCTCTGAGACCTGCAAAGCGTTGCCAAGGTTCATTCAGATCCAAATTAATTTTTAGCTCATCAGGAAGCTCATCGGTGATTGTTGCTATATTGCTACGTAAAAATGGATTTATTTGTTTTTCCACGCCTAACTGAGTTGGCAAACTTATTTTGCCGCTTTCTCGCAGCGCATCAACTTCATCACTGTAGTTGAGAAGGTATTCGTTATTTGGCTCTACAGCTTTTGCGAAAGCTAAGTTGGCTTGCGTGTATTCATGGGTGCAGTAGATTTTACACTCATCTGGCAAGGCTCTTAGCTTACATAAAGAGTGCCACATTTGTTCTGCGCTGCCTTCAAATAATCGTCCGCAGCCAGCACTAAATAAGGTGTCACCAGTAAAACTTAATTCGTCGTTAATGTAACAAATATGATCTAGGGTATGACCAGGTGTTGCAAGCACGGTAAAGGTGTAATCATACACAGTGACTTTATCCGCTTCTGATACGCCATGAGTAATGCCTTTAAAAGGGCTGTGTCTTGGCCCATAAACCGGAATATCACGAAATTCCTTAACCAGTGCAGCCACACCATCAGTGTGATCATAATGGTGGTGAGTAATCAAAATACCGCTAAGTGTTAAGTTATGCTCGCTCAGATAGTTTAAAACAGGCTCTGCTTGACCCGGGTCGACGACCCAGGCTGTTTTTTCAGCTTCATTGCCGATGCACCAAATGTAATTATCAGAAAAGGCTTTAATTGCTTTAACTTGCACCATGTTTAATTGCTCTATAAAGTGACAGTTAACACACAGTATAACGAGCTCAGAAAATGAAACCAGCCCTTAGTTTTCAAGAAGGTCCTAAGCCATACACTTGGCAGCAGTTCCCTCATGGTGACTATTTACGTGCTGAAATTGAACGTAAGCTAACGCCATGGCTGCCACGTATGTTTGGTTATCACATGCTCAAACTTGGTAATTTAAGTGGAGAGCTGGCAACCAGTGAAAGTCCTATAAAGCATCAAGTTTGTGTAGCAGAGCAGGGGCTATTTACTGGTGTTATTGCTGATGTAGACGAGCTGCCTTTTTATGAGCACAGTGTTGATGCTTGCATATTATCGCATTGCTTAGAATATCATTCTGATCCACACCACATCTTACGCGAAGCACATCGTACTTTAATTCCCGGTGGCTATCTGGTGATCACGGGCTTTAACCCGTTTAGCTTGTGTGGCTTGGCGCAGCTTTTACCTTTTAGTCGCCAAAAGTTACCTTGGACAGGGCGCTTTTTTACGCCATCACGAGTAAAAGACTGGTTGAATTTATTAGGCTTTGAGATTATTTCCGACGAGCGATTTATTCATTCATCGCTTGCAAGAGGCAACCGTTTGTCGCGTTTTGCTGCGTGGCGCAGTTTCGGTCAACAATATTTAAAGCCGATGGGCAGTGTGTATATGCTGGTGGCTCGAAAACGTGTGGCCCCGCTTACACCAATTAAACCTAAATGGCATGCAAGGCCGCAATTTTCACCGGTAAAAGGAGCAGGGCTCAGGCAAACATCAAAGCAGCACTGTGAGCGGGATAGCTAAATAGTGTTGTTGAGTATCCGTTTTGCTTGGGTACTGGCCTGCACGAATATTTAATTGAATAGAAGGGTGCAACAGCTTTGGTACCGCTAAGGTTGCATCACGGCCTTCCCGAGTTGCAATAAAGCTTTGTTTATCCCCTTTTAAATGAATGTTTTGCTCACGCTGCTCTTTCACTGTGGTTTTGTTCGCAAGAGGGCGGCCATCTGGTTGGTAGTCATGGCACATCCAAAGCACTGTATCGTCAGGAAACGCTAAAATTCGCTGTAGTGAATCATATAACTCACCGGCACTGCCACCTGGGAAATCACAGCGGGCTGTGCCACTGTCTGGCATAAAGAAGGTGTCACCAACAAATACATTGCCATCAATGTGAAAACACACGCTGTCAGGGGTATGGCCCGGTGTGGCAATCACATCTACTGTGTAATCACCTAACTGAAATTGTGCTTTATCAGCAAATAGAGCATCAAAAGGTTCACCATTACATGGCATATCAAGATTATAAAGTTGGCTAAAGTGTTTTTGCACTTGTGTGATCCCTTCACCCGTGCCGAGTTTACAAGGGTGTGTGTCTTGTAATTGCTGCTTTATGTAACTTGCTGCGGTGATATGGTCAGCATGGGCATGAGTTTCAAGGAGCCATTGAAGTGTCAGCTGCTCAGTCTTTATGTAGCTAATGATCTCATTGGCTGTGGTAAAACTTAACTCACCACTTGGCATATCAAAATCAGCTGGCGCATCAATCAGCAAGCACTGTTTAGTGCTTTCGCAACTGACTAAGTAGCAGAGAGTGGCGCTTTGTTGATGAAAAAAAGAGTGAATGCGCAGAGCCATAATGAATCCTTTATATTTCTTTATAGCCAAATCTTATAACATATAACAAAAATATAAAACGACCTGCGCCAAGTTTATTTCAAGGTGCTTTTAATTACCGTCGTAACCTGTGTCTTCAAGTAATTGATCGCTGCCAGCGGCTTCGCGGGCAAGATCGTCAACAATCTCATTGTATTTATTGCCGCTATGGCCTTTTACCCAACGCCATTCTACCTCGTGTTGTTGGCAAGCAGTATCGAGTCGTTTCCATAAATCGACATTCTTAACTGGTTTTTTAGCAGCGGTTTTCCAGCCGCGCTTTTTCCAATTTTCAACCCATGACTCGATACCTTGTTTCACATATTGGCTATCGGTCGTCAGAATGACGTGACAAGAGCGGGTGAGGGTTTCTAGTGCAACGATAGCTGCGAGCATTTCCATCCGATTATTTGTTGTTAGGGTGTAGCCTTGACTTAACTGCTTTTCGTGGCCGTTGTATCGCATCACGATGCCATACCCTCCAGGCCCTGGATTTCCTAAACATGATCCATCGGTGTAAATCTCTACGGTTTTCTGCACTGTTTTACCTTGATATTGTGTACAATAAAGTGAATATAGAAAGATACCAGAGTCAGGCTTAAGACGATATGGCACATAGACAAATAGTTTTAGATACAGAAACCACGGGTATTGACCCAAAGCAAGGCCACCGCATTATTGAAATCGGTTGTGTTGAACTTGTAAATCGCCGTCTTACTGGCAACAACTTTCATGTGTATATCAATCCACAACGTGAAATAGAAGAAGAAGCAATAGACGTTCACGGTATCACCAATGAATTTTTGCGTGATAAACCCCTGTACCACCAAATTGCCCATGAGTTTTTAGAGTATATTCGTGGCGCTGAGCTTGTTATTCATAACGCCGCGTTCGATATCGGCCACATGGACAATGAGTTTGCATTGTTAAATCAAGGTTTTCCGAATACTGCCGATGTATGTAGTGTACTTGATACTTTAAAAATGGCGCGTGACTTGCACCCAGGTCAAAAGAATAACCTTGATGCACTTTGCCGTCGTTACGATATTGATAACTCAAAGCGTACTTTACACGGCGCTTTACTGGATTCTGAGATCTTAGCCGATGTTTACCTGTCGATGACTGGTGGGCAAGTAAAGCTGAATCTTAATCAAAATAAAGATGAAGGCTCAACCCAACAAGCTGGTGGTATTCGCCGACTAAGTGCTGATAGAGCACCGCTTGTGGTATTAAGAGCAACAGAACAAGAGCACGCCGCTCACGAAGAGCGTTTAGATTTGGTTGCAAAGGGTGGCCAATGCCTATGGCGTGCAGAATAAGGTAATAAAATGAGAAAACGACTACTAGCAGGATTAGTGTGTTTAATTCCCTTAGCGGGATTTGCCAACGAGCAAGATAAAATAACCCCATTAGAACGTGATGGGGTGCAAAATGAAATTCCCCTGCTAGAGAACCGTTTTCGTATTGACCATAAAGTCGATAAAGTAACCTTACTCTTCTTTCGTAAACGCGGTGCTCCTGCCGTTGTGTTAGTACGCCCTGACGGCACTAAGTATTACGCTACTGACTCAGTAAACAATGATGACCTCGACTGGCATGATGAACTGAGCTACGACCTGATCACCATTAGCAACCCCATGCCAGGCCCTTGGCAAGTGGTCGGCAGTATCTTGCCAGATAGCCGTATTATGGTGCTGGGTGAAATAGAGCTTAATGTTGATCCACTCCCGCCTATGCTGTTTCGTGGCGAAACAGTAAAACTGACTGGTCGCGTATTAAATGACGGTGAACCAATAGAAGTTGGTCAGTTTCGCGATGTGATAAGTTTGCACGTTGATTTTGTCAGCACTAATAATAGTGATTACGCAAACTTTGGTGCGGGCACGCAAAGTGTTACCGATTTTAGAGATGATGGCCGTGGCTTTGATGAGCGTCCGCTTGATGGTATATTTACCGGTGAGTTTAAGCTGGTCTTTCCGGCAGGAGAGTGGCAACCAGAGCTTTATATAGAAACGCCTATATTAAAGCGTACCGTGGTGCAAAAACCGATAGTCGTGCATGAGCCGCCTTTTGATTATGAAGTAGCACTTGCTGAGCAAGATGAAGATGACCACATTTTAACAATCACCTTAAATCCTGAAATCGTTAAACCAGAAACTGTACTCATTCAGGGGAAAATTTATTACCCCAATAATGAAGAGCAAATGTTCTCTTTAGATGCTGATAAATCGCAAACACGAGAGCTTGCAATTAAAAATTATGATTGGGGACGATACAGTGTTGAGCTCTCTGTATTTGGTAGCAACATAAATGACCGTGAATTTATGGCAACGTTACCGACTTATAAATTTGAAATTGAGCGACCAATTGAAGCTGTACCAGAAATTGTTCGCCCTGAAATCGATTTAGAAGCGCAAGCAGAGCAACAACGAATTCTTGAAGAAGAACAAAAAGCGTCCACCATGCTCATGGTGACCTTAATTGTTGTTGGAAATTTAACCGTACTTTTATTAGGTTGGCTGGCAATTAGAATTTTTGTTCAGAAGAAACCGCTGAAATTTAAAATTTCTTTACCGTTTTTAAAGAAAAAAAATCAAACCGAAAATGATGAGCAAGCAACGAATGAAAATGAAGTTGGCAAAAATGGCTCAAAAAATGACAAATCAGGTGAAATTTTAAACCTTTCGATGTCAGATGACTAAAAAACCTGTAAAAATACAAAAAACCCCTTGACGAACCAGAGGGTGATTCGTATTATTCACGCCGCTGTCAGGGGAGACTCAGTCAGCAACGAAAATGTGGAGTGGTAGTTCAGTTGGTTAGAATACCGGCCTGTCACGCCGGGGGTCGCGGGTTCGAGTCCCGTCCACTCCGCCAATTTTCGACAATTTGTAAGTATGCGCTGGAGTGGTAGTTCAGTTGGTTAGAATACCGGCCTGTCACGCCGGGGGTCGCGGGTTCGAGTCCCGTCCACTCCGCCAATTACTTACACAACTTATGGTTGTAAAACATTTTCCTTTGCGGAGTGGTAGTTCAGTTGGTTAGAATACCGGCCTGTCACGCCGGGGGTCGCGGGTTCGAGTCCCGTCCACTCCGCCAATAGGAAAAATAAATAGCATTAGATACTGCGGAGTGGTAGTTCAGTTGGTTAGAATACCGGCCTGTCACGCCGGGGGTCGCGGGTTCGAGTCCCGTCCACTCCGCCACTATTTAAACGCTATTTTATTACAAAATTTGTATCGCGGAGTGGTAGTTCAGTTGGTTAGAATACCGGCCTGTCACGCCGGGGGTCGCGGGTTCGAGTCCCGTCCA
>NZ_LOPY01000041.1 GCF_001469895.1 Pseudoalteromonas sp. XI10 | reverse complement strand
ACAAATTAAGTAATAACAATGATATCTCTGCGGAGTGGTAGTTCAGTTGGTTAGAATACCGGCCTGTCACGCCGGGGGTCGCGGGTTCGAGTCCCGTCCACTCCGCCATTTGATATCATAAACAAATTAAGTGCATTACCCCATGCATATACCACTGCGGAGTGGTAGTTCAGTTGGTTAGAATACCGGCCTGTCACGCCGGGGGTCGCGGGTTCGAGTCCCGTCCACTCCGCCATTTGTTTTCCTCAAACAAATGATTAGATAAGTCTTTACATTACACCTTACTTTTTACTTATACTGACAACGTATCTCGTATCTCGTATCTCGTATCTCGTATCTCGTATCTCGTATCTCGTATCTCGTATCTCGTATCTCGTATCTCGTATCTCGTATCTTTCATCCTATCTTGCTAATATTCTTCATTATTCCTATTTATTCAGCTTTTTATATCTGCATGAATAGCAAAGAATGGCGGCTCCACAACAAAAAGGAAATGCGTTATGAGTACATTCGGAACACAACTAAGACACTATCGCAGTGAGCTAAAACTAAGCCAACCAGAATTTGCAGAGCAAGTGGGGATAGAGCAAAGTTACCTTTCAAAACTTGAGAACGATAAATCAGTGCCTTCAAATGACACATTTCGTTCAATACTAACGGCGCTCAACCTAAAAATTTGCGACTTTATGGAGCCATTAAAAGATTCTGAAGATAAAGCTCGGTTGATTAACGTGCCTGACATTGAAGCTTGGTATAAGCAACAAAGTAATAAGCAATTCATTAAACAGCGTTCACTCGTCTATATTGCCATACTGTTAAGTGCGCTAGGCTGTGCCATGTTTTATTTAGGGCATCAAGAAAAGCTATTCAATAGAAAGTTCTATGAGTACAAATCATATGGTGTAGTGAAAGATAGTGAACCAGATGGCATTTTTCATGATTGGCGTATGCTCGTAGAACAAAGCAGCGAGAAAATAGATGCAAAACGTCGAGAAATGATTAGCAGGCATGATTTTAAATTTATTATCTCAGCGGACTATAAAGGTTTTTCGTTTGTAGAATCTGGCGAGCAAGGCAGGCGTTTATATAACCTTACTTCAAAAACACCTGTTATCAAGCCCCATAAAGGCCATGTGTGGCTTGAGTTTATAGGTATCTTATTGCTTGTAGTTGGTGCAGGTCTCATCACATTTGAGAGTAAACTGACAAGACAGCATTAATAAGTTGTAGAACCTGACGCGTGTTAGCTGGCGTCAGGATCACGAGGAATTAAATGAGCAAATTGTTGCTGGTGGATTTGTTCATATAGGGTAGCTGCATAGCTTTGCGCATCATGTAATCTGCGCGTACTGATGTGTTTTCTAAGATCATCAAGTGCAGCCGTTGCAGGTTCATAACCTTGGCTACTTGCCAGACTTAGCCACACCGCGCCATGAAAAACACTGTGCGGTACACCTTGCCCTTTGATGAAAAACAGCCCCATATAAAATTGCGCTCTATGGTTGCCCGCCATAGCTGCTAAACGCATCCATTTGGCAGCAAGGGGAGGCTGTTCATTTTTTAAATAATACAAAGCTTTGTTTAGTACGTTTTCAACAGATTGAGTACTTTTATTTGGCGCCGACCCTTTATCGGGTTGGGTAATAAAGGCAAGTACATTATCAAGCTGTTGCTCTAAATCTAAGCCTACTGGCGAATTATCAGACATAGTTTAGTTATTTTCTTGAAATAAAAGACCTTATTAGTTTAGAACATTGCAAGGTAAAATGTCCTCTTATTGAGATAAAATATGATAAAATTAGCCAATTAATCTCAACTTAAAGTTCAACATGTTCGAAAGACTTTTCAAAATCACTGAAAACAACACTTCTGTGCGCCGCGAGACTATTGCTGGCATCACAACATTCATTACCATGGTTTACATTGTATTTGTTAACCCTGCAATGCTTGCAGAAGCGGGAATGGATCAAGGTGCGGCATTCGTAGCAACCTGTATTGCTGCTGCAATTGGCTGTTTTATTATGGGTTTATGGGCAAACTACCCATTAGCATTGGCTCCGGGTATGGGCTTAAACGCCTTCTTCACTTATGGTGTTGTTTTGGGCATGGGCTACACTTGGCAAGCTGCATTAGGTGCAGTTTTTATGTCTGGCTGTATCTTCTTGTTCTTAAGCCTATTTAAGGTGCGTGAGTGGATCATTGATGCTATTCCTCTGGTATTAAAGCGTGCTATTGCTACAGGTATTGGTGCTTTCTTAGCGCTTATTGCATTGAAAAACGCCGGTATTATCGTAGCAAGCCCTGCAACCTTAGTGCAGTTAGGCGATATCACAGCCCCAGGCCCACTACTTGCGATTTTTAGCTTCTTTGTTATTGCAGCACTGTTATACCGCGATATGAAAAGCGGCGTACTTATCAGTATTTTATTAGTAACCGCAATTGCGCTTGGTTTAGACCTTGTGGAGTATCAAGGAATTATTTCAATGCCGCCTTCAATTGCACCAACCTTTATGCAATTGGATTTTGCAGCAGCATTCGAAATCTCAATGCTAACAGTGGTTTTTGCGTTCTTATTTGTTGATTTGTTTGATACTTCAGGCACTTTAGTTGCTGTAACGCAAAAAGCAGGTATTGCTGATGAACAAGGTAAAATGCCTCGTTTAGGTCGCGCACTAAGTGCCGACAGTACAGCTACTATTGCAGGCTCAATGCTTGGTACGTCAACAACAACGTCTTACATTGAATCAGTTGCAGGTGTGTCTGTGGGCGGCCGTACAGGTCTTACCGCTGTGGTTGTAGGCATTTGTTTCTTGTTAATGATGTTCTTTGCGCCACTTGCTGGCATGATCCCAGCTTATGCAACGGCTGGTGCGATTTTGTATGTTGCTGTGTTAATGATGCAAAACTTAAAGCTGGTAAATTGGGATGATATGACAGATGCCATTCCAGTGAGCGTAGTATTATTAATGACGCCGTTAACTTTCTCGATTGCGCACGGTATTGCACTTGGTTTTATTTCGTATACTGCAGTGAAGTTGGTATGTGGTAAAAAAGATGAAATCAGTATTAGTGTGTGGGTATTAACAGCGCTATTTATTGTTAAGTTTGCATTTTTATCTTAACTTGCACAAAGCAAAGAAAAAGTGGTTTACCACTTTTTCTTTGGTGCGAATAATACGTCTAAATCGTCCTGCTCTTGTTCTGCTTTCTTCTTTAGTGACGTTGCATTTGATGCTTTCAACTCAGAGCTAATTGTTTCTAAATAGCCTTCAACTTCTTGTCTTTTCGAGTTTACATAATCATCGCTGTAGCTAACTGAGGTCAGTGTTGCCAGTGCTTTTTCAAAATACTGTCTGGCAGAGCCCACCATATTTGCTGAGCGAGCTGAAATCCCGCGCTTAATTTGGCTTTCTACATTGATTCTTAACTGCAATTTTTCAAGGCGTTTATCTTCAGCAACAAATACTTGGCTATCTACTTTGCCTTTACCATGCTCTGAGCGAAGTACTGCTCGTAATTTCTTTATACCTTGAATTAGAGCTATTAATTGTTTGTCGTTATCTGGTAGTGCTAATGCATCGCTATTACTTGCTTCGATAGGAGAGGCTAAACGCTCTTTAGATTCTTTTAGTCTGTTTTTTAATTCTTTTGAACTTGGAGAAAGCTCAACCATTGAAACAAGTGCATCA